>DASTPP010000121.1:0-18974 GCA_035762175.1 Polyangiaceae bacterium | reverse complement strand
CTCTTCCTCGACGAGATCGGCGAGATGGGCCTCGCCCTGCAGGCCAAGCTGCTCGACGTGCTCGAGCGCCGCGTCGTGCGCCCCGTCGGCGCCAGCAAGGAGCGCGCGGTCGACGTGCGCGTCGTCGCCGCCACCCACCGCGACCTGCGCGAGCGGGCGCGCGCCGGCGCCTTCCGCGACGACCTGCTCTACCGCCTCGACGTGCTCTCGATCGAGCTGCCGCCCCTGCGCGCGCGCCCCGAAGACCTGCCGCTGCTCGTCCACCACTTCGTCGCCCAGATGCGCGAGCGCCACCCCGGCTCGCGCCTGCGCTCGGTCGCGCGCCCCGCCCTCGAGCGCATGCTCGCCTACCCCTGGCCGGGCAACGTGCGCGAGCTCGCCCACGTCGTCGAGCGGCTCGCCGTGCTCAGCGCCGGCGAGGAGGCCGGGCTCGACGACCTGCCCCCCAGCCTGCGCGAGGGGGCGGCCGCGGGCCCCGGGCCCTTCGAGGGCCCCGTCCTGCCCATCCGCGAGGTCGAGCGGCGCTACGCCCACTGGGCCTACGAGCAGCTCGGCAAGAACCAGGTGCGCACCGCCGAGCGGCTGGGCATCGACCGCAAGACGCTCGCCAAGTGGCTCGCCCGCGACGACGAGCCGAAGGCCGAGTGAGGCCACGCCGGTCGAAACCGCCGGCGCCACACCGAACGCGTCCGCCCTCGCGTCCCCGGCCGCGCCCGCGTCGCGGCGCTCAGACCCCCGCCCCCTCGCCCTGCCCGCCGCCGCGGGCCGGCGGCGGCGCATTGCTCGGGGGGCGGGCCGAGAGGCGGCGGGCAGACTCTTCGCGGAACGCGTCGATCGGGCGCAGGGCGGCGGCCGCGGCCGCCTCGGTCGCGGGGTCGCCGGCGTCGATCGTGGCGCAGACCTCGGTGGCGTAGGCGACGATGGCGTCCTGCAGCGCGCGGGTGTGCGTGACGAGGTTGCCCGAGCTCTCGGCCGCTTTACCCCGCTGGCGCGCGGCGGCCATCGCGGCGTAGCGCTCGTGCGTGTGGCGAACGTGGGCGAGGAACTCGGGGCCGGCGAGCTGGTCGATTTCGGGCTGCAGGCCGCCTTCGTCGATGCGACGCAAAATGTCTTCGGCGACGGCGCTCTGCGTCGCGTAGCCGCTCTGCAAGAAGGTCAGGCCGGAGGAGCCGAAAAGGCGGGCGATGAGCTGGGTCGCGCGCTCGGACCGGGGGAAGCGGTCGGGCGGCAGCAGCGTCCAGGCGAGCAGGCGGCCGCGCAGGGCGCCCCAGCTCGTGTCGCACTCTTGGTCGAGCAGGCGCGCGTCTTCGTCGAGGGCGGCGGCGCCGCCGCGCGGGCGCTCGCCGAGCACCTCGGCGGCCTCGTCGGCGGCGCGCTCGAGCCTCGCGCGGGCCCCCTTCACGCTGGCCGGCATGCCGGGCGGGCAGGCGCCGACGAGCGCGCGGGCGAGCGCGGCACCGCTCGCCGCGGTCACCATGGGCGCACGGGTGTACATCGAGGGGTCAAGGGCCATCGACGCCGAGGGTAAATGACGTTCTCATGGCAGGGCTAGCGCGCCGACCAACCCCTGCCCCAAGTCCGGTATTTTGCGGTCAAGCGGCGCTCGCTTCGAGCCCTCGCGAGACCTCCGGCCAGGGGGTCCGGTCGGCGCGCTCGGGCGTTCCGCCCCTTGGCCTGCCTGGGCCCCCGAGCCGCCGAGGCCTCGAGCGAGGGGCCCGAGCGCCTCCCGCGACGCCCCCCCCGCGCGCCCCCGACGCCTCGTCCGCCCTCTCGCACGCCTCGTCCCTCGCGAAGCCGACGCCGCCGTACGAAGACTGAGCGGCGCGCCGGGGCGCCCGCGGGCAACGCCCGGGGCGCCCGCGAGGGGCGAGGGCCAGCCTCGAAGAGCCACGCGAGCCGCGGGGGCGAGGCGACGCCGGGCGCTCAGGTCGGCTGCCTCGCCGTGGGCGCCTGGCCCCCGGGCGGGCGCGTGCTGAGCGGGCCGCCCGAGCCGGGGCCGTGCAGCTCGATCCAGCGAGACACGTCCCGCAGGCGCAGGAGGCCGAGGGGCTGGCCGTTCTCGAGCACGGGCAGCTGGCTGACGCCCACGGCCGCCATCTTCGCGAGGGCGTCGGCCGCGTCGTCGCGGGGCGCCGCGGTCACGAGCGAGCTCGCGGGCGTCATGACGTCGCGCACGGAGGTGCGGTCCCAGGCGGCGCGCGGCACCTTGCGCACGTCTTCGAGGCAGACGAGGCCGGCCAGCCCGCCGCGGTCGAGCACGAGAAAGCTACGCTCGCCCGTCGGCATCAGCCGGTCGTCGACGAGCGACGAGAGGGTCGAGGCCGCTTCGACCGCGGGCGCCGGCCGCGTCAGCCGGTGGACGGGCACGCCCTCGAGGGCCTCGCGCACGAGCGCGCTCTGCTCCGAGCGCGACGCCGCCCCGAGCAAGAACCAGCCGATGAGCGCGAGCCAGAGCCCGTTGCCGAGGCCGGTGCCGAAGAAGGGCACGCGGAAGCCGAAGGTCATGGCCAGGCCGAAGAGCACGAACAGCCAGCCGAAGCCGCGCCCGAGCGCGCTCGCCCGCCGCGTCGCCCCGTAGAAGTCGCCGCTGCGCGCCCAGAGCAGCGCGCGCAGAACGCGCCCGCCGTCGAGCGGGAAGGCCGGGACGAGGTTGAAGAGCCCGAGCATGATGTTAATGGGCCCGAGCCAGGTGAAGAGCGTGGCCAGCGGGTCGAGCCGGGCGAAGAACTCGACCGGCGTCGCGACGTCGCCCGGGCCCATGCCGTCGATGACGGCCCCGACGGCGGTGAAGGCCGCCCCGAGCGCGAGGCTCGTCAGCGGGCCCGCGACGGCCGTGAGCAGCTCGGTCCGCGGCGAGCCCGGCTCGCGCGCGAGGTTCGACACGCCGCCGAACAGGAAGAGCGTGATGTCGCGCACCTCGAGCCCGTGCGCGCGCGCGACGAGCGAGTGGGCGAGCTCGTGGGCGAGCACCGAGGCGAAGAAGAGCAGGCCCGCGATCAGCGCGACGGCCAGCGTCAGCCCGGGCGACCAGAGCGGGTGCCAGCGCGCGAAGAGCCCCGACAAGCTCGAGGTGACGAGAAAGAACATGAAGATCCAGCTCCAACCGAGCCGGAGCTCGATGCCGAGCAGGCGACCGATGCGAAACCCTCGTTCCATGGCATTTACTCCGCTGCCCGCCGGAGAGCGAAGCCCATGCCAGGCCCTTTCCGAATCGGCGCCCCCGACGGAAGTCGGGGGCAGCGGACGCCCGTTCGTGCCGCGCGGAAGCGGGCCGGTTCGGCGCGCAAAGCCCGCCCCCTTGGCGGGGGCCGGGCTCCCGCGGGCGGCGGCGGCTTCCGGGCGAGCGCGCGCAGCGGCGCGCGGCGCGAGAGCCCTGCCTCCGGCAGGGCTTTGGTGGCCGTTTCCGCGGGCGTTCGCGGCCCCCGAGTTCACTCGGGGGCAGCCTTCGCGTTTCGCAACGCCTTTTTCGAGTCCGGGGCGACGCCGGGCGTGTCTCAGGCCCGGCGCGCGGCGAGGGCGCCTACGGCGAAGCCGAAGGCGGCGCCGGCGAGCGCCGGGATGGTCGGGCCCGGCAGCAGGCGCGCGGCCTTGACGGCCAGATCGAGCGGCCGGTCGAGCTTCGGCGACGAGGCGACGTCGCCGGCGGGGGCGACCCAGCCGTTGATGGCGATGCCGGACGCGAAGAGGTCGAGCATCGCCGGCACGAACGCGGGCAGGTCGGCCGGGCTGCGGCTCGAGACCCAGTTGCCGTCGCGCACGACCTCTTCGTCGCGCCAGATGGCGCCCGCGTGCACCATGTCGTCGCGAATGCCGGGCCACGACGTGAGCCGCCGCCCCTGCACGAGCTCGGCCGAGGCGAGCAACCACGGACCGTGGCAGAGCGTCGCGACGGGGCGCTTCGCCTCGTCGAAGGCGCGGGCGAACTCGCGCGCCGCGCGGCTCTGCCGCAAGAAGTCGGGGTTGACGAAGCCGCCCGGAATGAAGAGCCCGTCGTAATCGGCCGGGTCGGCCTCGTCGACCGTACGATCGACCGCGATCGTCTTCGTCGGCACGGTCAGGTTCATGCCGCGCACTTTGCCCCGGTGCAGCGACACGACGTCGACCTGGGCGCCGGCCGCGAGCAGGGCCTTGCGGGGGGTGACGAGTTCGACGTACTCGAACCCGTCGGCGACCAGAATCGCGATACGCTTCTGGTTCAGTCTGCGATCATTTTGTTTCAGCATGGCGCGTGGCCTCCCGGCCGCGAAAAAAGCAACAAGCAGGCCGCCGCGTTCGCCGCGCCGCCCGCCCCGCGGGGCCGAGGGCCCGGGCCCTGTCTGCCGAAGGCGGGCCGAGCGCGGCGCCCGGGCCCCTCACCCCCGCGGGGGCCGCGCGGCCTGCCCCCCGGGGCCCCCGCCCCCGCGTTTCGCCCCTCGAGCGGGGCCGAGAAGTGATACCGTGCGCCGCATGATCAAGATCGGCGACAAACTTCCTGACGCGACGCTCACAGAGTCTACCGAGTTCGGCGAGGCGTGCCCCGTCGCGCCGTCCAAGGTCAGCGTGGCCGAGGCGACCAAGGGCAAGAAGGTGGTCATCTTCGGGCTGCCGGGCGCGTACACGCCGACCTGTTCGGCGCAGCACGTGCCGGGCTACGTGCAGAGCCGCGACGAGCTCAAGGCGCGCGGCATCGACGAGGTCTGGTGCGTGTCGGTGAACGACGGCTTCGTCATGGCGGCCTGGGGCCGCGATCTGCGCGCCCTCGGCAAGGTGCGCATGATGGGCGACGGCGGCGCCGACTTCGCGCGCGCGCTCGGGCTCGACTTCGAGATCCCCGGCATGGGGGTTCGCATGAAGCGCTTCTCGCTGCTGGCCGAAGACGGCGTCGTCAAGCAGCTCAACGTCGAGGGGCCCGGCAAGTTCGAGGTTAGCGACGCGGCGACGATGCTCAAGCAGCTCGGCTGAGGCCGGCGCCGCGGGGGGGCGAATGCGAGCCGACGCCGAGACCGCGCCCTCGTCCGGCCGGCCGCGCGCCCTCGCGGGCCGGCCGGGGGGGGCGCGCGCGTGTCGCTGAGGCGGCGCGGGGCCACGGCGGGCGCGCTGCTCGCCCTGCTGGGCGTGCCGGGCGACGCGCGGGCCGACCTCGTCAAGAGGCTGGGCAGCAAGCTCGCGGCCGGGGCGCTCGAGAAGGTGCAGCCCGCGATGGCGGCGACGATCGCCGACGTCGACCGCCGGGTCACGCGCCACGAAGACCGCATCGCCGACATCGCGAGCGGGGTCGTCCGCAAGGTCGACGCCGTCGCCGAGCAGCGGCTCAACCAGGTCGACCACATCCTGGAGGCGCGGCTGCTGCAGGCGACGGTCGAGGCCTCCGACCTGGCCGACCGCGCGTTCGCCCGGGTCGACGGGGTGGTGGGCCGGGTCGACCTCATCACCGCCAGGCGCGTCGCCGAGCTCGACCAGCTCACGAAGGCGACGCTGGCCGCGGCGAACCAGGCGATCGAAGACCGCATCGCCGACGTCGGGCGCGAGGTGCACGGCGCGCTCGACCGCACCGACGAGATCATCGCCGCCCGCATCGACCAGGTCGACGAACTCGCCGGCCGGCGCCTCGGCAACCTCGACGTCATCGCCAGCAAGCAGCGCATCGCCCTCGAGCAGACCGCGGTGCGGGTGGCGGTGCTGGTGGGGCTGGTCGCCTTCGTCGTCTTCGTGCTGCGGCGGCTCTGGGGCACCTACCAAGAGCTGACCAAAGACGAGCCCGACGCCGAGCCGGCGCCCGACCCGAAGCGGCGGCGGGCCCGGCGCCGCGCCCGCGCCTGGGCCTTCGTCAAGGGCCTGGGCGCGCCCTTCCTCGGGCACGTCGCGGTCGCGGCGGCGGCGGCCGGGCTGCTCTTCGTGCTCTACGATCGGCTGCCGCTCGGGGCGAAGACCGAGGCGGCCGAGCTCGCGGGCTTTCACGAGCGAGAGCTCGACGACAGCCTGCGGCGCTTCGAGTTCACGCGCGCCCGCTTCCACGCCTCGCAGCTCGAGTACTTGACGCCCGAGCGGGCCGCCCACTACCGGGCGCTGGCCGCCAAGGGCGAGCTCTTGCGCGATCTGTTCGCCCGCCCGACCCTCTGGGCCACCGACGCGGGCATCGCCGAGCTGAGCGAGCGCCTGAAGGGCGTGCGGCGGCTGCTCGACCGGGCCCCCGACCCCGACGTGCTCACCGTCGAGGGCCTGCTGAAGTGGCAGACCGGCGCCTCGCGGCGGCACGAGCACGAGGCCGTCTCGCTCTTCGCCCGCGCCCTGCGGCTGCGCCCCCAGGGCTTCGCCCTCGCCCCCCTCGCCCGCGCCTACGTCGAGACCTTCGTGCGCGCGCCCTACGCCGCCGAGGCCGCCGGCCACGGGCGCGACGCCGAGACCCAAGAGGGCCTGCGCGCCCTGCTCGCAGGCGCCCCGCCCGACGACGACCACCCGCTCGCGACCAACCTCAAGCTCTTGCGCCTGATGCAAACGGTCGACGCCGACTCGAGCGCGGCCTACCTCGCCATGGCGAAAGCGCACGCCGAGCTCGCGGCCCTCGCGCGAAAGGGCGGCGCCGCCGACGAGATCGAAGCGAAGCGCAGAGAGCGCACCGCCCACGCCGCCCAGGTCGTCAAAGCCTTCGAAGACTTCGACGCCAAGCTCGCCGAGGCCCCCGAGCTCGGCGGCAACCCCGCCGTGCTCGGCGTCTTCCGCCTCGATGATGCGCTCTTCTCGCGGGCGCAGTGGTTCCTCAAGCATGATCGGGCCGACGACGTCGCGCCGCTGCTCGCCCCCGACGACGAGGCGCCCCCCGCCAAGGCCGGGGGGCCCGCCAAGGCGGCGAAGCCCCCGAAGGCCGGCGAGAAGCCCGCGAGCGGCCCGCCCGACCTGCAAGTTCGCATGGAGCTCGCCCCGCCCCGCGTGGTCTGGGCGCGCCGCTACCGCTCGCTCATCGAGGGCCCGGCCCGCGAGCTGCTCGAGCTGCAAGAGGCCGAGCGCTTCAAGGTCCGCGAGCGCGGCGCCCGCGCCTTCGAGCTCGCCCTGATCGAGGCCCAGCTCGACCCCCAAGAGAAGAACCAGGCCAACGTGGCCCGGTCGGCGGCGCGCCTCGGCTTCTACGTCGGCGGCGACGGCGATCGCCGCCCCGACGCCCACGACCTCGCGCCTGGCGCCGACGACAAGGCCCTCACCGAGGCCTTGCTCTCGCGGGGCGTGCGCCTGCTCTTATCCAGGCGGCGGGTGCCCTGGCGCGCCCGGCGGCCCCGGACTCGAAAAGGGTGTTGCGAAACGCCCGGCAAACCGCCTGTAAGGTTCTTGGTGATCCGTTCGGTTTTGCGCCCGAGCAGATATCGCGCTTGACAGGGGGCGATGTCTTGAGACCAAGCTGATATTCGATGGGCGATCCATCGCGAACGGGCGAGGGGCCAGAGGCCCCCTCGAGCCCAGAAGCGCCGACGGCCTCTAGCCCCCCGAACGCGAGGCCCCCCGCGGCCCCGGGCGAGGCGCCCTACGCCACGCTCAAGCTCGCCCGCGAGCGGCGCCGCCGGCCGGGCGCCCGCCGCGCCGCGGCCGAGGCCTCGGCCGACCTCGCGTTCGCCAAGACCCTCGACGCGCCCGGGTCGGCCCCGGCCGGCGAGACCCTGCCCGCCACCCTGAAGATGAAGCACCAGGGGCGCCGCCGCCCGACCGAGGCGCGTCGCTTCGAAGAAGCGCCCGCCGCGCCCCCCGACCCGGCCGGCGCGCCGCCCGCCCCGACCCCCGCCGCGCCCGAGCGCCTGCCGATCGACGACCCCGACGCCTGGGGCCGCTACGAGCTCATTCGACTGCTCGGCCGCGGCGGCATGGGCGAGGTGTACGAGGCGCGCGACCGCCGGCTCGGCCGCCACGTGGCGATCAAGTTCATCTATGGCGCCGACCCCTTCACGACGAAGCGCTTTCTGCAAGAGGCGCGGGCGCAGGCGCGCCTCGACCACCCGAACGTCTGCCAGGTCTTGGAGGTGGGCGAGGTCGAAGGCAAGGCGTACATCGCGATGCAGCTCGTGGCCGGGTCGCCGCTGGCCCAGGCCGCGGCGTCGATGACGCGCGACGAGAAGGTGCGCGTGATGAAGACCGTGGCCGAGGCCGTGCACGCGGCCCACCGCCTCGGCATCATTCACCGCGACATCAAGCCCGCCAACATCATGGTCGAGCCGGCCGCGGGCGCCGCGGGCGGGGCCCCCGCGTTCCGCCCCGTCCTGATGGACTTCGGCCTGGCGCGCGAGACGAGCGGCACCGCCACGGGCCTGACCCAGTCGGGCGCCATCATGGGCACGCCGAGCTACATGCCGCCCGAGCAGGCGCGCGGCGACGTCCGCAGCGTCGACCCCCGCAGCGACGTCTACAGCCTCGGCGCCACGCTCTACGACCTGCTCGCCGGCGCCCCGCCCTTCGAAGACGACAGCGCCGTCAGCACCCTGCTCAAGGTGCTCGTGCAAGACCCGGCCCCGCTCCGGTCGAAAGACCCGACGATACCCCAGGCCCTCGACACCGTCGTCGGCAAGTGCCTGAACAAAGAGCCGCACCAGCGCTACGCCACCGCCGCCGAGCTGGCCGAAGACCTCGGGCGCTTTCTGGGCCGCGAGCGCGTGCTCGCCCGCCCCCTCGGCCTGCCGACGC
The DNA here is from genome assembly GCA_035762175.1 of Polyangiaceae bacterium. Classification (GTDB taxonomy): domain Bacteria; phylum Myxococcota_A; class Polyangia; order Polyangiales; family Polyangiaceae; genus DASTPP01. The sequence goes on along the minus strand of DASTPP010000121.1, from coordinate 10,334 downwards.
GCCTCTACTGGCGGGGCAAGCGCAACCGGCCGATGGCCTTCGCCGTCGCGGCCCTCGCCCTCAGCCTGCTCGCCTTCGCCGGCTACGGCGTGCGCACCGCCGTCGCCGCCGCCCGCCACGAGGCCGTCGCCCGCCAGCGCGCCGAGCTCGGCCAGAAGCTCGGGCAGGCGGTCAAAGATCTCGAGTGGCTGGTCCGCAGCGCGCACCTGGTGCCGCTGCACGACACGGGCCCCGAGAAGGCCGTCGTGCGCGCCCGCATGGCCGCCATCGAGGCCGAGATGCGCTCCTTCGGCGACCTCGGGGCGGGCCTCGGTCACTACGCCCTCGGCCGCGGCCACCTCGCGCTCCAAGAGTGGGGCCGCGCCCACGACGAGCTGCGGCGCGCCGAGGCGCTCGGCGTGCGCGAGCCCGAGCTCGATTACGCGCTCGGGCGCGTGCTCGGCGAGCTCTACCGCCGCGCGCTCGAGGACGCGCGCCGCAGCGGCGACAAGGGCTACTTCGAGCAGCGCAAGCGAGAGCTCGATCGCGAGTACCTCGCGCCGGCGCTCTCGCACCTCGAGCGCTGCCGGGGCCTGCCGGCCGTGCCGGCGGCCTACCTCGAGGGGCTCATTCACTTCTACCAGCGCCGCGACGACGAGGCCCTCGGCGACGCGCAGCGGGCCCGCGCCGCCATCTCGTGGCTCTACGAGGCCGAAAAGCTCGCCGGCGACGTGTTCATGGCGCGCGCCCTCGACGGCAAAGATCGCGGCCAGGGCGACCGGGCCGAGCACGACTTCGCGCGGGCCGTGGCCCACTACGAGCGGGCCGTCGAGATCGGCCGGAGCGACCACCGCCTCTACGAGGCGCTCGCCGAGGCCTGGGTCCGGCGCGGCGAGCTCGACGTCGACCGCGGCCGCGACCCCGGGCCCGAGCTCGCCCGGGCCCTCGCCGCCGCCGACCAGGCCCTCGCGGCCGCCCCCGCCGAGTCCGAGGGGTATACGAAGAAGGCCTTCGCCTACCACTTTCAGGCCCGCTACGCCGAGGGCCACGGCGCCCCCCGCGCCGAGGTCGAGCGGCTGCGCCGGGCGCAGAGCGACGCGGGCCGGCAGGCGATCGCCTCGCACCCCGACGACGCCTACGCGCACGAGATCGCCGGCCTCGCCGACACGCGGCTGGCCAGCTACCTCTCCGATCTGGGCGAGCCCGTCGGGCCCCTGCTCGAGCGCGCGCGCGGCCGCCTCGAAGAGGCCCTGCGCCAGAACCCCCGCTTCCCCTGGGCGTACAACGACTACGGGTTCGCGCTCGCCTTGACGGGCATCGACCAGAAGCGCCGCAACGAAGACCCCCGCGATCTCTTTCAGCGGGCGATCGAGACGACGCGGAAGGCCTTCGCGATCGACGACGGGTACCTCATCGCCTACAACAACACCTCGCTCTGGCTGACCGAGCTCGCCCTCTGGGAGGCCGACCACGGCGGCAACCCCGAGCGGGCCCTGCGCGAGGCGGTGCAGATGGCCGACCGGGTGCTGCAACGAAACGGCGAGCACCTGCTGGCGTACGGCAACTCGGGCCTGGCCCTCGCCGAGATCGCGTCCTACCGCCTCGACACCGGCGACGACGGCCGCGAGCCCGCCCGCCAGGCCATCGACCGCTTCAAGGCCCTGCTCGCCATCGACCCGAACCTCGTGCTCGCCCAGAGCGATCTGGCGCGGGCGCACCGGCTGCTGGCCGCCCACGAGCGCGCCCTCGGCCTCGACCCGCGCCCGAGCCTCGACGAGGGGCTGCGCGCGCTCGAGCCCTGCCACCGCGTCGAGCCGGGCAACGCGGTCTGCACGATGGTCGAGGCGCAGCTCCGGGCCGAGCAGGGGGCGTGGGCCCGCTCGCAAGGCCAGCCCCCCTTCGCCCCGCTCGAGCAGGCCCAGCGGCTCGCGCTCGAGGCGACGCGGCGCGTGCCCGACCGCGGCGATCTGTGGCTCTCGCTCGCGCAGATCTGCCTCGATCGGGCCGACGCCTGGCTCGCGGGCGGGCGCCCGAAGGCCGCCGCCGCCCCGGCCGTCGACGAGGGCCTGCGCGCGATCGAGCGGGCGCTCGAGCTCGCCCCCGGCCTGCCGCGCGCGCTCGCCATCGAGGGGGCGCTCTACCGCCGCCAGGCGCAGACCGACCCGGCGCGCGCGGGGGCGGCGTTCGAGCGCGCGCAGGCGAGCCTGTCGCGCGCGTTCGCGGCGAACCCGCGGCTCGAGCGCCGCTACGGCCAGGCCACCGCGGTGGCGAGCCGGCCGAGCGACGGGCGGTGAGGCGGCGGCCGGCGGCGGGCGCGGCGGGCGCGGCGGGCGCGGCGGGCGCGGCGGGCGCGGCGGGCGCGGCGGGCGCGGCGGCTCACTCGGCCGGGGGCACGAAGGCGGTGAACACGTTCGTGTAGTTGCGGCCGGGCTCGCGGGTCGAGAAGAACGAGGGGCAATGCCAGTTCGCCCCCGACTGCACGAGCGGCGCGTTGCAGCGCTTGTTCGCGAAGTTCTGCTCGGGCGAGCCCACGATGGCCCCGGTGAGCACGATGCGGTGCTGGCAGGCGGTGTCGCCCTCGGCGCAGCAGTAGTTGCCCTGCGCCCCGAAGCAGGCGCGCCCCGAGGTCAGAGGCTCGGCGGCGTCGGGCCCCGCAACGTAGGCCTTGGGCTCGTTCGCGAAGAGGTCGCCGTAGTAGCCGCCCTCGCGAATGGTAAGGCTCGGGTCGCTGCAGGCGTCGCTGAAGGGCGCCCCGCCCGGGCCGATGATGCAGAGCCGCAGCTCTTGGTTATTGCCGTTGAGCAGCGAGAGCAAGCACGAGCTGACCCGCTCGCGCTTGTCTTGGCCGACGAGCCGGGAGGTCGACCAGGACGGGTACAAGTTCCACTGGCCGGGGAAGGCCTTCGACCCGCTCGCGTCGCGGACGAAGAAGCCCGGCGCCACCGCGCACTTGGCGAGGCCCTTCATGACGTGAACGCGGTTGGTCGGGTCGGCGTTCATCCACGATTGCCACTCGGGCCGCATCGTACAGCCCGTCGCGGTGACCGACGAAGACTCGCAGAGCTGCAGCGGGTCGGCGAGGCCGGGCGTCGTGATGGCGAAGCCGTTGGTCACGCTCCGCTTGAGGGGGTCGCTGTCGATGGCGAAGGGCGGCAAGTTGTTGTCGCCGGGGTAGCCGATCGCCATCTCGGCCGACGCCACGTCTTCGCGATCGTCGAGGGCGTCGGCGCAGGCCGAGAGCGACGCGGCCGGCGCGAGGAGCGCGCCCGCCAGCCCGAACCGCGAAACCCGTTCAATCAGCCCTCGCATCATCATGGTCGACGTCTCCTGGTTCAATCCGCACAAGGGTTGCATCGTGGTACGATGCGCGGCTCGCGTGGCGCGACGGCCGCCGGCCCGGCCGGCCCCCCGCGTCGCTCGCGCCCCCCTCGCATTCCCACTGCTTCCACGTTTCGTGCCAGTGCGGTGGCGATCGAAAACGCTACCCGACGCGGGGCCCTCTTGTCAGACCGTCGGCCCCCCGCCAGGGCAGACCGGCTCGGCCGGCGCCCCGAAACCGCCGAAGCCCCCCGCCCGCCGCGGGGCTCGCGGACAGGTAGGCCCCCCTTCGACCGCCCCAAGCATGGAGGCTGAAGCCGCCACCCCTGAAGGCCGGAGCCTCCATGAGCGTTGCGAAGCGCCTTCCGCCCCCGACTGAAGTCGGGGGCAGCGGACGCCATGTCGTGCCGCGCGGCATCGAACCGGTTCGGCCTCTTAAGCCCGCCCCCTCGCCGGGGGCCGGGCTCCCATGGGCTTCGGCCCCCGGACGAGCGCGCGAACGCGCCTCGCTCCGCGGGAGCCCTGCCTCCGGGCAGGGCTTTGCGAGCCGTTTCCGCGGGCGGACGCTGCCCCCGACTTCAGTCGGGGGCGGAAGGCGCTTCGCAACGCCCTCTCGAGCTCGAGGTAACCGGGGGGCGTTCTCGCCCCCCCGCCGTTCGCCCCGAGGGGCCCGCCGACACTGCCGCCCGCCCCTACGTGGTAAAATGATCGTCATGCCCGCAGACGGTACCCTGCTCTTGCAGCCGAGGGCGCGAGAGCTGCGGCTCGAAGGGTTCTCGCTCACGGTCACCGAGGGCCCCGACGCGGGGGCGTCGCTGCGCGCCCAGGCGAGCGAGGTGTCGGTGGGCACCGCGCCGGGCAACGATCTCGTGCTCGCCGACCCGACCGTGTCGCGCCACCACTTCAGCATCACCGCGACCGCCGAGGGCTTTCTGCTGCGCGATCTCGACTCGTCGAACGGCACCTGGGTCGGCGGCACGCGCATCTTGTCGGGGTACATCGATGATGGCGCGCGCGTCCGGGTCGGGCGCACCGTCGTGCGCATCGACCTGCTCGACGAAGACATCTGCGAGGCGCTGAGCCCCGAAGACCGCTTCGGGCCGCTGCTCGGCACGAGCGACGCGATGCGCCGCATCTTCGCCGCGCTGCCCCGCGTCGCCCAGTCCGAGAGCACGGTGTTGCTCGAGGGCGAGACCGGCACCGGCAAGGGCGTGCTCGCGGCGGCGATTCACGAGGCGAGCGCGCGCGCGGCCCGCCCCTTCGTCGTGCTCGACTGCGCCGCCATCGCGCCGACGCTCATCGAGAGCGAGCTCTTCGGCCACGTCAAGGGCGCCTTCACCGGCGCGAGCGCCGACCGCGCCGGCGCCTTCGAGCAGGCGAAGGGCGGCACCATCTTCATCGACGAGATCGGCGAGCTGCCGCTCGACATGCAGCCCAAGCTGCTGCGCGCCCTCGAAGAGCGCACGGTCAAGCGCGTCGGCGGCAACCAGCGCGTCAAGCTCGACGCGCGCGTCATCGCCGCGACCAACCGCGACCTGCGCGCGGCGGTCAACCGGGGGTCGTTCCGCGCCGACCTCTTTTACCGTCTCAACGTCGTGCGCATCCTCGTCCCGCCGCTGCGCGAGCGCAGCGGCGACATCGAGCGGCTCGCCCGCCACTTCTACGCCGAGCTCGTCCCCGACCGGCCCATCCCGAACGAGCTGCTCGACGCCTTCCGCCGCCAGACCTGGCCGGGCAACGTGCGCGAGCTGCGGGCGGCCGTCGAGCGCGCCGTCCTGCTCGACGACCCCGCCCTGCTCGCGCTCGGCAGCGACGAAGGCCCGGGCCCGGGCCCGGGCGCCGGCGCCGACGCCGAGTTCGACCCCCGCGTGCCCTTCCGCGTGGCCAAGCAAAAGGCCGCCGACCGCTGGGAAGAACGCTACATGCGCGAGCTGATGACGCGCGCGAAGGGCAACCTCTCCGAGGCCTCGCGGCTCGTGCGCATGGACCGGAGCCACCTTCGCACGCTGCTCCGCAAGTACAACCTGCGCGGCGGCGACGATCCGGTCGAGCCGGGCGCGGGGTAGTACCGGCCCTGGTTGATGCGGCGCCGGCCCTGGTTGATGCGGCGCCGCCCCTGGTTGATGCGGCGCCGCCCCTGACTGAAGTCAGGGGCCGCGAACGCCCTTGGAAACGGCCGTCCAAGCCCTGCCGGAGGCAGGGCTCCCGCGTCGCGAGCCGCTCGCGCACGCTCGCCCGGAAGCCGGCGCCCTGGGGAGCCCAGCCCCCGGCGAGGGGGCGGGCTTTGCTCTCCGAATCGGTTCGAGGCCGCGCGGCACGAGCGGGTGACCCGGTGCCCCCGACTTCAGTCGGGGGCGGCGCCTGAAGGCTCCGACCTCCAGCCCTGGAGGCTGCTCCCCTCGAGCGCGCCCCGCCCTTGCGCACAGGGCATACCGATTGCGCGCCCGCCGGCCGCGTAAATCGGCGCGAAACCCGCGCGATTCGCGCCGCGCGGCCCCGTGGCACGCCCGCTGCAATCGACGCTTGTCACCAACGACGGCAGCGATACCCCGCCGGGGAACGTCGCCCCGCCCGCCTCGTCGCTCGCCTCGACGAAGCCCGCCGACGAGCCCGCCGCGCGCCCTCGCCGCCCGCCCGCCAACCCATTCTCTCGCCCCAGGAACCGCCGACCATGACCTCCGCTCCGACCCTCGCCTCGCGTTTCGCCCTCTGCCTCTCGATCGTTGCCCCCCTGATGACCGGCTGCGCCGCCGACGAAGGCGCGGCCGCCGCGGACGAAGCGGTCGGCGAAGTCGAGCAGGCCCTGCTGCCCCCGCCGCCCCCGCCGCCGGCGAGCTGCCAGGACATTCGCCACGCGAACCCCAACGCCCGCGACGGCCACTACGCGCTCCACATCGGCCACGATCCGGCCAAGCGCTGGACGGCCTATTGCCACACCATGGCAAGCTCGCCCGCCGAGTACCTGACGCTGCCGAACGTCGGCGCCGCGGTGAACTTCTCGCAGTACACCGCCGGCGGCGCCGTCTCGGGCTCGAGCGTGCGCACCAACTACAGCAAGGTTCGCGTCGACCCCGCGACCTTGCTCGTCGACATCGGCGACCAGACGTTCTCGACGTCCAGCGGGCAGCTTACGCACGGCGGCGAGGCCGTCACCTCGATGCCCTTCGGCGTCGGCATGTCGTGCGACGCCTCGCCCTCGGGCGTCGGCAACATCGACCTGCGGGGCACGCCCTTCGCGGTGGCCGCCGGCGAGTTCTTGACCGGCGGCGCCGCCTCGTCAGGCTCGGCGGTCTACAGCAGCGACAACCGGGTGGTCGACCTGAGCGGCGGCGGCTACTGCGGCTGGATCTGCGCGAGCCCCGCGACGTTCAACCCGTTCAACGACGCGGGCGACTTCCAGCTCGCCCTCGAGTTCGCGCCCTGAGGGCGCCGGCCGCGCGGGCGCTCGGCAAGACGTCTCGGCCCCCCCGTCCCGATCGCCCACTCCCCTGCCCCGCCCCCGTCCCGAGCGCCCACTCCCCTGCCCCGCCGCTCGGCCCTCCCCCCTCGCCAGATCTGCGGCGCCCCCCGGACAGTGCGACCTCTCTTCCGGGACAGGGCCCCTCACCTTCCCGGGCAGATGGGCGCGGCTTCCCGGGCAAACCTAGGCGCGTTCCGGGACAGGGGCGGGGCTTCCGGAACAGGGGGGGTGGCTTCCGGAACACCCCGGAGGCCTTCCGGGACAGCCGAGATGCACGTACATGGAGGGCGTACGTTCGGCGCTCGCGTTCCGGGCGGGTGAGCGCGCGCTCGCGGCGCCGCCCTCGCCGCCTACTTCTTGAACGGCAAGAGGTGCGTAATGTACCAGGCGCCCTGCCACGAGATGAGCGTGTGCACGTCGAACGAGCGCTCGGCGCCCGCGGCGGTGCGGTAGCGCAGCTTGGCGTGAAACGAGCGGTAGTAGCCGATCTTGTTGTACTCGTCGCCGGGCTTGACCCAAGTCGGCGCCGAGCCGAGATCGAGCCCGGCGAACGAGGCGCCCTCGAGGTCGCGGCGGTGCTTGCGGTGTAGCTCGCGAATATCGTTCTTGTACGTGCGAAAGAGGGTATCCCAGTAGCGGCCCGCCTCGGCGACGTCTTTGAGCGGTAGAAAGGGCTCGCGGGGGAAGAAGAACTCGGCCCCCCTCGGCGGGTCGTCGTCGCGTACCGCCTCGAAGAGCTTCTGGGCGCGGGCCGCGAGCTCGTCGCCGGGCGGCGGGGGCTTGACCTTGTTCGAGGGGTCGGCGGGCGGGGCGGGCGCGGCGGCGGCCGACGAGGCGGCGGGCGCCGGGGCAGCGGCCTCGGGGGGGGCGGCGGGCCCCTCACCCCCGGCCCCTCTCCCGGGGGAGAGGGGAGGAGAGGGCGTCGGCGAGGCCGTCGCGGGGGCGGGGGCCTGCGCTGAGGGCTTCGCGGCGCCCTCGGCGCTCGGCGGCGGCGTGGGCTGGCAGGCGAGCGAGACGGCGAACAGAAGCGGGGCGGCGGGCCGCGAGGCGGCGGTGAGGGGGGCGCGAGGCACGGGCGTGGTCAGGGCGCGCCGGTGTCGGGGTCTTGCTCGACGATGACGAGGGCGACGCGGCGGTTTCGGGCGCGGTTGGCAGCGGTGATGTTGGGCACGACGGGGCGCTCGTCGCCGTAGCCCTTGGCGGTCAGGCGCTCGGGGGCGACGCCGAGCGAGACGAGGCGCTCGCGCACGGCGTCGGCGCGCTCTTGCGAGAGGGTGCGGTTGCGGGCGGGCTGGCCCTGCGAGTCGGTGTGCCCTTGGATCTCGACGCGCTTGAGGCGAGGGTTCTTCTTGAGCACGTCGGCGATCTCTTCGAGCAGCGTGCCGCTGTCGGGCAAGATGGTGGCGCTGTTGGTCTCGAAGTGAACCTGCCGCTTGAGGCCGAGCTCTTTCTTGCCGACGCTGACGCTGGGGGTGGCGGGGCGGCGGTGCAGGGCGACGCTGACGGAGGCGACCTCGCGCGGCTTGACGTCGGCGAGGGCCGAGGCGTCGAAGTGCGTGCCCTGGCTGACGCGCAGGCGGGTCGGCCCGGGCGGCAGGCTCTCGAGGCGGAAGGCGCCGGTCGCGTCGGTGGTCGCCTGGTGCTCGGCGCCGGCCGAGTCGGTGATGATGACGGTGGCGCCGGCGACGGGCGGGCCCCCCTCGGTGCCGCTGTGCACGCGCCCGCGCAGCGTGCCCGAGCGGGGCAGCGCCTCGAGCGGGCAGTCGGCCCGGACGGCGGGGGGCTCGGCGCCGCGGCCGGCGCCGGCGGTCGACGCGACGCGCACGTCGCAGACGGCGTCGTAGTAGCCGCGGGCCTGGACGCGGAAGTGGTAGCTGCCGGGGGCGAGCGGCGCGGTGCGGAAGCGGCCCGAGGCGTCGGTGAGCAGCCCGGTGCCGTCGCCGCCCTCGAGGTGCACGATGGCCTCGCCGACGGCGGCCTGGGCGCGCGCCTCGTGCACGAAGCCCTCGACGACGTAGCGCGGGTTCGCCGGGTCCGAGACGACGACGAGCTGCGGGGGCGAGCGGTCGTTCGGGTCGAAGGCGTAGCCGACGCCGAGCCAGAGCGTCCACGGGGCCTGGGGGACGACCTCTTCGAGAAAGAGCGAGGTGCCCGAGACGCCGACGTCGAAGGCGAGCGTGGCGGTCAGGCCCTTGAGCCAGGGGTTGGCGCGGGCGCCGAGGGTCAGGCGCGAGGGCGTGGAGCGCAAGCCCGAGCTGTTGCCGAGGCACTGGTCGCCGGGGGCGCTGCGGGCGGGGGCGCAGGTGTAGCCCTGGCGGTTGACGGGGGCGTCGAGCGTGTACTCGACGAAGGGCCGCAGCGAGCGCACGCCGCCGCCCGGGGCGAAGAGGGCCTCGACGCCGAGGCCGGCCTCGAAGGAGTCGACGCGGCTGACGCCGAGGCCGTAGCGCTCGATGCGCGAGACGGGCCGCCCGCGGTTGGCCTCGACGTCCTCGACGACGGCGCCCGAGTTGTCGAGGCGGTAGCCGAGGTTCAGGTGCACGAGCAGGGGCAGGCGCGGCCCGGTCGCGCGCAGATCGAGGGTGGCGTCGCCGCGCAGGCGCCCGCCGAGGGCCGAGGTGTCGAGGCCGACGCCGCCGGTGCCCTGCACGAGCGAGAGCTGCAGGTCGCCGCCCGCGTGCAGCAGCCGGCCGGGCCGGTAGGGCAGCGCGGCCTTGGCGCCGAGCGTCAGGTCGCCGAGCGTCTGCAAGAGCGAGGGGTTGCCGAGGCTGTTGTCGGTCGAGTACGAGCGGAGCGCGAGGTAGGCCTCGAGAAAGTCGGTGACGGCGGCCGAGCCCGCGAAGGCGAAGCCCGCGCGCGTCGTGCGGTCGGAGCCGATGGTGCTCGTGCAGAGCCGCTCGCGCGTGCAGAGAAAGCCGCTCGCCTTGAAGTACTCGTAGAGCACCTGCAGCCGGAAGGTGCCCGCCGGCGGCAGCATCGCGCTCGCGACGCGCACGAGGCCGGTCGAGCCGGTGAGCGTGGGCGCGGCGTAGAGCCCCTCGGCGGAGGGGTCGCGGCGCAGGAAGCCGGCCTCGCCCCCGGGCGCCGCCGAAGAAGCGGCCAGGCCCGCGTCGGCGGAGGCCGCGGCGCCGGCGCCCGCGCCCGCGGAGGCCGCGGCGCCGGGGCCCGCGTCGGCAGAGGCTGCGGCGCCGGGGCCCGCGGCCGCGCCGGGCGGCGGGGCGGCTGGGGTCGGGCTGGGCGTCTGGGCAGAGGCCGGAGCGGCGAGGCCCGCCAGGGCGGCCAGCAGCAAGGGCGGGGTGGTTCGGCGGGCCGTAGTGCGCATGTTCCCTCGTGGGGGGTAGCCCCGGTCGTGCGAGGCCTCGAGCTCGGCATCGCCGGCACGAAAGTTTTTATCACCCTTGCGGCGGCGGCCCCAAGTTTCCCCCGGGGCGGGGCGGGGCGCCGAGGGCCGCGGGGGCGGCGGGGGCGGCCGCGTTGCCCGCTCGTCGAGCGGCGGGCGGCCGAGGCGGAGGCGGCGGCCGCGTCGCCCCGGGGCGGGGGGGGGCGCCGGGAGGCGGGGGGGAGCCGCGCGGGGTGC
>DASTPP010000120.1:0-22529 GCA_035762175.1 Polyangiaceae bacterium | reverse complement strand
GCCGGCGGCGCGGGGGGCGGGGGCGGCGCGGGGGGCCAGGGCGGCGCGGCGGGGGCCGGCGGCGCGGGGGGCCAGGGCGGCGCGGCGGGGGCCGGCGGCGCGGGGGGCCAGGGCGGCACGGGGGGCACGGGGGGCGGGTTGCCGGCGCCCTTCGAACGAGTCCTCAGCGGCGGCGACGTCGAGGAGCCGGGCGAGGTGTACCCCTTCGACGTCGCGGTCGGCGCCGACGGCACCGTCTTCGTCTCGACGCTGGGCAACCAGCTCGACGAGGTGGCGGGCATTTACCGCTTCCGCCCTGGGAGCGCGAACAGCCCCGAGAAGCTCTTCGAGGTCGACGACACGCAGAGCTCGGCCGTCTACGGCCTCGCGTTCGTGAACGGCGATCTCTACGCGTGCCTCGGGCAGCACCTCCAAGCGCCCGACCTGGTCACCCCCGCGATCATCAAGGTCGGCGCCTCGCAGCTCGGCGAGACCTTCCTCGGGCCCGACGACGTCGCCGTCACCCCGCTGCTCTCGTCCGCGGTCAACGTGGACAACCAAGGCTTCATCGTCGACGACGAGTACGTGGCGGGCGGCTGCGGCCAGATCGCGACCGACGGCGCCATGATCTACGTGCCCGACACCAGCGGCGATACGGGCTTCATCTTCCGGTACAACCCCGCCGGCACCGAAGATGCGCCCGCCGGCTTGCCCGGCTCGCCCATCCCCCCCGCGGCCGTCGCCGACCTCAAGGTGACCGCCTGGTACGAAGACGTCGACTTCGTCTTCCTCCATCAAGAGTCTTTCGCGTTCGCCGCCATCACGTACGACGGCTCCGAGCTGAAGATTTTCGCCGAAGAAGACGGCGCGCAGCTCTACGTCCTGCGCCCCGACGCCCCGGCGTCCGAATTGGACCTCGAGGCGCTGAACATCTTTCCGGCCCTGACGAGGCCCTTCGGCATCGCGGCGCTGGGCCAAGGCCGCTTCGTCGCCTCCGACGCCGCCACCAACGAGCTCCTGCTTTTGACCCTGCAGGGCGGCTCCTTCGAGGCGGTGGGGGTGTTCGACGATGGCGACGATGCCTCGTTCTTGGCGCCGGCCGCCATCAAGGTCGTCGACGGCGTGGCGGTCGTCGCCGGCAGCCAGATCGATCGACTCGGCCTCGGCCAGTCGCAAAGCGCCAAGGTCTTCACCATCGAGCCCTGAGCCCGGGCCGGGGGTCGCCCGCGCGGGGGGCGAGCGGTGACCGGGCCCCGGGGCGGATTTCGCCCCCGACTGAAGTCGGGGGCAACGAACTCCCTCGGAAACGGCCATCAAAGCCCTGCCCGGAGGCAGGGCTCGAGCGTCGCGAGCCGCTTCGCGCGCTCGCCCCGGAGGCCAAAGCCCGAGGGAGCCCGGGCCCCGGCGAAGGGGCGGGCTTGGTGCGTCGAATTGGCCCGAGGCCGCGCGGCACGAGGGGGCGTGCGCTGCCCCCGAGGGGCCTCGGGGGCAGCCGCGCCCGCACGATTCTTAGCGTCCCGAGGGTGGGTGAGATTAGCCTCGCAGGCCGCATGGCGACGAGAACGCGGCGAGACACGAACGAGCGGCGTGAGGGCGGGGGCGAGGGCGGGCTCGAGCGCCGGCGGCTGCGGCTGCGCGCGTACGCTGGGCCCGCCCGCGCGGTGCCGGGTGAAGGCGCGCGCGAGCGGGGCGAAGGGCCCGCGCGTGAGCGCGCGAGGGTTGAACCGCGCGAAGGGCTTGCTCGTGAGCGCGCGGGGGGTGAACCGCGGAAGGGACTTGCTCGTGAGCGCGCGGGGGTTGAGCCGCGCGAGGGGCTTGCTCGTGAGCGCGCGAGGGTTGAACCGCGGAAGGGGCTTGCTCGCGAGCGCGCGGGGGGCGAGTCACGGAAGGGGCCCGCTCGCGAGCGCGCGGCGGGCGGGTCGCGCAAGGGGCCCGCTCGTGAGCGCGCGGGGGTCGGGTCGCGCAAGGGGCTCGCTCAGCGCGGGGGGGTCGGGTCGCGCGGGGGGGCTGCACGCGGGCCTTCGCGGGGCGGGCCGCGCGGGGGGCGCGACAAGCTCGTCGGCAGGCCGCCGCGCGTCGGCTCGAACGGCTGGTACGACGAGCTGGCCGAGATCGGGACGGGGCGCGATGAGCTCGACGAGCTCTGGGCGCGTACGATCGGGGGGCGAAGCGCGGCGCATGTCGATCCGCATGAGGTGCGGCTCGGGGGCGAAGCGCCGGGCCTGGCGGCGGCGTTCTGGGTGGCCTTTCACCAGCGGGCGCCGGGGTACGGGGCGATGATGCATTTGCGGCAGGTGTTCCTCGACGCGAGGCGGGGCGGGCGGGCCGCGGCGAAGGTCGGCGCGTGGGTGGTGCGGCAGATCGCGGCGATGGTCGCCTTCGGGCCCGGCGAGGTGCGAAAGAGCGCGCTCTACGGGCTGGCGGTCGATTATTTCGAAGACCAAACCGACGCGACGTACGTGTTCACGCGGCTCGTGGCGCAGCTCCCGCGCGAGGCGTGGGGGGCGCTCTTGCCGGTGACGGGCCCGGTGCCCTGGCGCGACAAGGCCGAGTTTTACGGGGCCTGCGCGGGCGAGGCGGCCCTCTACGGCCCGCTGATGGAGGCGCTCGAGGGCTCGGTGCATGGGCTCTTCGGGCAGGCCGATCTGCGCGAGGTCGGGCGGCTGGTGGCGGCGCTGCCGGCCGCGGCGTGCAGCGAGAAGGTGCGGGCGGCGCTCTCGGGGCCGATCAAGATCTGGGTGGGCGAGGTCCGGGTGGCGCCGCGGCGCACGCCCCCGCCCTGGCGCGACAGCTTTCTGGTGGGCGTGCGGGTGCTCTCGACCTTGCCGGGGGGCAACGGGGGGTTGAAGGCGGGCTCCGAGCTGGTGGCCAGGGGCGAGGTGGTGGGGGTGGTGCGGCACGTCTTCGTGCCCGACGACCCGGAGATTGCCTGGCGCAGGTTGCAGGCGCCCGAGGTCGACGCCGAGACCAAGCTCGTCTCGTTGCGCATCGAGGGGCCGAAGCGAAGCCTGTCGCGCCTCGTCGGGAGCGAGGCCGAGCTCTACCTGCCGGGGCTACGGGCGTACCTGCGCGGGCAGCGGGGGGCGACGCGTACGCCGGCGGCGGTGACGCCGCCCAGGGGCGAGCTCGAGCGGCGGTTGTCGTTCTTGCAACAAGTTGCCGACGACTTCGGGCGGCGCAACCGGGGCTGAGCTGCGCTAGCGTCGGGGGCCATGCCGATCGAGACGGGCCGCGGTGATTCGATCGCGGTGCCGCCGCTCGGCTGCGGGCTGGGGGGGCTCGCGTGGTCCATGGTGCGGCCGCTCATCATCGCGGCGTTCGAGGGGCTGCCCGAGCTTCGCGTGGTGCTCTTCGAGCCCGAGGGGGCGCCGCCGAAGGCGCCCGGGCGGCGTCGGCGAGGGCGCTGAGGGGGGTTACCCTGGGCCGATCGCGTGGGCGCCGATCGTGGCGCGGCGGGGTAGCAACGAGGGGGCGAGGCGCGGGGGGGGCCAGATCGAGGGTAGGCGAGGTCTTTGCAAGGGTAAGGTGAGGTGTTCACCTTACACAGGAGTAAGGTGCGCCCGGGTCGCAGGGCGTTAGTCTGTCAGGCGCGAAGGTCTAGCGAGCCGGCCCCCGGGGTCGCGATCGCAGGCGGCCGGCGCGCTCGGGCGTGTGGGGTTGACGGTTGCACATCGCGAGGGTGAAGCTTTTACCATGACGAGAAAGATTCGCCGGCGGCAAAGTGGGGGGTTGGCCCTGGCGCTGCTCGCGGCGTTGTCGCTCGGCGGCTGCGGCCGGGCGAAAGAGGCGAAGAACAAGGGGGCCATGGCGGTGGCCGAGGCCTCGACGAAGAAGGGCGGGGTGAAGCCGCCGAAGGTCGTGGGGCGCGCGTCGATCGACGCGGCGGCGCACATGCTGACGCGGGTGCTCGACGACAACAGCAAGTTCACGGCGTCGCACCCGTCCGAGCATTTTGCGCCCTTCTTGAACGAGCAGCACCCGCGGGCGACGGTGGTGGCGTGCTCGGACTCGCGGTTTCACGACGAGGCGATCGACCACGAGCCGGACGGCGACCTGTTCGTCATTCGCAACATCGGCAACCAGATCGACAGCGCGGCGGGCTCGGTCGAGTACGGCATCGAGCACCTGCACACGCCGCTGCTCTTGATCGTGGGGCACGTCGGCTGCGGCGCGGTCAAGGCGGCGCTGGGCGACTACGGCGGCGAGCGGGCGCCGATTCGCAAAGAGCTCGACGGGCTTCACCTCTCGCTGCGCGAGGTACAAGAAAAGAAGTTCGACGCGTTCGAAGAGCGGTGGCTCGCGGGCGTGGTGGGCAACGTGCACCAGCAGGTCGACGACGCGATGCGCGAGTACGAAGCGCAGGTCAAGAAGGGCGAGCTCTTCGTGGTCGGCAGCGTGTACGACTTCCGGGGCGACTTCGGCATGCGGCGGGGCACGCTGCACGTGGTCAACCTGAACGGCGAGCGCGACGTCGCGAAGATCTACGCTTCGCCGCTCTTGAAGCGGGTGGCCGACCTCGGCCGCGACGGCGACGCGGCGGCGCCCGCGGCCGAGCACGCGGCGAAGGCGCACTGAGGGGGGGGCGCCGCGCGCGTGGTGGCGCTCGAGCTCGCGGGCGTTGGGCTCGCGCGTGGGCCCCGGCCGGGGGGCGCCGGGGCCTTTCGCGGTGGGCCCCGACCTTACGGGAGAGTAAGGTGCGTTTGTCCGGCCGGGCGGTAGTCTGGCCGCCCTGCCGCCGTGAAGGTCCTGCTCGTCGAAGACGACCCCCAGCTCGCCGAGCTGCTCGACCGCGTGCTCACCGAAGAGGGGCACGCCCTCGACCTGTGCAAGACGCTGGGCGAGGCCCGCGCGAAGGCGGGCGCGGGGCCCTACGACGTGGTCGTGCTCGACTGGATGCTCCCCGACGGCGAGGGGCTCACGCTCTGCGACGAGCTGCGCCGGGCGGGGGTGCTCACGCCGATCTTGATGCTGACGGCGCGGGGCGAGGTGCAAGACCGGGTGCTCGGGCTGCGGACGGGGGCCGACGACTACCTGGTCAAGCCCTTCGACATCGACGAGCTCCTGGCGCGGCTCTTCGCGCTGACGCGGCGGGCGGTGCCGCCGGCGGTGTTCCGGCACGGGGGGCTCGAGATCGACCGGCTGGCGCGCGAGGCGCGGGTGCAGGGGCGCAAGGTCGATCTGACGCAGCGCGAGTTCGCGCTGCTCGCGCGGCTGGCCGACGACGTGGGGCGGGCGGTGCCGCGGGCGGCGCTCTTCGAGGGGGTGTGGCAGCTGCGCTTCGACCCGGGCTCGGGGGTGCTCGAGGTGCACGTCAGCCGGCTGCGCGACAAGCTGGGCGAGTACGCCTGGATGGTCGAGACCGTGCGGGGGGTGGGCTACCGCCTGCGGACGGAGCGTTGAGCCTGCGCGCCCGCATGACGGCCGCGGTCACGGTCGTCACGGGGGTGACGCTGGGGCTCGCGTTCACGGTCGTCTCGTACGTGTTCAACTCGCTGCAGCTCGAGCAGCTCGACGCCGAGCTCATCGGGGTGGCGCGGCGCGAGGCGGCGGAGGCGCCGGCGCACGGCTTTCGCTTCAGCAGCCGGCCGGGGCCGAGCTCGCCCGACGTGCGGCCGCTGACGACGTACGGGGTCATCTACGACGAGGTCTCGACGCCGCTGGCGCTGACCGAGCCCTTCGACCGCGACCCGCCGGCGCTCGGCTCGCTGCCGCACCGGCCGGGCGAGCCCTTCGACTTCGAGTACCACGGCAAGCCCCTGCGCGGGGTGGTGGTGCCGGTGCCGGGGGGCGGCGGCCGGGCGATGCTGCTCGCGACGCTGCGCGACGATCTCGACGCCAACGAGGCCTACCTCGACAAGGCGATGCTGCTCACCTTCGTGGTGGCGGTGGCGTGGGCGGCGCTCGTGGCGAGCTGGGTGGTCAAGCGGCTGACGAGCGACCACGAGGCCATCGCGGCGGTGGCGCGGCGGGTGGCGGGCGGCGACCTCGGGGCGCGCGTGCCCGACTCGCCGCGCGCGCGCGACGACGAGCTCGGGCAGCTCGGGCGCGACGTGAACACGATGATCGAGACGATGGGGGGGCTCGTCCGGTCGCAAGAGCGCTTCATCGCGCACGCCGCGCACGAGCTCCGGTCGCCGATCGCGGCGCTGCAGGGCGAGCTGCAGCAGGCGCTGCGCCGCGAGCGCGACGCGGAGAGCTACAAGCGCGCGATCGCCGCCTCGTACCAGGCGGCGCGGCGGCTGCGGCAGCTCGCCGACGATCTGCTGACGCTCGCGCGCATCGCGGGCGAGCGCCCCGAGGCCGACGAGCTGGCGTCGGCGGCGGCGCTGGCGGGCGAGGTGGCGCGGTCGCTGGCGCCGCTGGCGGCCGAGTCCGAGGTCGTGGTCGAGATCGGCGACGAGTCGGGCGGGGCGATGGTGCGAGGGAGGCTCGAAGATCTCGAGCGGCTCCTGCGCAACGTCATCGAGAACGCGGTGCGCTACTCGCCGCGGGGGGGGCGGGTGCGGGTGGGGGTGCGGGCCGAGGGGGGGCGGGTGGCGATCGAGGTGTCCGACGAGGGGCCGGGGGTGGCCGCGGCCGACCGCGACAAGATCTTCGAGCCCTTCTACCGCGCGGCGGGGGCGCGGGGCGCGGCGCCGGAGGGCACGGGGCTGGGGCTCGGCATCGCGCGCGAGATCGCGCGGGCGCACGGGGGCGAGGTGCGGGTGGCCGACGCCGAGCGGGGGGGGCGCTTCGTGGTCGAGCTGCCGCGGGGCGGGGTCTGGCAGCGGGGCGCGTGATGTGCTTGATCGGCCTACGCTGGCAGCCCGACGACGCCGACTGGCCGCTCTGGGTCGGCGCCAACCGCGACGAGTTCCGGAGCCGCCCGGCCGCGCGGGCCGCCTGCTGGCCCGAGGGCCTCCTGGCCGGGCGCGATCTCGAGTCGGGCGGCACCTGGCTCGGCGTGACGCGCGCGGGCCGCTTCGCCGCGCTCACCAACTACCGCGACCCCTCGGCCCCGCGCGTCGGCCGCCGCACGCGGGGCGCGCTGCCGGTGGGCTTCTTGCTGAGCGGCGCCGGGCCCCGGGCCTTTCTCGAGCAGGTGCGCCGGGAGCGCGACGCGTACGCGGGGTTCAACCTGCTCGTCGGCACGCCCGACGAGCTCTTCTGGTACGGCAGCCGCCCCGACCGCCTCGAGCCCGTGGCGCCCGGCGTCCATGCGCTCTCGAACGCCGAGCTCGACACGCCCTGGCCCAAGGTGCGGCGCCTCGCCGCGCGCGTGGGGGCCGCCGCGGCCGACGAGGCCCTGCTCGAGGCGCTCGTCGACCGCGCCGCCGCCCCCGACGGCGAGCTGCCCGACACGGGCGTCGGCCTCGCCGTCGAGCGCGCGCTCTCGCCCGCCTTCATCGACATGCCCGACGCCGACTACGGCACGCGCTGCACGACGGTGCTGCGGCTGGGGCGGGGGCGGGGCCGCTTCGCCGAGTGGACCTGGCCCTCGGGCGAGAGGGTCGAGTTTGCCTGGTTAAAAAACCGCCGTGCTGGCCGGAGGCGCCCCCGACGCCCGTCGGGGGCGGCGGCGGGCCTCAGCGCGGCAGCTGGCGGCCCTGCGCGGCCTGGGCGAGGGCGTTGTACTCGCCTTGCAAGATGAAGGTCGAGACGAACGCGAGGCCGACGAGGTCGAGCACGAGCACGATGGTCGACTGGTCGCTGCGCTGCATGCCCGCGGCCTGGGCGAGCTCGAAGAGCTTCTTGGCGTTGCGGTAGTCGGCGTAAACGCCCCAGAGCCCGCAGAGCACGACGGTGAGCACGATGTCGAGCATCGGGTTGATGCTGTTGTCGCCCGAGGCCTGGCGCAGCTCTTCGGTGGTTTGATACTTCCAGATGAGGAAGTAGACACCGCACGTGACGATCGAGAGCAGCAAGACCGTGACCGGCTCGCGGTGGGTGAGGGCGGCGAGGTTGGCGGGGCCGCCGCCCGGCGCGAGGGGCCCCGGCGGCGGAAAGCCCCCGTAGGGCGCCGGCGGGCCGCCGTAGCCGGGCGCGCCGCCGTAGCCGCCTTGGGGCGGGGCGCCGTAGCCGCCGGGCGGCCCGCCGTAGCCCCCGGGCGGGGGCCCGCCGTAGCCCCCGGGCGGGGGGCCGCCGTAGCCGCCAGGGGGAGGGTTATAACCGCCGGGAGGGCCTTGCGTCATGGCGGGTATGGTACACCGCGGCCCCGCGCGGGCGCCCGGGTTTATGACCCACTCTTCCCCTTTTCGCGCCCCCTGGCCCTTCGAGCGCCGCGCGGCCGGGGCGCGCCGGCGCCGGGGGGCGGGCGCCCTGCGCTGCGGGCTCGCCGGGCGAGCTCAGGGCGGCCGGGGGGGTGCGCACGCGACCGAGCGGCGCCCGAAGCTGCCGGGCGCTTGGCGGGCGGCGCTCACACCATCGAGGCGTTCGGGCGGGCGGCGCTCACACCATCGAGGCGTTGACGCCGGCGCCGACGGCGGAGATCTCGTCGGGCGCGGGGGCGGGGGCGGCGCGGCCCTCGGGGGGGTTGCTGGCGGCGCGGCCGATCTGGCGGGTGCGGAAGCGCTCGGAGAAGGCGCCGAGCAGGTAGGCGCGCAGGCAGAAGCCGAAGATGCTCTGCTGGTTGAGCTCGGGGTCGATCTGGTCGGCGATGCGGGCGTGCAGTTCGGGCAGCTTGCTCCAGTGGGCGCCGGCGTTCTCGTGGTGGACGGCGTGGAAGCCGTTGTTAAAAACGAGGAAGTTGCCGAGCTTGCCGACGAAGTTGCGCGAGTGGTTGTGCTTCGACCAGGGGTCGCAGTGCACGTGCTGAATGTAGTTGATGAACATCATCGACCAGAGCGCGAAGAACGCGGGCAGGCCGAAGGCCGAGAGGTAGACGAGGGCGCCGAGCTTGGGGCCGTGCAGGTAGACGGCGAGGGCGGCGAAGGCGAGGTGCAGGCCGACGACGGTGACGTACTGCGTGACGATCTGGCGGAAGATGGCTCGATTCTCGGACGCCTTCGCCTTGCGGATGTACTCTTTGATCGGGCCGCTCTGCCAGTAGGCCGAGATGAAGAAGTACGTCCAGGCGACCGTCCAGGTGTTCTTCTCGGTGTAGCGCCAGGTGATGGTGGCGTCGCCCTTCTTGTTGACGAACTTGTGGTGGTTCAAGTTGTGCGTGGGGATCCAGCCGAAGGTCGGGTACCCGTAGAAGAACGAGAGGTAGGCGGCGTAGAGGGCGTTCGCGCGCTTGCCCTTGAAGGTCGGGCAGTGGTTCTGGTTGTGCGAAAAGACGCCGGCGCAGAAGCCCAGGTACAGGCCGAGCGGCAGCAGCCAGCCGGCGAGCGCGGGGTTCACGTACTGGGCGAGGGCGACGGACGGGAAGAGCACGAAGGCCCAAAAGAGCGTGCGGTAGTCGGCGGCGTGGCGGAGTTGCATCGCAAAGCACCTCGGGCCCGGGGGTCGGGACGGGCCCACAGATGGGCTATTTTCGAGCGGTTTTCAAGCCCCGAGAGCGCTTCGCGGCGGGGCGTAATCGGCTACGCGCCCGGCCGGGGCCCGGCGCGCCCGAGGCCGGCGGGGCGGCCTCTTGCGGGGGCGGCCCGGCGCGCCCGAGGCCGGCGGGGCGGCCCCTCGCGCGGGCGGCCCGTCGCGGGGCGGGGTGCCCGGGCGGGGCGCGTCCGTTCACGCGGGCTTTGTTCAGCGCGGGGGGCGCCCGATCGCGCGGCGTTTGTTCAGGGCCGGGCGGGCGCGCGGCGGCCGAGGGCGCGCGCCCGCCTTCGGGGGCGGCCTCGGGCGGCGCGGGGCGAGGCCCCGCGGGGCTCTGGCCGGGCGCGCGCGGCCAGCGCGGCTTGCGGTAGGCGGAGAAACCTGCGATAGCGGCCCCGTCCCCGCGTTTTTTGTGGCGCGTCGGCGGGCCTGGTCGGCGCCGCCGCCTTCGCGCCGGAGGTTTGAACCGCCATGCTGAACAGCTTCGGGGCCCGGGCCACCCTCCGGGCGGAAGGCCGCTCCTACACGATGTACCGCCTCGACGCGCTGGCCAAGCAGGGCCTGCCGGTCGAGCGGCTGCCCTTCAGCCTGCGCGTCCTGCTCGAGAACCTCTTGCGCTGCGAGGACGGCAAGACGGTGACGGCCGACGACGTGCGCGCGCTCGCCACCTGGGACGCGAAAGCCCAGCCGAGCCGCGAGATCGCCTTCCGGCCGAGCCGCGTGGTCTTGCAAGACTTCACGGGCGTGCCGGCGGTGGTCGACCTCGCGGCGATGCGCGACGCGATGCAGAAGCTGGGCGGCGACCCGAAGAAGATCAACCCGCTGCAGCCGGTCGACCTGGTGGTCGACCACTCGGTGCAGGTCGACGTGGCGGGGCGGCCCGACGCGCTCGAAAAGAACGCAGCGCTCGAGTTCGCGCGCAACGGCGAGCGCTACTCGTTCTTGCGCTGGGGGCAGCAGGCCTTCCAGAACTTTCGGCTGGTGCCGCCGGCGACGGGCATCGTGCACCAGGTCAACCTCGAGTACCTGGCGCCGGGCGTGTTCACCGACGGGCAACCGGGCGGCGACGCGGTCGCCTACCCCGACAGCGTCATCGGCACCGACTCGCACACGACGATGATCAACGGCCTCGGCGTGCTCGGCTGGGGGGTCGGCGGCATCGAGGCCGAGGCGGCGATGCTGGGCCAGCCGCTCTCGATGCTGATACCCCACGTGGTGGGCTTCAAGCTGAAGGGCTCGCTGCCGGCGGGCGCGACGGCGACCGACCTCGTGCTCACCGTGACCGAGATGCTGCGCAAGAAGGGCGTGGTCGGCAAATTCGTCGAGTTTTACGGCGAGGGCGTCACGGCGCTCTCGCTGGCCGACCGGGCGACGATCGCGAACATGGCGCCCGAGTACGGGGCGACCTGCGGCATCTTCCCGGTCGACGCCGAGACCGTGCGCTACCTCGAGCTGAGCGGCCGGCCGCGCGAGCAGGTGCGCCTGGTCGAGGCGTACTTCCGCGAGCAGCAGATGTTCGGCGTCGAGGGCATGGCGAAGGTCGTGTACTCCGACGGGCTCGAGCTCGATCTCGGGTCGGTCAAGCCGAGCCTGGCGGGGCCGAAGCGGCCGCAAGACCGGGTCGAGCTCGCGCAGTCGAAGGCGTCGTGGCAGAAGGCGCTCGCGGCGATGCAGGCCCAGGCGACGGCGAAGAAGAAGGCGGCGCTGGCGGCCGGGGCGGACGAGGGCGGCGAGCCGCTCGGCTTCGACGTGAAGACGCTCGACCACGGCAAGGTGGTCATCGCGGCCATCACGAGCTGCACCAACACGTCGAACCCGTCGGTGATGATCGCGGCGGGCCTGGTGGCGAAGAAGGCGGCCGAGCGCGGGCTCGAGACCAAGCCCTGGGTCAAGACGAGCCTGGCGCCCGGCTCGAAGGTGGTCACCGACTACCTGAAGGCGAGCGGCACGCTCTCGGCGCTCGAGGCGCTGCGCTTTCACGTGGTGGGCTACGGCTGCACGACCTGCATCGGCAACTCGGGGCCGCTGCACCCGGCGATCTCGCGCGAGGTGAACGAGCGCGACCTCGTCGTCGTGTCGGTGTTGAGCGGCAACCGCAACTTCGAGGGCCGGGTGCACGCCGACGTGAAGGCGAACTACCTCGCCTCGCCGCCGCTGGTCGTCGCCTACGCGCTCGCCGGCACGATGGACATCGACCTCGAGACCGAGCCGCTCGGCACGGGCAAAGATGGCAAGCCCGTCTTCTTGCGCGACGTGTGGCCGACCCACCGCGAGGTGGCCGACGCCGTGGCGGCCTCGGTCAAGACCGAGCTCTTCGAGCGCAACTACGGCGAGGTGTTCCAGGGCGACGCGGCCTGGCAGGCGATCGCGGGGGTCAAGGGCGAGGTGTACCCGTGGGACGAGAAGTCGACCTACGTCAAGCACCCGCCCTACTTCGAGGGCATGTCGAAGCAGGCGCCCGCGGGCGTGAGCGACCTGAAGGGCGCGCGCGTCTTGGCGGTCTTGGGCGACAGCATCACGACCGACCACATCTCGCCGGCCGGCAACATCAAGGCCGACTCGCCCGCGGGCAAGTACCTGCGCGAGCACGGGGTCGAGCCGGCCGACTTCAACTCGTACGGCTCGCGCCGCGGCAACCACGAGGTGATGGTGCGCGGCACGTTCGCCAACATCCGCCTGCGCAACCGGCTCGCCCCCGGCACCGAGGGCGGCGTCACGCGGCACCTGCCCTCGGGCGAGGTGACGTCGATCTTCGACGCGAGCGAGCGCTACCGCGCCGAGGGCGTGCCGCTCGTGGTGCTGGCGGGCAAAGAGTACGGCTCGGGCTCGAGCCGCGACTGGGCGGCCAAGGGCCCGATGCTGCTCGGGGTGCGGGCGGTCATCGCCGAGAGCTTCGAGCGCATTCACCGCTCGAACCTGGTCGGCATGGGCATCGTGCCGCTGCAGTTCGCCGAGGGCGAGAGCGCCGAGTCGCTCGGGCTGACGGGCGAAGAGGTCTTCGCGATCGAGGGCGTGGCCGAGGGCATCACGTCGGGCTTCGCGGCCGGGCGCGAGGCGCGGGTGACGGCCACGGGCCCCGACGGCCGGGCGAAGAGCTTCCGGGCGACGGTGCGCATCGACACCCCCCAGGAAGTTCACTACGTTCTGCACGGTGGCATCCTGCCTTACGTGCTCCGGCAGCTGCTCGGCTCGGCCTCGTAAGGCCGCGGCCCGGCCCGTCGCGACGCCCCCGCCCCGGCGGGGGGCGGCGGGCGGCGGGCGGCGGGCCGGGGGGGCGAGTGTGCCATGACCTTCCCCGGCCCCGACCAGGCGGGCGGCGCCGGCTCGACCGGGCTGCCCGCGGCGAGCGCGCCGCGCAAGCGCAAGCTCATCGCCGTCGGCGGCGGGCGCGGCGGCGTCGGCAAGTCGCTCGTCACGGTCAACCTCTCGGTCTACCTCGCGCAGCTCGGCCGGGCCGTGGTGGCGGTCGACGCCGACGCGGCCGGGGCGAACCTGCACGCGCTCTTCGGCCTCGCGCGCCCGCGGCCGCCGACGCGCCAGGCGCTCGAGGCGGGGGCGGTCGAGCGGGTCGAGACGGCGGTGCCGGGGCTCGAGCTCTTGAGCGCGCTCTTCGACGCGGCGGCGCCCTCGGCGGCGCTCCGGCCGGGGCGGAGGTCGCACTGGTCGCAGCTGCTCGGGCGGCTCGACGCCGACTACGTGGTCGTCGACCTGGGCTCGGCGCAGGCGCCCTGGGCGCTCGACGTCTTCGACGCGGCCGACGTCGGGCTCTGCGTCGCGACGCCCGAGCCGCCCGCGGTCGAGGCGACCTACCGCTTCGCCCGCGCCCTCTTCGCCCGGCGGCTGCGGCGCCTGGTCGCCAAAGAGCGGGTGCAGCAGCGCGTGCTCGACCGCGTCTTCGCCGAGCTCGGCCCCGCGCCCGCGCCGCCCGCCCTGCTCGCCGCGCTCGGCAAGCTCGACGGGCCGCTCGCGCACGCGGGCGCCTACGAGCTGCGCCGCGCGGGCGCCTACCTCGTCGTCAACGAGACGCGCGTGCGGTCCGACGCCGACCTCGGGCCCGCGATGCAGCAGCTCGCCGAGCGCTTCTTCGGGTTCGACCTGCAGTACATCGGCCACGTCGAGCACGACGACGCGGTCTGGCTGACGGTGCGAAGGCGGCGGCCGCTGCTCATCGACAGCCCGACGTCCAAGAGCGCGCGGCTGCTCGAGCGCATCGCCCGGCGCGTGACGGCCCTGACGGCCGCGCGCCCCGACGCCCGCCCGGCGGCGCCGCCGGGGCCCCCGCCGCCGCCGGGCGAGCCCCGCCGCTACACGCTCTACGACGCGCTCGGCGTCGCCCGCGGCGCGAGCGACGAAGAGGTGCGGCGGGCCTACAAGCGCCAGCGCGAGCTCTACTCGCCCGGCAGCCTCGCGGCCTGGTCGGTGCTCGACGAGGCGGCGCTCGGGGCCGAGCGCGCGAAGCTCGACGAGGCGCACGACACGCTGCTCGACCCGAACCGGCGGCGCGCCTACGACCTGTCGACCTTCCCCGACGCGCTCGCGCAGGCGACCCCGGCCCGCGGCGTGAAGCCCCGCGAGCCGAGCGCCGAGATGGCCCTCTTGCAGGCCGAGATCGCGCGCGAGATTCACGCCGCGACCGAGTTCTCGGGGGCCTTCTTGCGGCGCATCCGCGAGAGCCAGGGCGTCGAGCTCGCCGACGTCGCCGCGCGCACCAAGATCTCGCTCGCGCACCTGCGCGCGATCGAAGAAGAGAACTTCGGCGACCTGCCCGCGCTCGTCTACGCCCGCGGCTTCGTGCGCGAGCTCGCGAAGATCTTGAAGCTCGACCCGGCGCAGGTCGACCGCACCTACCTGCGCCGCATGCGCAAGGGGCTCGAGAGCCTGGGGCGGCGGGTCGAATGAGCCCGGCCCGGCCCCCGGGCCCCGACCTGGGCCCCGACCTGGGCCTCGACCCGCTGACCGAGTCCGAGGCCCGCGCCGAGCGCGCCCGCGAGGCCGAGGCGCGCGCGCGCCTGGCCGAGACCGTCGTCCTGCGCCGCCGCCAGCGCCGGCTGCCCCCCGACGCTCTCTTCTCGGCCGCGCTCTTCGCCCTCGCCCTCTTGCCGCGGCTCTACGTGGCGCTCGCCTGGGCGCGCGAGCCGGTCTGGGACGGGCACTACTACGACTTCGGCGCCCGCCGCATCGCCCGGGGGCTCGGCTACTCGGACGACGTCATGGTCGGGGGCGAGGCCCGCTGGCACCCCTGGTGCCACTACCCGGTCGGCTACAGCGGCTTTCTCGCCCTCGCCTACCGCGCCTTCGGCGACGGGCCCCGCGTCGCGCCGGTGGCCGGGGCCGTGGTCGGCGCCCTGCTCGCGCTGGTCGTGCACCGGCTCGCCCGCCGCGCCATGTCGCCGAACCGCGCCCGGCTCGCGGGGCTGCTCGTCGCGCTCTCGCCCGAGCTCATCGCCTACGCCGCGCTCTTGATGACCGAGCCGCTCGCCTCGCTCGGCCCGCTCGTCGCGGCCTGGCTCGTGGCGCGGGGGCGGGCCGAAAGAAGGCCCTGGCCCTGGGCGCTCGGCGCCGGCGCGGTGATGGGCCTGACGACGCTCGTGCGCCCGCAGCTCGTGCTCGCCGCCCCGATGCTCGGCCTCATCGCCCTCGACCCGCCGAGGCTGCGCGCGAGCCTGCGGCGCGCGCTCGCGGTCGCCGGGCTCGCCACGCTCGCGTGCCTCGCGGTCGTCGCCCCCTGGACCTGGCGCAACTGCCGCGTGATGGACGGCTGCGCCTTCGTCAGCACCAACGCCGGCTGGAACCTCGCGATCGGCGCCTTCCCGCGGGCGACGGGCCGCTTCGAGACGCTGCGCGGCGCCGACGGCTGCCCCGTGGTGACGGGGCAGGTGCAGCAAGACCGGTGCTGGGGCAAGCTCGGGCTCCATTACATTCGGCACGACACGCGGCGCTGGCTGGGCCTCGTGCCCGAGAAGCTGGCGCAGACCTTCGACCACGCGTCGTTCCCGATGGGGTATTTGGGCGAGGCCGACCCGCAGCGCTGGGGCGAAGGGCGCCGGCGCCTCGGGCGCGAGATTTTGACGCGGGCGCACGGCGTCGTGCTCCTGGCCGCGGCCTTCGTGGCCGTCTCGCGCCGCCCGCCGACGCGCGCCGGGCGGCTCGCGCAGGGGGCGCTCGGGCTCGGGCTGGTCGCTCTGGCCGTTTTCGTCTTCACCGACGATCGGCACCCCTTCTGGTGGTTCGCCGCCCTGACGCCCCTGCTGGCGGCGGCGCCCCTGCCGGGCCGATCGCCGCTGGGGCCGGTCCTGCGGTATTTGGTTACCCTGTACGCCTCGGTGGTGCTCACGCATGCGGTTTTTTTCGGCGAAGACCGATACCACGTGGTGTTGACGCCGGTCTTCGCCCTGCTGGCGGCGGCGGCGCTGCCCCGGTACCCCAGGGCGTGCGGCCAGGCCCCGGGGCCGTCGGGCGCGTGAGCGCCTTGTAGGGGCCAAGGCCTTTCGCGTACCCTTGCCCACGCGTGGCACCGCAAAAGAACACTACGGCGAACAACGCGTGGCCGGCCGGCGGGGGCAAAGAAGAGCTCCGCGCCGGCGTCCTCAAGCCTTACCTTTTGCGGCTGCGGCAAGAGAAGGGCGAGAAGGCGTACCGCGAGCTACTCGAGAGCATCAACCTCGCGACGGCGACGGCCGAGAACGAGACCGCGTGGATCAGCGCGGCGCTCGCGCGGCGGGCGCTGCGCGCGCTCGAGAAGGCGCTCGGGCGCCCGGCGCTGGCGCGGCGGGGCGAGTGGGCGGTGCACCCGGAGGCGCTCGGCTCGTACGTGCGGCTCTTGCGGGGCGCGGCCTCGCCGCTCGACGCCTACCGGCAGTTCTGCGAGCACAGCGCCGAGACGACGCGGGTCGGCAGCTACAGCTTCGAGCGGCTGGGCGACCGGCGCGCGCGCATCACGTACCGCCCGATCGCGGGCGACGAGGCGCCGCCGCCCGAAGAGCTGCTCAGCCTCGCGCGCGAGGCCGAGCTCGCCTCGCTGCCGCAGTTCTGGGGCGGGCCCGCGGCCGACGTCACGCACGAGCAGACGACGGCCAAGGGCGAGCCGCAGTCGGTGTACCTCGTGAAGTGGAGCGAGGGCCGCTCGCGGCTGCCCTTGCCGGCGGCGGTGGGGGCGGGGCTGGCGCTCGGGGGGCTGCCGGTGCTGGCGGCGCAGGGCGGCATGCTGGCGACGGCGGTGGCGACGGTGGTGGGCGGCGTGCTCGGGGGCGTGGCGGGCGAGCTGTTGCGGCGCATGGACGCCGAGCAGCGGCGGCGCGTGGTCGAGGGCCACCGCATCGCGGCGCTCGAGCGGGGGCTCTCGCTGCGGGGCGACGGCGGGTCCGAGCCGGCGAGCCCGGGCGAGCTCGAGGGCACGGTGCTCGGGGGCCGCTACCGCATCTTGCGGCGCATCGGCTCGGGCGGCATCGGCGTCGTCTACAGCGCCGAGCACGTGGGGCTCGGCACCACGGTCGCGATCAAGGTGCTGCGGGGCCCGGCGGCGCGCGACGCGAGCGAGATGGCGCGGCTGCGGCGCGAGGCGCAGGTGCAGGGCGGCATTCAACACCCGAACGTGGTGCAGACGCTCGACCTCGACCAGCTGCCCGACGGCTCGCTCTACGTCGTGATGGAGCTCCTGCGGGGCCGGCCGCTCAGCGACCGGCTGAGCCGCGAGGGGCCGCTCGCGCCGGGCTACGCGGTGCCGGTCTTCGTGCAGGTCTGCCGGGCGCTCGGCGCCGCGCACGCCAAGGGCGTGGTGCACCGCGACCTGAAGCCGGGCAACATCTTTCTCTGCGACGACGGCACGGCGAAGGTGCTCGACTTCGGCATGTCGAAGTTTCAGTCGGCCGAGTCGCTGACGCAAGAGGGCTACACGCTCGGCACGCCCGAGTACATGGCGCCCGAGCAGTGCATCGGCGCGGCGGTCGAGCCGAGGACCGACCTCTACGCGTTCGGCGTGCTCATGTACGAGGCGCTGACGGGGCAGCTGCCGATTCAGTCGCCGAACCGGCGCGAGCTGCTCGAGCTGCACCAGCGGCAGACGCCGCCGACGATGCGCGACCGGCGGCCCGACCTGCCCCTGCCCGCCCCGCTCGACGAGGCGGTGATGCTCTGCCTGAAGAAGCGCGTGCGCGAGCGGCCGAAGAGCGCGCAGGTGCTCGAAGACATGCTCGCGGGCATCCCGCTCGAGGGGCTGCCGACCGACTACGACGAGCCCGAGGTGACCCTGCCGCCCTTCGACAAGAGGGCCACGCCGTGAGCGAAGGCCGCGCGTGCCCCGCACGGAAGTACGGGGCACCGGGTGGCCAAGGCGTGCCGAGCGGCGCCGAAGCGATCCGGCGCGCCAAGCCCGGCCCTCGTTGGGGCCGGGCTCTATCGGGCTTCAGGCGCCCGGTCGAGCGCGAAGGGGCGGCCCGCGCTCGCGCGTCAAAGCCGCCGCCCGGTGGAGCCCGGCCCCAACGAGGGCCGGGCTTGGCGCGCCGAGCCGGGCCGAAGCCGCGGGGCACGCCTTGGCCACCCGGTGCCCCGTACTTCCGTGCGGGGCACCCCCGC
Source organism: Polyangiaceae bacterium (assembly GCA_035762175.1). Taxonomy (GTDB): domain Bacteria; phylum Myxococcota_A; class Polyangia; order Polyangiales; family Polyangiaceae; genus DASTPP01. The sequence goes on along the minus strand of DASTPP010000120.1, from coordinate 4,526 downwards.
CGGCCCGGCGCCGCCCTCGGGCTCGCCGCCGCGCTCGCCGCGGCCTCGCTCGGCCACGGGGCGCCGGCGCACGCCTTCCCGCACGTGGTGCAGAAGGGCGAGACGCTCGCGCAGATCGCCGAGCGCATCTACGGCCTCGTCGAGATGGAGAAGGTGCTCGTCGCCGCCAACGGCCTCGACGCCGGCGGCGGCATCGCCATCTCGCCCGGCATGCGGCTCGAGGTGCCCGCGCTCGGCCACCGGCGCGTGGGCCCGGGCGACAGCTGGGGCAGCCTCGCCTTCGAGCTGCTCGGCGGCGAAGACCGCTCGGACGTCATCGCGATGGCCAACGACTCGAGCCCCTGGCTCACGCCGCGCGAGGGCGCCGAGATCGTCGTGCCCTACAACCTGCGCGTCACCGTCGGCCAGGCCGACAACATCGTCACGATCGCGCAGCGCTACCTGGGCAGCAAAGACAAGGCCTGGTCGCTCGCCCGCTACAACCACCTGCAAGACTCGAACGGCGTGCGCCGCGGCGACGTCCTGCTCGTGCCGCTCGGCGAGCTCAAGCTGACCGAAGAGGGCAAGGCCGAGGCGGCGCGGGCCGAGGGGTTCGAGAAGTCCGAGGGCGGGGGCGCGGCGCGCGAGGCGCAGAAGCGCGCCGACGCCGAGCTGCCGGCGCTGCTCGCCGACGTGCGCGCGGGGCGCTACGTCGACGCCGTGGTGCGGGGCGCGAAGGTGCTCGGCTACGGCGAGCTCGCGCGCCCGCAGCTCGGGGCCATCCACCGGCAGCTGCTCGAGGCCTACGTCGCGCTCGAGGCCCCCGGGCTCGCCTTCGCCTCCTGCCGCGCCTGGCGCGAGCTCGACCCGGCCGCCAAGCTCGACCCCGTCTACCTGTCGCCCAAGATCGTGGCGGCCTGCGAGTCGGCCGCGCGGGGGTCGCCTTGAGCGCGGGCGACGCCCTCGCCCGGCCCCTCGCCCCCGGCTCCGTCATCGCCGGCAAGTACCGCGTCGAGGGCGTGCTCGGCACCGGCGGCATGGGCACGGTCTACCGCGCCCGCCACGTCGGCTCGGGCGACGCGGTGGCGCTCAAGCTGTTGCACGCGCACCTCGTGCAGAACCACCAGGTGAGCGAGCGCTTCCAGCGCGAGGCGTCGATCTTGCGGCGGCTGCGCGGACGGCACCTCGTCGCGCTGCTCGACTTCGGCCAAGACGAGGGCGGCCGGCTCTTCATGGCGCTCGAGCTGGTCGAGGGGCAGGCGCTCGACCGGCTCGTGCGCGAGCGCGGCCCCTTCGCGCCCGACGACGCGGCGCAGCTCGTCGGCGGCATCTGCGACGCGCTCGCCAGCGCCCACGCCCACGGCGTCGTGCACCGCGACCTGACCCCCGCCAACGTCATGGTCGAGCGCGACGAGCTCGGGCGGCCGCACGTGCGCGTCTTCGACTTCGGCCTCGCCAAGGCCCTGCACGACGCGAGCGGCGCGGGCTCGGTCGCGCTCACCCAGCACAACATGATCTTCGGCACCGCCGAGTACATGTCGCCCGAGCAGGTGCGGGGCGAAGAGCTCGACGGGCGCTCGGACGTGTACGCCGTCGGCGTCATTCTCTACGAGCTGCTCACCGGGCTGCCGCCCTTCCGCGGTCAGAACGACGTCATCACCATGACCTCGCACCTGACCGAGACGCCCGAGGCGCCCTCGCGAAGGCTCGGCCGCCCCGGCGTCATCGGCCCCCAGCTCGACGCGGTGGTCTTGCGCGCGATCGCCAAGAACCGCGACGAGCGCTTCGCCACGGCCCACGCCCTGCGCGACGCGCTCTTTCAGGCCCTGCGCCCCGACCGCACCTCGGCCCGGCCCGCCACCCCGGGCGCCGGCTCGCCCGCCCTGGCCCCCGGCGGCGCTTCGCCCGCCCTGGCCCCGGGCCGCCCTTCGGCGCCGCCCGACCGCCCCAGGCCCCCCGCCCCCAGCTACTCGGGGGTCGACAGCGACACCATGCTGGCGGCCAAGCCCGTTCAGGCCCCGACCCCGGCCGCGGTCCAAGCTCCGCCCCCAGCCGCAGCCCAGGCCCCGGCCCACGCCCCGGCCCCGGTCCAAGCGCCGGTTCAGGCCCACGCCCCGGCCCCGGTCCAAGCGCCGGTTCAGGCCCCGGCCCAGGCCTCCGCCCGCGCCCCCGTCGTCGTCGCCCCCCCGCCCAGCCAGCAGGGCTCGGTCGACCCCTTCACGACCACCATGACGCTGCAGGGCCCCCCCCCGGGCCCCGGCCCGCTCTCGCCCCGGCCCGAGCCGTCGACGCGGCCCGCCCCCTCGGCCAAGAGCTCGGCCCGGCCCGGCCCCATCGACCCCAAGTCGCTCACGCCGCCCTCGGGCTTCAAGCCGCTCATCTGGGTCTCGGTGGCGCTGCTCGCGATCTTGCTGGGCGTCGCGCTCGGCGTCGGCCTGTCGATGTATCGGTTAGGTCACCGGGCCGCAAAGCGAGCACCGAGCCGCCACGTGCGACACTTCGGGGGCGATGGCGCAGCCCGCCGCCTCGCCCGCCCCGCGCCTCGTGGGCTACGACCGCGCGCCCCTACCCGAGGGCTGGGGGCTCGAAGACCGAGGGCGGGCTCGCCACGAGCCCCAGCTTGACCCGATCGCGGGTCGGCAAGACCTGGCGCATGGTCGTCGCCCAGTCGTTGAACCAGTGGCGCAGGTCTTCGTCGGCCGCTTGCTGCTCGCGCTGGGCCTTGAGCCGGGCCCGGGGGTCGGGGGCGGCGGGGGCGGCGGCCGGCGAGCCTCGCCCCTTCAAGCCGGCCAGCGCCGCGTCTGCTTGATCGCTTGCCGCAGCGCCTCCAGCTCGCCCGGGCCCATCGCCCCGAGCGCGGCGCGCTGCGTGTCGGTCGGCTCGACGCCGAGCAGCTCGCACAGGTCGAGCACCGCCATGCGCAGCCCCTCGGCACGCCCCGCTTCGCGCCCCCGCGCTTCGCCCTCGCGCCGCCCCTTCGCCTCGCCCTCGCGCAACCCCTCTTCTTTGCCCTCGCGCCGCCCCTCGTCGCGCCCCTCGTCGCGCGCCTCGCGCTTGGCGCTCTCCCACTGCGCCTCGGCCTTCACGAGGTACGCCTCTTCGGGCGACAGGTGCGAGCGCTCGATCGTGCGCAACACCCGCTGCAACAGCGGCTCGGGGTAGCGCGCCTCGTCGACCTTCTGGTCGAGCGAGTCGTCGATCAGCTCGAGCCACCGCCGCAGCGGCGCCGGCGTCTCGGGCCGCAGCCCGCGCGCGTTGACGAACACCAGCCGGTGGCCGTAGACCCCGAGCTTGGCGCCGCCGAGGTCGCACAGGTCGCCGTCGTGCGACGCCACGTCGAAGCGCAGCGCGGGCGCGCTCGGCAGGCGCGTCAGCACCACGATGGTGTAGACCGTGCGCCGAAAGCGGTAATCGTCGGCGCTCTGAATCTGCTCGGCCTGGCCGATCAAGTGGTAGTAGAGAAAGCGGTCGAAGCTGTCGTTCTCGCGCACGTGCTGCAGCTCGACGATGAGGCGCCGCTGCGCGTCTTCGGCGAACAGGTCGTACTTGACGTCGACCTGGCCGAAGATGGGGCGGAAGCCGCGCTCTTGCTCGACCCGCTCGACCTCGACGTCGACGCCGAGCACCGCGCGGGCGAAGCCGGAGAAGACGGCGGGGTCGCTGAACGCCTTCTTGAAGGCGGTGCCGTACTTCAAGGGCACGACGTCGAGCATGGTCTTCGGCTAGCAGCGGCCGGCGCGCTGGGCAAGGGCCCGGGGCGGCGGCGGCCGCGCGGCGCGCCAGGGCGCGCGTCAGGCGGGCCAGCGCCGCGTCTGCTTGATCGCTTGCCGCAGCGCCTCGAGCTCGCCCGGGCCCATCGCCTCGAGCGCGGCGCGCTGCTCGCCCGTCACCTCGAGCCCGAACGCCTCGCACAGGTCGAGCACCGCCATGCGCAGCCCCTCGGCCTTGCCCCGTGCCTCGCCCTCGCGCAGCCCCTTCGCCTCGCCCTCTCGCAGCCCCGCCTCGCGCCCCCGCTGCTCGCCCTTCGCTTCGCCCTGCGCCTCGGCCAGCTCGGCCAGGCCGCGCGCCCAGGCCCCGAGCTCGGACGGGTCGGCGGGCGGCGGCGGCAGGTGCGCCAGCAGCGGCTCGTCGAGCGCGGGCGGCGCGGGCAGCGTGGGGCTGACCGCGTCGGGGCCGCAGAAGGAGGCGAGCTTGTCGAGGCAGGCCTCGCGCACGCGGGCGGCGAGCTCGAGCACCCGCGCCTGCAGGGCCGTGAGCTCGGCGAGCGTAATGCGGTACGACTTCGAGTACCGCGCTTCAATATACGCCTTTCGCAACAGGTCGTGCAGCCGCTTGTCGTCGGGCTCGGTCTTCGGCAGCGCCTCGACGAGCCGCGGGTGTTGCTCGGCGGCCTTCTGGCCGAGCGCGTTCAAGTCGTGGCTGCGCGCCTTGTACCCCGTCAAGACGAGGCTCGCGGCGTGAAAGTAGCGCTCGGCCGCCTGGTGCAAGAGAAAGGCGGCGTGGCTCAGCTCGCCGAGGCCCGCGTAGTAGCGGCAGCCGCGGAAGAA
>DASTPP010000119.1:0-5778 GCA_035762175.1 Polyangiaceae bacterium | reverse complement strand
GGTCGGCGCGGCGGCGGGGCGCGCGGCGGGCGCGGGCGCGGGCGCGGGCGCGGGCGGCTGCGGGCGCGCGGCCGCCGAGGGGGGCGGCGCCGGGGGCCCGACCACCGCCTCGCCGGCCTCGGACGCGCTCTCGAGCACGATGATCGTGCTGCCGATCTCGATCTGATCGCCCTCGCGCAGCTTGCACTTGTTGACCTGGGCGCCGTTGACGCGCGTGCCCGGTTCGGCGCCGAGGTCGATGAGCGTCACGTCGTCGGGCGCGGCCACCTCGATGACCGCGTGCATGCGCGAGGCGAGCTCGTCGTCGACGCGCAAGTGGCTCTTGGCGTCTTTGCCGACCTTGATGATGTCGTGCACGATCGTCTCGCGACGCACGAGCGAATCGCCCTGGTAGAGGGCGAACGTAAGGGCCGCCTTTGCCTTGCCTTGCTCCATCGACCTGTCCTCTCGCCGCGGCCCCGATCGGCCGCCACCCGCCTCTGGTCTGTACGCTAAGCGCGGACGCTTACAAATTTTCGACGCTCTTGAGCATCTCCGGCACGAACGACACGCGCGGCTTGATGAGCGTCGAGCGCACCGGCCCCGGCCGCACCCGGATGGTCGCGTCGTTGGGCGAAAGGCCCCCGGCCGCGAGCGGGTCGTCGGTGAACTCGTAGGCGTAGCCCTCGTCTTTCTTCGCGCCGGTCGCCGCCGCCGCCCCCGCCCGGCCGCCCGGCCGCGCCCCCGCCGCGCCCGCCGCCGGCGCGCCCGCGGGCGCCGCCCCCGGCTGCGGTTGCTGCGCCTCGGCCGCCGCCGGCGCGCCCAGCGCGCCGAGCAGCAGGGCTCCCATCAGCACTCGATGACGAACCATGGGGGTGTCCTCCTCGCCTCGGTCAATTACAGTAAAAGTGTACCCGCGCCCTGGGGGACCCGTCAAGGTAAGCAGCCGGAGCGACGACTCCGGGGGCGCAGACACGAGGGGGCGGAGAAAGTTCCCCGCCCCCCGGAAAAAAAATCGGCCCGCCGCCCCGGCCCCCCCGCGGGGGCGCGGCCGGGGCGAGCCGGGCCCTCACTTCGGGTTCGGGCCGCCCGCCGGCGCCGGCGCCCCGGCCGCGTCGCCCTCGAGCCCGGCGGGCTGGTCGCTGAGGGGCTTGGACGCGTCCTCCTCGGCCTTGATGCCCTCGCGCAAGAAGCGAATCGTGTCTTCGATGTCCTTGTTGCGCTCGCCGGCCCGCTTGACCTGCTCGGCGTACTCGGGGTTCGCCCCCGCCTTCTGGATGAACGAGCTATAGATGCCCTTGGCCTGCTCCAAAATGGGGATCTGCCCCTTCGAGTCGCTGACGGCCTTGACCTTGTACTCCTGGGTCAAAATGCCCTCGTTGTAGTAGGCCTCGGGCCGCTCGGGCGCGATCTGCTTGGCCCGGTCGATGAGGGCCTGGGTCTCTTTCACCTGCTGCGGCAGGTTCTGGTCGGTGATGCGCCCGCGCAGCGCGAGCGCCAGGCCGAGCGTCGCGTCGTAGTCGTTGGGCCGGGCCTTGAGCACCTGGCGGTAGGCCGTCTCGGCGTTCTCGAAGCCGCGGAACGACAGGTTGACCGCGGCGAAGTTCATCTGCGCCTCGACGAAGCCCGGGTCGAGCTGCGCCGCGGTCTTGAACTCTTGCACCGCGTTGTTGATGTTGCCGAGCTCGACCTGAATCAGGCCGAACGTGTTGTGGATCGGCGCATACTTCGGGTTCTTGCGGATGCCCTGCGAGCAGACGAGCGCGGCGAACTCGAGCTGCTGGTTGTTGACGCGCTTGTCGCGCTTGCCCGACGCGGCGAGCCGGCCGGCGCCCTTCGCCCGCCCGGCCTTGCTGCGGGCGAGCTCGAGGTAGTAGAGCGCGAGCTGGTTGAAGGCGGGCATGAAGCCGTCGTCGATCGCGAGCGCGCGCTGGATGTTCTTCTTCGAGCACTCGAGGTCGTCGCTGCAGCCCTGGCCCTTGTTCGGCCCGCTGCGCTTGAGCTGCAGCATCGCCAGGTTGACGAGCGCGTCGGTGTTCTGGAACTCGGCGTCGAGCACCGCCTGCTGCAGCGCCGCGATGGTCGACTCGAGCGCCGCGTCGCCCTTCTCTTTGTAGTCGTAGAGCGCGACCTGCACCTTCGCGCGGTGCGCCTTCGGGTCGGCCGCGAGCGCCTGCTGGAAGAGCTTCTTCGCCTCGGCGTCGCGGTTGCAGCGCTGGTGCGACAGGCCCGCGTTGTAGAGCGCGGGCGACAGGTCGCCGCCCGAGGCGCGCTTGTGCTCGGCGTTGACGTCGAGGAACTCTTTCGCCATCTGCGAGCAGGCCGCGTCGTTCCAGTCGTTGGCCTTGTCGTGCTCGGCGAAGCGGGCGGCGGCGGCCTCGTAGCCGCGCCGGGCCTGGTCGGTCACGACGGGGCCCGCGGGCGCGCCGGGCGGCCGGGGCGGCCGGGCCGCCGGCGGCGACGAGCCGCAGGCGGCCGTGCCGAGGGCCGCGAGGGCGCACAGGACGTAGGGGAGCTTGCTTCGGACCATGGTGCCTCTCCTCGCCTTCACTTCCGCGGCCGCTTCGGCTGGGCGCCCCGGGCGCCCTTCTTGCTGTCCTTGTCGGGCTTGTCGCTCTTGGCGTCGCCCGACTTCTGCGCCTCGACCACCTCGGCCTTCTCGGTCTCGACCTGGGGGTTGGGGTTGATGGGCGTGCCGTCGAGCGCGAGCGGGTAGGGCCGGTCGTTCAGGCCGCTGTTGACCCGGTTGGGCGAGGCCCGAAACTCGTCGACCTGGTGGTACTCGGCCTTGTACGTCTTCGAGAGCCAGACCTCGCAGGCGCGCGAGAAGTCGTCGAAGTACTGGTAGGTGACCGAGTACTTGAGGCACGTCTCGTACGCCGCCTTCGCCCGCTGCTTCTGCGGCTCGCTCGCCTCGTCCAGGGCGTTGTAGTACGTCGTGCGCAGCTCGTCGTCGCGCTTGATCGCCGCGGGGATGGGCGCCGCGCGGAACTCGCGCACGAACTCGCCCCACATGCCGCCGACGCGCGAGCCGGCCGCGATGACCCAGCGCGGCGGCGGCTCGGGCTCGAGCTTGACGACCTTCAAATACTCTTTCTCGGCCGCCTCGATCGCCGGGCGCTTCTTCTGCAGCCAGCCCTTGACCTTGACCTGAATGTGCTTGAGCACCGAGGCCTTGTCGGCCGGCCCCGTGTACTTGGGGAACTCGATCGCATCGACCTTCCTCTTCTCGCGCTCGGCGAAGAAGAAGTACGCCTCGCCGACGGCCGTCAGCGCGCGGCCGAGCTTGCGCGGGCCGCCGTCCGGGTCGTCCTTCAAGATCTTCTCGGCCGCGGCCTTCGGGTCCGACCAGATGTTCTGCACCCGCTTGTACTCGGCGGCGGCCCCCGCCTCCTTCTTCGTGCGCAGGTAGCCGCGCCCGAGCAGCGCGTGCGCCTGCGCCCGCACCTCGACGGCGCCCGAGCGGTCGATGAGCCCCATCGAGCCCTGCAGCCGGTGCACCGCGGCGCCCCAGTCTTCGCGCTCGGCGTAGTGCGCGCCGAGCGCGAAGGCGACCTGCGCGGCCTGGGTCGGGTGCTTGGCGCTGAACTTGCGCGTGAAGAGGTCCGAGTCGTCGATGGCCTCTTTCTCTTGCCCGAGGCCGAGCCGCAAGACGACCGCGTCGGACAGGGCCTGCTCGGCCTTGTCGGCGTCGGGGAAGGTCTTCGCGTAGCGCTCGTACCACTCGGCCGCCTGCTCGTAGGCCGCGATGGCCTGGTAGTTGCCGCCGATCTTGTAGGTGCTCTTCTTCGCGAGCTCGGTCTTGTCCATCTTGTACTTCGGGTCGAGCAAGATGAGCCGCGTGTTGATGCTCTTGAGCACGAGGTGGGCCGACTGGTAGGCCTCGGCCGCGTTGAAGACGATCTCTTCCATGCGGTCGCACTGCGCCGCGCCGCCCGAGGTGATGACCCCCTCGCCGTAGCGCTTCCAGAGCGCGAGGTAGAGCTCGGCGCCCTGCTCGTAGAGCCTGAGCGCGCCGGTGCCGCCCTTCTGCGCGTCCTTGACCGTGTTCTCGGCCTTCAGCCGCTGAATGTCGCACTGGATCTTGCCGAGCATCGTGCACTGGTCGGCGTTGCGCGCCGCCTTGCCGCCGTCGCAGTAGAGCGAGACGATCTTCGGCAGCGAGTCGCCCATCTCGTCGATGCACGAGGGCTTGCGGGGCTCGACGCTCGAGCCCATGACGTTGAGCGTCTCGAGGTAGAGCTGCGCGGCGTAGATGCCGGCGTCGGTGTCGGCGTGGTTGAGCGCGATGTCGCGGAAGCCGGCGGCGGCCTCCTCCCAGTGGTGCGCCTCGAAGTAGGTGCGCGCCCGGGCGTACTTGACCTCGACGTACTGCTCCTTCGCCTTCGCGTCGTTCTCGGCCGGCTTGATGTAGCAGACGTAGCGGTTGAAGGCCTGCAGCATGCCCTTCTGCGAGGCGGTCATGTCCTTGCGGGCGAGCGACTCGCGCGCGGGCGCCTGCTCCTTGCCGCGCTGCTGGCCGGGCAGGTTGCCGCCGCCGCGGCGGTCGCTGCGGCCGGCGTGCTGCTGGTCGTAGAGCTTCTGGTAGCAGAGCACCGACGCGTACGCGGCCTCGGGCGCCTCGGGGCCGGTGGGGTTCTCCTCGACCACCAGGTCGAAGGCGGGCCCGCACTTCTCCCAGTCGCCCTGGAAGTAGAGCAGGTCGGCCATCGCGTACTTGATCTTGTAGAGCGTCGGCCAGTCTTCCTTCACGATCCGGGGGAACTCGAAGGTCGCGAACTCGGCGTTCGTGAAGTTGTCGACGACCAGGCGGTAGAGCCGGGCCGCGTACTCCATCGTCTTCTTGTCGCCGGTGCCGCGGGTGCCCGAGCCGACGGCCTCGAGGTGCCAGCTCATGCCGGTCTCGGTGACGAGCTCGGCGGTCACGTTGGCGCACGCGCGCTTCGACTCGGCCGAGTGCGCCCCGCTCTTGAACCCCTGGTAGGCCTTGATCTGGTCTTCGAGCCGCGCGACGACGCCCGGCTTGTTCTGCCCGCCCTTCATCGCCATCGTCGCCTGCACGATGCGCGACTGGTACTGGCAGGTGTTGTCGCCCTTGTCGCGGCGCAGGAGGTCTTCGTAGAGCGTGATGGCGTCGGCGTAGTGCCCGGTGTCGATGTAGTTGAGCCCCAAGTCGTCCATCATCTTGTACGTCTTGGTGTTGTCGCCCCCGCCGTCGCCCGAGAGCGGGCGGAAGAACGCGTAGGACGCCTCGGGCTTGCCCACCATCGTGTAGACGGGGACGATGTCCTTGCGGGCGCTGTTCTGCAGGGCGGCGACGCCGGGCAGCGAGCTGTACTTGTTGCCGTACTCGATGACCTTCTTGAACGACTCGAGCGCGCGCGGCAGGTCTTTCTCGCCGCCGTTCCAGTAGACGTAGCCGAGCTTGTACTGGGCGTAGCCCCAGACCTTGTTCTCGGGCGGCTGGTACTCGAGCACCTTCTGGTACGACTGCTTGGCGAGCTCGTACTTGCCCGGGTCGCTCTGCGCCTCGAAGAAGAAGAGCTCGCCGAACGCGAGGTACGCGTTGGGGATGTACTTGCTCTTCGGCGCCTCGTTGATGAGCTGGAAGTAGACGCGCCGCGCGTCCTCGAGCTTGTTGGCCTGCTCGTACTCGTAGGCGAGGAAGTAGAGCACCTCGTCGAGCTGCGGGTACGTCTTGTACTCGTTGGCGAGCAGCGTGTAGTACTTGATGGCGTTCGCGCGGGCCGAGCCGACGAGCTTGGTCGCCGAGGCGGCGCCGGCCGCGTCCTTCTTCTC
>DASTPP010000118.1:0-2164 GCA_035762175.1 Polyangiaceae bacterium | reverse complement strand
CCGGCGCTCACGACGCCGGGCCAGCTGGCCGGCGCCCTCGGCGTCGAGCTCAAACCTCCGCTCAAGCCGACCGAGGTGCAGCGCCTGCGCAAGGCCCTGCCCGGCTATGCCTCCACCCTCGACGATACCGCCGAGCTGCTCACCCGCGACGGTGCCGCCCTTGGCTTCGACGACGTTGACCCCCAAGAGCTCGTCGACCTGCAGCGCCGCTACAAGCAGGTGCGTACGGCCGAGACCTTGCTCGAGACCGTGCACCAGTCCGTTTACCACCAGCGCCTTCAGCTCGACGATCAGGCCATGGGGCGGTTGCAGCGCATCGTGCGCCGGGTGCAGTCGCGGGCCGAAGAAGACCCGCAGCTGCCGCTGCGCTGGGGCGTGCTGCTCGACTTCATGGGCGCGTTCCGCAAGGGCGGGCGGTCGCCGGCGCCGGTCGAGCCGGTCGAGCCGTCTGAGCCCGAGGGCGACGAGGGGTTGTAAGCGGTAGGCCCGCCCCGGGCGCCCTCGCTTCGTGGGGGCGCCCGGGGCGGGCGAAGCGTTTGGGCCGACCGTTCTTGACGTGGTCATCCCCGCCTGCACAGGGCAGCCAAGAGCGTCTCGACGAAGGCCTCGGCGCGGCGGGGTTCGTCCCCGCCTGCGCGGGCGACGTCACGACCGGCGGGGCGGCCTCGAAGGGCCCGGGCCGCACGTGCGGCGGCCCTACGATGGCCCGTCGGGCTCGCCCGCCCTCGGCGGCTCGCCCTCGCCGTCGAACGTTTCGAGGGTCGATTCGTAGTTCGCCTTCGAAAAGGAAAGAGCGAGCCCGTCGAAGCGCCAGCGATAAACGTCGCCCTCGCGGACGACGACGCCGAAGACGGCGCTGCAGAAGATGTCAAGACAGGCGGGGCAAAGGTAAAAGGGGAAGATGTCTCGCTGAAACATGAGATGAATTCGCTCTTCGGCCTCCTGCCCGGCCCCGAGGGCCCCGCCCGCGCGCGCGACGAGCTCGCACGCCGGCTGCCCGAACGGCCCCGGGTCGCAGAGCAGGCGCCCGCGGACGAGGCGCCTCCACGGCGGCCGGCGCAAAAGCAGCACCGAAACGTACGGCAGCGCTTCGCCTCGCGACCTCTCCACGAGGGAATGTAGCGACTCGTCGCCGACAAAGAAGTCGAAGCGAGGGCCCCACCCCTCGCGGGCCCCGTAGTAAAACTGCCCCGCCAACCGGATGCTCAACGGACCGTTCGTCATGCGATCTCTGCGGCGCGCCAAGGCGCCGGCGGTTCATGCGATCTCTACGGCGCGCCAAGGCGCCGGCGGTGCCGGCTGAGCGCTTCGCCCATGGTACCGGCGGGCGACGCCGTGGCGAAGGGCCCGGCGACGCCGCGGTCGGCGTCGGGCCGTAGGCTCTCGAGGCGCCCGGCGCGAGGGGGGTTCGGCAATCCGACCGCCTCCTGGCCCTGTGACCCCGCGGCGGGGCGCGCGTTTGCCGCGGCGAGGCGGGGTGGCGGGGCTGAGCCTGCCCCGGGCGCCCTCGCTTCGCGGGGGGCGCTCGGGGCGGTGAACGGGGCGGCCCTTCGCGCTCGGGGTGCCTTACGTCTGGCACCCGGTCGTGGGCTTCGGCTGAGCAGACCGAGGGGCGAGGGGGGGGCGCTCCCAGCGTTTGTGAAGGCCCGAGGTGGCGCAAGATGGCTTGGGGCAGGTGGGCGCGGTGAAAATGACAACCTTGCGTGCGACCTCGGGAGGGGAGCACCGTCAAGAGAGGGTAGAGCTCTGCCCACCAACCCACCGGCCCGGCCCGCCGCTCGCGCGGGCCGGCGTCCGGCGAAGAAACGACGATGACCATGACTCGCTTGCTTCCTGTTCGGCCCCTTCGCTCTTGGCTCTGGTCTGCGGCCTTGCTCGCGGCGGGGGCGCTGAACGCCGTTGCGACCACCGGCTGTGGCGACGACGATGACGGGGGCGGGGCCCAGGGCGGCGCCGGGGCTGGGAACGCGGGCCGCGGCGGCGCGCAGGGGGCGCCCCAGGGGGGCACGGGGGGCGGCCCGGCGGGCTCCGGAACTATGCAAGGCGGCGGTGCCGGCCAGGGCGGCAGCGGTGGCACGCCGGCGGGCGCTGGCGGCGGCCCGGCGGGCGAGGGCGGCCAAGGCGGCAGCGCCGGCGGCGCGGGGGGCGGGGGCGGCGCGGGGGG
>DASTPP010000117.1:0-61513 GCA_035762175.1 Polyangiaceae bacterium | reverse complement strand
TCGACGTTCCTGCGGTCGGGGAAGGCGACGTGGCCGAAGGTCTCTTGGGCCCAAGCGAGGGTCGACGAGGAGGCGTCCATGCCCCCTGTGCGCTGGCCTCAGGGGCGAAAATTTCCTGAAAACTGAGACCAAGGCACACGGCTTCAGCCGGGGGCCGCCAGCGGGCGCGTTTCGCCCCGCCCTCTTCAACCTGGGCGGCGTCCGCCCGGCCGATTTCTGATCCCATCAAGGGTGGCTGGTCTTGTTGCCCTCGGGGTGGCAGAAGGCTCTGGGCCAGTAACGTTATTGCCCCGGGGGTCGCCGAAGGGCCCCGAGCCAACGAGCTCGTTGCGGCCGGGGTCGTCAGCCCCCCTCGGGCCAACAAGCTTGTTGCTGCTGAGGTGGTCGACCACCCTCGAGCCAACAACGCTACTGGCCCGAAGGGGGGCGAGCCACCGCAAAGCTAACAGCGTTGTTGCCCGGAAGGGGGGCGGCCCCCCCCCGAATCAACAACGGTAGTCGAATTTCGGGGCCCAAGAGGCGCCGAATTCAACACCGTGGTTGCCCGGGAGCTGGTCGACCGCCTTCGGGCAGCCACGTTGTTGAATCGAGCGCCGCCGGCCACCCCGGGTTCGGGGGCACGGGTTTGGCGAGAGGCGGCCCCCCTGCCCTCGCGCTTCGAATCGTGCCGGGCGCCGGGCCCGGGGCCCGCGTCAGGCGCTCTGCGCGGCGCGGACTTGCGCCCGCCACGAGGCGCCGCTCAAGACCAGCGCGCTGACGAAGGCCAGGACGGCCAGGGCGTTCAAGAGCGTCGGGAAGCCCGAGCCCCGGAAGATGGCGCCGCCCAGCGCGGAGCCGAGGGACATGCCAAGGTAGAGGGCGCTGTTGTTCCAGGCGAGGGCGGCCCCGCGCCGCGCGGCGAAGAGGCGCGCCAGCCGCGCCTGCTGGGCGGGAAAGAAGAGCTGCGCCAGGTACGAGGCGAGGGCGAAGCCGACGCCGACGGCGGGCAAGCGTGCGCCGTCGGCGTGCGCGCCGTCTAGGAGCATGGCGACGAAGAGCCAGCAGAGCCCGAGCCCCAGGTAGGCGCCGCTCATGACGAGCTCGGAGCCGAAGCGGTCGGCCACCCGCCCGCCGGTCAGGTTGCCGGCGACCATGCCGGCGCCAAAAAAGACGATGACGAGCGCGGTGTCGGCCGTCGTGGCGCCCGCCGCGGCCGCGAGACCGCCGCCCAGGTAGGTGTAGGCGCCGAAGAGCGACGCCGACCAGAGCACCGTGGGCCCCACCGCGCCGACCAGCGCGAACGCCGTCGTCGGGGGGGCGGGGCCGGCCCCCGCGCCGGGCGGAGGCGCCGGGGCGGCGCCGGCGGGCCAGGCGCGCGCGTTCAGGGCCGCGAGCGAGAAGCACGCGAGGGTGATGGCGACGAAGACCGAGCGCATCCCCAGGACGGCGGCGATGAGGCCGCCGAGCGGCGCGCCGAGCGCGAGCGCGATGAGCAGCCCCGAGCCGACGACGGCGAGCCACGAGGCGCGCCGGGCGGGCGGGGCCATGTCGCCGGTCGCGGCGTAGACCGAGGGCGTGATGGCCGCGGCGCTGAACCCGGCCGCCGCGCGCGTGAGCAAGAGCGCGAAGAAGCTGTCGGTCAAGCCGGAGATGGCGCTCGTCAGAAAGTTCGCGACGCCGAAGGCCAAGAGGCCCGCGACCATGACGCGCCGCCGGCCGAGGCGGTCGGAGAGCCCCCCGAGGACGGGCGCGGCGGTCATGTACGCGAGCGAGAAGGAGGTCAGCGTCCAGCCTGCGGTCGTCAAATCGATTTGGTACCGCTCGGAGACCACGGGCAAGAGCGGCGAGATGACGAAGAGGTCGGTGCCGATCAGAAAGAGCGTCAGCCACCCCGCCGCCATGCGCGCGCGGTGGCCCCAACCGCCCGCCGGGGCCGCCGCGACGGGCGCCGCCGGGGGCGCCCCCCACGCCGGCGCCTGGCCGTAGCCGCCCAGCAGGGGCGTCGCCGCCGGCGCGAGGGCCGCGGGCCCGAACCCGTTCGGCACCGGCCCGTGGCCGAAGCCGTTCGCGGCGGGCCCGTGGCCGAAGCCGTTCGCCGGGGCCTGACCGAAGCCGTTCGGGGCCTGACCGAAGCCATTCGCCGGTGTGTGGCCGAAGCCGTTCGCGGCGGGCGTGTGACCGAACCCGTTCGGCGCCGGCCCGTGGCCGAAGCCGTTCGCGGCGGGCGCGTGGCCGAAGCCGTTCGCCGGCGCGTGGCCGAAGCCGTTGGGCATGGGCGCGTGGGCGTAGCCGCTCGGGGCGTGGCCGTAGCCGCCCGGCGCGTGGCCAGAACCGTCGTGCATGGTTTCGACCCTTCGGCGGCGCCGGGGCTCTAAATGGGGAAGGGCAAGGAGTTCGGGACGAGCGACGAGTCGAGCACGCAGGTGCGCTTGGCGAACTTGAGCGCGTCGCCCTCGTAGCGGACGACGTCGAGGGAGCGGCCGGCGGCGAAGAGCGTGGTGTGCTCGCCGACGAGCGTCTCGAAGACGGCGAACGAGGCGCGGGCGTGGGCGCCGTCGTCGCCCGCGCCGACGAGGCGGGCGCCGCCGACGAGGCGGCGCTGCACCCGGGGCACGTAAAAGAGGGTCTTCTGCACGGCGAAGACGCGGTCGAGCAGCATGCCGCGGCTCTCGCAGGAGAGCAGCGCGATCGGCCAGCCCCGCTCGAGGTTCTCTTTCGTGGTGACGACGTACGAGCAGTCTTCGGTGAAGAAGGCGGGCCAGCGCTCGTACTCGCCGTCGTCGAGCGCGGCGGCGCACTCGGCGTAGAGCGCCGCGAGATCGTTTCGGTCGATGGGGCGGGTGGTCACGGTGGTCCCTCCGCGCCGGCGCTCGCGGGCCGGCGCTCTGCTAGATGCCCATGATCTGGCGGTAGTGTTTGTAAAAGCCGCGGATCATGGTCTCGTTGACCATGCCCTCGGCGTCGGCGGTGCCGGCGCCGCCGAGCTCGACGACGGCGCGGCCGGCGGGGCCCTTGGTCGCGCCGAGCTGCACGACGTTCAGCACCTCGCTGTCGTCGGCCGACACGAGCCCGGCGGGGCCGTAGAGGTTGGCGTGGCGCAGGCGCCGCTCGACCATCTCGGGGGGGTCGTCCTCGTAGCCGAAGAACGTCCAGTGGAGCTCGAACTCGCCGGGGCCGTGGGGCACGGCGTGCCGGGTCGCCAGCGAGTTGAGCGTCTGCTGCACGATGAGGTTCGGCCAGATGGTCTGCATGGCGCCCGACTTGCCGTCGGCGAACTCGGGCACGGCCTCGACGACGCGCGGGTCGGCGAGCCTCACGTCGGCGTGCCGCGAGGTCGTCTCGCGGGTCGCCTCGGTCGGCCCCCGGTCGACCTTCTGGATGAACTGGACGGCGTTGCCGCCCGTCGCGTCGAGCTTCATGGCGTAGTCTTGGTCGGCGCGCCAGAGCCGGAAGGTGACGAAGAAGGTGTGCAGCAGCGTCGCGTGGTACGGGTCGCGAATGTTCTCGATGACGTGCTTCCAGTTGGCCGAGATGCGCTGCCGCTGCTTGCCCAAGACGCGCAGGCCCCGCCCGTCGAAGACGCGGTCGAAGTAGGCGAGGTTCGAGGGGCCGAGGTACTCGGCGAAGCCCGGCACGTCGTCGGCGAACGACGCGAAGACGACGCCGCCCCGCACGGTGACCGCGAGCCGCTGCAGGCCGTGCCGCGCGGGGTCGAAGTCGGCCGGCATGCCGCCGAGGCCGTTGACCCCCTTGCGCAGGGGCACCCCGCGCAGCCGCCCCTTCAGGTCGAACGTCCACTGGTGGTAGGGGCAGGTGAAGGCCTTGGCGTTGCCCGACCACGACTGGCAGAGCTGCGCGCCGCGGTGGGGGCAGCGGTTGACGAAGACTTGAACGTCGCCGTCCTTGTCGCGGGCGACGATGACGGGCGTGTCGCCGACGTAGCTGCGGGCGAAGTCGCCGGCGGCCGGCACCTCGGCCGCGAGGGCGACGTAGTTCCACGAGCGGCCGCGGAAGATGCGCTCTTGCTCGAGGGCGTAGACCGCGGGGTCGTCGTAGAGGAAGTAAGGCACCCGCGTGAGCCCCTCTTCGGGCCACGCCGCCGCCGACAGATTCGGTACGTTCAGCTTGTGCGTCATCGGAGCACCCTACCCGCCGCAGAACCTTGGCCGCCGCAGACCCCTCGCCGCCCGCTCACCCGCCGCGCGCGGCGCGGGCGTCGAACCGGTCGCGCAGCCACCGCTTGACCACCTTGCCCGTCGGCCCCGTCGGCCACTCGCCGGCCGAGCGCGCGGCCACGACGCGGGCGAGCTCGGGCAGGTCGCGCTCGCGCAGCCGCCCGTTGAAGAGGGCGAGCAGGGCGTCTTCGCCGAGCGCGCTCTCGGGCCGCACGTGCGCGATCGCCACCGGCTCGGCGTGCTCGTCGTCGACGCGCATGCCGACGACGAAGCAGTCGAGCACGTCGTCGTGGCTCTGCATGATGACCTCCTCGGTCGGCAGCGAGTAGACCTTGCCCGCGCGGGTCGTGATGTCGTCGCCGACGCGGTCGACGTGGAAGAAGTTGCCGTCCGCGTCCCGGTAGACAAGATCGCCGGTCAGCCAGTAGCCCGCGAGGCGGCTGCGGCAGGTCATGAGCGAGTCGTTCCAGTAGCCGGGCGTGATCGAGGGCGCCTTGACGCCGAGCCGGCCGACCCGCCCGGGCCCGAGGGGGGTGCCGTCTTCGTCGAGCGCGGCGGCCTCGGCGATGGGGTGCGGCCGGCCCATCGACCGGCCGTAGTCGCCGCTCTCTTTGGTGTAGCGCTTCTGGAAGAGGCCGAAGGCCATCTCGGTCGAGCCGAGCTGGTCGACGAAGACCGAGCCCGCGACGCGCTCGCCGTTCTCGACCCGCGAGCCGCGCGCGACGAGCCGGCGGATGTGCTTCTCGTGGGCGGTGTCGGCCACGTTCAGCCAGCGGCCGACCGAGCCGAGGTCGTGGGCGTCGAGGTCGGCGGAGGCCAGGTCAGAAAACGTGCGGTTGAAGCCGACGACCGTGGTCGGCCGGAACGCCTCGATCGCCGGCAGCACCGCCCGGGCGCTCGGGTCGGTCATCAGCAGGGTGGGCACGCCGCTCAGGACGGAGATCATGAAGAAGACGATGCCGCCCGAGTGCGAGTGCGGCATGGCCGAGAGCACGCGCTCTTCGTCGCCGTGGTGGTGCTCGAGCAGGCGCCGGCGGGTGCCGGCGAAGAGCTGGGCGTGCTGCTCGATGACCGCCTTCGGCGCCCCGGTCGTGCCCGACGAGTGGCAGAGCACGACGACGTCGTCGGCCGCGTGCTCGTAGGGGTACTTGGCCGGCAGCTCGCCCCGGGGCGCCTCCGCCGCCCGCGCCGGCGTCGCGACGAAGCGCAGCCGGCCGCGGTCGAGCAGCCCGTCGAGCGCCCGCTCCTGCGCGGGCCCGAGGAAGGCGCCGACGGCGCCGACGCGGCGGATGTACTCGGCGGCCACCTCGGGCTTCATGTTGCTGTTGATCGGCACGGCGATGGCGCCGAGCGAGGTCAGGGCCACGAGGTGCACGTAGTTCTCGACGCCCTCGTCGATGTACACCGCGATGGGGTCTTTCGGGCGGACGCCGGCGCCGTGGTAGAAGGCGGCGTACTCGCGGGCGACGCGCTCGAAGCCCGCGAGGCTCAGCGCCGCGAAGGTCTCGCCGCCCAGCGCGCGGAGGGGCCGCTCGAGCCAGACGAGGGGCTCGTCGCGGTTCGGGTTCGCCCGCGCGGCGCGGTGAAGAAAGTTGCCGACGCCCAGGGTGGGGTCGGCGGCGAGCCGCAACCGTTCGGCCGTCGGCAGGGAGGTGGTTCTGGTCGCGCCGCTCATCATCACGGGGTCTCCTTCTTATTGGGTAAGCACCGGCCCGCGTCTCGCCCGGAAGGAAAAGCAAGATGAAGGCCACGCGGCACGGCGACGGCTCGGGCGCGCGAACCGTCTCAGGGCGGCGCCTTTTTCCGCGGCGGCCCCCGGCCTCGGGCGCAGAGCTCGTTGGCCCCCGGCCCGCCCCTGGGGCGCGACGCCACCAGGTATGTGGTACGCAACGATCTCGTCGCGCGAATGCGTATCTTTCGAGATGCCGGCGGCCGCTTTTGAGATTCCGGCGGCGGTCGCTTTTGAGATTTCGCCGGCGGTGGCGGCCGCTTTTGAGATTTCGCAGACGCCGGCGGCCGCTTTGGAGATGCCGAGGTGGCCGCGGCGACTTCGTTCGCGACCCGCGCGGCCCCCGGGCCGGCCCCGCGCGCGCCGCGCCCGCGCCGGAGCGCGCGCGGCGGCGGCCGCGGGGCTGGTCGTTAATTCGTCGTCGTCGTCGTCGTCGTCATCGTCGTCATCGTCGTCGCCGCCCTCGCCGGCCTTCGGCTCGAAGACGACGCGGCCGTCACCGTTCTCTTGGGCGAGGGCCTGGGCGGCGGCCTCGTAGCCGGCGGGGGCGGCGGCGCGGCCCTCGCCGGGGGCGAGCGCGCCGAGCTTGACGGCGGCCCAGACGTCGAAGGGCAAAAAGCCCCCGACCCAGGGCGCGTCGCCGAGGTGGACGGTGATGACGGGGTACTCGCCGGACTCGTCGGGGGTGCCGACGTAGAGCACGTCGCGCGACGAGCCCTCGCCGCCGAGCAGGATGCACTCGTCGCCGAGCATCTCGTACGCCTCGCCGAAGAGCGGCACGGCGTCCTCGTCGAATTCTTGCTCGACGACGTCTTCGAGCGACATCGTGTCGAACTCGGGCTCGTCTTCGTCGAACGAGAGGCCGAGCCAGGAGGCGTCGGCGGCGAGCACCTCTTTCATGGCGGGCGAGATCTTCTCGTCGTTCGGCAGTCGCAGCTTCTTCAGCACGCCGGCGGGCACCGGCTCGGCCTCGGCCGCGATGAGGCCCTTTTCTTTACCGGCGGCGATCGCGCGCTTGGCGAGCGCCGCGCCGCGCGCGGTGGCGCCGGCGTCGTTCTTCTTCTTGGTTGCCATCGGCCCGCACTCAAGGCCCGGCTAGCGCGCGACGTCAACCCCGGCGGCCGCCGTTGACCGCGGCCCGCCCGCCCGGTACACCCAGCCTACCGGGGGCGCCGGCGAGCCGACCGACCCGGGCCCCAAGAGAGAGAGCGAGCAGCCATGGCACAAACGCGTCGTAAGAGCGCCAAGCCCGCGAGCGAAGCGGCCCGGCGGCGCTCGGTTGAGATCGTTCGCAAGCTCGCCGCCGAGAAGGCGGGCGACCGGGTCGCGCGCGCCGGCGAGGCGGCGGCCGAGAGCGTGCGGGGCGAGGCGCTCGGCCGCGACCAGGCCCGGGCCGTGGCCTTCGCGCGGGCGGTCTTCCGGGCCGCCTTCTTGGTCGCCGCGTGCGACGGCGAGCTCGCCCCCGAAGAGCGCCGCCGGCTCATCGAGACGATGTCGGCGCTCACCCACGGGGTCGCCACCCCCGAGACCGTCGAGGCCATGATCGCCGACAGCCTCGAGGGCCTGCAGCAGAACGGCTTCGCGTCCGCGCTCGCCGAGGTCGGGCGCGCGGTCGACAACCAGCAAGACCGCGAGGCGGTCTTCCTCGTGGCGGTGGGCATCGCCGCCGTCGACCGGCACGTCGAAGACGAAGAGCTCGACGTGCTCGACGCGCTCGCCTCGGCGCTGCACCTGCCCCTCGATCGCTCGCGCGCCCTCACCGCCCACACCCTCTCGGCGCTGCGGGCCGACGAGGGCTGAGCGCCCGGACCCTCCCGTCGAGGCCGCCCGCCAGGCGACCCGGGCGGGGCCTCAGGCCAGGCCGACCTCGGCGAGGCGCACGAGCCGGCCGTCGTCGAGCTCCCACCAGGCGAGGGTGCCGGGGCTCAAGGGCACGAGCAGCACGTGCAGCTCGAGGCCGGCGCCCGGCGGGGGCCGGCGGCCTTCGTCGACCTCGAGCACCCCATAGTCGGGGCGCAGGTCGCGCCAAAGAAAGAGGGGGGTCATGCCCCTTCGTTCGTCAGGGGGCGCCCCGCAATTGCACCCGCCCCCGCGCCGCGGCGGCCGGGGCGTCGTTTTCTCGGGCCGCCCTCGCACCCGGGCCCACCCGCCGGCGCGCCCCGCGCTTGTCAGCGGCGCCCGGCCGGACCATCCATAACCTCGTGAGCGACGCCGCCGGCACGCCGGGCCTGCTCGCGACCTTGCGCGCGGCCGTCCGCGGCTCGAACGAAGATTTGACGGCGATCCCCGTCGGCCGGGCGGTCTTGCTGTTCGCGGTGCCGATGGTGCTCGAGATGTCGATGGAGTCGCTCTTCAGCGTCGTCGACATCTTCTTCGTCTCGAAGCTCGGCCCCGACGCGGTCGCGGCGGTGGGCCTGACCGAGTCGATGCTGGCGCTGGTCTTCGCGCTGGCGATGGGCCTGTCGGCGGGCGCGACGGCCCTCATCGCCCGCCGCACGGGCGAGAAGGACGCGGAGGGGGCGGCGGTCGCGGCGGTGCAGGTCCTGGCGGCCGCGATCGCCCTCTCGGCCGCGCTCGGGGTCGCGGGCGCGGCGCTCTCGCCGGGGCTGCTCGCGCTGATGGGCGCGAGCCCGGACGTCGTCGCCCGCGGCTCGGGCTACACCGCCGTGATGCTCGGGGGCAGCGTCACCATCGTGCTGCTCTTCGTGGTGAACGCGATCTTCCGCAGCTCGGGCGACGCCGCCGCCGCCATGCGCTCGCTCTGGCTCGCGAACGGCCTGAACATCGCGCTCTGCCCCTGCTTCATCTTCGGGCTGGGCCCGTTCCCCGAGCTGGGGGTCACGGGCGCGGCGGTCGCGACGACGCTCGGGCGCGGCGTCGGCGTCGCCTACCAGCTCGCCCTGCTCGCCCGCGGCCGCGGGCGGCTCGCCGTCTTGCGGCGCCACCTCGTGCTGCGGGCGGGCGTGCTCGCCGACCTCTTCCGCATCTCGGCCGGGGCGGCGCTGCAGGTGCTGGCCGAGACGGCGAGCTGGCTCGGCCTGACGCGCATCCTGGCGACGTACGGCAGCGCGGCGCTCGCCGGCTACACGGTCTCGACGCGCCTCGCCATCTTCGCCCTCTTGCCCCCGTTCGGCCTCGCCAACGCCGCGGCGACCCTGGTCGGGCAGAACCTCGGCGCGGGCGAGCCGGGGCGGGCGCGGCGCTCGGTCTCGGCCATCGCGCGCTACAACGTGGCGTTCCTCGGCGCCGTGGGGGCGGCCTTCGCGCTCGTTCCGGGCGCCTTCGTGGGGCCGCTGGCCGACGACCCCGCCGTCGCGGCCTTCGCCCGCGACGCCCTGCGCATCATCGCGCTCGGCTTCGTGTTCTTCGCCTACGGCATGGTGGCGATGCAGGCCTTCAACGGCGCGGGCGACACGACGACGCCGCTGCTCATCAACCTGGTGAGCTTCTGGTGCTTCAAGATCCCCCTCGCGTGGGTGCTGGCCAAGCCCCTCGGCCTGGGCCCGCCCGGGGTCTTTCTCGCCATCACGGCCGCCTACTCGCTGCAGTCGCTCATCGCGGGCGTCGCGTTCCGGCGGGGGCGCTGGGCGCGGCGGGCGGTCTGAGCGGCGGGGCCCCGAGTCGACCTTCCTTGCCCGAGCGCCGGCCGCTCGGGGGGCTCAACCGCCTCCGCCGGCGCGCCGACGAGGGCGTCCGGACGCTGCGGCACGAGCTGAGCTACCCACGCCGGGCGTCGATCTCCCGCCGCGCCGTCGCAAGCCCCTGCTGCAGCGAGCCCACCGTGCGCACCCCCTTGAGGTCCAGGCCGCTCTGCGCCAGCGCCTGAGCCACCTTCGGCGCGATGCCGACCAGGAAGCACGTCGTCCCGACCAGCCGCGCCGCCCTCACCGTCCGGATCAGGTACTCCACGACCGTGTCGTCCACGAGGAACGTCCCGGTCACGTCGATCAGCAGGTGCCGCGAGCCGTTTTGCGCGATGGAGTGCAGCACGTTGCGCAAAATCTGTTCGGCCCGCGGCCCGTCGATCGTCCCGACCAGGGGCAGCACCAGCACCCCTTCCCACAGCTGGATGACCGGCGCCGACATCTCGAGCAGCTGCCGCTGCTGCTTGCCGATGAGCTCCAGTTTCTGCTCCAGATCCGCCGTGCGCTCGGCGACCGTCGCCTCGAGGCGATGGTTCAAGGCGGCGAGCGCCTGCTCCGCGCGACGGCGCTCGGCCACCTCGTCCCGCAGGCGCGAGTTCGCCTCCGAGAGCTCGGCCGTGCGCTGCGCGACGCGCTGCTCGAGCTCCTCGTGCGCGACGACGAGCTCCCGGTTGCGGGCGCCCAGGTCCGCGATGAGGCTTCGAATGCGTTCGGCCATGCGGTCGAAGGCGGCCGCGAGCGTGCCGATCTCGCCCCCCTGGTCGACGTCGGCGCGCGCGTCGAAGTCGCCCATCGCCATTTGACCGGCCATCACCGTGAGCCGCTCCAGCGGGCGGGTGAGCGACCGGGTCAGGGCGACCGCCGCCACGGCCACCAGGCCGGCGATGGCCAGCACGAGCAAGAGCGCCTGGCGCGTCCCCTCCTCCACGGGGGCGAGCACGATCGCCTCGGGCTGGAGCACCACGATCGCCCAGGGGCGGGTCGCCATCAGGGTCACGGTGGCGTCTTGCTTCACCGGCGCGTTCACGCCCATCTCGACGCTGAAACGCGGCCGGCCGGCCGCCGACAGCTTGAGCGCCGCGGCCACGTCCGGCTTGGACGGCATTTCGTTTCGCGACGCCGAAGCCAGCAGCGCGGCCTGCTCGATCGACGCGAGCAGCACCGGCGTCCCGGTGCCCGACGCGGTCGTGGCCAGGGCGCGCCGCTCGCCGCGCAGCCTGGCGAGCTCGCCGGCGTCGAGGGGCTGCAGATACGAATAGAGCTCGGGCTTGGCGCTGCCGCGCCCCGCGAGGCTGTGGCCCAGGACGAGCCGCCCCTCGTCGACGAGCAGCGCGAAGGATTCGGGCCCCGCCAGGCCGCTCGTCACCTCGATGCGCTGCTGCAGCACCTCCGCGCCGTAGCGAACCCGCAGCACGCCGATGGCGGCGCCGTTCGCCCCGTGCACCGGGCTGCTGAAGTACAGGTGGGCCCGGCCGTCCTCGGCGGAGAGCTCGACCGCCGACACGGAGGGCACGTCGTCCTCCAGGGCCATCTTGAAGTAGTCGCGGTCCGACTCGTCGAGCCCCCGGCCGGCGCGCTCGTCCGTGTCGAGCAGGTTCCGGCCCCGGAGGTCGAGGATCGCACAGGACTCGATGAAGACGGGGTCCCGGCGGTTGAAAGAGTCGAGCTCCGCGAGCATCCGAGCGCGCACGGGAGGGTCCGCCCGCTGCGCCTCGGGGAGCTCGAGGTAGTCGCGCAAGATCTCGAGCCGGGCCTGCGTGCCGACGACGTCCAGGCTGGCCCCGATGAAGCCGTCCAGGCTGACCGCGGTCCGTGAAGCCGCGGCCCCGAGCGAGTTGTCGGCGGCGTCGAGCAGCGCCTGCCTCGTCGTCCGCACGTGCGCCGCGATGAGCGCGGCGAGCGGCAGGAGCGAGACCGCGAAGAAGGCGGCGAGCATGCGCGCGTGCAGGCTGCGGCCCGCGCGCCGGCTCGGCCGCGCGGGGCCGTCGGGCGGCGGCGGCCGCTCCGGCGCGAGGGGGGTGGCTGCGGGGGGCAGGTTCACCGCGGTTGGGCCGCCTTGGCGGCGGCGCGCGCCATGTTGTCCAAGGTCTCCTTCACCCCCTGCTGGCGGGTGGTCAGCTTGCCGAGCTCGACGGCGAAGCCCTCCGTGGCGAGCTCGGGGAAGGACGGCAGGTGCGGCTCCGTGCCCATCCGGTGCAGAATCGCGTCGAGCAGGACGTCATAGTGGCGCGTCGTCCCCGTCGTGACGCGCGCCTTTTCCTTGACCCGCGGGTCGCTAAAGATGCTCCGGCGGGTCGTCCCCGAGCCGCCGCCGAGCAAGCACGCTCGCGTGGCGACGTCGGCGCTGGTCGCCCACTGCAGGAACAACCAGGCGGCGTCGACGTTCTTGCTGTGGCGCGAGATGGCGAGGCAACTGCCGCCCTGGTGGCTCATGCCCGGGGTCTCGTCGAAGCCGCACTCCTGCTTGGAGCGCAGCGTGATTTCTTTGGGGCACGAGGCCGGCTCCAGCAGCCCCACGATCTTCGACTTCGCGGGGTCTTCGAAGGCGGGGAAGAGCTCGCTCCAGAGGATCACGAGGCCCGCCTCGCCGCGGGCGACGCTCCCCATCGCGCCGAACCAGTCCCAGGTGGTCACGCCGGGGGGCGAGTTCTTGCCGAGCTCGAGCATGTACTCCAGCGCCGCCGCCGCCCGCTCGTCGCCGATCGTGGGCCGCCCGTCCGCGCCGAAGATCGAGCCCCCGTGCGCCCAGAGCCACACGGTCATGTCGCATTCCAGCGAGTAATGGCCCGATTTCCACTCGCCGGTGGTCCCGAAGACCTTGGGCGCCTTGGCCTTGGTGATCGTCTGGGCGGCGCGCAGGTACTCCGCCAGCGTCGTCGGGGGCGAGAGGCCGAGCTCCTCGAAGAGGTCGCGCCGGTACATCATGTGAAAGATCGGAATGTCGAACGGGACGCCGAGGAGCCGCCCCTTGTACGAGGCGCAGCGGTCGACGAGCGGCGGCAAGAAGTCGGCGAAGTCGTAGCCGGGATAGGCCAAATCGCGCCGCTCCAGCAACGTGCGCGGGTCGACGGCGTCGTCGGCGAAGCGGCCGAGCCACGCCTGGTCCCAGTAGAAGATGTCGTGCGTCCCGACGCCGCGGGCGGTGTCGGCGGTCACCTTGGCGAGCACCCGTTCGAGGGGCAATCGCTCCCACTGCACCTCGATGCCGGTCACCGAAATGAACTCCTCCCGCATCATCTCGACGATGGCGCCCGACGGGGAGGTATCCTCGCCGACGACCCGTAGCTTCGTTCCGGCGAATCGCCGCCCCACGTCGCGCAAGAAGCGATGCTGTTCGGTGAGCGGATCGACCGCGGAGACCGGCCCGGCGGTGCCCGCCACGGCCTGCGGGGAGGGGGTCTCGCGGGACTTCTTGCCGCAGCCGCTCGAGAAGGCGAAGGAGCTGAAGCCGAAGCCCGCCTGGGCGCAGAGGCGCAAGAAAGAGCGTCGACCCCTGCGGCCGCCCTGCAGCTCGGCCGCGGCGTCGGCGACGGCGAGGCGTTGCTGCCGGTCTTTCTCGTCCATGGCACCCCTGATAACATAGGTCCACTCCGGATCACCAGAGCGTGTGGGCAAACGGCTCAATCCTGGCAGCGCGCTGCGCCGACGCCCGTTCAGGGGGTGCAGCTCTCGGGGCTTTTTCGCCTCCTGACGGCTTACGCGGAGGCCTTTCGCTCGCCGTCCCGATGCCCTTTCCGAGCCTGGTCCCAGGCGCCGCTCGGCCGCCCGCGACGCCGCGCCAGCGCCGCCCGCGACGCCGCGCCAGCGCCGCCCGCCCGCCGGCCTCCGCCGCGCGCCCGGCGGCGATCGCCTCGGCCGCGCCGTTCGAGCGCAGAGGGCGCGTTCGGCGGCGTCGATGCCCCCGGCGCGAGGCCGCCCCGTCGCCCACGAGCGCGAGCGCGAGCGCGAGCGCGAGCGCGCCGGCGCGCCCGCGCTCGGTGGCGGGAGAGAAATCGACCGAACCCCTGCCGGGCCCTTCCCGAGGGCGAGCGAAGAAGATGATCGACTCTTCCAATTGCTCAACCGCGCTTACATCGAGGCACGCGATAAGCGCAGCGATCGCGTGACGGCGGGCGATCTCACGACGCTAGGCGAGCGGGTGCGCGATCTGGCGTCGCGCGTCGAACGGGCGTGCCGCGCGGGCATCGGGGCGCCTGCGCCCGTTGGGGGCGAGGGCGCGGGGGGCTGAGCGCCGGCCGCACGGGCGGGCGCACAGGGCGGCGCGGCGCGGGGCCGCGCCCGCTGCCGGCCGGAGCGCGCCGCGGGCCACCGCGCCGCCGCCCTTCGCTCAGGCGCCGGCGGACCACCGCATGGCGGCGGGGTGCGTCATCAGGCGCCCGGCCGCGCCGGCGCGGCGGTCGAAGCTCGCGTTGCTGCGCTCGATGTCTTTCAGGTTCTCTTCGGCCCAGGCCTTGAGCCCCACCACCAGGGGCAAGAGCGAGCGGCCGCGCTCGCTGAGGCGGTATTCGACGCGGGGCAGGCGCTCGTCGTAGGCGTCGCGCACGATGAGGCCGTCGCGCTCGAGGTTGCGGAGCGTCTGCGAGAGCACCTTCTGCGAGACGCCCTCGAGCCTTCGGCGCAGCTCGCCGAAGCGCACGGGGCCGCCCGAGAGGGCGACGAGGGCGAGCGTGGCCCACTTCTCGCCGACGCGCGAGAGGACGCCGCGCGAGGGGCAAAGGCGGAGGAACGCGTCGGGCTTCGGGGAGGCGTCGATCGGGATGGTGGCCATGGTTACTCGCGGGTGACCGGTTGACGGGCTACACGACAGGTTCTACCCCCGAATGCTGAAAGCATGGAGGGACGATCATGAAGGTCGGTGTAATCGGCGGCGGCAACCTCGGCCGCCGCCTCGCGGCGCTTTGGCAGGGCGCGGTCCATGACGTGGTGGTGGGGGTGCGCGGCGACGAGCGACCCGGGCCGGGCGACGCCTTCCGCCTAGTGCCGGTCGAGGCGGCGGCCGCGCACGGCGAGGCGGTCGTCTTGGCCGTGCCCTTCGGCGCCCTCGCGCGGGCGCTGCCGCCGCTCGCGCCCGCCCTGGCGGGCAAGGTGGTGGTCGACGCGACCAACCCCGTCCGAGACGACTGGTCGCCGCTGCCGCTCGGCGAGCAGAACTCGGCGGGCGAAGAGGTGGCGCGCTTGCTGCCGGGCGCCCGGGTCGTCAAGGCCTTCAACACCGTCTTCGCCGACGTGATGACGCCCGGGCGGCTCTCGCGCGAGGGCCTGCGGGTGACGGCCTTCGTCGCGGGCGACGACGAGGGCGCGAACGAGCTCGTCGCGGGGCTCGCGGCCGACGCCGGGTTCGCCCCGCTCGTCGTCGGCCCGCTCGCGAACGCGCGGCACCTCGAGGCGATGGCCCACCTGAACATCGCCCTCGCCGTCGGGCGGCGGGGCGGCACGAACGCCGCGTTCGTCTACCACCGGGCCGAGGGCTGAGCGGTGGCCGCCCCCCGCGTGGAGCGCGTCGCCTTCGACGTCGGCGGCGCCCGCGTCGTCGGCCACCTGCACCTGCCGGCCGGCCCGGGCCGCGCCCCGGCGGTGGTCGTCGCGGGCCCGATGACCGGCGTGAAAGAGCAGGTCACGGGCGTCTACGCCGGCGCCCTGGCCCGCCGCGGCTTCGCCGCGCTCGCCGTCGACCACCGGCACTTCGGCGAGAGCGGGGGCGAGCCCCGCCAGTACGAGCACCACGGCCGCAAGGTCGACGATCTGCGCGCCGCGCTCGCCGAGCTCTCGCGGCGCCCCGAGGTCGACCCCGAGCGCCTCGGGCTCGTCGGGGTCTGCCTCGGCGCCGGCTACGCGGCGTGGGCGGCGGCCCTCGAGCCGAGGGTGAGGGCCCTCGGCGCCGTGGTCGGCTACTACCGAGACCCCGGCGCGATGCGCGCGAACGACCCCGCGGGCTTCGACGCCAAGATCGCCCAGGGGGTGCGCGCGCGCGAGCGCTACGAGGCGACGGGCGAGGTGCTGACGATACCGGCCGCCGCGCTCGAGGGCGACGCGGCCATGACGACGCGAGACACCGTCGACTACTACACCGCGCGCGCCGCCGTGCCGAACTACCGCAACGCCTTCGCCGTGATGTCGCGCGAGCACTTCGTGCCCTTCGACGTGCAGGCGGCGGCGCCCCGCCTCGGGGTGCCCGTGGCGATGGTGCACTCGGAGGCCGCGCTCTCGCCCGCCTGGGCGCGCTCGTTCTACGGCGCGCTCGGGGGCCCGAAGCGCATCGAGTGGCTCGCCTCGCGCGGGCACACCGACTTCTACGACGACCCCGGGCTCGTGGGCGCGGCGAGCGACCTGCTGGCCGGCCACCTCGCCGCCCACCTCGCGGGCTGAGGCCGGGCCGCGCTACGCGTCGCCGTCGGCCGGGCCGGCGACGTCGCGCCGGGCCGGGGCCATGAGGGGCTCGCGGGCGTCGCGCCGGGCCGGGGCCGCGAGCGGCTCGCCGGCCGGCGCGGCGGTCAGGCCGAGGGCGACGACGAGCATGCCCGCGGCCACCATGAAGACGTCGTACTCGAGGCGCGCGGCGTTGGCTGCGGCGACGACGCCGCCGGTCGCGAAGGCGGTGAGCTTGGCGGCGCGCAGCAAGCCCCAGCGACGCTCGCGCGCGGCCGCGTCGCCCGAGGCGAGCAGGCCGCGCACGAGGTTGGCGGCGAGGTCGGTCGCGGGGCCGGTCATGTGCGTCGCGCGGATGCCGTTCGCCGTCGCCAGCGCGACCGACGCGTTCAGCAGGCCCATCACCGCCGCGAGCGCGCCGAGCAGCGCGAAGCTGGCCTGGCCGCCCGTCTCGCTCGTCGCCGCGCCGAACTCGCCGAAGAGGCCGGCGCGCCCGGCCAGCGCGACCGCGACGAGGGCGACGAACGCGAGCGCGAGCGGCAGCGCGTAGGCGGCCCGGCGCCGCCCGCCCCAGGTCTCGGCGGCCAGCGTGGCGAGGGCCGCGCCGGCCACGAACGCCGCCAGCACCAGCGCGTACTCGAGCGCGAGCGGCGGCCGCAGCACGTCGAGCGACAGGTTCGTCAACACGCCCGTGACGTGGCTCACGAAGTTGCGGCAAGCCAGGAAGGCGCCGGCGTTCACGCAACCGGCCGTCATCGAGAAGGCGACCCAGCCGAGCAGGTGGCGGGGTGTGAAGATGTCGTCGTCGGTCTTGAACAACGCGGGCGCGGGCATCGAGCGGGGGCCTCCTGCGGGGTGGTGCGGGGGCCACCGGCTGAGCCAGGAAGGCTGCGACCGGGGGCCTCGTTCACGCCGGGCACGAAGCAACCGGGGTGCCAGGCGCGCGCACGGCGGAAACCCCGCACGATTCGCCGCGCCCCCGCGCGCGCCGTCCGCCGCAGGCAACAGAGTGCCCCCGGAGAGCCGACGCGTGCCGGTTCGTCCGGACGTCGTGCGCGGGCGACAGGCCCCGCGATCCGCGTCGTGCGCGGGCGACGGGCCGGCAGCGTCGTGCGCGGGCGGGCGGCCTTCGGGCGCAGGCGATGGGCCGGCGGCGTCGTACACGGACGGGCGGCCTTCGGGCGCGGGCGGCGGGCGGCGGCGCCTCGTCTGCTCGGGTGCCGCGGCCGAACTCGAGCCCGAGCGGCGCGGGCGCCCTGCCTTGACCCCTTCGCGCCCGAGGTCAAGGTGCAAGAGAGTGACCGCACCCAGAGGGCCCCCGCCATGCCCCACAACGTCGACCTGATCTTTACGCTTACCGGCGGCTTGGTCGCGGCGCTGTTCCTGGGGCTGCTCGCGCGCCGGCTCGGCGTCGCCCCGATCGTCGGCTACCTCGCCGCCGGCGTCGTGGTCGGCCCCTTCACCCCGGGCTTCGTCGCCCACGCCGAGATCGCCGAGCAGCTCGCCGAGCTCGGCGTGGTGCTGCTGATGTTCGGCGTGGGGCTGCACTTCCACGCGCGCGACCTGCTCAAGGTGCGCGCGGTCGCGCTGCCCGGGGCGGCCGCCCAGATCACCGTCGCCGCGGGGCTCGGCGCGCTGGTCGCCCGCTGGCTCGGCTGGTCGCTCGTCGCGGGCGCGGTCTTCGGCGTGGCGATCTCGGTCGCCAGCACCGTCGTGCTCACGCGGGTGCTCGACGACAACGGCCTGCTGCACACGCCGGCCGGGCACCTCGCGGTCGGCTGGCTGATCGTCGAAGACCTCTTCACCGTGGTGGTGCTGGTGGTGATGCCGGCGCTCGGCGGCGCGACCGGCCCGGCGGGCCTGCTGGGCGCGCTGCTCGTCGCGCTCCTGAAGCTCGCGGCGCTGGTCGGCTTCACGGCGGTCGTCGGGCGCAGGTTGCTGCCGTGGCTGCTCACGCGCGTGGCGCTCACGCGCTCCCGCGAGCTCTTCACGCTGGCGGTGCTGGCGATCGCGCTCGGCATCGCGGTAGGCTCGGCGGTCGTCTTCGGCGCGTCGATGGCGCTCGGCGCCTTCCTCGCGGGCATGGTGGTCGGCCAGTCCGTCTTCAGCACCCGGGCCGCGGCCGAGGCGCTGCCGATGCGCGACGCGTTCGCGGTGCTCTTCTTCGTCTCGGTCGGCATGCTCTTCGACCCGGCGGCGCTCCGCGGCAACGCGCCCGCCATCGCGGCGACCGCGGCCATCGTGCTGGTCGCGAAGCCGGCCACCGCCTACGCCGTCGTCCGGCTGCTCCGCCGCCCCCGCCGGACGGCGCTCACGGCCGGGTTCGCGCTCGGGCAGATCGGCGAGTTCTCGTTCATCGTGGCGACCCTGGGCTCGAGCCTCGGGCTGCTGCCGCCGAGCGCGCTGCAGATCCTGGTCGCGGTCGCGATCATCTCGATCGCGGCCAACCCGATCGTCTTCCGCGCCCTGCCCTGGCTGGCCGCACGCCTGGGCGAGCCCGCGGCCGGCGGGGCCGAGGGCGACGTCCCGGCGGACGAGCCCCACGCGATCGTCGTCGGATACGGGCCGGTCGGCCGCACGCTCACGCACCTGCTCCGCGAGGGCGGCATCACGCCGACGGTGATCGAGCTGAACCTCGAGACCTACCGCCGGCTCCGGCGGGAGGGCGTGCGGGCGCTCTACGGCGACGCCGCGCAGCTCGAGGTGCTCGAGCAGTCCGGGGTGAAGACGGCGGGGGGGCTCATTTTCGCCGCCTCGGGCACGCCGGCCGACGCGGTAATCCGTGCGGCCCGCGAGCTGAACCCCGGGCTGCGCGTGATCGCGCGCGCCACCTACCTGGGCGAGACCGCCGCGGCGCGCGACGCGGGCGCCGACGTCGTCGTCACCGCCGAAGCCGAGGTCGCCCTGGCCATGGCCGAGGCCCTGCTCGCGCAGCTCGGCGCGACCGGCGAGCGCATCGATCGGGCCCGCGACGAGCTGCGCGGCAAGATCGCCGAAGCCATCTGAGGGCGCCGAGCGGCGCGGCGCAGGCTCTGCGGCGCCGGGCGTGCGTTCGACGCGCGCCGGCGCCGCACCCGCGCGCACGAGGGCCGGCCTGCGCGGGCCCGCGCGGGGCACCAAGGGGAGCAGACACGCCCGCGCGTAGGGCCCGGGCCGGGCACGACGCTTGCTATCATTTCGGACATGACGACGGCCCGGGCGCGCCCCAATTCGTCGGGCGCTCCCGTCGCGCGCCGCGCCGAGAGCAAGCCGCTGCGCGACGTGCTGGTCGCGACCGACTTCTCTCCGGGGGCGACGGCTGCGGTCGAGCGCGCCGCAATTTTGCCCCTGTCCGAGGGCGCGCGCGTGCACCTCGTGCACGTCCGGCAGGGGGCCGGCGCGGCCGCGGGCGATCGCGACGAGCCCGCGGCCCGCGAGGCGCTGCGAGCCGAGGCCGAGCGCCTGACCGAGATCGCCAGGCGCGCGGGCGGTCGAGCCCCGGCGTCGCAGACGTACCTGCTCGTCGGGCCCGTCCGGCGCGAGATCGCGCGGATCGCCAGGGCGATCGACGCCGACCTCGTCGTGCTCGGCCGGCGCGGCGAGCGCCCCATCGGCGAGCTCCTGCTCGGGTCGGCGATCGACGCCGTGCTCCAAAAGACTTGCGCCCCCGTGCTCGTGGCGAACCGCGCGGCGGCGGGGGGCTATCGCCGGCCGCTCGCCGCCCTCAAGCTCGAGGCGGCGGAGGGCGAGGCGCGGATCGCCGAGCTCGCGATCGAGATCGCGGGCCCCGGCGCCGAGTTCGTCGCGGCCATGCATGCGTACGCCATCCCCTTCGAGACCAGGATGACCATCGATCTCGCGTCGCACGAGCTCGTCGGGTACCGGGCCGCCTACGCCGACGAGGCGGTAGCCAGGCTGAGGCGCCGGCTCGCCTCGGTCGACGCGCCCGGGGCCGGCCTTCGGCTCTCGGCGCGCCCCCGGCCGGCGGCCGAAGCGATCCTCAAGGAGGCGAGTGACGTCGACGCGGACCTGATCGCGGTGGGTTCGCGCGGGCGCGCGGGCGTCTCGCGCCTGCTGCTCGGTAGCGTGGCCGAGGCGGTGGTGCGCGGGGCGAGCTGCGACGTGCTCGTGACCCGCCCCGACGCCCCGCCGCCTGCGGCGGGGTTATCCCGCCCGCGCCGGGCGCGGCCAGGAATCGGCCGGGCGCCGCGCCTCAGTTGAGGTCGTGGTCTCGGGGCGGCGGCCCCCCTGGCAGGACCCACCAGACGACGTGCAGCACCGGCGCCCCCTCGGCCGGGGCCGGCAGCGGCTCGGGCGTCCGCACCGCCGACCGCCACCGCGATCGCCAGAGCCCCCCGATCGCCGCGAGCAGCACGAGCCAGCCGGGGGGGCCGAACGCCGCCGAGCGCAGGCCCGCGTCGACGCCGTGCACGACGTAGGGCAGGCCCGCGGCGAGCGTGAGCGTGACGTTGGCGACCACGACGGGCACGACGCTCCGCGACGCGAGCCGGAGCCAGCCGAGCAAGGTGCCGAGCAGGGCGCAGGTCACCACGAAGCCGAGGCCCCGGCCGAGCGACGCGAAGGGCGCGACCGAGCCGTAGCTGGCGAAGAACAAGACCGGCGCGTACCAGAGCCCCCACACCGCGCCGTGCAAGAGCAGGCCACGCCACTCGCCCAGCCGCTCCATCGAGCGCGGCAAGAAGTACCCGCGCCAGGCGACCTCCTCGGCGAAGGCCTGCGCCCCGACGAGCGCGAGCGTGCCCGCGAACGCGACCGTCAACGCGATCAGCCCCGCCACGGAACGGCCGCCCGACGCGAGCCCCGCCTCGGCGCTGCCGTGGAGCGGCGAGGCCTCGAGGGCGCCGAGCGCGACGGCGAGCGACGCCGCGAGCGCGGCGAGCACGGCGACCCCCATGGCGCCGAGGGCCCCGACGAGGCTGAAGGCCCAGCGGGCCGGGCGCAGGCCGAGGTCGAGCCGGTCGGGAGCGTCGACCCAGCGCCGCACCACCCAGGCCGCGACGAGGGGCTGCAGGCCCATGGTCGCGGCGTAAAGGAGCGACGTCGTGAACAGGCGGGTGCCGAGGGCCGAAGGCGCGACCGTGAGCCCGAAGACCCGTAGCGAAGCCGCCACGAACCACGAGCCGAGGAACGACAGCGCCACGAAGAGGGCGAGGCCCGCCGACGCGCGCTCGCGCTGCGGATCGCTCAGGGGGCCGCCTCTTGGGCGGGCGACGCCGGCGCGGGCTCGACGGGGCGCGCCCCGCCGGGGGAGGGCTCGGCGCGGGGCGCGCGGGGCTCGGTGGCGAGGCCGTCGTGCCGAACCGCGGCGGGCCGCCGGGCGCCCGGCCGCGATCGGGCGGGGTCGCCCTCGAGCGAGCCCCGCGGGACGTCGGCCATCGACGACGGCAGCTGCAGCAGCCGATAGCCCATGACCAAGAGCGGCAGGGCGAGCAGGCAGAGCGGCACGCCGAGCGGCCAGGCCTGGCCGTCCGACGCTTGCATCGCCCCGAAGATGCCGGCCGCGAGGCCGGCGAAGGTCAGGGCGGTGCCCGAGAGTTCTTTCGCTTTCATGAATGGATGCTCCGATGGCGTCGGCACGCGCGCGGCCGGGCGGCCGGCGCCCGGCGCGATCGTGCGTGCGTAGGGTTCGAGACGGGGGCGTTCGGCCCTCGCGTGAGGGCCGCGGTTCGTCCCGGCGGGGGGCGAGGGCGGACGCCGCTCGCGCT
Organism: Polyangiaceae bacterium; assembly: GCA_035762175.1. Lineage (GTDB taxonomy): Bacteria > Myxococcota_A > Polyangia > Polyangiales > Polyangiaceae > DASTPP01. The sequence goes on along the minus strand of DASTPP010000117.1, from coordinate 39,915 downwards.
AGCGCGAGCGAGCCGGGGCCGGGCGGAGGGCGGGCGCCCGTGCGAGCGTGGGCCGGCGCCGCGCAGAAGCCTTCCGCCGCGGGCCCACGCTCGCAGGGGCGCGCGTCGCGCCCGGTCGGAGGTGTCCGCCGCCTCGCGTGCCCGACCGGGCCGCGGGGGGTGCTGCTCGTCGCCGGAGGTGAGCGATGGCGCCCTCGCCCCGGCCCACGCCAGAGCAAGCGCGCGCCACGCCCGGCTCATGCCGAGCGGTTCGTCGCCTCAGGCCGGTCGTCGCAAGGCCGGCGGCGCCCGCGCGACGGGGCGCAGGAGCGAAGGGCGGGCGCTCGGCGAGGCGACCGAGCGGTCGGCGAAGGCAGACCACGCGCCAGCGCCCACGGGCAGCGGCAACGCGGGCGGGGGCAAGAAGGGCCCGAGGCCGCCCTGGTCGCCCGCCTCGCGCGCGTCGGCGTGCGCCGCCTTGGACGCGCCCCGATCGAGCGAGGGGCCGGGGGCGCGAGCGAGCGCCACCCCGACGGCCTCGTCGCCGCGCGACGAAGGGCCCGACGGCGCGCGGAGCCAGGTCGGTGCCGACGCCGCGGGCGCCCGGGCCAGCAGGCACAAGAGGACCGCAACGAAGCAGCGCAGCGCCCCGAGGGGCAGCGCTCTTGCGGTCGACTCTCGCGCGCGCACTTCGGAACTACCCTGTCATATGCCCGCCCCCGCCGCAACGCGAGGGCCCCGCCGGGGCGGGGGGCGGAGCTCAGGCGCTGCCGACCTCGGCGAAGCACAAGAAGAGGCCCTCGCGCGTCTCCCACCACGCGACGGTGCGGCGCTCGGAGCGGGACGCGACGACGTAGAGCGAGAGCAGCCCGAAGGGCCGATCGGCCCGGGGGGCGAGGGCGAGGAAGCCTGAGTAGCGGCCGACGTTGTGCCAGACGTAGGTGGGTTTCATGTCCTCCCTTCGGCCGGCCTGGGGCCCGGTTGCGTGGTCGCGTGCACTTTCTGCCGAGTCCGAGCCGACCCGCCCGGCGCCGCGCCCCGAAGCGACTCGGGGTGGCGTCCGGGGCGCGTGCGCTATGCTCGTCCCTGTGAACGATCGCCTGCCCGCCCCCCGAGCCCCCGCCCCGGGCTTTGTCTGGCCCGTATTGCCCCGCGATGGCGCCCCCGGCGGGCGCGAGGGGGGCGCGCCGTGAGCACCGGGGTCTGGCAGAACTGGGCGGGCGACCAGCGCTGCTCGCCGGCGCGCGTCGTGCGGCCGGCCGACGCGGGCGAGGTGTGCGAGGCGCTCGTGCGCGCCGGGCGCGAGGGGCTCAAGGTGCGGGTGGCCGGCAGCGGGCACTCGTTCAGCGACGTGGTGCTGACCGAGGGCTGCCTGCTCGTGCTCGACCGCATGAAGCGCGTGCTCGAGGTCGACCGGGGCGGGCGCCTCGTGCGGGTCGAGGCGGGCATCACGCTGCACGAGCTCAGCGCGGCGCTCGCGGCCGAGGGGCTGGCGCTGCCGAACCTGGGCGACATCGACGCGCAGACGCTCGGCGGCGCGCTGGCGACGGGCACGCACGGCACGGGGGCGGGGCTGCCGAACCTGTCGGCGGGGGTCGAGGCGATGACGATCGCGCGGGCCGACGGCTCGCTCGTCGCCTGCTCGGCCGCGGGCCCCGAGGCCGACCTCTTGCGGGCCGCGCGGGTGTCGGTCGGGGCGCTCGGGGTGGTGGTCGACGTGACCCTGCGCTGCGTGCCGGCCTTCAACCTGCTCGCCGCGCGGGGCACCGAGCCGCTCGGGCCGCTGCTCGACGGGCTCGAAGGGCGGGCGCTCGCGGCCGAGCACTTCGAGTTCTTCGTCTTCCCGCACACCGACGTCGCGCTCACGCGCACCAACCGCCGCACCGAGCGGCCCGCCCAGGCGCTGCGCAATGCGGCCCACCGCGCCGAGGCGCTCGTGCTCGAGAACGCCCTGCTCGACGCCTCGCTCCGGCTCGGCCGCCGGGCGCCCGGGCTCGTGCCGGCGCTCAACCGCCTCTCGACCCGCTTCGCCGGCTCGTCCGAGCGCGTCGACCGCAGCGATCGGGTCTTCGCCAGCCCCCGCCTCGTGCGCTTCACCGAGACCGAGTACGCGCTGCCGCGGGCGGCGGGGGCGCCGGCACTGCGCGCGCTCTTGGCCGGCGTGCGCGAGCGCGCGCTGATGGTGAACTTCCCCGTCGAGGTGCGCTTCTCGGCCGCCGACGACGCCTGGCTCAGCCCCTCGTACGGGCGCGAGAGCTGCTACGTCGCGGTGCACGCCTACACGGGCACGCCCTGGCGCGAGTACTTCGCCCTCGCCGAGTCCATCTTCGCCGAGCATGGCGGCCGGCCGCACTGGGGCAAGCGGCACTCGCTCGGGGCGACCGAGCTCGCGGCGCTCTACCCCGAATGGGCGCGCTTTCAGGCCGCGCGCGCGCGGCTCGACCCGGGCGGGCTCTTCACGACGCCCGCCATCGAGCGCGTGCTCGGCGCGGCGCGGGGGGCTTCGCGGGGGGCCGAGGCGTGAGCCGGCGCGGGGCGCCCGACCCGGCCCTGCGCGCGCGGCTCGACCGGGCGCTCGGGGCCCTCGACCCGCCCTACGCCTGCCTCGATCTCGACGCCTTCTTCCGCAACGCGGCCGACCTGCGCCGGCGCGCGGCCGGGCGGCCCATCCGCGTGGCGACCAAGTCGGTGCGCTGCCGCGAGCTCTTGCGCCGCCTGCTCGCGGGCGAGGCGGGCTTTCGCGGCCTGATGGCCTTCACGCTGCCCGAGGCGCTGTGGCTGGCCGAGGGCGGCTTCGACGACGTGCTCGTGGCCTACCCGACGGTCGACCGGGGGGCGCTCGGTCGCCTCGTCGCGCGGCCGGCCGACGCGCCGGCGCGGGTGACCTTGACGGTCGACGCCCCCGCGCAGCTCGACCTCATCGCGTCGGCGGGCGCGTCACGCGAGCGCCCGGTGCGGGTCTGCCTCGACGTCGACGCGAGCTTCCGGCCGATGGGGGGCAGGCTGCACCTCGGCGTCAAGCGCTCGCCGCTGCACGCGCCGGCCCAGGCGGCGCGCTTCGCCGCCGAGATCGCGCGCCGCCCCTACCTGAAGCTGGTGGGCCTGATGGCCTACGAGGCGCAGATCGCGGGGCTCGCCGACGAGCCGCCGGGGCGGCGGCTCGTCGGCGCGGCGGTGCGGGCGATGCAGCGGCGGTCGGCCGCCGAGCTCGCCGCGCGGCGCGCCGAGATCGTGCGCGCGGTGCGGGCGATCGCGCCGCTCGAGTTCGTCAACGGCGGCGGCACCGGCAGCCTCGAGCGCACGGCGGCCGAGCCCGCGGTGACCGAGCTGGCGGCGGGCTCGGGGCTCTTCGGCCCCACCCTCTTCGACGCCTACCGCGGCTTCTCGGTCGAGCCGGCCGCGCTCTTCGCGCTGCCGGTGGTGCGGCGCCCCGGCCCCGGCGCCGTCACGGTGCTGGGCGGCGGCTACGTCGCCTCGGGCGCGGCCGGCGCCGACCGCCTGCCCTCGCCCTTCCTGCCGGCGGGCCTGCGCCTCGACCCGCGAGAAGGCGCGGGCGAGGTGCAGACCCCGCTGCTCGGCCCCGCCGCCGACGGCCTGCGCGTCGGCGACCGCGTGTACTTTCGGCACGCCAAGGCGGGCGAGCTCTGCGAGCGCTTCGACGAGCTCTACCTCGTGCGGGGCGACGCGCTCGAGGGCCGGGCGCCGACCTACCGGGGCGAGGGGCGCTGCTTCTTGTGAGCGCCCGCGCGGGCGGGCGGCTCAGGGCGGGGGCAGCGCGGGCACGAGGGCCTCGACCAGGCCGCTCGCCACCTGCTGCGCCGCCCGCTCGTCGCCCGGGTAGTCGAGCCGCAGGTAGAGCTGCTGCAGCTTCGTCACCTTGTTGATGCCGAGCTCGGGGCCGCAGAGCACGGCGACGTGGGCGAGAAAGAAGAGGCTATAGCAGCGGTCGACGGCGGCGAGGCTCTGGGCCGTCATCTGCCAGGCGCGCTCGGTGAACTGAAAGTAGGGCTCGACCGCCGAAAGGACCTGCCCACCATGCCGCGAGAGCGCATCTTGGAGCTCTCGCGTCGTGCCGAGCCCCGCGAGTTGCAAGAGCTTGACGAGGTACTCGGGCGAGTAGACCTCGTCGCCGAGCGGGCGGCGCAGGGCGCGCGCGATGGCCTCGTCGAGGGTCTGCACGGCGGGGCTCTGCGCGAGCGCGGCGAGGGCGACGGCGTCGAGGGGCAGCGGGCGGCTCGGGTGCGCCAGCTCTTCGCAGATCTCGCGCTGGTAGCGGCTAAGATCGTGCCGGATCGACACGAACTCTTGGTCGGCCAGCTCGAGCAGGCTCGCGATGCGGCTGAGCCGCCGCCGGATCGCCTCGGGCACCGAGCCCTCGGCCTTGTAGCCGAGATCGTGCTCGACCTCGGCCCAGGCGTGCTGCAGCGACGTGCGCACCTGAATCTCGAACCGGCAGGCCGGGTCGACCCGCGTCGCCACGCCGGCCGAGGGCGGCGCGCACACGTAGTGCAGCGAGCGGTAGCCGAACTTGCCGTAGTCGGTGAAGCGCAGCTTGTCGGCGCTCTGCCCGAAGTCGACCCGGTACATCTCTTCGACGAGCCGGGCGACGTCTTGGATCGAGTCTTCGAAGTAGGTGGCGACGCGCAGGCCGACGAGGTCGGTCACGTCCCAGAGGCGGCGGTAGGTCTTGTCGGGCCGCGCGATCTTCTTGCGCAGGCTCTCGGGCGACTTGACCCGGCTCGTGACGAAGTTCACCTCGACGCGCCGGGCCGCGAGGGCGGCCGAGAGCTCGGCGTGCAGGTGCTCGCGCAGCCGGTCGAGCGCGGGGCGCTGCGCTTCGAACGCGGCCAAGATCTGTTCGTTCAGCATCGGGGCGCGCCCCAAGCATGAACGCCCGGGCCGCGCCCGTCGAGGCCGCCCGGCGCCCCCCGGCCCCCGGCGCCGCGGCACCACCCGGCCCCCGGCGCCGCGGCGCGCACCGCGCGCGCCCCGGGGCGCCCGCTCAGAAGGTGTCGCGCACCAGACAGACCCCCACCTGGCCCTTGCCCCAGAGCGCGCCGGGCTCTTTGGCGCAGCGGGCGCCGGGGCTGCAGTCGTCGTCGACGCAACAGTACTTGGCGCAGGTGTCCGTCCAGTTGTAGCAGTCGAGGCCCTCGAGGCAGAAGCCGTCGGTGGCGTTGCACGACTGGCCGAGCGTGCGCTTCTGCGGCGGGCAATAGCACACGTAGCCGAGCTCGCTCTGGCCGACCGTGCCGCCCTCGTCGCAAACGCCGACCGCGGCGTCGGGGTCGCAAGACTGGGGGTCGCCGCCCGTACACTTCGCGATCTTGACGGGGTTGCAGGCGAAGCCCTCGTCGCCGCAGCTCGTGTCGTTCGTCTGCGCGGGCGCGTCGACGTCGACCTTCGCGTCGGGTATTTTGCACGCCTCGGCGCAATTGTTCAGGCGGCACTTGCGGAAGGCGAGGCTGTCGGCGTTCGTCTGGCAGGCCTCGCCGTACGGGTCGGTGTCGCAGACGGCGCAGTCGGCGCCGAGGCCGAGGCAGGTCTCGGCGGCGTCGCAACAGCTCTGCTGGACGCACGCCTGGCAGGGGTCGGCGGCGTTCGTGACGAAGCCCCCGCACGAGCGGCCCTGCCCGGCCCCCCCACCCGCGCCCGCGCCCGCCCCCGCCCCTGCGCCCGCGCCGCCGTCGCCAGGGTTGTCGTCGTCATCGCCGCATGACGCGGCGGCGGCGGCGGCGCCGGCGAGGGTGACGGCGAGCAGTACGAATCGGAGGGGTTTGCCCATCATGGTCTCTCTCTCTCCCCGCCGCGGCCATTCAGCGGACGCAGCCACCGTCGTAGGGTGCGAAAACGCGCACGTTGCGAATGGAGAACTCGGACAGCGGGCCCACGGGGTTGGTCGACGCGGTAAAGCCCCAGACGCCCTCGAAGCCCTCGTACGGCTCGAGCCCGGGGCTGGCGAGCAGCGAGCCGCGAAAGAAAATCTCGGCCGAGTTGGGGCGCATCGAGAACGCCACCTCGTGCCAGAACGAGGGGTCATCGACGATGGCGTCGGCCGTCACCGTGACGAGGGTCTGGCCGGCAGGGCCGGCGTTGTTGACCAGGACCGAGCGCGAGCCGTCGATGAGCAAGAACGAGGGCTTGTTGGGCGGCTCGATGGGCGGCGTCGACCGGAAGGCGAGCGCCCAGCCGCGGGCCTGCGGCAGCCCGAAGCCGGGGAACGAGGCGTTCTGGGCGGGCGGCTCGCGCAGGGACGTCCAGGCGAAGGCGAAGCCGACGCCGCTGGTGCCGTCCCAGGCCGGGTTGATGCGAAACTCGAACGAGATCTCGAGCTCGTCGAGCCGCATGGGGGTGCTCCACCAGAAGGCGCCGAGGGCGCCGTTCTGCGCGGGCGTCAGGCGCAGGTAGTTGCTGACGCGCGCCGAGTCGGGCGCCAGCACCCACGAGCCCGAGTTGGCCGCGATCGGGTCGCAGCCCGCGACGCTGCCCTCGACCCGCGGGCGCGAGCCGCCGCCCCCGCGGCCCGACCCGTACTCGTCGTCGAGCTCGCCGACCGGGGTGGTGAGCAGGCAGCCCGCCCCGCCGGCGGCGGCGGCGAGCGCGAAGCAGAGGGCCGAGGCGGCGCGCATGGCCTAGAACGCCCCCCCGACCGAGGCGAAGGCGCCGCCGGGCGCCGGCACGAGGGCCACGCCCGGGCCGGGCCGGCGCGCGCCCGCGGCGCCGGGCGGCGCCGGGTCGGCCGAGGTCAGCCAGAGCACGGACGCGGCGGCGAGCGACACGACCCCGACGCCGAGCGACAGGTCGGCGACGAGCAGCTTGCCGCGCACGTCGTCGACGTCGCCGGGCGCGCAGCTCCGCCCGCAGTCGTCGCGCAGGCGGCGGTAGTCGCTGCGGCCCGTGGCGCCGAAGAACGCGAACGCGCCGAGGGCGGCGACCCCCACGCCGCCCAGCGCGACCGAGGCCGCGGTCAGGTGCCGCCCCCGGCCCGGGGCCGCCGCCGGCGGCGGCCCCGGCGCGCGGGGGGGCGGGGCCGGCGGGGGCACGTTCACCCGGTCGAAGGTCACCACGAGCGCGCGCCGCTGCTCGCCCTCGCGCACGAGCACCCGCTCTTCGACCGCCTGCCCGCCGTGCTCGAACCGGTAGACGTGCGGCCCCGGGTCGACCGCGAACGCCTTGCCGTCGGGCCGCAGCTCGATGCGCTCGCCGTTCTCGCTCGCCTCGACGTCGAACACGTCGCCGCCCCGGGCGTCGACGGCCTTCAGCACCAGGCTCGGCAGGGCCTTCTCGACCTCGACCAGCCACTCGGCGCACTCGCGGCTCACCGCCCGCGGGCACCCCTCTTGCGAGCAGGCGACCAGCCGCCTCCGCGTCTCGAGCAGCTTGCCTTCGTCGCGCGCCTTCTGCGCCTCGTAATGGGCGTCGGCGCACGCGCGCGCCTGCTTCGGCTCGGCGCCGGCGCCCCGGCCGGGGCCCAGCGCGAGCGCGAGCGCGAGCGCGAGCGGCCGGGTCGCCGCGCCGCACGGGCGGCGCGAGCCCGCGCGGCCGAAAAGGGAGAGCGACGGCGGCATCTAGAGACATTCCGGCTTAAAGCGCCTTCGACCGCTGGCGTCCACTGTATAGGGAGGGTTGCAGTTCGGCGCGGCCCCCGGCTCGGGCCGGGGCGGCCGCGAAGGGGGCGCCGTCGTATGCGTTCGCCCCACCGCGGCCCCCGCCGGCTGGGCCCCGGCCTTGGGCGGCGTGGCCTGGCCCCCGGGCGGCGCGTCCGCCGGCCCCGGCGGCGTCGCCTGGCCCCCCGACGCGCCCCCGGCCGGCCCCGGCGCCGTGGCCTGGCCCCCGGGCGCGCCCCCGGCCGGCGCCGACGCGAGCGCCGGCGGCTCGCCCGTCGTCGCGGTCGCCGCGGGCCCGGACGGCGGCCTGGCGGCCCCTTCGCCCGGCACCGACGGGCCCGACGCGGCCGGGGAGACGACGACGAGCGGCTTGGCCCGCCACGAGAGCGTGACGGCGACCGCCGCCGCGGCCACGACGAGCCCGAACGCCGCCAAGACGAGCCGCGGCTGCCGCGAGGGCCGAGCCGGCAGCGCCGGGTAGGTCGACTTCGTATACACCCGCTCGGTGCTGCCCGACGCGCCCACGCCCTCGTCGGGCCCCGACCCGACCTGCCACCACTCGCCCGAGGCGCCCGCGGGCGGCGCGCTCGAGCGGCCCGCGGGCCGCCCGCCCGGCGTGAGCAAGAGCGACGCGCTCGGCCGCCCCGCGCTCGGCCGGCCCGGCACCACCGCCATGGCCCCGCTCGCCGGGCCCCCCCGCTCGACCTGGGCGACCAGCGCCGCGCAGCGCGCGAGCGCCTCGGCCGCCTCGGCCGCCACCCACGCGCCCACGTCGCGCGCGGGCGCCACCCCGAGCGCCTGCTCGACCGCGTGCGCCATCGCCAGCGCCGTCGGGTACCGCGACGCGGGGTCGCGGGCCAGCGCCCGCATCACCACCGCCTCGACCTCCGGCGGCACCGTCGGGTTGACCGAGCGCAGCGGCTCGATCTGCCCGAGCGCCACCTTCATGATGATCTCGGGCTCGGTGCTGCCGAGAAAGAGCCGCCGGCCCGCGAGCGCCTCCCAGAGCACGACGCCGGCGCCGTACACGTCGGCCGCCCGGTCGATCGGCCGCGCCTCGAGCTGCTCGGGCGCCGCGTACGACAGCTTGCCCCGGAACTGCCCCTCGCGCGTGCGCGCCTCGATGCCGCTCGCCTTCGCGATGCCGAAGTCGAGCACGCGCGCGACGCCGTCGGCGCCCACCATGATGTTCTGCGGGCTGACGTCGCGGTGCACGATGTTGAGCGGGCGGCCCGCCTCGTCGACCGTCTCGTGCGCCGCGTGCAGCCCCGAGAGCGCGTTGGACATCACCGCCCCGAGCACCGGCGGCGGCACCCCCGCGCCCCGCCGCCGCGCCGCGGTGAGCAGCCGCGCGAGCGTCTCGCCGTGGACGTAGTCCATCACCAGCAAGAGCTCGCCGTCGGCCACCAGCACGTCGAGCGTCTGCACCACGTTCGGGTGCCGCACCCGCGCCGCCAGCCGCGCCTCGTCGAGCAACAAGCGCACCGCGTCGGGGTCGGCCGCCTGCCCCTCGTGCAGGCGCTTGATCGCGACCGTGCGCGCGAAGCCCGCGTCGCCGTTCAGGCGCCCGAGGTGCACCCGCGCGAACCCCCCCGAGGCCAGCTGCTCGAAGAGCGTATAGCGGCCGACCTGGCGCTCGGGCGGCGTCGTCACGCGACTATGGTAACAATGTTGTCGCTCGCGGCGCTAGGCCCGGGACGCCCCGCGGACCGCACGGCGCGAATTTTCCGACCTCAGCCGACACGCCCCCCGCCGAACGTTAACTTCGCGACGCCGAGCTGGGCGGCGCGGGCCTTCGCCTTGTCGTACAGTGCGGCGCGCTCGGCCTTGCGCTGGTCGAGGTAGGCGACGAGGGCGGTCTCGAACTGGTCGAGGTGCTTGCGGCACGAGGCCTGCGCCTTGACCGAGAGCGCCTTCGCGTCTTCGAGCTTGAACTTGCCGACCTCGATCTTGGCGTCGGCGGGCTTCCAGGCCTTCTGGGCGCAGGCGTTCCAGGCGTCGTCGGCCTTCTCGAGGTCGTCCTGCACCGACCTGGGCGCGGCGCCGACCTTCACGAGGCGGCCGACGTCGCCATAATCGAGGAAGGGGTCCTGCACCGGCTTCGGCCACGCGCCCTCGGGCCCCGCGCCCGGCTCGAGCGGCGAGCCCTTCTCGGGCGCCTGGGCGAGGTCGACGACGTAGCGCCCGCCGTCGAAGCTCACGAAGGTGACCGAGCTGTCGTCGACCGCCCAGACGACGCCCGGCGTGCCCGAGGCGAGCGCGGGCCGGTGGTCCTTCAGCTCGGCGATGACGTGGTTGCCGCGCGACTGCGCGTCCGAGTAGCCCGTGATGACGGCCCCGTAGGCCGCGAGCTTCTTGTGCTTGGCCGCCTCGGCCTCGTCGGTCTTCCAGCGCTGCCGGCCGAAGCCGGGGCCGCTCACGTTCGAGGGCGCGACGTCGAGCTTCGGCGCCCAGCCGCCGCCCTTGTCGCGCTCGACGTAGCGGTAGAAGCTGCCCGCGTCGGCCTTCGCGAACGCCGCCTCGACCTTCTTCAGATCGCTCGCGTCCTCGGGCCTCAGGCCCTGCGTCTTGACCACGCTCTTCGCCTCGAGCTCGGCCGAGCGCGCCTTCCAGGCGGGCTCTTCTTTCTTCGGCGCGCCCGCGACCGTGGCGCTGCCGAGCGCCTTCGCGCCCTTGTCGTGGTTCGCAGAATACTCTTCGCCGCCGACGAAGTACCTGAGGCCGCCGCCCTTCGAAATGAAGATGCGCTTCTTGCCCGCCGGGTCGAGGTAGTTGTACCCCTCGAGGTCGCCGTGCTTGCGCGCCTCCTCTTCGGTGAGCTCGACGACGTCCTTGCTGCCGTCGACCTGCAATTTCGCCTTCGCGCCCGTGCGATCGAGCACGAAGCCGTGGCGCCCGTCGGGCGTGACGAAGTGGCCCAGCTTGACCTGCGCCGGGGTCGCCCCCGTGACCTTCACCGGGTCGTCCGAGGGCGACGACGCCGCGCTCTGCGCCGGCTTCGGGGCCGCGCCCCCGCCCCCGCAGCCCGCGGCGGCGACCATCACGACTGCAGCGACCACACCGAGACGCAATCGATTCATAAAGACCCTCGCGGTTCGTTTTCGACGCGGTACGCCGCCCCGGCGTGGCGTCACCCTGCCGCGGACGTTTTCGTACCGACCTAGCGTGCTCTTATTCGCGCCGGGGCGGGCGTTTCTTCCGCCCCACATCGACGCCAGGGCGCGGCGGGCGCGCCTTCCGCCCCCGCCGCAATCGGCCGCGCCGAACGCAGCCCGCCCCGACCGCTACGCCCGCCGCTCGCCCGGCCGCTACGCCCGCCGCTCGCCCGGCCGCCCGAGCCGCGCCTTCGAGCCCCAAGGGCACGCGAAGGCCTCGGGCTTGGTCAGCACCCAGAGCACCGGCACGGGGGGCGCGACTTCGGGAAAGGGCCCCTGCCCGTCGGTAAAGTAGATGACCCCGTCGGGCCGCACGCGGCCGAGCACCTCGGGGGCGAAGACGGGGCGCAGATCGGTGCCGCCGCGGCCGCGCACCTCGCAGAGGGCGCCGGTGAAGGGCCCGAGCGCGGCGACCTCGGCGTCGCACTCGGCGAGCGTGATCGCGGCGAGGGGGCCGAGGCGGGCGAGGTGGCGGGCGATCTCGACGAGCTCGGCGGGCGCCATGCTCATCGAGGTGTCGACGGCGACGAGCAGCCGCGGGTAGCCGACGCTGCGGGCGGCGTAGAGGCGGCCGGGCACCTCGAAGGGCCGGCCGGGGAAGCGCCGCGAAGGCCGGGCGTAGCTGTGCACGGGGGCCCGGACGCGGGCGGAGAAGAGGGCGAGGGCCTCCTTCCAGTCGAGGTAGGTCTCGGGGGCCGCGAGCACGCCGCTCAGCTCTTCGAGCAGGCGCCCGGGCTTTCGGCCCGCGAGGCGCAGGCCCGTCGGCTCGGGGCCCGAGGCGTCGACGTGGCGCTCGGCGTCGCGCAAGGCGTCTTCGACGAGGCGGCGGGCCTGCTCGCCGGCGCCGGGGCTCGGGCTCTGGCCCCGCCAGGGGCGGTGGTCGTCGCAGGGGCGCGGCGTCGGCTCGGCCGGCGGCATCGCCTCGAGCAGCTTCTGGTAGCGGGCGAGCGTGCTCTGCCCCGCGCGCACGCCGTAGCGCTCGAAGGCGCGCCAGACGATGGGGTTCGGCAGGGGCTCTTCGATGTACTCGTTGGCCGACATCTCGACCGCGAGCTCCATCAGGCGGGGCTCTTCGGGGTCGTGAAACTTGGGGTTCGAGAGGTGCCCGAGCACGATATGGTGCACCTCGTGCAGCAAGATGCCCGTCAAGAAGGCGGGGTGGTCGACGAAGTAGTCTTGGTTGACGTGCAGGTAGAAGCGGCCGTTGTAGAGCTCGACCGCCATCGACGAGACCTCGGGGTCGGCCACGGGGAAGAGCCGCGCGAGCACCGAGGCGTAGGCCGGGTACTTGCGCACGAAGGCGCCGCCTGAGACGAAGGCCCCGAGCCAGTCGCGCAGGGCCGAGGGGCCGCCGGGGGCCGCGGGGCGGGCGCCCGGGCCGCTCACGACGAGGGCCTGACGGGGGCGATGCTCAGCTTGAGCAGGGCGTCGACGAGCGGCATCGCGAAGCGCTCGCCGAGCCGCGCGAGCACGGCGCCGAGCGAGGCGCGCACGGCGTTGTTGCGCCTTATCTCGGCGAGCTTCGGGTGCCGCTCGAGGTGCGCGACGAGCGCCCGCACCAGCAGGGCGACGCGGTGGTGCTTGACCGGGTCGGCGAGCCAGGCGCGCACCTCGCGCTCGGCGGCGCTGCCGGCGAAGCCCGCCACCAGCTCGTGCGGCGCGACGCCGAGCAGCGAGGCGCCGACCGCGTTCGAGCCGATGGCCTCTTGCAGCCGCTCGCGCTGGTCGCCGGGCAGGTCGGCGAGCAGGGCCTCGAAGGCCTCGAGCCGGAAGCGCTTCTCGGACGCCAGCATCGCGACCTCGGGGCCGCGCACGATCTGCTCGACCCGGTAGACGAGCTCTTCGATCTGGTCGGTGCGCCCCGCGGCGAGCAGCGCGCGCACCGCCGCGGCGACCTCGGCCGAGGGGGCGTACTCGGCGAGCACGCGCCGCACGTCGACCCCGAGGCCGATCGGCCAGCCCTGCCGGCCCGCGAGCAAGATCTCGCAGTAGGCGGGCGGCAGGTAGCCGCCGAGCGCGTCGCGCAAGAGCGCCTCGTCGTTCGCCTGCCCGGGCGCGAGCGCCGCGAGCACCTGCGAGGCGTAGACCCAGCTGCGCGGCGGCACGTCGTCGAGGGCGCGGGCCTGCGCCCGCACGAGGTCGACCACGGCCGGGTGCACGTCGTTCTCGAGCGCCCAGCTCAGCCACGAGGCCCGGTCGGCCCGCACGCTGGCGCAGAGAAAGCGCGCCCGCAGCGCGCGGTCGAGCGGCGTGACGTGGTAGTCGCCCGACTCGGGGTTGATCGCGGCGAAGCACACCCAGTCGGGCGGCAGCTCGTAGTCGTGCAGCCGCCGCGCCGAGAGCAGCTGCAGCGCGGGCTGCTGAATGTAGCGCTCGGCCCGGTTCAGCTCTTCGAGCATCAAGATGCCCGCGCCCGCGGTCGGCAAGATCTTCGGCAGGGCGAAGGCGGTGCGGCCCCCCTCGATGACGGGCAGGCCGACCAGGTCGGGCGGCTCGAGCAGGCTGAGGTCGAGCACCACGCTGCCGACGCCGAGCTTGCGCGCCAGCTCGCGCACGATCTCGCTCTTGCCGACGCCGGTCGGCCCCTCGAGCAGCACCGGGCGCCGCGCGCGGTAGGCCAGCCCGAGCAGCGCTTCGAGCCGCGGGCCGACGGGAATTTCGGGGTAGCGCGACTCGCCGGGGCGCGTCTCGCTGACGGGCGCTTCGCGCGCACGGGGCTTGCTGCTCATCGCGTCGGTCGGCCCGGCGCCCACGCTCGCGGGGTCGGGGGGCTGAAGCTATCACGCGCGCGGCCCCCGTCGAGGCTCGGGGCGCCCCCACGCCCGCGGCCCGCGCCGCCGCGGCGAGCGCGCCCGGGGGCCGGCGCGACGACCCCGCCCGGGCCCCGGCCGCCTCAGGACACCCGCGCCCGCTTCGGCACCGCCACCCGCCGCCCGTCGCGCGCGGCCACCGCGTCGGCGAAGATCGCCCGCGCCTCGTCTTCGAAGGGCTCGACCGCGACGTAGCGCTGCGAGAAGTGCGTGAGCACGAGGCGGCCGACGCCGGCCTCGCGGGCGATCGACGCCGCGTCGGCCGCGGTCATGTGCCCGTGCGCGTGCGCCTCGCTCGCCTCGCTCGAGAGGTACGTCGACTCGCACACCAAGAGGTCGACCCCCCGCGCCAGCTCGAGCGCCGCCGCGCAAGGTCGCGTGTCCATGACGAACGCGACGCTCTGGCCCTTGCGCTCGACGCTCACCTCGTCGAGGCGCACGACGCGCTCGCCCGCCTTGACCTCGCCCTCGCGCAAGAGCCGCCCGACCGCCGGGCCGCTCACCCCCGCCTCGGCGAGCGCGCCGGGCAGCATCGTGCGGCCGCCCCGCTCTTGCAGGCGGTAGCCGAAGGCCTCGACCCCGTGGTCGAGGCGCCGCGCCTCGATCGTGAACGCGGGCGACTCGTGCACGACGCCCTCGGCCTCGAGCGGCCGGGGCGCGAGGCGCGCCTGGTCGTAATAGATCGAGGCGTAGCGCAGCCGCTCGAAGTACACCGCCCCCGACGCCGGAAAGAACACGTCGATCGTCTGGGGCACCCGGTCCAAGCTGATGCGCTGGATCATGCTGGCCAGCCCGAGACAGTGGTCGCCGTGAAAGTGCGTCACCAAGATCTTGGTGATCTGCGACGCGCTCACCTCGGCGTAGATCATCTGGCGCTGCGTGCCCTCGCCCGGGTCGAAGAGCAGGCCCTCGTCGTCCCACAAGAGCAGGTACCCGTTGTGGTTGCGGTAGCGCGTCGGCACCTGGCTCGAAGAGCCCAGCACGACCAGTTCGCGGGTCGACATGGCCCCCCGCTGCTAGCACGCCCGCGGCCCCCGCGCCGCCCCCCGCGCCGGGCCGCGCGGCCGCCGAACGGGCGCGCTCACTCGAACGGCTCGTAGTCGGCCTTGGTCGCCCCGCAGTCGGGGCAGAACCACGAATCGGGAAGGTCTTCGAAGCTCGTGCCGGGCGCGATGCCGGCCCCCGGGTCGCCCTCGGCGGGGTCGTACTCGTGCCCGCAAATGACGCAACGGTATCGCCTCATGGCCATCAACCACCCTCCCGTAACGAAACCCGGACGCTACCACGCCGGGCCCCCGCGCTTCTACGCCTCGACGCTCGGGCCCCCGGCGCGTACCCTCGCCCCGCCATGACGCCGGCCCCCCCCGCCACGCCCGAGGCCGCTGCCCCCTACGTCATCGTCGGCACGATGAACTTCGGCCGGCGCACGCCCGAGGCCGAGGCGCGCCGCGTCGTCGAGCGGGCGCTCGAGCGGGGGGTGCGCTCGTTCGACACCGCCAACCTGTACAACGACGGCGCGTCCGAAGCGATCCTCGGCCGCGCCCTCGGCGCCCGGCGCGCCGAGGTGAGCGTCGCCACCAAGGTCGGCCTCGGCCGCGCCGGCGGCAAGCCCGAGGGGCTCTCGCCCGAGCGCCTGCCGCGCGCGCTCGACGAGAGCCTCGCCCGCCTCGGCACCGAGTACGTCGACCTCTATTACCTGCACGCCCCCGACCGCGCGGTGCCGATCGAGGCGACGCTCGGCGCGGTCGCCGCCCTGCTCGAGTCGGGCAAGGCGCGGGCCTGGGGCGTCTCGAACTACGCCTCGTGGCAGGTGCTCGAGATGATCACGTGGTGCGACGCGCGCGGCGTGCCGCGGCCCGCCCTGTCGCAAGTCCTCTACAACGTGCTCGTCCGGCAAATCGAAATCGAGTACCTCGCCTTCGCCCGCCGCTACCGCCTGCCCACCGCCGTCTACAACCCGCTCGCCGGCGGCCTGCTCGCCGGCCGCCACGACCGCTCTCGCCCCGCCCCCCCGGGCTCGCGCTTCGACCAGAACCCCCTCTACCGCCGCCGCTACTGGACCGACCCCTTCTTCGCGCTCGCCGCGGCCTGCGCCGACGTCGCCCGCGACGAGGGCGTCGCGCCCGCCCGCCTCGCCTACGGCTGGCTCGCCGCCCGCCCCGGCGTCGACGCCGTCCTCGTCGGCCCCGGCGACGTCGACCAGCTCGACGCCGCCCTCGACGGCTGCGCCTACCGCCCCCCGCCCGGCGCCATGAAGCGCCTCGACGACCTCTACCGCGACTACCTCGGCACCGACGCGAGCTACGCCCGATGAGGCCCGAGGCGATGCTCGCCGAGGGCGCCCTCGGGCGCGACGTCGGGCCCGCCCTCGCCCGCTACCGCGCCGAGGGCTACGCGCCGCTCGGCCGCGTGGCGAGCGACGAGGCGCTCGCGGCCCTGCGCGCCCGCGCCGACGACTTGATGCTCGGGCGCGTCGCCTACCCCGGCCTCTTCTTTCAGAAGGACGCCAACACCGGCAGCTACGACGATCTGCCCTACGGCCGCGGCTACGAGGGGCCCTCGCTCGACTACCGCAAGGTCGAGAAGCTCGAGCTCGATCCGCTCTTCTTCGCCTACCTCAACAACCCCCTCTTCGCCCGCCTCGCCCGCGCCCTCGCCCCCGGCGGCGTCAGCGTCTACCGCGCGACGCTCTTCACCAAGCCCGCCGCCGGCGGCTCGCCCCTGCCCTGGCACCAAGACGACGGGCGCTTCTGGGGCATCGACCGCCCGCCGGTGCTCCAGATCTGGACGGCCCTCGACGACGCGCCGCCCGAGGCCGGCTGCGTCGAGGCCCTGCCCGGCAGCCACCTCGCCGGCCTCGCCACGCCCATGGGCGGCCTCGTGCCCAAGGCCCGCGTCGCCGAGCGCGGGGCCCGCGAGGGCGTCTTGCTCGGCGCCCGCGCCGGCGAGGCCTACCTGCTGCACAACCACCTGTGGCACCGCTCGGGCGTCAACCGCACGGGCCGCGCCCGCCGCGCCTTCACGGTCTGCTACCTCGAGGCCGAGACGCGCTGCCTGCGCAAGCGGCGGCAGCCGCGTCAGTTCGTGCGCGCGTTCGAGGGCCCCGAGCCCGGCCCCGCGTCGAACTGCTAGAGTGCCGGCCATGCCGCGAATCTCCTTCGACCGCGAGGGCCACGTCGCCCTCATCGGCCTGAGCCGCCCCGAGAAGCGAAACGCCTTCGACCGCGCCATGCTCGACGAGCTGTCGCAGGCCTACACCCGCTACGAGGCCGACGACGATCTGCGCTGCGCGGTGCTCTTCGCGCACGGCGCGCACTTCACCGGCGGGCTCGATCTCGCCGAGGTCGGCCCCGAGGTCGCCGCGGGCCGCGAGCTCTTCCCGGCCGGGCAGATCGACCCCTTCGGCCTCGGCGCGCGAAGGCGCTCGAAGCCGCTCGTCGCCGCCCTGCAGGGCTACTGCTTCACCGTCGGCGTCGAGCTCGCCCTCGCCGCCGACGTGCGCCTCGCGGCCGACGACGCGCGCTTCTCGCAGCTCGAGATCAAGCGCGGCATCTTCCCCTTCGGCGGCGCGACGATGCGCCTGCCGGCCGTCGCGGGCTGGGGCAACGCGATGCGCTGGCTCCTGACCGGCGACGTCTTCGACGCCGCCGAGGCGCTGCGCATCGGCCTCGTGCAAGAGGTGGTGCCCGCCGCCGACCTGCTGCCCCGCGCCCGCGAGCTCGCCGCCCGCATCGCCGCGCAGGCGCCGCTCGGCGTGCGCGCGACGCTCGCGTCCGCCGCCAACGCCGAGGCCGCCGGCTTCGAGGCCGAGGCGGCGCGCCTGCCCGAGCGCGCCCGCGCCCTGATGGCGACCGAAGACGCGGCCGAGGGCATGCGCTCCTTCGTCGAGCGCCGCGAGGGCGTCTTCCGGGGCCGCTAAAGGGGCCGTCCGCGCCCCTCAGCCCCCCGCGACGACGATCGAACGCCGCCCGCCCAGATCGCCCCGCCGGTCGCGCAGCATCGCGTGCCGCTCGCGCACCCGGCCGATCTCGCGCGGGTCGAGCTCGGCCACCAGCACCGCCTCGCCCTCGTCGCCCCCCCGCGCGATCGCCCGCCCCTCCGGCTCGTAGATCGCCGCCCCCCCGTTGAAGCGGAGCCGCCCGCGCCCGCCCACCGAGTTGGCGAACACGACGTACATCGTGTTGTCGAGCGCGCGGGCGGCGTAATAGAGATCGCGGCGGTGCTGCGAGCCCTGCAGAAAGGCGCCCGGGCACAGGTACGCGTGCGCCCCGTCGAGCGCCGCCGCGCGCCCGTGCTCGGGGAAGCACCCGTCGTAACAGACGCCCAGGCCGAGCCGCCAGTCGCCGAGCCGCAAGGTCACCCCCGCCTCGCCCGGCGCGAAGAGCTCGGCCTCGTCGGGGCCCCAGAGGTGCTGCTTGTCGTACGCCGCGACCGCCTCGCCCTCGGCGTCGACGACGATCGACGAGAGCGTGCGTCGCCCCCCCGGCCGGAGCAACGCCGCGCCCACCAGCGCGACGACCCGGTGGCGCCGCGCCGCCGCGCCGAGCGGCGCGAGCCGTCGATCGCCGACGCGCTCTGCCTCGCCCACCCGCAGGAACGCCCCGGCCGGGTCGGCGCGCAGCGCGTCGGGGTCGTACGCCGGCAAGAAGAGCTCCGGAAAGACGACGAGCCGGGCGCCCTCGCCCGCGGCCCGCGCGAGCAGCCGGGCGGCGGCGGCCGCGTTGGCGGCGACGTCGCCGGGCACGGGCTCGGCCTGCACGGCGGCGACGCAGAGAGGTGACGCGGGCAACATCTCGCTCATCGGCGCCGATCCTAGCGCGGCTTGCCGCCCCGTCTCGTTCATCGGCGCCGATCCTAGCTCGGCTTGCCGCCCCTTTGCCCCCCTCCTACCCTGCCCCGATGCTTGCCCTGCCGAAGCTGCGCCCCCTCGTTACCCTTCTCTTCGCCGCGGGCATCGCCGCGCTCGCCCCCGCCGCCTGCGACGACGCGAGCTCGGGTGACGAGGGCGGCTCGGGCGGCGCCGCCGCGAACGCCGGGGCGGCCGGCGCGCAGGCCGCGGGCTCTGGCGGCGCGAGCGGCGGCGCGGGCGGCGCGGGCGGCAGCGCGGGCGGCGCGGGCGGCGGAGCGGGCGGCGGCGCCGGCGCTTCGGGCCAGGCCGGCTCGGCCTCGTGCCCTGCGACGGGCACGCCCTCGTCGCCCCCGAGCCTCTACCTCGCCTTCGAAGGCGTGACGCTCGAGAGCGTCGCCGACGGCCAGGACGACGCCACGCAGTCGGCCTTCAGCCTCGTCGCGACGCGGACCACCTACCCGGCCTTTCTCGCCGCCGACCCCGGCCGCCAGGCCCGCATCGACCAGCTCGTCGCCGACCTGCGCCAGGCCCTCGCCGCCTACGCCGTCGAGGTGACCACCGCCCGGCCCGGCGGCGACCACATGATGATCGTCTTCGCCGGCCAGGACGCCGGCTCGCTCTACGGCCTCGTGCGCCACGACTGCGGCAACGCCGTGCGCAACGACGTCGGCGTCCTGTTCGAAGGCGCCGCCGACCCCGCCCGCGGCCGCTACGCCCTCGCCAACGAGGCCATCTTCCTCGTCGCGCGCTCCATCGGCCTCGCCAAGACCCGCGGCCCCGGCCACCCCTGCTCCTGCGACCCGAGCGGCACCTGCAGCAACGAGACGCTCTGCCAGATCACCCCGAACGCCGAGGTGTCCTTCGGCACCTGCGCCGACAGCCCCGCGGTCGAGAACGAGGTCGTCGCCTTCGCCAACGCCTTCGGCTGCCGCTGAATCGCCTCCGCCGGCGTAACGACCGCCCGCCCCAGCGCAACCAGGGTGGTCGGCTCGGAGACCGGCCCCCGAGTGAACTCGGGGGCAGCGAACGCCCGTTCGTGCCACGCGGAATCGGGCCAGTTCGACCTGTTAAGCCCGCCCCCTCGCCGGGGCCGGGCTCCCGCGGGCTTTGGCCTCCGGGCGAGCGCGCGCGGCTCGCTTCGCGGGAGCCCTGCCTCCGGCAGGGCTTGGACGGCCGTTTCCGCGGGCGTTCGCTGCCCCCGAGTTCACTCGGGGGCCAACGCCGCCCCGCTTCGAAACACCCCCTTCGGTGGGCCGCGCTCCATCATTCAGGCAAGGCGGCGCAGCCAATCTTCGGCGGGGTGGGCGTCGTCGTGGTGACGTCGCTGACCGCGCACGTAGGCTTCGAGCCGGGAAAGAGCGCTCGGGCTGAGCGATTCGGCCCAATAGCCCGACTGCCACCGAAACCCTTCGGGCACCCAACGCCGCTCGTTGAGGGCAGGAGCGGAGGCGCCTTTGAGGCGCTGGACCAGGGCAGCCAAGCACACGGTGGGCGCCAGGCGAACAATGGCATGCACGTGATCGTCGGCCGCCCCCGTGGCAAGCAGTGGACAACCCAGCTCGGCCCCCTTGGCGCCCAGCAGCTCGGCGAGCGGCGCGTCGAGCGTAGGAGGCAAGTCGGCGCGGCGCCGGGCGGTCGACCAAACGATGTGCACGAGCAGTAGGGTGGGTAGGCGCTTCATGTTACCCCTTCGGCCCCACGAGCCGCCGATTGCTAACCCCCCGCAAACCGACCCGACTCGTGGGAGCCCGGCCTGCCGGGCTTAAAGGGCCGTTCCCGCGGGCGTTCGCTGCCCCCGAGTTCACTCGGGGGCCAACGCCGCCCCGCTTCGACCCCCCCCTCTTTGACGGGAGCAGCCCACCGCACCCGGCCAACTTCTCATTCGGCCGGATCACTCCGCCCCTTCGTCGTCGCCCCCCTCGCCGTCGGCCGGCCCGTCGACCGGCCCGCCGACCGGCCCCCCCGCCCCGCCGCCCCGGCGCGGGCGCCGCGACGCGAGCCCGAGGCGGATGAGATGGTCGCGCCGCTTGATGACCGAGCGCGCCACGTCGGACCACTCTTCGAGCCAGCGATGCTGCTCGACGAGCGCCGCGTGCACCCGCCGCTCGACCTCGGCCTGCTGCTCGGCCGCGCCGGCGCCCCCGAGCGCCTGCGCCTGCTTGACGCGCGCCCGCAGCCTCGACCGCTCGGCCTTGGTGACGCCCCGCGCGGCGAGCGTCGCGAGCGCGGCGTGATCGTCGTCGCGGGTCGGTCCGCGCTCGGGCGCGCCCTCGAGCGCGTCGAGCCGGTCGAGCAGCGTCGCGACCCCGATCACCGACTCGACGCCCGTGCTCGGCTTCAGCCCCCGCATCACGAACGCGTGCTGCGCCGGGTGCCGGGCCCGGAGCGCGGCGTTGACGATGCGCATGCCGTCTTCGTCCCACGCGTCGATCTCGGCGATGGCCTCTTGCACGGCGCCGTCGCCGCCGTCATCGCCGGGCGCCTCGTCGAAGCGGCCGGACGAGGCCTGCAAGAGGGCCCAACCGCGCGCATGCTCCGCGGGGGTGTAGCCCCGCTTCATCATCTTCGCCCGGATGCGCACCTGCGTGCCCACCCCCCGCAGAAACACCAGCAGGCGCCCCGGCGTCCGCTCGAGCGTCTGCCGCGACACCCCCCGCCGCTCGCCCTCGTCATCGGGCCCGCCCCCGTCAACGTAGCCCCCGCCCTCTTCGTCGGGCGCTTCGCCCTCGGGCTCGGGCGGCGGGACAGCGGTCAACACAACATTCTTCGAATCGATGGTCACGGTCGTCTCTCCTTTCACTGGTCCCATCGGTCCGGCCGCCAGGCTGGTTGCTAAAAAAAACTCGCCCCCCCCGAGCCCGCCGAATTGGGCCACTCGCGCCTTGCCCAGCGGGTCGTGACCCTGCTCAACGGCCCCCGCACCCAGCCCACCCGCTCGGGGCGCCTGCTCACTGGCGAGTTCGGCTTCGGCGTCAGCCCCCTCGGCTTTGGCGCCGAGGCTGCCCCCTTTGCCCACCCGCCCTTACCGACGCGGCGGCAGCCAAAAAAGCCTGGTCCGTGAATTCGGTCGCTTGCCCGCTCGCTTGGACAAGCTCGCCGGGCGTTGAGCAAGCCCCGGGGGTCGTCGGGCCCGCCTTCGAGGCCGGTGGGCAGACCAAAGAGGCGGCTGCCGGAGCCTCGCCGCCGGTCGGGCGGCCTTCGGCGGGTGACGATGAGGCCCGGCCGAAGAACGACGAAGCCTCTCGACCGGGCGGGCGAGCCTCGCCAGCGGGTGAGCAGGCCTCGCCGCCCTTCGGGGGCGCGCGTCGGCGCGCGCCCGGCCCCTCGCGTGACCGCCGCTCTAAGCGCTCGCCCGGCCCCTCGAACGCGCGCCGGAACGCCTCGAGAAGGCGCGGCTTGCCCGTCGCCTCGACCGCCCGCTGCACCCGGTCGCGTAGCCGCTCGTCGTACTTGTGCACCGCGAGGGCCGTCAGCGCCTCGAGCGCGCCGCGCTCGTCGCCCGCGAGCCGCTCGACGAGGAAGGTGGTGCCCTCGGCCGTGCGGCCGAGCGCGAGGCCGACGAGGGCCGCCCGGCGCAGGCCCGGGTCGCGCGAGCCGGACGCGTCGCGCAGCGGCGGCAGCGCCGACTCGAGGCGCGACTCGCCGAGCGCGAGGGCGGCGAGCTCGGCCTCGGCCCCGCGCGCCGGGTCGAGCCGCTCGGCGACGAAGGCGATCGAGCGCTCGCGCCCCGCCTTGAGCAGCGCCTTGAAGCAGGCCGAAAGCACCTCGGGCTCGGCGTCGCCGGCGAGCACCTTCAGGCGCAAGACCGCCTCGATCTCGACGCCCGCGCCGTCGCCGATCGCCGCCGCCGCCTCGGCGCGCGCCGCCGGCTCGGGGTCGACGAGCAGCGGCACGACCTCGAGCAGCGCCTCTTGTTGGGGCATGCGCCCGAAGAGCGCGTGCGCCGAGAGCCCGCGCAGCCCGGGCGCCGTGTCGACCGCCCCGCCGAAGGCCGGCTCGCGCTGCACGTGGCGCAGCCCCCGCAAGAAGGGCGCGGGGCCGCCGGCGTCGAGCTTCATCAGCGCCTCGACGATCGCCACCTTGCCCGCGCACCGCGGGTCGACCTTCACGGGGTCTTCAAAGAGCCGGTCGTAAGCCCGCAAGAGGTCGGGCGCGAGCTCGGCCAGCCCCAGCTCGCCCGCCGCGCGCGCCGCCCCGGCCACGACCAGCCCCGGCCCCGACGCGAGAAAGCCCCGCAGCTCGCGCGCGCACTCGGGCGAGGGCGAGCCGCGGCCGAGCTCGGCGATGCGCGCGAGCTTCGCCTCGAACCCCGCCCCCGAACGCGCGCGCGCCGCCATCGCCCGAGAGCCAAGGCCGGGCGGGCGGCGCCGTCAAGCGCCCTCTCAAGGCAAGGGCAGCGTGCCGACGAAGCTCACGCGCTCGGCGTAGCGCAGCGGCTCGTTCGGGATGGTGGTGCTACTCGGCTGGTAGTTGTGCTGGCCGTCTTGCACCTCGGCGTCCGTGGGGAAGCGCTCGTACTCGCGCACGACCACGCGGTACTGAAAGCCCGTCTGCGGCGCCACCGGCATCGACACGAGCGCCTTCCACAGGAGCTGGCTGCTCGGGGGGTTGAGCACGATCGGGCCCGTGTAGGGCGTGAGCGGCTGCTCGGCCGAGGCGGCCTCCCAGGAGAGGTCGAACTCGTCGCCGACGCCGAGCGCGCGGCGCTCGAACTGCGCCGTGACGCGGAAGGAGCGCCCCGCGTCGAGGTTGATGGTGGGCTCGAGCACGGGCGTGATGATGGTGTTGGCCGGCTCGGCGGCGCGCTCGGCGGCGCCCTCGCGGTCGGCGGCCGCGGTCGAGATCGGCAGGGGCGTGACGAGGCTGGCGAGGAGGTGATCGTTGGCGTTGTACGACTCGCCGTAGGCGTTCAGGCCGGCCGCGCCCGCGAGCGTGACGTTGAAACGCGTCGCGAGCGTGGTCGGCGCGATCGAGATGCTGCGGTCGGCCATGATCTGGCCGAACTCGGTGCGCACGACGCGCGAGAGGTGCAGCCCCCCGAGCGAGTGCTTCTGGTAGCGCGCGAGGCCGAGGCGCACGAAGGTGTAGAACGACGGCGCCGACGGGGCGAACTCGACGTCGACGTACCAGAGCTTGCGGCCCGCGTGGTACTGCGGGTCGAAGGCGACGATGAGCACCTGCACCGAGGGGTCATCAGCCAGCGGGAAGGGCCCGGCCGCCGCGCCGCCCTCGAAGTGCCCCTGCGCCAGCGCCGTCGCGGGCTTCTGCGTGGCCCAGGCCGGGTCGCTGCCCCACTCGGACACGTACTTCAGGCGCTTGGCGTCGCTCGAGCCCGGCACCTCGAGAACGATCGCGAGCTGCTCGCCGTTGCCCGACGAGAACCAGGGCCGGTCGAGGTAGATGCGCAGGCCGCGGCCGACGCGCTTCGCCTGCTTGGTCGAGCCGCTCGCCGACTGCTCCCAGCGGAAGGTGGGCACCGCGTAGAGCACCTTGGGCGGCTCGGGCAGCGCCGAGCTAGGAATGACGATCTCGGCGCTCGCGACGCCCTCGCGGGTCAGGTTCTTCGGGTCGGCCGTGATCGACAGGGGGAAGTACTCGCGGTAGCGCGTCGTGCCGTCGGGGTAGTACGTGACGAGGTGGTGCTTGGTGTCGCCGAACTCGTGCTTGGCGGGCTTGCTCTGCTTGTCGCCGAAGGTGACGACGGTATCGTCGTAGGCGACGCCCAGGTCGAAGGCGGGCGCGCGGTAGCCTTGGTCGACGGGGCCAGGCTTGTCGACGAGATCGAGCGTGTCCGTCCACTCGGCGCGGACGTCGAGCTGCGAGGTGCTGCGGCCGTGCACCTTCACGTCGCCGCGCAGGTTCACGAAGGTGTCGCCCGGGCCGCGGCTGGGCGAGGGGTACGCCGCGAGCGTGAACTCGGCCTGCTTGAGCGGCTGCTGCACGGCGTGCACGAGCACGAGCTCGCGGGCGGGCGTCAACATCCAGTGCAAGCCGGCCTTGGCCGCGGCCTGCAGCGCCGCCGGCCCCGACTGAATGGTGGGCCAGTGCGCGAGCTCGTGCAGGCGGTCGGCGTCGGGTAGCGAGCTGAAGCGCAGGCGCAAAATGGTGGCCTTGGGCAGGCTCGCGCGCAGCTCGCCGGCCGCGTACGACCAGCCGACCGAGGCGCCCCCGGCCTCGACGGCGCGCACGCGGAAGCACCCGAAGTCGGGCCACGCGCCGCCGAAGGGTATGGTGACGGGGCCGGCGGGGTCGAGGCCCTGCACGACCATGCCGCGCGAGAGCGGGTCGGGCAGGTAGGGCAGCTGAATCGTGGGCCCCTTGTGAATGACGTACTGGCCCGGGCCGAGCTCGGCGCCGCGGGGCGTGATGGGCAGGCTCTTGGCGAGCGCGGGGGGGCAGGCGGCGGGGGTGACGAGCTCGATGTCGGCGACGGGCACCTTGGTGCCGGTCGCGTAGTCGAAGATCTCGGTGTCGAAGAAGGTGCCGGCCTCTTTCACCGAGATGTTGTAGGCGAGCTGCGGGTCGAGCCCGTCGAGCTGGCCGTGGGTCTCGGCCATGATCTGCGTGGTCTTGGGCGGCGCGACGTGCCGCTCGTTGTGCCCGAGGTAGGCCGGGCCGAGCGAGCTGGCGTAGTCGCCGGCGCTCTGGTCGAAGTTGCTGCGAATGACCATGTGCTCGAGCGACTCGCCCTCGGTCACCGGGCGCAGCGGCACGAGCACGGGCGGCGCGACGGGCTCGAAGCGGCGGTAGACGAGGGGCGGAGACTCCCAGGCGTTGGGCGGCATCTTGTCGTCGAGCCCGAGGCTGTTGCCGGCGAGATCGACGACGCGGGCGCGCAGCGCGTAGGGGGCGCCGAAGCGCAGCCGGGGCAGCGAGCGGGGCGCGGCGCGGAACGCGCCCGAGAGCGGCACGCCCGTCGCCGGCTCGTTCTTGACGTAGCCGACGCGCGAGACCTGCTCGTGGTTCGGGCCCTCGTCGAAGGTGATGGTGCGGCCGGGGCGCGAGGCGACGGCGCTCCAGCCGTCCCAGCCGCAGAGCGCCTCGTGCAGGTAGAGGTCGTCGGGCTCGCCGGGCTTGGCCGAGCTCGAGGCGGCGCTGCTCTTGATGTAGCCCTCGCGGTCGGGCTTGGCGGGCGGCAGCTCGACGCCGGCGACGGTCATCGTGCCGACGCGGGCGCAGATCGAGCGCCAGGTGCCGCTCGCGTCTTTGACGTCGAGGCGGTAGCCGCGGCGCAGATCGTGCGCGTCGAGCGAGGCGTCGCCGGGGTTCGCGTGGTTGACGGCGGCGGCCGAGAGGCGGGCCTTGGTCGAGTCAGACCGGTTGAACTGCGCCACGCTGATGCCGCCGGTGCGCTGCGCGGGCAGGCTCTCGCGCTCGGGCGCGTCGTGCTGCACGTTCTGGCGGCGCACCATGTTGATCGCATAATCCCAGGTTTTGAGGATCGAGCCGTCGGCGTCGACCTGGTAGATCTCGAAGAAGTCGGGCTGGCCGAGCTGCAAGACGCCGTCCTTGAGCTCGGGCGACTTCGAGCGGGCGAAGAAGCCGCCGTTGGCGAGGCGGTACTCGGTGAAGGGGCAGTGCGAGACGGCGCCGGCGGGCGGCGCGAGGGGCACGAGGCGCAGGCGCCCCTCGGCGAGGGCGGCGGGCGGCGGCGGCACGACGTAGTCGTAGACGAAGCCGAGCGCGCGCAAGAGCGTGGGGTAGTCGCCGAGGGCGGCGACGATCTGGTGAAAGTCGGGCTTGGGCGGGGGCGGGCGCGCGGGCAGCGGCTGCGAGTCGTCGTAGCTGTCGCGGGCGTCGCGCTTGTAGAAGCGGTAGGCGCGGTACATCTGGTAGGCGCGGTCGGCGAGCGCGGGGTCTGGCACGAGCGCCTGAATGCGCTTCTGCGCTTCGAGATCGTCGAGGCGCGCGAGCTCGCCGAGCACCGACTTGCCGTCGCGCTCTCGGGGCACGAAGACCGACAGGGCATCGAACAGGGCGGCGAGCTGCGGCGGCGGGCTCGCCATCGAGGGGAACTCGACGCCCGAGGCGACGGCGACCTCGTTGTAGACCGAGCGCACGACGTTGAGCGCTCGCCGGACCGAGTACGAGCGCAGCTTGCGCGCCGCGTGGTTCTTGAAGGCGTAGGGCGTGGTCGGCGTGGTCGGCGGCAGCAGGGTCTGGTAGAGCGCCGCGTCGGGCCTGGGCCAGTCGCCGGGCGCGTAGACGGCGTCGACCGTGGGGCCGCCCTCGTAGGCGACCTGGAAGGCGGGCACGGGCCGCGCGGCCCAGGCTTCGAAGGTCGAGCCGGCGAGGGTGGGCCCGGTCGAGACGCGGGGCGAGACGAAGACCGAGAGGCGCAGGGCGCCGGCCGTCGCGACGAGGCCGTTGGGCAGGGCAGTCCAGAGGATTTCGGTGGCCATGGTGGGGGCAGACTCCGGGCGGGCGTGGACGCGGGCGGGGCTCAGACGAAGGCCTCGACGTACTCGTGCCAGGGCGAGTAGGTCGGGTCGCAGGCGGGCTCGAGCAAGGGGTCGCAGGGGCCCATGACGTCGGCGAAGGTCGGGTCCTCGTTCGAGCCCGAGAAGCGCTTCTCGGCCGTGGCCGTGACGGTGAAGCTGAGGAAGACGATCTCGATCTCGATCTCGATGGTGGCGCGGCCCCAGACCTTGCCGGGCTTGCCCGCGACGGCCAGGTATTGGAACTCGAGGTACAGCTCGATCGAGGCGCGAATGAGGCCGAGCACGTCGACCTCGCCGCGGATGCGCAGGTAGCCCGTGAGCTCGACCGCGCCGTCCTCCCACTTGAAGTAGATGCCGGCCATGATGCTGACGCCGCCCGAGGCGACGCCGAGGTCGATCGAGAGGTTGGCGCCGAACTCGAGGGCGGCCTCGATGAGGTGCACGCCGTCGGGGGTCAGCTCGATGCCGAAGAAGCCGCCGCCGCCGAGCATGCAGACCGTGAGGGTGAAGGGCGCCTCGCGGGTGCAGAAGAAGAAGTTGACGCTGAGGGGTTGGGCGCCGATGAAGGGCACCTTGAAGCCGGCGCCGACCGAGATGTTCTCGAGGCTGAAGACGCCGACGGCGACCGCCGGTATCGGCAGCGAGAAGCGGGCGGTGACGCCCTCGGGGCCGACCTCGAGGTTGGGCGGGTCGCTGAAGCCGTCGAGGGGTATGATCTCTTTGAGCTTCTCGACGAACGAGAGGGGCCCGACGAACTTGATGCCCCCGAAGACGACGTCGAGGTCGGGCTTCTTGCCGTTGGCGACGCGAAACTGCAGCTTGTCGAACTTGAGCTGAATGAAGTTCGCCGGCGCGATCAGGTTGATGTCGAACTTCTCGAGGCTGCAGACGAGATCGACGCCGGCGGGCTTGCCGGCCGTCGCCTTGCCGCGCACCTCGACGCCGAGCAGAAGGCCCCCGCCCGGCTTCGGTTCGAAGATGGGGTCACTCTTGGGGAAGGGCGCGAGCGCGGTCTTCCACTCGAGGTTGACGGTGAGGTTCTTGGCGAGCTCTTCGGCCTTCTGGTAGGCGTTGAAGAGGTCGACGAGGGTGCCCATGGCGCCGTCGAAGGCCGAGCGCACCAGCTCGGCGCGCTTGACGAGCTCGCGGCGGGCGCCGTCGGGCAGGGGCAGGGCGCTGAGCTGGGCGGGCAGATCGTCGAGGGCGGCGAGCAGCTCGCCCACCGACGCGGGCACGGCGTCGAGCGCGCCCGAGACGAGGTCGTCGATGGCCTGCTCGGCCTTCGCGACGAAGCCGTCGGGGTTCTCGCCGAGCTCGGTGAGCGCCTGGATGATCTTCTGCAGATCGACGAGCAGGGCCGTCGCGTCGTCGAGGGCCTGGGTCACGAACTTCGGGGCCTTGCTCAGATCGAGGCCGAGGGCCTCGAGCACGTCGGGCAGGGCGAAGGTGCCGAAGAGCTTGGCCGACGCGAGGGCGCCGAAGAAGTCTTGGGGGTTGAACTGGTTGCTCGCGACGGTGCTCAGGTTGCCGCCGACGGGGCCGTTCTTGCGCGAGACGCCCTTGATGTGAAGATCGGGGGTCAAGAACCCGCCCGAGCGCTCGCTCGAGCCGGCGAAGCTCATCGTCTGGGCGTTGACGAGCTCGAAGAGCACCTCGCCCGCGTTCGCGCCGCCGAAGCCGTTGTTGGCATACACGTCGGGGAACTTGACCCGCTGCGGCGCCGAGGCCTGGGCGAGGTGGCGCACCGCCTCGATGGTGATCTTGGCCTCGTCGACGAAGGGCAAGAAGGGCACCTTCGGGTCGAAGCCCGCGTCGACCGCCAGGGCGAAGACCATGTCGGTGACCTCGTAGGTGGTGTCTTCGACCTTGGTCGGGTCGTTCGCGGTCGCCGGGGCGAGCGCGACGCGCTGGCCCTCGAAGGGGGCGCGGTCGGCGAGCGCGGCGAGCTGGTTCTTGCCGGCGTTGGCGTCGGCGACGGAGACCGCGCCCGCGTTGGCCTTCATGACGACGAGGGGCGTCGTGAAGCGGACGACGTTGCCCTCCCAGTCGGTGCCCTCGAAGACGAAGCGCAGCGGCTGGCCGCCGGCCACGATCTCGCCGTTGATCTTGGGCACGAAGACGTTGGCGCCGCCGGGCATCGGCGACAGGTTCGGCGTGACGAGCGTCTTCAGCTCGAGGGTGCGGAAGGGCATTCGCCGCAGGGCGGCGTTCTTCGCCGGGCTGAAGGCGCCCGAGGGGTCGGAGAAGGAGACGACGGGGTTGCGGCAGACGATGAACTGGCGCTGCCAGAGGTAGGCCGTGAAGGGCTTCTCGGCCTTGACCTTGCGCTCGGTGATCGTGACCAAGACGACCTTGTGCCCGGTGTGCGCGTAGGCGGCCTCTTCGACGCGGACGAAGTGGTCGCGGCCTTGCGTCGCGCGGTGCTCCCACTTCATGAGGCCGGTGGTCGAGGCGAAGCCCCAGTCGCCGCGCACGTCGAGCCAGCCGCCGACCGAGGTGAGCATCAGGCGCTTGGCCGTGAGGGCCGAGACGGGCTCGACGTCGGCGGCGTAGTTGCTCGACTGGTGCACGATCTCGGCGCGGTTCTGCTCGGTGAGCGACTTAAAGGGGAAGTCGGCGAGCGTGACCGAGGTCGGCGAGTTGAAGAGGGGCTGCGGCAGCACCTTGAGCGGGTTGTTCGGGTCGAAGCCCGGGTCGCGCGTCCAGATGGCGCGCAGCGGCCGCGTGGCGCCGGGCGTCTCGCGGACGTCGGGCTGGCCGCCGACGACGATGCGGGCGCCGAGGCGGGTGTGCCAGAGCTCGGTGCGGCCGGTGGCCGGCGAGACGAAGGGCTCGTGCTCGTGCGCCCAGGCGCTGCCGGGCCGGGGCGAGAGCAGGAGGCGGAAGGGCAGCTCGAGGGCGGTGACGTCGGCGGCGGTCTTGCTCAGCACCGGCGGCGGCTGGGGGACGGGCGTCGGGCCGGGGCCGCTGCCCCCGGTGCCGGCGGCGACGAGCGACGCGTCGCCCTCGGGCGCGGCGCCCGCCCGGCGGCGGTTCGCGAGGCGGCGCGCGCGGCCGGCGTCGACGGCCGAGAGGGGCTCGCGATCGGCCGGGCCTTCGAGCCGCGCGGTCTCGCCGAGCGGGGGGTTGTAGGCGGCGGCCGGCGCGAGGTGCATGTCGCACTGGCGGAAGGCGGCGAGCAGCGCCTTCGAGTTGAAGTCGGGCGGCGCGGCCGACGGGGGCAGCTTGAGCACGACGCGGCTCGGGCCCGAGAGCAGCGCGGCGACGGGGGGCGTCTCGGCCGCGGCGGGGTTGGTCTCGGCGAAGGCGGCCTCGAAGAGGTGCTGCGGCGGGAAGGTGACGACGAAGTAGCTCGTCGCGAGGGGGTTGATGCGCACGAGCCTCTTGCCCGTCGCGTCGCGTTCGAGGTTGATGAACCCGATCGTCAAGACCACCATGTCGTCGGGCCGGACGACGTCGACGGTGAAGTCGGGCAGGGCCAGAGGCGCGCGGAGCTCGTCTTCGCCGCCCGAGCCCCCCTCGCCCTGGGCGCCGGGCTTGCAGTCGCTCAGCGCCCCGGCCGAAAAGGCCAGGCCGGTGGCCTTGAGAAAGCCACGCCTCGACACGTCGGGCACGGGAGAAGCGCGCCCCCTCTTCTTCTTCTTCGGCGTCTCGTCGTTTGCCATGAGCTGACCCTCACTGCCGATTCGCGGCGAGGGGCGGCGTTCTGACAACGCGGGCGCGGGCGCGCCGGGGGCGGCGCGGGCCGGCGCCGCCGGCGAATTGAATCGAGATAGAACGGCCGGGCGGGGGGCGGCGGCCCCCTTTCTTTAATTGAGTGCGCACCCGGGCGAGGGCGAGCGAGGCCCGGTCGGCCGCGCCGGGCACGCTGCCGGCGACGAGCAGGCGGCCCTGGCCGTCGAGGGCGCAGCGTTGCGGCGGGAAGGGCAGGCGCAGGCCGCTCTCGCCGAACACGGGGTCGGGGTCGCCCGCGGGCGAGAAGACGCGCAGCCGCGGTTCGCCCGCCTGCAGGCCCGCGACGAGGACGCGGCCCTGGGCGCCGACGAGCAGGCAGGAGGCGACGATGGGGCGGGTGGGCTGGGTCGAGAAGTAGCCTTGGTTGCCGAACGAGGTGTCGATGACGCCCTCGGCGGTGACCTTGACGACGATGGTGACCTGCGCCTCGGTCGAGAGGAAGCCGGCGAACGCGTTGCGGGCCGGGTCGAGCGCGACGGCGAAGGGGGTGGGCGGGGTGGCGGGCGTGAAGGCGACGTCGGTGAAGGCGACGAAGCCCGTCTCGCCGGCGAAGGTGGCGTCGAACGAGACGCCGTCGCCGCCCTCGCGCAGGCGCATCAAGCCGAGGTGCCCTTCGGCGACCGAGCGGCCGACGGCGTAGACGAAGCCGCCGCCCGCGGCGGCGGTGAAGGGCTCGGCGAAGAGCACGGTCGGGGGCAGCGGCACCTGCTGCGGGGCCGGGGGCGGGGCCACCTCGGGCACGATGTCGGTCGCGGTGAACTCGGTCGCGGCGCCGATGGGCGTGACGGCGCGGTAGAAGCGCCCCCCGACCGAGCTCGGGAAGATGAGCGTCTGCAGCCGGTCGACGACGCCGCCGTTGCCGAAGGGCAAGACGCCCGAGGCGAGGGGGGCGACGTTGAGGTTCCACAGGCGGGCGATGGGGGTGGCGGTCTCGAAGTCGTTGTGAAAGGTGCGCAGGGCGATGTCGCCGCGCTTCTCGTCGACGTAGGCCGCGACGACCTCGTCGGTGCTGACGCCCAGGTCGATGGGCACGAAGCCCTTGCCGTCTTGGAAGCCCTCGGCGCCCGCGAACTTCGAGAGGAAGAGCGGGTCGAGCCCGGCGCCGCTCGGCACGAAGCGCGCGACGAAGGCGTCGCCCCGGTCGAAGGCCTCGGGGGCGAGAAACTCGTAGCTGCCCGAGACGGCGATGGCGCCCGACGGCAGGGCCTGCAGGGCCGCGACGCGGAAGGCCTTGGCCGCCTTGCCGAGGTCGGTCGTGGCGATGCCGCCCTCGCCGAACGTGCCGTCGAGCCCGGGCTCGGGCGCCCCGCCGGCCCCGGCGCCCGTGCCCCCGGCGCCCATGCCGCCGCCGCCCGCGCCCGCGCCGGGCTCGCCGGCCGCGCCGCCCGAGCCCGAGGCGCCGCCCGGAGCCGCACCCCCCTGGCCGGGCTGCACCGTGGCCTCGTCGATGCCGAGGAGCGCGTTGCACGCCCCGAGGCCGACCGCGAACGCTACCCCCGAGAGAACCCGACCCCTCGCCAAGCGAATGGAGCTCATGGCCTTTGGTTGGCCCACGATAGAGCAAGTCGCCCCGCCGCGGGCGAACCTTCGTTCAGCCGCCCGCGCCGACGAACTCGCGGAGGCGCCCGCGCTCGTCGGGCAGGCCGTAGGCGCGCAAGAGCTCGGCGAGGGCGGCGCGCAGGGCCCAGGCCTGGTCGCTCGTGGCGATGGCGGCGGCGGCGGCCTTCTGCGGGGGCGTCATCGAGGCGAAGGAGCCGCCCTTGAAGGGGGCCCCGAAGGCGAGGCCCAGCAGCGCGTCGGCGAGGGCGAGCGCGGCCGAGGGGGCGGCGGCCCGGAGCGCCGCGACGAGGCGGGGCACGTAGGCGCGGGCGTGCAGCGGGCCGAGGGCGCCGAGCGCGCGGGCGGTGACGGCGGTGGCGTCGGCGTCGAACCAGCCGAGGCGCACGAGGCGCGCCTCGAAGCGGGGCGCGACGGCGAGCGCCGTCGCGAGCACGTCGACGGCGGCCGGCGGGGTCTGCTCGCGGGCGGAGGCGGCCCAGGCCCAGGCGGCCAGCCAGCGCACGAACTCGGAGCGGTCGCCCGCGAGGCGCGCGGCGCACTCGGCCCGCACGCGCGCGGGCTCGGGGCAGAGCCAGTCGAAGGCGAGCAGCGCGCTCGCCCGCACGACCTCGTCGCCGTCGCCGCGCGAGGCCTCGAGCGCGTGGCCGGCGAGCTCGGGCGCCTCCTCGCGGAAGCGCGCGAGCAGGCGGAAGGCGGCCGAGCGCACGTCGGGGTCGGCGTGCCCGCGGGCGAGGGCGAGGTACATCGGCGCGCCCCGCAGCACCGCCTCGTGCGTGGCGCGCACCCAGTCGATCTCTCGCTCGAGCTCGGCCCGGAACTCGGGGCCGTCGCGCAGCCCGTCGTACGCGGCGAAGCCCTGGTGGGCCGCGAGGTACGACGAGCCCGAGGCGAGGTCGCCGAGGTACTGCAGCACGAAGGCCTTGTCGGCGCTCGAGCCGGGGGCCAGCATCTCGATCAGGAAGGCGACGGCGTGCGCGCTCGCCTCGTAGACCGTGCCCTGGTGCCAGAGGTTGCCGTAGAGCGCGTACTTCGCCCGGCCCTGCGCCCGCTCGTCGCCGAAGGCGAGCGCGCGCAAGAGTTCGGGGACGTCGACCGCCGGGCCGTAGGCGTGCCGATAGTCGGCCCAGGTGACCCGATCGAGAGCTTCGAGCATTGGTGACCCTCCGGCGGCCGAGGCCGCCTGCTTCGTGGCTACCATGATACGACTCGGAGGCTGATTTTTCGAGGTCCCGCGGCCTCAGTACGGACGTTTTTTGTCACGCACAAGCCGCGCACGAGCGCCGCCGCGGGCGCCGTCGTAAGCTCGGGCGATGCGCTATGAGCTCTACTACTGGCCCACCATTCAAGGCCGCGGCGAGTTCGTGCGGCTCGCCTTCGAAGAGGCGGGCGCCGACTACGTCGACGTCGCGCGCCTGCCCGAGCGCGAGGGCGGCGGCGCCGCGGCCGTCGTGGCGATGCTGCGGGGCGGGGGCGCGCGCCCCGGGCCCTTCGCGCCGCCCTTCGTCAAGGCGGGCGAGGTCGTCGTGGCCCAGACGGCGGCGATCTTGCACTTTCTCGGGCCGCGGCTCGGGCTTCTGCCCGACGACGAGGCGGCGCGTGCCGCGGCCCTGCAGCTGCAGCTCACGGTGTCCGATCTGGTGACCGAGGCGCACGACACGCACCACCCCATCGCGGTCGGCGCGTACTACGAAGAGCAGAAGCCCGAGGCGCGGCGGCGGGCGGCGAGCTTCGTGGGCGAGCGGCTGCCGAAGTTCCTCGGGTACTTCGAGCGCGAGCTCGGGCGCGGCGGGGGCTGGGCCCTCGGCGACCGGCGCTCGTACGTCGACCTGTCGCTCTTTCAGGTCGTCGAGGGGCTGCGCTACGCCTTCCCGCGGGCGATGGAGGCGCTCGAGCCGGGGCTGCCGCGGCTCGCCGCGCTGCGCGACCGCGTCGCGGCGCTGCCGAACGTCGCCGCCTACCTCGCCTCGCCCCGCCGCATCGCGTTCAACGAGAAGGGCATCTTTCGCCGCTACCCCGAGCTCGATGCGGGGCCCGGGGCCTGAGCCGCGCCGCCGGGCCCCGCGGGCCGCTCACTGGGCGCGCGCGTGGGCGGGGCGGTCGGCACAGCGGGCCATCCAAGGGGCGATCGACTTGTAGGGGGCGACGTCGACCTTGGCCATGGTGAGGTACTCCATCCACGAGACGAGGTGCAGGTCGGCGAGCGTGAAGCGGTCGTCGACGAGGTATTGCTTGCCCTCGAGCGCGCCGTCGAGCACGCGCAGCGCGGCGTCGAGATCGGCCTTGGCGACCTCGGCGGCCTTCGCGTTGCGCTGCTCGGCCGGCACCCAGTCGAACGTGTTGCGGGCGTAGCGCCCGAGCGCGTCGCCGAGCGAGACGTTGCACCACACGATCCACTTCATGGCCTCGCCGCGCTTCGGGCCCGCGGCCGGGAAGAGCCCCTTCTCGACGCCGAAGGTCTCGCCGAGGTAGATCTGAATCGCCGCCGACTCGAAGACGGGCGTGCCGTCGTGCACGATCACCGGCACCTTGGCGTTCGGGTTGATCCGCAGAAATTCGGGCTTTTTCGTGTCGCCCGCCTTGATGTCCAGCGGCCTCTTCTCGTAGGGCACGCCGAGCTCTTCGAGAGCCCAGTGAACGGGGGTCGCGCTCGACATGGGGGCGTAATAGAAAACGAGGCTCATGGTTCGTTGCTCCTCGGCCGCTCTTGGCCCTGCGCCGGCCCGCCCGCCGGGCCGGGGCCGCGCAAGCTAGTCGGGCGACCGCCGCGCGCAAGGCCCGAACCCCCCCGCTAGCCCGAACGGGTCAGGGTATGTCCGGTTCGGCCGAGCCGCCCTTAAGAGAGAGGCCGCCGCGACCGACGCGCGAGGTTGAATTGCCCGATGACGCCCCGCGCCCGCCGCGCCGGCGGGGTCCGTCGGGCCTGCTCGGCGCCGCGCCGGCCGAGCGCGCCGCCCCACCGAGCGCCCTCCGGCGCCGGCCGAGCGCGCCGCCCCGCCGAGCGCCCTCCGGCGCCGGCCGAGTGCGCCGCCCCACCGAGCGCCCTCCGGCGCCGGCCGAGTGCGCCGCCCGACCGGGCGCCCTCCGGCGCCGGCCGAGCGCGCCACCCCACCGGGCGCCCTCCGGCGCCGCCCGAGCGCTCCCCGCCCCCGGCCCGCGCCCCGCGCCCCGCGCCCCGTGCCCCGGGGGCCGGGCGCCGCGAGGTCTCGGGGGCCGGCTGCCCCGCCCGAGGGTGCCCGGCCGCTTCGGGGGCCCCAAGGACGGCGAGAAATTGAGGGCTTTGCGCCCCGGGCCGCCCCGGGGCCGCCTCAGCTGTTGGGGGGGGTCGGGGGAGGCGGCGAGGCCGGTGGGGGCCCTGAAGTTAAGGCGCACTTTGCACGGGGGCCGTCGTCGCGCATGCTTAGGCCGACGTGCGTGGTGGCGCGGGCCTACCCGGCCCGCCCCCTATCGGAAAGGACGACTCCCATGACGGCGTCTCTCTTGCCCTCGGTTCTGCGTCGCGCCTTCGTCCCCGCCTTGCTCGCCACCTGTTTCTTCGCGGCCGGCACCGGGTGCGACGACGACTACGAAGAAGACGATTGGGGTAGCGACGAGGGCGGCCCGAGAAAGAAGCGCTGTCGCCGGCGGCCCGACGGCGAGCCCGATCTCGCCTGTCCGAGCTCGGCCCGCTTCGTCCTGAACGCGCCCGGCGCGGTCCGGGCCGGGGTCGACCCGAGCACGCTCTGGGTGCGGGCCTGCGTCGACTCGCACTGCACCGACCAGCCCCTCTTCGCGGGCAGCCCCGTGCTCGAGGAGGGCGACGAGGGGTCCTTCGGGTTCGACGTCGACCTCGCGGGGCTGAGCTGCGACCGGGGCACCTACCTCGCCGCGATCTCGCTTTACGACACGCTGGACCGGGCGCCGGTCTTCACCGAGGTGCGCGAGGTCTCGCTGGCGTGCGCCGCCGACGGCTGCCGCACGCCGGTGCTGGCCTTCACGGCCCCCGACGACGCGTTCCGCTGCGAGCAGAGGGGCGCGCTCATCGCGCTGCGGGCGGCCGAGCCGATCGCCGTGCCCGAGGGCGTCGACCCGGTCGTGGTCGTCTGCGTCGACGACCTCTGCTCCGACGCGATCACGCTGCTGGTGGGCGAAGGGGGCATCGAGCCGAGCCTGGCGGTCGACGTGTTGATCCAGGGCGTCGACCGATCGCTCGAGAAGGCGACGACGCACGAGGTCAAGCTGCTGGTCGGCCCCGGCCGCGACTCGTACCTCTTTACCGAGACCTTCGAGCTGGTCCTCGACCCCGCGACCTCGTTCGCCTGCGATCTCGAGCGGGCCCCCGACTTCGTGCTGTCCCTGCGCCCCGACATGTTCGTGGGCACCGGCGGGGGCCGGCCGCCGCCCTACGTGCCGACGCCCGCCGAGGGCGGCTGAGGGCGCGGCCGGGGCGGCCTCGAGGGGGGCGGAAGGGGGGCGGGGGCAGCGCCGCGGGCGGAAAGGGGGCGCGAGGGCGCCGGCCCTGACCCGGGCGGCCGGGGCGCTCAGTCGGGCGTGCCGGCGCGGGCGCCGCCTTCGGGGCGGTCGGCGAGGGCGAGCGCGCCGTCGGCGGGGGCCTCGGGCGTGCCCCAGCGCGCGCCGAGGAAGGACCAGTGGTGCAGGCCGATGTTGTAAAGGTGCTGGCAGTGCGCGGGCGCGTCGCCGCCGCGGAAGCCGAAGACGTGCATGCTACCGAGCTCTTCGCGCTCGTACATGACCATCTTGGGGTTGTCGGCCGGCGCCGGCTCGCCCTCGGGCAGGCCGAGCGCGGCGACGAGCGCGCGCGCGGTGCGCGTGGTGCTCGCGTAGTCGGGCGTCTCGATCTGCGAGTGCGTGACGACCATGAGCCGCTCGCCGGCGACGGCCTTGCGCCCGTAGCTCACGTAGGGCGCCAGGCCGAGCTGGCTGACCTGGCGCGTGCCGGGCTCGAAGCCGGTGTGGGGGGCGTCGGCGAGCAGGACGGCGTCGACGCGCTCGGCGGCCTCGGGGTAGGCGAGCACGCGGGCGACGGCGCCGTAGCCCGCGCTCCAGGCGCTGAGCGCGACGCGGCCGACGCGCGCGCCGGCGAGGGCGGGCACGCGCTTGCGCAGCACCGCCTCGGCCTCGGCGAGCGCGCGGCCGAGCGCCTTGCCGTCGGGGAACATCGCCTCGTACTTGCCCGAGCCGATGCCGAGGTTCAGCGTGTAGAGCACGGCGTTGAGGTTCGACGCGTCGAAGCGGGGCTCGACGGTCTCGTTGGCGCCGTGAAAGTGAATGACGAGGTCGAAGGTGCCGCCCGGCGCGCTCAGGTCGGAAGGGACGTAGAAGGCGCCCCGGCCGCCGCCGACGCGCGTGCCCTTGGCGCGGGGGGGGCGGGGGGCCTCGGCCACCGGGGCGCTCTCGGCGCGGGCGACGGCGAGGGCCGCGGGGGCCCCCTCGGGGGCCGCGGGCGGGGCGGCCTCGGCGGCGGTCGCCAGGGCCGCCTCGCCGCCGCCGGGCGCCGCCGGGGGGGCGCCGCGCGAGACGAGCGTGTGCGTCGCGCTCGCGAGGAGCAGGACGGCGGAGGCGATCGAGGAGGCGAGCGCTTTGTGCATGGGCGCCCGAGCCCACTTCAAGAGCCGTTCCCGCCGGGCCGGGGCCCGCAAGGCCCGACAATTACGCCCCCGGGCGCGCCCCCCGGCGGGGCTGCGGCCGCCCGACAGCGATGCCTGCGGACAGCAACGTGATGCCTGAAACACTCACTCCGGGGGCCCGGATGGCGTACCCTAGGCGCCAGATGACCATGAAGGGAGGCACGCCGCCCCGCCCCCGCCCCAAGCCCCCCCGTCCCCAGACGATGCCGCAGTCGACGCTGCTGCCGCCGTCGGCGTCAGGGCCGCCGTCGGAGGGGGGGCCTCCCTCGCAGGCGGGGCCCCCCTCGCGGCCCGGGCCCCTGTCGCGGCCGGGGCCGCCGTCGGCGCCGACGCCGGTGCCGCGGCCGGCGCCGCAGCGGGCGACGCAGTCGGCGTCGCCGTCGCAGCTGTTGACCGTGCCCGGCATGGCCGAGTCGGTGGCGATACCGCGCATCTCGATCACCGTCGAGCGCGAGGCGGGCGCGGCGTCGAGCCGGGTGGTCGAGTTCGAGGGCGACCGCTGTCGGCTGGGTTCGCACCCGGCCAACGATCTGGTGCTGAACGATCCGCAGGTGTCGCGCTTCCATTGCGAGCTCTCGCCGGGCAAGGGCGGCTGGCGCGTGGTCGACAGCGACTCGCTCAACGGCACGGCGGTGGGCGGGGTGCGGGTGCGCGACGCCGACCTGCCGCGGCCCGAGTGCCGCATCGAGCTCGGCGCGAGCGTGCTGCGCGTGCGCGAGCTCGGGCCGCAGGCCGAGGCGCAGGTGCCGGTCTGGCCGAGCTTCGGCGCCCTCTACGGCACCTCGCTGGTGATGCGGCGGCTCTTCGGCGTGCTCGACCGGGTCGCGCGCAGCGACGCGAACGTGCTGGTCGAGGGCGAGAGCGGCACGGGCAAAGAGCTGGTGGCGACCGAGATCGTGCGGCGGGGGGGGCGGGCCGACCGGCCCTTCGTCATCGTCGACTGCGGCGCCATCGCGCCCGCGCTGATCGAGAGCGAGCTCTTCGGCCACGTGCGCGGCGCGTTCACGGGCGCGACGGGCGACCGGGTGGGCGCGTTCGAGGCGGCCAACGGCGGCACGCTCTTCCTCGACGAGATCGGCGAGCTGCCGCTCGAGATGCAGCCGAAGCTCCTGCGCGCGCTCGAGGCGCGCGAGGTGCGGCGCGTCGGCGAGAACCGGGCGCGCAAGATCGACGTGCGCATCATCGCCGCGACCAACCGGCGCCTCGAGCGGGAGGTGAACCACGGCCGCTTCCGCGAGGACCTGTACTTCCGGCTCTCGGTCGTGCGCGTGCGGGTGCCGGCGCTGCGCGAGCGGACCGACGACCTGACGATGCTGGTGCAGGTCTTCCTCGACCAGCTCGGCGCGGCCGAGTCGGAGCGCCTCTTCACGCCCGAGGTGCTGGCCGACCTGGCGCGCTACGACTGGCCGGGCAACGTGCGCGAGCTGCGCAACTACGTCGAGCGCAGCGTCGTGCTCGACGCGGCGTCGCCGGCGGCGCGGGCGCGCGAGTCGATGCTGCCGCCGGCCGCCGCGGGCGCGGGCCCGGGCGCCCCGAGCGCCCCCCCGGGCGCGCCCGCCCCCGCCGCCGCCGACCTCGAGGTGCCCTTCCGCGTCGCCAAGGAGCAGCTCGTCGACGACTTCGAGCGCGCCTACCTCACCGCGCTCGTCGCCTGGTCGCAGGGGAACATCAGCCGCGCCGCGCGCAAGGCCGGCCTCGACCGGATGTACCTCTACCGGCTGATGCAGAAGCACGGGCTGCGGCCCGGCTCCATCAAAGACTAGGTAGGCCTTGACCCCCCCGGGCCTGGGTCCGGGGCGACCTCGGGGCGGCGCGCGGGGCCCCCGCGCCGTGCGCGCTGGGGCCACCGGCCGCGCGCGAATCCGCGATTTGAATACGTCGCGCCGAGGGTGCGAGCCGCCGGCACAAATAATTCGATTTAGATCAGATTCTCACGAGCGCCGTTACCTATACGCGTTACTATGATCTAAGCGCTTCGACTAGGCATCACCCACAGTCTCGGCGCGCGCCCCCCGCGGGCGCGCCGCCCCGCCCGCCCGAAGGCCGGGCGGCATGCCCCCCGGCGCCCGCCCGAACGCGGCGGCGCGCGCCGGGGGCCGGCCGCCCGGCCTTCCGGGCGGGCCGCCCCCTTGCCCGCGCCGCCCGGCGGCGGCGC
>DASTPP010000116.1:0-3056 GCA_035762175.1 Polyangiaceae bacterium | reverse complement strand
CTGGGGCCGGGCTCGCGCGCTGCGCGCCGCTCGCGCGGGCTCGCCCGGAAGCCGCCGCCCGCGGGAGCCCGGCCCCAGCGAGGGCCGGGCTTGGCGCGCCGGATCGGGTCGATTTCGCGCGGCACGAAGGGGGGACGCCGTGCCCCGGACTTCCAGAGGGTGTTTCCAAACGAGGCCGGCGGGCCGCCCCCGGCTGAAGCCGGGGGCAACGAACGCCCGCGGAAACGGCGTGCAAAGCCCTGCCGGAGGCAGGGCTCTCGCGCCGCGCGCCGCGTCGCGCGCTCGCCCGGAAGCCGACGCCCGCGGGAGCCCGGCCCCCGGCGAGGGGGCGGGCTTTGTGCGCCGAACCGGCCCGCTTCCGCGCGGCCCGAGCGGGCGTCCGCTGCCCCCGGCTTCAGGCGGGGGCAGCCAGCGGGCGCGTTTCGCAACACCCTCTTCCAGTCCGGGGCCGAGCGTGTCTAAGGGGCAAACGACGGAGGCGAAGTAGGCCTGGGCGGCGCCGTCGCGGGTGTCGATCCACGTGACGCCGAAGTTCGAACCCGACCATTGAATCTCGGGGTACTTGGCGCTCGCCTCGAGGGGCGTGTTCGAGACCTGCAGGTCGCCGCCGACCTTGGTGCCGGTCGGGTCGATGAACGCGAGGAAGATCTGCGGGCGCCGCTGGCGGAACTGGTAATACACGATGGCCGAGGCCGAGCCGTCGTCTTTCGAGGCGACGCTGGGCCAGTTGGCGCTGCCGGTGCCGGGGTTCTCGACGAGAACGTCGGGGCTGCGCGAGCCGGCCGGGTCGACGATCGACATGAAGACCTGCTCGTCGCCGGCGCGGAAGTCTTCCCAGGCGGCGAGAAAGCTCGAGCCGCGCGGGTAGAGGCGGGCGAGGCGGGCGTCGCCCTCGGGCGCGCGCAGGCTCTGCTGGGCCGTCACCGAGAGCGAGGCGTCGAGCAGGCCGAACTCGACGGTGGCGACCTCTTCGGGGGTCGACTTGCTGAACACGATGCCGACGCCGCCCGGGCCGGCGGCAACATGGGGGAAGCCCGTGCCCGGGCCGAGCGACTTCTTGCTG
The DNA here is from genome assembly GCA_035762175.1 of Polyangiaceae bacterium. Classification (GTDB taxonomy): domain Bacteria; phylum Myxococcota_A; class Polyangia; order Polyangiales; family Polyangiaceae; genus DASTPP01. The sequence goes on along the minus strand of DASTPP010000116.1, from coordinate 1,993 downwards.
GCGGGCAGAAAGGCGCCCGAGGCGTCGAACTTGGCGACGTAGGCCTGCGAGCCGGGGTATTCGCCCTCCATCCAGGCGAGGATGAGCCCGTCGGGGCCGGTCGTCACGACGGGGCGGGCCTCTTCGGAGGGCGAGGCGGCGATGTCGGTGGGCGGCCCCTTGGGCGCGCCGTTCGCGTCGAGCAGCATGGCGCTGATGACCGCGGGCGCGGCGCCCTCTTCCCAGGTGAGCAGGTAGTCGCCCGAGCCGAGCCGGCTCATGCGGGGCGACTTCGACGCGGTCGGGGTCGAGACCACGGCCGCGGGCGCGCCCTCGGGGGTGCCGTCGGCGGCGAGGCGCTGGACGAAGATGTCGCCGGAGCCGACCGCGCGGTCTATGTAGGAGAGCAGGTAATGGTCGGCGGCCCAGACCAGGCTCATGGTGAAGATATCGCCGCCCTGAGTCACTCGCACCTCGGGGCCTTCGACCTGACAGGCCGAGGGCGGGTAGAGGCGCGAGTCGTCGGGCGGCGGGCTGTTGGTGCCGGCGGTGTCGGTGCCCGTCGAGGGGTCACTGCCGCAGCCACCGAGCAAGGCGGCGCAGGTGAGCAACGAGCCGACAAGAATCGAAGGTTGAACGGCGTTTCGTAGGCGCATATCACTCGCTTCTAGCAGGACACGTACCACGCCAAGCGTAGCGCAAACCCGTTCGAAGTCGCGCCGCGGGCCTGTCGGCCGCGCACTTCAGGCGCCGTCGGCGCGGGCGAACGGGTCGCCGCGTCGGGGCTCGTCGGCGCGCGCCGACGCCGTCGCAATCCCAACCACTTTGGATGCGGCCAGGGATCGGCGGGGCGGTTGCCCCCGAGTGAACTCGGGGGCGCCGCACCGCGCCGGTTCGTGGTCCGAACAAGAACGGCCGGTCTAAGTCGCTCACCCGCGGCTCGCGCGCGCCGGCGTCGAGCAGGGCGGCCATCCATTCGACGAGGGCCCAGCGCTCGGCGGCGGCGCCGCCCTTCAAGTTGGCGTGGGCCATGGCGCGCGAGAGCAGGACGGCGCCGCGCTTTTCGGGGGGCAGGGCGCGGGCGAGCCACTCGGTCTCGGTCGGCGGGATGACGTTGTCGTCGGCGCTGTGGAGCAAGAAGGCCATCGGTCCGAGGTCGCGCAGCCGCTCGCGGGGCGAGAGGGCGTCGAGCTGGTCGCGGTTGTGCTCGATGGCCTCGAGAAAGCGCCGACGCAGCGGCTCGTCCCAGCCCTTGAAGAGGCGGCGCAGGGTCGAGGCGGCGTCGGGCGAGAGGTCGGGCGACTCGGCGGCGGCGAGCGACTCGTCGTGGCGCTCGTGCAGGCGCAGGCGCAGGGCGCGGCGGGCGGGCTCGCGGTCGCCGGGGGCGAAGAACTCGTCGGCGTGGTCGTAGGCGAGCACGAGGGCGCCGTAGTCGTGGGCGGTGAGGCGGGGGTCGTGGCCGTCGGGGCCGCGGGCCTCGTTGGTGGCGAGAAAGCGCAGGGTCTGGGCGAGGTCGTAGTACGAGCCGACGGTGCCGACGAAGGCGAAGGCCCGCTCGTAGCGCGGGTCGAGCGCGGCGAGCAGGCCGAGGCTGCCGGCGAAGCTGACGCCGACGAAGCCGACCTTCTGGCGCGCGCACCAGGGGGCGAAGGCGAGCGAGGCCTCGCCGATGGTGTCGGCGTCGGCGCGATCGATGTGGTAGTCGGCGAGGTTCGAGAGCTCGGGGGTGAGCACGCGCAGGCCGGCGGCCGAGAACGAGCGGGCGAGGGCGACGAGGCGGGGCTCGTCGATGCCGAGGCGGTGCACGCCGTGGGCGAGCACGAGGGCGGGGGGCGAGGCCCGGCCGCGGGGCTCGTAGACGCGGGCGCGGGCGGGCCCGCGGGGCAGGCGCAGGTCGAAGGTGGCCTCGTCGACGGGGTTGAGCGCGAGCGACTCGAGCGCGCGGGTCAGCGCGTCGAGGGCGCCGTCGCCGAGCGGGGGCGAGGGCGGGGCGAGGGGCGAGGGGGCCGAGCCG
>DASTPP010000115.1:0-18431 GCA_035762175.1 Polyangiaceae bacterium | reverse complement strand
AGCGCGCTGCTGGGGGTACAATGGCTCGGGCCAGCTCGGCGACGGCACGACGGCGTGGCGGCGGCTCTCGACGCCGGTGCAGTTCGGTGCGGGAGGCGGCACGGGCGGCACGCCGGGTAGCTGCGTGGCCGACGACGACGCGCTCTTCTGCGGCGATCAGTCCGACGACGGCTGCTGGTGCGACGACTTGTGCGCGCAGTTCGGCGACTGCTGCCCCGACAAGTTCGAGGTCTGCGGCGGCACGGGCGGCACGGGCGGCGCGGCCGGCACCGGCGGCGCCGCGGGCACGGGCGGCGCGGCCGGCACCGGCGGCGCGGCCGGCACGGGCGGCGCGGCCGGCAGCGGCGGCGGCGGCGTGACCTGCACCGAGATCACGATCGGGTCGAACCTCGCCCCGGCCCAGGATCTCTTCGGCGACATCTTCGGCTACGTCAGCACGGCGGTCTCGCCGAACGTCGCCGGCCCCGGCGTCGACGAGTTCCAGGTGCAGCTCTACGGCACCACCCTCGGCCTGCCTCCGCTCACGGCCGGCACCTTCGATCTCGGCGCCGGCATCGAGACGAACTACGCCACGTGCGCGCACTGCGTCATGCTCTTCGCCCTCGACGCCGAGGGCGCGACGTCGAGGACCTTCTTCCAGCAGAGCGGCTCGCTGACCCTGACCGACGTCGACGATCCGCTCACGGCGGACGCGGCCGGCTCGGTCTCGAACATCAAGCTGATCGAGGTCACGATCGCGCCCGACTTCACGTCGACCCCGGTGCCGAACGGGCAGTGCCTGACGCTCGCGAACTACTCGTTCGACAGCGTCCCGCTGGCCCCCTCGTCGGTGAGCCGCGCGAGCCACCGCTGAGCCGCGCCGTGAGGCGCGAGGGTTAGCGCCCGCCCCCGCGGCGGGCGCCGGCCCCGCGGCGCCGGCCGGAAGGCACGCCCAGCGAGGCGGGCCCCCGGCCGGCGCCTTCGTTTTTTGTCGCCGGGGGCGCGCTCGGCGCCGAGGCGGGCCTTGACGGCGGGGGGCCCGCGGGGGAGACCCGTGAGGCATGAAACGGTTCAAGGCGAGTGTGATCGGGGGCACGGGCTACGGCGGCGGCGAGATGATCCGCCGGCTTATCATGCACCCCGAGGTCGAGCTGGTTCGCGTCGCGTCGATCGACCGGGTGGGCGAGCGGCTCGGGGCGGTGCACCCGAACCTCGAGGGGCGCTCGAAGCTGGTCTTCGAGAACCTGAGCGCGGCCGAGGCGGCGGCCGGCGTCGACGTGGTGCTGCTCGGGCTGCCGCACAAGGTGACGGCGGCGAAGGTGGCCGAGCTCTGGCCGCTGGGCGTGAAGATCGTCGACCTGTCGGGCGACTTCCGGCTGCGCGACGCGGCCGCCTACGAGCGCTACTACGGGGCGAAGCACCCGCACCCGAGCATGCTCGAGGGCTCGTTCGTCTACGGGTTGCCCGAGCTGAACCGCGAGGCCATTCGCAAGGCGCGCGCGGTGGCGTCGCCGGGCTGCTTCGCCACGACGATCGAGCTCGGGCTCCTGCCGCTCGCGCGGGCCGGGCTGCTCGAGGGCGAGATCGAGACGGTGGGCATCACGGGCTCGAGCGGGAGCGGGGCGGCGGCCTCGGCGGGCACGCACCACCCGGTGCGCTCGCAGAACCTGCGCACGTACAAGCCGCTCGACCACCAGCACGTGCCCGAGATCGAGCTGCTGCTCGCGGCGGCGGGCGCCGAGGGCGTGAGCGTGCGCTTCGTGCCGGTCTCGGCGCCGCTCTCGCGCGGCATCTTCGTCACGAGCTTCGTGCACGTGCGCGACGAGGCGTCGCCCGACGAGATCAAGGCGCTCTACGCGAACGGGTTCGAGGGCGAGCCCTTCGTGCGCGTGCCCGAGGGGCGGCTGCCCGAGGTGGCGGCCGTCGCGGGCTCGAACTACGCCGAGGTCGGGGTGCAGGTGGGCCCGGCGGCCGGCGGCCGGCGGCTCGTGACGTGCTTCTCGGCGCTCGACAACCTCATCAAGGGCGGGGCGGGGCAGGGCATCCAGAACATGAACCTGGTCCTGGGCCTCGACGAGCGGCTCTCGCTCGAAGACCCGGGGGGCTACCCGTGACCGACCACGCGCCCTTCGTCCTCAAGCTCGGCGGCGAGGTCGTGCAGAGCGCCGAGCTCGCCACGGTCGCGGCCGACGTGCGGGCGCTCGTCGACGCGGGCCACCCGGTCGTCGTCGTGCACGGGGGCGGGCCGCAGGCGACCGCGCTGAGCAAGCGCCTGGGGCTGACGCCCTCGATCGTCGCCGGCCGCCGCGTCACCGACCGCGAGACGCTCGAGGTGATGAAGATGGCCGTGGCGGGGCAGGTCAACGTCGATCTGTGCGCGGCGCTCGTCGCGGCGGGGGCGCGGCCCGTCGGGCTGCACGGGGCGAGCGACCGGCTGGTGCAGGCGGTCAAGCGGCCGCCGCGCGTCGTGGCCGGCGCGGGCCCCGACCCCATCGACTTCGGGCACGTGGGCGACATCGTCGGGGTGCGCGCCGAGCTCGTGCGGGTGCTGCTGAACCTGCGCTACGTGCCGGTCATCGCGTGCCTCGGCGCGGGCGACGACGGCGCGGTCTACAACATCAACGCCGACACGGTGGCCAACCACGTCGCGATGGCGCTCGGCGCGATGGCGCTCGTCGTCGTCACCGACGTGCCGGGCGTCTTGCGCGACGTCGCCGACCCGTCCTCGCGCGTCGCGCGCCTGAGCGAGGCCGAGTCGAAAGAGGCGATCGCCTCGGGCGTGGTGACCAAGGGCATGATCCCCAAGCTCGAAGAGTCGTTCGCGGCCATCCGGGCGGGGGTGCGGGCGGTGCACATCGTCGGCAAGCTCGGGCACGGCGACCTCGTGCGCGCGCTCACCGAGCCCGGCTCGGTCGGCACCGTGCTCGTGCCCTGAGCCGCCGCGGGGGGCGCCGCCGGCCCGGGCGGGCGCCGCCGGCCCGGGCCGCGGGCGCGAGGGCCTCCCGGCGGGGGCGAAAGTCGGTTAGCCTGCCGGGCTCGATGGACGCCGAGCTCCGTTCCGCCTTCAACCGCGCCTACACGCCCGCGTACTTCGCGCGCTACCGCGAGCGGCTCGAGACGCCGCTCGGGGTGAGCGTGTCCTTCCGGCTCGCCGAGACGCCGCTCTTTCTGCCGCGGGGCCTGCGCGACGATCTGGCGACCTCGGCGCGGCAGGTGGTCGACCTCATCTCCGACCCGGGGCTGATTCGCACGCTCGAGCGGGCGGTGCCGCCCGAGTTCGACGTGCCCGGCCGCGACGAGCTGCCCGACTGCGTGCAGGTCGACTTCGCGGTCACGCGCGACGCGTCGGGGGCGCTGCGGGGGCGGCTGGTCGAGCTGCAGGGCTTCCCCTCGCTGTACGCGTTCACGGCGCACCAGGCGGCCGTCTTCGCCGAGGTGACGCGCGAGATGCCCGGGCTCGACCGCCCCTTCACGCCCTTCTTCGGGGGCATCGGCCACGAGGCGTACGTCGAGAAGTTCCGGCGCGTGGTGGTCGGCGACTGCGACCCGTCCGAGGTCGTGATGCTCGACCTCGACCCGCCCTCGCAGAAGACGTACTGCGACTTCGTCGCGACGCGGCGCTACCTCGGCGTCGACCCGGTCTGCCCGAGCGAGCTCGAGCGCGAGGGGCGCACGCTCTACCGCACCCGGAACGGGCGGCGGGTGCCGGTGCGGCGCATCTACAACCGCGTCGTGTTCGACGAGCTGGCGCGCAAGCGCGTGCGCTTCCCCTTCGACTGGCGCGACGAGCTCGACGTGCGCTGGGTGCCGCACCCGAACTGGTACTGGGTTTGGTCGAAGTACACGCTGCCCTTCATCGACCACCCGGCGGTGCCGCGCGCGCGCTTTCTGCGCGACGTCGCCGAGCCGCCCGAAGACCTCGGTCGCTACGTGCTGAAGCCGCTCTTCTCGTTCGCCGGCGCGGGCGTGAAGGTCGACGTCACCCGCGACGACCTCGACGCGGTGCCCGAGGCGCTGCGCGGCGGCTACCTCTTGCAAGAGAAGGTGACGTACGCGCCGGCGCTCGTCGCGCCCGACGGCCTGGGGGTCAAGGCCGAGGTGCGCATGATGTTCCTGCGCTCGGGGCCGGGCGGCGCGCTCGAGCTGGTGCTCAACCTCGCTCGCCTCTCGCGCGGCGCGATGCTCGGCGTCGACCAGAACCGGGGGCACGACTGGGTCGGCGGCTCGGTCGGCATCTGGCCCGCGGGCGAGGACGGCGCGGCGGAGCGGGCCTGAGCCGTGGCGGCCCCCCCACACTACGACTGCCAGGCGTGCGGCGCGTGCTGCGCGAACCCCGACGAGAACCGGCGCGAGCGCTTCGTCGACTACGTCGAGGTGGCCCCGGGCAGCCGCCTCGTCGCCGACGCCGACCTCCGCAAGCGCTACGTGGTCGTCAACGCCGAGGGCGCGGCGCACCTGCGCCTCGACCCGAGCGGGCGCTGCGCCGCGCTCGTCGGGCGCCTCGGCGCGCGCGTGCGCTGCGCCGTCTACGCCGACCGGCCGCGGGGCTGCCGGCTCGTCGAGCCGGGCAGCGCGCGCTGCCTGCAGGCGCGGCGCGAGCGCGGCGTCGGCGCCGAGGGCGCGCGCGCGTGACGGCCGCCCCGCCCCTCTTGGTCGAGGAGCAGGGCGGCGTGCGCCTCTGGCGCCTGAACCGCCCGCGCCGCCGCAACGCCCTCGACCGCGCCCTGCTCGAGGCCCTCGACGCCGCGCGCGCCCGCGCCGAGGCCGAGGGCGCGCGCGCCGTCGTCCTCACCGGCGCCGAGCCCGAGGGCGCCTTCTGCGCCGGCCTCGATCTGGAGAGCCTGCGGCACGAGGGCGGCGGCCGCGCGCGCGCCGACCTGCCCCTCGTCGAGCTCTTTCACGAGACGCTCGCGCGCCTCGAGCAGGCCGACTTCGCCCTGCTCACCGCCGTCAACGGGCCCGCCGTCGGCGGCGGCTGCGAGCTCGCGCTCTCGGGCGATCTGCGCCTCGCCCGCCCGGGCGCGAGCTTCGTCATCCCCGCCGCGCGCCTCGGCGTCACCTACCCGGCGCCCGGCCTCGCCCGCCTGCGCGAGGCGCTCGGGCCCTCGCTCTTGCGAGCCATGCTCACCACCGGCGCCCCCCTGAGCGCCGAACGCCTCGAGGCCGCCGGCGCCCTCTGGGCCCTTTCGGACGACCCCTGCGGTAAGGCGCTCGAGCTGGCCACGGGGCTGCAAGCGCTGCCCACATCGCCGGCCGCCCACCGCCGCGCCCTGCTCGATCTACGCCCCCGAACCCCCTCGCAGGGAAGGCCCGCGCCCGCCCCTCCGAAGGATTAGCGCCCAGAACGCAAATTGAAGTAGGAGAGCTCAAATGGAACGTCGCTGCTACTCCGTGCTCGGTCTTTTGGTGCTGGGGGCCTGTGTTGTCCTAGGCTCCGGCTGCGGGAACAAGAAAGAAGACTCGCCCACCAGCGAGACCGCTTCGACGGCGACGCTCACGCCCGAGGCGACCGCCCCGCCCGCGATCACTGTACCCCCTCCCACCCCGGTCATCCCGCCCCCGGCTGCGACGCCCACGCCGACCCCGGCCAAGACCGCCGAGAAGAGCGACCCCAACGCCGACGCCAACGCAGTCGTGGCCTGCTGCAACGCGCTGCGGCGCGAAGCGGGCAAGGCGAAGACGCCCGTCGACAAGTCGAAGATTAACGGCGTCCGCAGCACTTGCAGTGATATGTCCATCCGCGTGCGTCGCGGTGAGTTGCCGCGCGACAAGGCGTTCGCCGCCATCAAGGCGGCGGGCTCCACCGTCAAATTGCCTTCCGAGTGCAACTGAGCCCCCTGGGCGAGCCCAGCCCCATCGCTTTGAGCGGGGCCAAGTACTCGACGTTACTCGAGAAATCGCGCCTGCCTGGCGGGTCGGGCTCGCGCGACGGTTCCCTTCACCGGGGGCGCTCGTGCCCCCTGCGCTTTGGGCGAGCGAGCGCCTCGGGGCCTCTCGATGCCGTCGAGAAAGGCCGCGCGCCCTTCGCGCCCTCGCGGGCGTCCCGCAGCGGCAAGGAACGCCAAGAACCGACCCGAATGGGCTCGGCGTTCGGGCGGGGTATGCTCGTGCGAGAGGTGCCGCGCCGAGAAGACATGGCCTTCGATGGGGCCCGGGCCGGCGGGCGCGCTCTCGGAGGCGCTCGCCCTGGGCTCGGTGTGCTAAAGGCGTCGATGGGCTCGCCCGCCCGCCCCCGGGCCCGGCCGGGCCCCGGAACTGGACAAGTCTCCTTCCTATGTCCAAGGCTTAGGCCCTGACTGCCACCGCGCCCCGGCCCTCGGCCGTGGCGTGGGCCTCGCACCCGGCGGGGCAGACGCCCTTGCGCCCCCCCGCCCCTTTCGCCATCCCGAGGATGCCCATGACCGAGACGACCGCCTCCTTGCTCCGCCGCGTGCTCCTGTTGCCCAGCGTGCTCGTTGTGCTCGGGGCCGGCTGCTACGGTTGCAAAAAAGACGAAGCGCCGCCCCCGCTGCCGGTGGCCACGGAGGCGGCGCCCACCCCGCCGCCCACGGTGACGCTCGCGCCGCCGCCCTTGCCCGAAGACGCCGGCGACGAGGCGGACGCCAAGAAGGTCGTCACGGGCGGGGGCGGGTCGAGCCTGCGGGCGTGCTGTGCGGCGCTGCGCAGCAACGCCGCCTCGATGCCGCCGCCGAACAACGCGTACGCGCTGGCGGCGGCCGCCTACTGCGACTCGGCCGTGGCGAGCGGCCAGGACCGCAACGCCATCGTGCAGGGCGTCCGCAGCGCGCTGCGCGGGGCGAACATGCCCGGCGCCTGCCGCTAAAGAGCCGACCGGAACGCCCCGCGCCCCCGGCTCAGGGGGGCCCGGCGCCGTGGTCGAAGCCCGGCGGGGGCGGCCGCCGGCCGAGCGGCCCCTCGACGAGCACGTCGCCGGGGCCCGCTTCGACGCGGCCGATGAGGCGGCCCCCCTGGGGCGTCAGATCGCGCCCGGACGTCACGAGCAGCGCGTAGTCTTCGCCCCCCGCGAGCGCGAGCTCGCAGGGGTCGAGCCCCAGCCGCCCGGCCACCGGGCCGAGCGCGGCACCGCCCTGCTCGAGCACCCGCGCCTCGTCGAGCACGACGCGCACGCCGCTCGCGCGCGCCAGGTGCCCGGCGTCCTGGCCGAGGCCGTCGGAGACGTCGATGGCGGCCGAGGCGAGCGCGCGCACGGCCCACGCGGCCTCGATCTGCGCCATCGGCCGGCGGAACGCCGCGATCGCCTCGCGCGCGCCGGGCCCCGACCCTTCGCCCTCGCCGCGCAAGAGCGCGCGCAGCCCGGCGGCGGCGAGGCCGAGCGCGCCCCAGGCGTAGAGCCCTTCGCCCGGCCGCGCGCCCGACCGCGTGAGCGCGCGCTCGCACTCGCCGACGACGGTCGTGGTGACCGAGAGGCAAGGCCCCGAGGTCAGGTTGCCGCCCACGATGGCCGCGCCGAGCGCCCGCGCCGCGTCGGCCTGCCCGTCGACCAGGGCCTCGAGGTCGGCCTCGCCCACGTCGCGCGGCACCGTGAGCGCCGAGAGCGCCGCGCGCGGCCGCCCCCCCATGGCCGCGATGTCGCTCGCCGCGGCCATGAAGGAGCGGTAGCCGACGTCGTAAAAGCTCGCGATGGCGCGCGTGAAGTGCACGCCCTCGACCGCCGCGTCGACCGTGAGCACGGTCAGCCCGGGCGAGGGCGCGAGCAGGGCGGCGTCGTCGCCGATGCCCAGGGCGACGTCGGGCCGGGGCGCCCCGAGCAAGGGGGGCAGGGTCGCGAGCCAGCGGTGTTCGCTCTTCATGGGTGGGCCGGCGCCCGCCCCGCCGACGCGCCGACGCGCCCGGGCGGCGAGTGCGCTAAATAGGCCGGCCCATGGCCACTGCCAAGAGCCGCCCCGCCGCCCCCAAGCCCCCCGCCGGGGGCCGCCAGCCCGCCACCCCAACGGACCCCGCCAAGGGCCGCCCCGCGGCCCCCACGAGCCCCGCCAAGGGGGCCGCGAGCCCCGCCAAGGGCCACCCCGCGAGCCCCGCCAAGGGTCACCCCGCGGCCCTCGCGAGCCCCGCCAAGGGCCGCCCCGCCGCCCCCGCCAGCCCCGCCAAAGACCGCCCGGCCGCCCCCGCCAGCCCCGCGGAGGGCCGCCCGGCTGCCCGCAAGGGCTCTGGCCCCGAGACCCCCGCCGGCGCCCGCCCTCGGCCTTCCGCAGCCCGCGCGCCTTCGGCGCCCGCGGGGACGAAGAACGTTAGTAAGGCGCTCGCGGGGGCGACGAAGGCTACCAAGGCGCCCGCGGGGGCGACGAAGGCTACCAAGGCGCCCGCGGGGGCGGCGAAAGCCACAAAAGCCGCCGGGGCGCCGGGGGCCGTCGAGGGCGCCCGGGCGGCCGAGCCGGCGGGGGCGGGAGCGGGCCCGGCGCCGGGCGAGGCCGCGCCGCCCTTCCGCCTGCCCTCGGACGGCGGCGACCCCGTGTCGCTTCGTGATTTCAGCGGAAAGACGCTCGTGCTCTACTTCTACCCGAAGGACGACACGCCCGGCTGTACGCGCGAGGCGTGTGCCTTCCAGGCCGCGCTCGCGGCGCTCGCGGCCCGCGGCGCGGCGGTCGTCGGCGTCAGCCGCGACGCGCCCGCGACGCACGCGCGCTTCAAGGCGAAGTATGGCCTGGCCTTCCCGCTGCTGTCCGACCCCGACGGCGCGGTGCACCGGGCCTACGGGGCCTGGGGCGTCAAGAAGCTCTACGGGCGCGAGTCGGTCGGGCCGCTGCGCACGACGGTCGTCGTCGACGGGGACGGGCGGGTCGCCCGGGTGTTCCCGAACGTGCGGGTCGACGGCCACGTCGACGCCGTGCTCGGGGCGCTGGGCGGGGGCTGAGAGGGGGCTCGGCCCGATCGCGAGCCGCTCAAGCGTCGAGCGTCGCGAGCGGCTGCAGGCCGAAGCGCCGGCAGAAGCGGCCCGCCATCAGCCAGCCGAGCGCCTGCGCCGCGGCCGGCTGCAGCAGCAGCCAGCCGTAGTGGCCCGGCTCGCGCAGCAGCGGGCCGCCGAACCACCAGCCCTCGACGAAGCGGGCGCCGAGCAGAGGCGCGGCGTCGGCGTCGGGGGCGGACTCGCGGCCGCGGGGGCCGAACGCCCCGGCCGAGCTGAGGGCGCGGCGGAGCATCCAGGTGAGGGGCGGGGCGGCGGGCCCGTCGACCGCCAGGTACGAGCGCGCGCCGCCGTCGACGACGAGCGCCGAGAGCAGGTCGGCGTTGTCGGTGAAGAGCTTGTGCAGCTCGGCCGACGCGTCCGTCGGGAGTCGGTCGTGGTGCACGCGCAGCGGGCGCGACGCGCTGCGGGCCGGCGCGCGCGGCGCGGGCAGGGGGCTGCCGCCCAGGCGCGCGAGCAGGGCCTGGGCGGGGGCGTACAGCTCGGGCCGCGTGCGGCACCAGGCGACCAGGGGGCGCGCGCCGATGCGCTGCCCGATGGTGGTCGCGTCGGGCGCGCGCAAGATGACGAGCTCGGCCCGATCGGTCGCCGGCCCGCCCATCAGATCGAGCAGCCCGGGCGAGGGGACGAAGCTGGGAGCGGAGGCGCCCGGCACGATCGCGAGCCCCCGCGTCAGGCAGGCGCCCTCGACCGGCACCCCCTCGGCGTCGAGCGCGGCCATGAGCGCGTCGAGCGAGAAGGTGACGGGGCCGTTGCCCGCGAGGGTCCCCCCGGGGGTGGCGTGGCCGTCGCCCAGGACGGGCAGCGAGGCGGTGAGCTCGGCGGCGAGCGGCGGAATCGTCTCGGCCTTCAGGGTGGCCGGCGAGGCCGCGCCCGCGTCCGGCGACGCGGGGACCATGGGCGGCAGCCGTACGGCCCGCGGCGCGGGCGTCATCGAGTCGCTGAGCGAGTCGCGAGTCGCCGGGACGTCGACCCTCGCCCGGGCGGCCCTCTCGCCGACGTCGGGCGGCGGGGGGCTCTCGTCGGGCGCCGACGGCGCGTCGGCCCGGGCGTCCGCGTCGGGGGGGGGCGCGTTGATGCTCGGCAGGTCGGGCGAGGGCTCGAGGCCGCGCAGCGAGAAGGACAGATCGTGGCGGGCCTCGGCGCCGCGTCGCAGAAAGACGCAGTCGGCCTCGGCGAGCGCGCGCAGCTCGGCGAGCGCCTCGCGGAAGACGGCGGCGAAGGTCTCGCGCAGCTGCTCGGGCGTGGCGAGGTTGCGCCGCACGAGCGTCTCGACGAGGGGCAGCCGCGCCCGGCGGCACTCTTCGAGCACGGGCTGCAGCTCTTCGTTGCGCGTGCCGGCGACCGCCAGCAAATGCTCCCGGAAGCGCTCGCGCGTCTGGCGCCCGGCCACCCAGACGACGTGCCCCCGCTGCAGGTGGACGTGGAACTCGTCGGCCTCGCGCGCCACGACGAGCTCGCCCGTCTCGCCCGCCTCGGTCAGGCGCAGCAGGCGCGCGTAAGGCGTCGGCGCCCGGCCGTCGGCGCCCGCCGCGGGCCCCTGGCCGGGCGGGCCCGCGCTCGCGCCCAGCCCCTCGGCGGCCGCTCCGGTGGGCGAGCCTGGCGCCTCGACGCCCGCGGTGTCGCCCGAGCCCGCCGCGGCCTCGGTCGGCCCGGCGTCGACCGGGCCCGACGACCCCCCGGGGCCGGACGCCAGGGGCAGGCGCGGCTCGAAGGTCGGCGCGCCCTCGTAGCGGAGGCGGGCGATCGAGACGACCGGGTCGGGCCAACCGAGCAGATCGTCGAGCGCGGGCCGCCCGGTAAACGAGCCGGACTCGGCGTGCACCGGCACGCCCGCCCGCAGGTGAACGAGCGCCCGCCGCCCGCCCTCCTGGAGCGTCACCGTGCACGTCTTGCGTTCGGCCTCGAGCAGGCGCAGCACCGCGAGCGTCGAGAAGCCCTCGAGCCTGCCCCAGGGCGGGCGCGCGTCGGCGTTCGCCTGGCCCCGCGCCGGCGGCGGGGTCAACGGGTCGAGCGTGTCGAAGCCGTCGTCGAGCCCGTCTTCGTTGGTCGCCTCGGGGCCGCGGGCGGGGGGGCGGTTCACGGGACCGGCTCCGGGCGGGCGACGGAAGGGCGTTCGGGGGGGCGCATCGTGCGTCCGAAGACTCGCCGGACTCGCGGGGCGTGCGCCACCGCGGACGGGCCTTGGCCGGGTCGACCGGAGGGTGTCACCATACCTTCTTTTGGCCGCGCCTTTCTACTGCATCGCCCGCCTCGTCCGGGCGGCGCCCTCCGCGTCTGGCCCCGGCGGTGTGCCACCCAAAAAACCCTCTAGGCCTTTGAAATAACATCACTCTTTGAGCCGGCACGGGCGCGCGCGAGCAAGGGCCCGCCCGGCGCGGGGCCCGCCGAGCCGCGCGAACGCGACGCGGGCGACGTCGGCCGGCGCCAAGACCGGGGGCACGACGCGCCGGCGCGCCCGCGCGAGGGCTGTCGGCGGGCCCGCGGGCGCGCCGGGCACGAGCGCGGTCTACGCGTCGTCTTCGCGGGGGCGCTCGGGCGTCTCGGCAGGCTCGGGCGCGGCCTCGGCCTTGCTTTCGTCGTCGCCCCCCGCGCCTTCGGCCCGGGCGGCCGGGTCGCTCGCTTCGGCGGGGGCCGCGACCTCGGGCGAGAAGGCTTCGACCCGGTCGAGCCCCTCGTCCTTCGGCGCTTCGGCCTCCTTGGCGTCGGCCCGGGGGGCCTCGGCGGCGCCGGCGGCCGGCGCGGGCGCCTCGTCGGCCCCGCCCTCGCCCTGGCGCATCGCCTCGAGGCGGCGCCGGACGTCGCCGAGCTCGCGGGCCTGCGACTCGAGCAGCGAGAGCGCGGGCGCGGCGGCCGCCTCGTGCGAGGCGCGCTCGTCGCGCGCGGCGGTGAGCACCTCGAGCATCTCGCGATGGATCTCCTCGCCGGCGGACACGACCCAGGCGTCGAGGCGCCCGGCGAACTCGTCGATGAGCTGCTCGAGCTTGGGGCCGATCTGGGCCGTCGCGCGCTTGACGACGTCGGGGGTCACCTCTTTGGCGCGCTTGCGCGTCTCGACGTCGACGCGGTCGCGCAGGTAGAGCGCGACGAGCGGCGCGGCGATCGTGAGCACGCCGCCCAGCAAGATGTTGGCGAACATCGTGCCCAGGCCGAGGGTGAAGAGGGCGAAGACGCCGACGTCGTAGGCGAACGTGTCGACGTCGAGCGTCGGCGTCTGCAGGAGCAGCCCGTCGCCGAGGCGCTTGCCGGCCTCGCGCGCGTCTTGCTGCACGAGCGCGATGGTGCGCTCGGCCAGCCGCTCGAGCGCCGCGGCGATCTCGGCCGTCTCGGCCTGCGCCCACTCGCGGAAGGTGGTCTCGAGGAAGGCGCCGAGGTGCCGGCGCACGTCGCCCGTGTTCGACTTGTCGATGACCGCGGGCAGCTGCCGCACGAGGTCTTCGGTGAAGGTGCCGACGTCGCGCTTGACCCAGGCCTTGATGGCGATCACCTCTTCGCGAATCGCCGCCCGCCGGCCGGCGAGGCCCTTGAGCTGCCCCTCTTTGTCTTGGGCGATGAAGGCGATGCGCCGGTCGAGCTCGTCGCGCCCCATCGAGAGCGCGCGCCGCTTGGCCTCGACGCCCTTCTCGACCAGGCCCGCGGCCTGCAGGCCCTCGCCCGCCGCGTGGTCGAGCAAGATGCGCCCCCGCTCGTCGGCCAGGAAGCGCTCGAGGTACCCGACGAGCGCCGGCAGCCCGCTCTCGCCGCGGCGGCCGGCGAGCGCCTGCTGCGCCGAGACGGGGAAGATGACCGGCGAGGGCACGAGCCGCCCGAGCTGCTCGCGCACGTAGGCGAGGGCCTCCTCGCGCTCGTCGGGCGACCAGATGTCGGCCTTGGTCACGACGAACACGATCTTGTCGCGCGAGCGGGCGAGCAGCTTGTCGCACAAGAAGACGCGCTCGCTCTCTTTGATGAGCTGCCCGGCGTCGAGCAGGAAGAGCACGGCGTCGCTGCGCGGGATGTAATTGTACGTGATGTCGGCCCGCTGCAGCGACAGGTCGTTGACGCCCGGCGTGTCGACGAGCACCACGCGGTTCTTGAGCAGGGCGGCCGGGTAGAAGATCTCGAGGTACTGCACGTCGCCGCGCTCGACCCCGCCCCGCTCGCCCACGGCCCAGGCGCGCAGCGTCTCGAAGTCGACCGCCTCGGCCGCGCCGCCCTCGCGCACCGCCCGCGCGTGCGCCGCCTCGGCGTACTCGATGTGGTGAATGACCGCCGTCGTCGGCGTCACCCCCGTCGGCAGCACGGGGCGCCCGAGCAGCGCGTTGATGAGCGTCGTCTTGCCGTGGTTGAACTCGCCGACCACCACCAGGTGGAAGCGCTCGCCCTCGAGCTTGGGCACGAGCTCGTCGCGCACCTTCGCCGCGATCGTCTTGGTGCCCACCAGCTCGGCGATCGAGCCGACCTCGCCGAGCAGCTTGACGAGCTCGGCCTTGCGCCCGTGGAAGATGTCGAGCGACATGGTCAGCCCACCACCTTGATGATGTCGTAGACGCGCGTGTCGACCTCTTCGATCGACAGCCCCCCGGGGCCGAGCCCCACGTGCCGGCGGTACAGGTCGCTCTCGGCGAAGGCGCGCAGCGCCAAGATGCGCTTGGGCAGCCAGGGGTGCGAGGCGAGCGCCTCGAGGTAGCGGCCCGGCCCCTCGCGCACCTCGTCGGCCTGCTTGACGAACTCTTCGAGGTTGAGCTGCTCGTAGAGCTTCTGCGAGCCGAGCGCGAGCTTCGCGAGCGAGCGCGTGGCCACGGCGAGGTCTTTCGAGCAGAGCAGCCCCGCCCGGTCGCACGTGATCTCGGCGCGGCGCGACCAGGCCCGCAGCGCGATCATGGCCGGGTAGATGAGCCACTTCGTGAAGAGCGTCGTCATCTGCTGCAGGTAGTGCATCGTCGTCAGGTAGACGACGTGGTTGTTGTGGATGTGCCCGCACTCGTGCCCGATGACGTCGAGCAGCTCGTCGTCGGACAGGTGGTCGATGAGCGCCGAGTGCACCAGGATGAAGCTGTCGTCGTCGGTGCCGTACGTCATCGCGTTGAGCGTCTGGCGGTTGACGATGTAGACCGTCGGCGTCGCGATGCCGAGCGTCGAGGCGCACGCCCGCGCCAGGTCGTGCACCCGCGGGAACTGCAGCGGCCCCACCTTGACCGCGTGCCCGAGCAGCTGGTTCTTGCCGAACGCCTTGTGCGAGCGCACCGTCGCGGCCACGGCGAGCTCGACCGCCTTGATCTTGTCGAAGGCCTGGCGCGTCGTGCGGTCGGAGCTGTACGCATAGGCGTGCGCGTCGTCGCGCGCCCGCGGTGCCGCTGCCGCGGCGGCGGCCGTCGCCGGCGCGCGGTGCCGCCGGGCGACGAACGCATCAAAGTCGAGTTCGCCGATACGTGCCATTGAGGTGCCTTTCGCGGGGGCCGACGCCCCCTCGGGCAAAGCGTAACGGCCGGGCCCGGGGCGCGCAATCGGAGGGCGCCCCTTCCATGCGGCTCGGGCGCCCTTGCCGCGGGCGGCGCCGGGCGGGGGGCGCCCGGGCGGGGGCGGCGCGGTCGTCGCGGACCACGGCGCGCACGACGGGCCGCCGTGGGCCCCGGCGGGGCGCCGCGGGCGAGCGCGACTCCGAAACGCCGCCGCCCTCGAAGAGGGGCCCGGGCCCGCCCGGGCGGCGCGGGGCGGGCGCCGGGCCGGGCGGGCGACGCCGGCGCCCGGGCGCGCCCGAGGGGGGCCGCGCCCGTTGCGGTCGCTTCGACGCGCTGGGCTATTTGCAAATACTACGAAAATATTTCGGGCCCCCCTCGGCTTGACAAGCGCCCCGGCGACCTTCATGTGCTTTGGGTCCGCCCGGGTGCCCCCGCGGGGGGCGGGGCGCCGCCGCATGCGAGAACTTTTCGGCAACACCACCGGCCTCAGCCCCTCGTCGCACAAACTCCTCGAACGGCTCTACCGCCGCAAAGTGCCCCTCGAGCAGGTCGCCAGCCCCGAGCTGGTGCGCACCCTCGTCGACGCCTCGCGCGAGACGGGGCGGCAGGTCGGCGTGCTGGTGCACCGGTCCGGGCAGGTCGATTACGTCGTCGTGGGCGACGCGACGCGCCTGATGCTGCCCGACATCGGCCGCCTGCGCGCGGCCGAGGGGCGCTTCCGGGGCCTGCGGCTCGTGCACACGCACCTGCACGGCGAGGGGCTCTCGCGCGACGACCTGGTCGACCTGGTGCGGCTGCGGCTCGACCTCGTCGCGGCGCTGCAGCTCGGCCACGACGGCGAGCCCCGGGGGCTCTCGTACGCCCACAACGTGCCGGCGGGCCCGGGCGAGCCGCCCTACCGCGAGGTGGGGCCGGTGCCGCTCGGCAAGCTCGAGGTCGACTTCGGCGTGCTGATGGCCAACCTCGAGGCCGAGTTCGCCCGCCGCGCGCGCACCCGCGAGGTGCGGGCGAAAGACGGCCGCGCGCTGCTCGTGCACGTCGCCGAGAAGAACCGCCCGGGGGCGATCGGGCAGGCCGAAGAGAGCCTGCGCGAGCTGCGCGAGCTCGCCCGCACCGCCGGCGTCGACGTCGTCGACGCGATCTTGCAGGCGCGCGAGCGCGTCGACCCGAAGTTCGTGCTCGGCCGCGGCAAGCTGAACGACGTGCTCCTGCGCGCCGCCGAGCTCGACGCCGAGACGCTCATCTTCGACCGCGACCTTTCGCCCTCGCAGGCGAGCGCCATCGCCAAGCACACCGACCTCAAGGTCGTCGACCGCACGCAGCTCATCCTCGACATCTTCGCCCAGCGCGCCGAGAGCACCGACGGCAAGCTGCAGGTCGAGCTCGCGCAGCTCAAGTACTCGCTGCCCCGGCTCGCCCTGAAAGACGACTCGCTCTCGCGCCTCACGGGCGGCATCGGCGGCCGGGGCCCGGGCGAGACGAAGCTCGAGATCGGGCGCCGGCGCGCCAAAGAGCGCGTCGCGCACCTCGAGGCGCAGCTGCGCCAGCTCGGCCGGCGGCGCGAGCAGCGGCGGCGGCGGCGGGGCCGGCTCGAGGTGCCGGTCGTCGCCATCGTCGGCTACACCAACGCCGGCAAGAGCACCCTGCTCAACGCCCTGACGGGCGCCGGCGTGCTCGCCGAAGACAAGCTCTTCGCCACCCTCGACACCCGCTCGCGGCGGCTGCGCTTCCCCGAAGAGCGCGAGGTGGTCATCACCGACACCGTCGGCTTCATCCGCGACCTGCCCGAAGACCTCTTCGCCGCCTTCCGCGCCACCTTCGAAGAGGCCGAGGGCGCCGACCTGCTCCTGCACGTCGTCGACGCGTCCGACCCGGCCCGCGGCGAGCACATCCGCACCACCGAGACGCTGCTCGCCGAGCTCGGCCTCGCCGAGCTGCCGCGCCTGCTCGTGTACAACAAGGCCGACCTCTTGGCCCCGGGCGAGGGCGAGCGCCTGCTGGCCGGGCGCGCCGACGCCGTGCTCGTCTCGGCCCTGCACCGCGAGACGACCCGGGCCCTGCTCGACAAGATCGCCGGCCGCCTGGCCGAGCGCTGGCAGCGGGCCGAGCTCGCGCCCCCCGCCGGGGCGCCGGCCGCCGGGGCCGAGGCCGAGGCCGAGGGGGCGCGCCCCGGCGCCCCGCCGCCCGACCACCGCTCGACGCTCGACGAGCTGCGGGGGCTGCGGCGGCGGCGCAAGCGGCCCAACGCCCGCGGCGCGATCGCCAGCCCCTCGTGAGCGCCCGAGCTCGCGCTCGCGGCCCCGGGGCGGGGGGTGCGGAAACCCGCCCCTCGGCCTTGAGTGCCGATCCCGACCTCATGTACCCTGCTTGGACATGAGAGGCGTACCGTCCCTACGCGCCCTCGGCTGGCTTAGTTTGGGCTTGGCGTCGAGCGGGTGTCAGAGTGCCGACGAGGTCGCGCCCGCGTCGGCGCCGCTCTGCGGCGTCGACACCTCGCCCGGGCCGGCGCCCGCGCGGCGGCTGACCCGCTGGGAGTACAACAACACCGTGCGCGATCTGCTCGGCGACGGGTCGCGCCCGGCCGACGCGTTCCCGGCCGACGAAGAGGCGCTGGGGTTTTCGAACAACGCGACGGCGCTGACGACCTCGTCGACGCTCGTGCAGTCGTACATGCTGGCGGCCGAGGGCTTGGCCGAGCGCGCGGCCGAGCGGCTCGGGCCGCTGCTGCCGTGCGACCCGGCGGGCCCGGCCGGCGACGCCTGCGGCCGGCAGTTCGTCGCGGCGTTCGGGCGGCGCGCCTTCCGCCGCCCGCTGGGCGACGACGAGGTCGAGGGCTTCGCGGGGCTCTTCCGCGGCGGGGCGGGCGCGGGCGACGGGGCGAAGCTGGTCGTCGAGGCCATGCTGCAGTCGCCGCCCTTCCTCTACCGAATCGAGCTCGCGGGCGCGCCCGCCGAGGGGGCGGCCTCGGTGCCGCTCGGCCCCTTCGAGCTCGCCTCGCGCCTCTCGTACTTTCTCTGGGGCACGATGCCCGACGACGCGCTCTTCGCCGCCGCCGAGTCCGGCCGCCTCGCCGCCCGCGAGGGGGTCGCCGCCGAGGCGCGCCGCATGCTCGCCGACCCGAAGGCGCGCGAGCTGGTCGGGCGCTTCCACGAAGAGTGGCTCGACTACGACCGGGTGCTCAGCCTGGGGCGCGGCAAGAGCGCGCAGTACTTTCCCGAGTGGTCGCCCGAGTACCCGCCGCTCATGCTCGAAGAGGCGCGCGCCTTCGTC
The DNA here is from genome assembly GCA_035762175.1 of Polyangiaceae bacterium. GTDB lineage: Bacteria > Myxococcota_A > Polyangia > Polyangiales > Polyangiaceae > DASTPP01. The sequence goes on along the minus strand of DASTPP010000115.1, from coordinate 818 downwards.
GGCCACGTCGTCTTCGACGAGCCGGCGGGCGACCTGACGACGCTCTTGACGGCGCCCTACACCTTCGTCAACGCCGAGCTCGCCGCGTTCTACGGCCTCGAGGGGGCGCCCGCGGGCGAGGCCTTCGCGCGGGTCGAGGGCGGGGGCAGGGCGGGGCTCTTGACGCTCGGGGCGCTCCTGGCGTTCCACGCGCACTCCGACCAGACCTCGCCGGTGCACCGCGGCCAGATGGTGCGCGAGCGCCTGCTCTGCGACCCGGTGCCGCCGCCGCCGCCCGAGTTCGACACCACGGTGCCGAAGGTCGACGAGGCGCCCACCGCGCGCGCCCGCTTCGCCGCCCACTCCGAGCAGCGCGCCTGCTCGGGCTGCCACGTCAAGCTCGACCCCATCGGCTTCGGCTTCGAGGCCTTCGACGGCGTCGGGCGCCCCCGCCAGCTCGAGGCCGACGGCAGCGCCGTCGACGCCTCGGGCGAGCTCACGGGCACCGACGTCGACGGGCGCTTCGTCGGCGTGCCCGAGCTCGCCGCCCGCCTCGCCCGCAGCGCGCAGGTGCGGCGCTGCTACGTCACCCAGTGGTTCCGCTTCGCCCAGGGGCGCGCCGAGGCCGAGGCCGACCGCTGCTCGCTCGAGTCCCTGCGCGAGGCGTTCGCCGCCTCCGGCGGCAACGTTCGCGAGCTGCTCGTCTCCATGACCCAGACCGACGCCTTCCTCTTCCGACCCGTCGGGGGCCGGCCGTGACGCCGCCCCGCCTGCCGCGGCGCAACTTCCTGCGGGGCGCCGGCGGCGCGCTCGTCTCGCTGCCGCTCTTCGCGAGCCTC
>DASTPP010000114.1:0-10787 GCA_035762175.1 Polyangiaceae bacterium | reverse complement strand
TACGCGTACAGACGGCCTCTGGGCGTCGAAAAAGACGTCTGTACGCGTACAGACGGCCCATCGGGGTGCCAAGAGGGCGTCTGTACGCGTACAGACGGGCTCTCGGGTGCCCAGAACGCGTCTGTACGCGTACAGAAGCCTGATTTGCCTGTGCGGGCCTCTCGTGGGGGCGTACTGGCCAGCCCCGGCCGCGCCCGCCCTGCGACTTTCGAGAGAGCGGCGGGCGCCCTCTCGATGGGGTCAGGCGGCGTCACGCGCGGCCTGATACCAACCCTGCTTGCTGGGGCCAGGAAGGCGGCCCGGGCCGCATCACGGAGGGCCGCGATCAGGGCGCGAGGCGGCCGGTCACGGTGGCGAGCACGGCGAGCAGCTCGGCGGGGTCGACGGGCTTGGGCAGATGGATCTGAAAGCCGGCGAGCAAGGCGCGGGTGCGGTCTTCGAGACGGGCGTAGGCGGTGAGGGCGACGGCGGGGGTCTGGCCGCCCTGCGAGGCGGGCAGCGCGCGCAGGCGGCGCAGGAAGGCGTGGCCGTCGGTGCCCGGCATGCCGATGTCGCTGATGAGGGCGTCGAAGCGGCGGGCGCGGAGCAGCTCGAGCGCCCGCTCGGCCGAGGGGGCGGTCTCGACCTCGACGCCCTCCTGCTCGAGCAGCGTGCGCACTAGCTCGCGGGCGTCTTCTTCGTCGTCGACGACGAGCACGCGCAGGCCGGCGAGCTCGGCGGGCGCGTCGTCCGCGCCGGGCGCGCGGGCGCCGAGGGCGGGGGGCGGCTCGGGCGGGGGCGCGGGCCGGGGCGGCGGGACGGGGAGGCTGACGACGAAGGTCGAGCCCCGGCCCGGGCCCTCGCTCTCGGCGCGCACGGCGCCGCCGTGCAGCTCGACCAGGTGCTTGACGATGGCGAGGCCGAGGCCGAGGCCGCCGTGGCGCCGCGTGGTCGACGAGTCGGCCTGGCGGAAGCGCTCGAACAGGTGGGGTAGGAACTCGGGCGCGACGCCCTCGCCGGTGTCCTCGACGCGCAGCTCGAGCTGCGCCTCGCGCCGGGCGAGGCAGACCTCGACGCGGCCGCCGCGGGGGGTGTGGCGCAGGGCGTTCGACAGGAGGTTCCACGCGATCTGCTGCAGCCGGTCGGCGTCGCCCATGACGGGCCCGGCGGCGGGGTCGAGCGCGAGCTCGAGGCGCACGCCCTTGGCCTCGGCGGCGGGGCGCACGCTGTCGGCGGCGGCCTCGACGGCGCGCGCGAGGTCGACCGGCCCGACGTCGAGGCGCAACTTGCCGGTGACGATGCGGCTGACGTCGAGCAGATCGTCGACGATCTGGGCCTGCGCCCGCGCGTTGCGCTCGATGGTGGCGACGGCGTGCCCCTGGCGGGCGGCGTCGAGGGCGCCCGATTGCAGCATGCGGGCCCAGCCGAGGATGGCGTTGAGGGGCGTGCGCAGCTCGTGCGACACGACGGCGAGGAACTCGTCCTTGGCGCGGTTGGCCTCCTCGGCGCGGGCGCTCTCGGCCCGCGCGATCTCGAAGAGGCGCGCGGCGTCGACGGCGCTGCCGGCCCGGCGCCCGAGCTCTTCGACGGTGGCGAGGTCGTCGTCGTCGTACTCGCGCTCGGACGAGTCGAGCCAGAGCACGCCGAGCGCGCGCCCGCGCGAGACGAGCGGCACGGCGGCCGACGACCGGACGGCGGGGTCGGGCGCCGCGGGCGCGAGGGCGCCGCCGCCGCCGGCGACGCGGCGCGAGGCGCCGGAGAGGGCGGCCTGGGCGGCGGGGTGGTCGGGGCCGGGGGGCGAGGCCCGCCAGCGCTCGCGCCGGGGCCCCTCGAGGGCGGGGTCGCGGTGGGCGAGGACGGCGTTCGGGCCGAGGCGCCCCTCGTCGTCGACGAGGTCGACGAGGGCCAGGGTGGCGAAGCGGCGCGCGAGCAGCCGGGCGACGGCGGCGAGCGCCTCGCGGTAGTCGGTCGACGACGAGAGGGCGCGGCCCGCGTCGACGAGCAGGTTGCGGCGCTCCTCGTCGCGCTTGCGGGCGCTAATATCGAGGACCCACGCGACGCCCTCGCGGGTCGAGCCCTCGCGGAAGGCGATGCCGAGCATGACGGGGACGCGGCGGCCCTCCTTGTGGAGGTACTCCTTCTCGTAGGGGGTGCAGAGCCCCCGCCGCTCCATCTCGGCGAAGGCGCGCTCGTCGAGGGGGGCGAACTCGGGCGGGGTCATCTCGCGCCAGGCGATGCGCCCGCCCTCGAGGTCGTCGCGGCGGTAGCCGACCATCTGCAGGAAGGCGTCGTTGGCGTCGGTGATGCGGCCCTCGCGCGTCCAGAACAGGATGCCGATGACGCCCGACTCGTACAGGCGCCGGAAGCGCGCCTCGCTCGCGGCGACGCGGGCGAGCATCTCGTCGCGCTCGCGCTCGGCGCGCCGGCGCTCGGACACGTCGCGCACCATGCCGACGTAGCCGAGCACCCGGCCCGCGGGGTCGAGGTGCGGGGTGTAGCTGGCTTCGACCCAGCGCGGGGGCCCGTCGAGGTAGGGCACCTCGGTCTCGAAGGCGACGGGGCGGCCCGCGAGCACCTCGCGCAGGTGCGGCCGGATGGCCGCGTAGGCCGCGTCGCCGAGCACCTCGCGCACGGTGCGCCCGAGCAGCGCTTCGGGGGGGCGGCCGAACCACTCGAGGTAGGCGCGGTTGCAGAGCCGGTAGCGCTCGCCCGCGTCGACGTAGGCGACAAGCGCGGGCACGGCGTCGGTGATGACCCGCAGCTCTGCTTCGCGCCGGGCGAGCGCCTGCTCGGTCGCCTCGCGGCCCTCGCGTTCGGGGGCGGGGGGCCCGCCCGGCGGCGCGTCACGTTCGTCGGTGCTCATTCGGGCTGCTCGCTGGCCCGCGGGGCGCCCGTGCCGTGGGGCCCCGCCGGAGGGCGGCGAAGGTAGCGCGGGGGGGCGGCCGGCGGCGGCCTATTTTCGCGGCCCGGCCGGGGCCCAGCCGGCGTTTAGGCGGCGGGCGCGCGCCCGGAGAGCCGGAGCAGGGCGGCGACGAGCTCGGCCGGATCGACGGGCTTGGTGACGTAGAGGCCGAAGCCGGCCTGCATCGCGCGGGCGCGGTCTTCGGGGCGCACGAAGGCGGAGACGGCCAGGGCGGGCGTCGCCCCGCCCGCCTCGGGGGCGAGCTCGCGGACCCGGCGCAGGAGCGAGTAGCCGTCTTCGCCCGGCATGGCGATGTCGCTGACGAGCACGTCGGGGCGGAGCTCTTGCAGGAGCTCGAAGGCCTCGGCGGCGCCGGAGGCGGCCTCGACCTGAGCGCCGCGCGAGCCGAGCAGGGCCACCATCAGGTCGCGCGCGTCTTCTTCGTCTTCGACGACGAGCAGGCGCAGGCCCGCGAGCGGGCGCCGCGGGTCGCGCGCGGCGGGGCCGGGGGCCGGGGGCGGCGGCCGCTCGGGCTCGCCCGGGGGGCCCTCGGCGGGCAGGAGCACGGTGAACGTGGCGCCCCGCCCCTCGCCCTCGCTGTGGGCGGTGACGGCGCCGCCGTGCAGCTCGACCAGGCTCTTGACGATCGACAGGCCGAGGCCGAGGCCGCCCTTGGGCTCGGGGCGCCCGGCGTCGGCCTGGCGGAAGCGCTCGAAGACGTGGGGCAAGAAGGCGGGCGCGATGCCGCGGCCCGTGTCGACGACCTCGAGCGAGATCTGCCGGTTCTTCGGGGCGACGCGCACCTCGACCCGGCCCCCGGGGGGCGTGAACTTGACGGCGTTGGTCAGCAGGTTGGTCGCCACCTGCCGGAGCCGGTCGGGGTCGCCGCGCACGCGGTCGCGCTCGTCGAGCCGGGCCTCGAGCCTCACGCCCTTCGCCTCGGCCGCGGGGCGCGCGGCGTCGAGGGCCTCGCGCGCCGCGTCGCCGAGGCGCACGGGCTCGAGCCGCAGCGAGAGCGTGCCGGCGGTGACGCGGGCGACGTCGAGCAGGTCGTCGACGAGCTTGGCCTGCAGCTCGGCGTTGGTCTCGATGACCTCGAAGGCCCGGGCGTACTTCTCGGGGCCGATCTCGCCCGAGCGCAGGAGCTTCGCCCAGCCGATGACGGCGTTGAGCGGCGAGCGCAGCTCGTGGCTGACGACGGCCAAGAACTCGTCTTTGGCGAGGTTCGCGCCCTCGGCCCGGTCGCGCGCGCGCTCGACCTCTTCGTAGAGGCGCGCGTTGTCGAGGGCGAAGGCGACGCGGCGCGCGAGCTCGCCCGCGGCGCGCAGGTCGGCCGGGTCGAAGCGCCGCCGGCCGGGCCCGCGGGCGAAGGCGAGGGTGCCGAGCGGGCGGCCGCGCGCGACGAGGGGCGCGAACACGGCCGACTCGGTGCCGAGCGCGCGCAGCGCGGCGAGCTGCTCGGGGTCGCGCGCGACGGCGGCGAGCGCGTCGGCCGAGAGCTCGGCCGGGGGCTCGGGGGCGCCGGCGCGCGGCGCGTCGGGGTGGTCGTGGGGGGCGGCCTCGCGCAGCCGGTGGCGCCGCAGCATGGCCTCGAGCTTCGCCTCGAGCGAGGGGTCGGCGTGGGCGCGGGCGAGCGCGACGGGGGGCCCCTCGGGCTCGCCCCCCTGCACCGCGCACCAGTCGGCGAACTCGGGCACGGCGACGCGCAAGAAGTCGGCGAGCACGGCGTCGGCGCGCAGCGCGGGGGCGAGCGCCTCGCTCGCGCGCGCGAGCAGGTCGAGCAGCCCCTCGGCCCGCTCGTCCGCCGCGCCGCGCCGCCGGGCCTCTTCGCGGGCCTCGTACAGCTCGAGGAAGACGCCCACCTTCGCCCGCAGCGCGAGCGGGTCGAAGGGCTTGGTGATGAAGTCGGCGGCCCCGAGCGCGTAGGCCCGCGCGACGTGCCTCGGCTCGCCGTAGATGGCCGTCACGAAGAGCACGGGCGTCGGCGCCGGCCGCGACCGCTCGAGCTCGCGCAGGCGCGCGAGCGTGTCGAAGCCGTCGAGCCCGGGCATCTGCGCGTCGAGCACGACGAGCGCGAACTCGCCCGCCCCGAGCCGCTCGAGCGCCTCCTGGCCCGAGCTCGCCCAGACCCGCCGCGCCCCGAGCGGCTCGAGCGTCGCGTCGAGCGCGACCAGGTTCGCGCGGAGGTCGTCGACGAGCAGGAGCGCCGGGCGCCGGGCGCCGGCGGCCCCCCGCGACGCGTCGCCGGAGGTTTCGGGTTCGAAGGTCGAGGCGCGGACCATGCGGCTCGTCGGGCCCCCCCCGGCACAAGCTGACGAGGGTCTAACTTCCCCGAACGGGCTCGTCCAGCGCGGGCCGTCGATTTTTCGTGCCAGCGCCCGCGCGGCGCGGGGCATTTTGCCCCTTGTGGCACTCTTGCGAGGGCGCGCGGCGTCAGGGCGCGGCCGCCTGCTTGGCGCCCGCGATCGCGGCCTGCAGGCAAAGCAGGCCGCCGACCGCGCCGACGACGCCGCCCCGGCCCTTGAGCGCCTGTCCGAACGCGTATAGGTCGTCGGAGGTCGCGAGGGCCGCCTTGCCCACCTCGCGCAGGGCCGCGCGGAAGGCCGCCTCGCCCTCGGAGGGCCCGACGATGCGCGCCAGCTTCTCGCGCGCGACGGCCGTGAAGTCAGTCATCGGCCGGCCCGGCGAGGCCCGCCCGGGCGAGGCGCTCTTCGAGGCGGCGGCGGCGCTCGCGCTCGCCCTGCAGCACCGCCTCCATCGCGCGGCACTGCTCGACCACCTCGGCCGCGAGCCGCTCGGCGCGCTCTCGGGCCTCGACGGCGGCGCGGTGCAGGCGGGCGTTGTCGAGGGCGATGGCGGCGTGGGCGGCGAGCGCGCCGACGATGCGCTCGGCGCGCTCGCCGAAGACGGCGGCCCGCCCGTGGCCGAAGAAGAGGCCGCCGTGCACGGAGCCGTCGCGCGAGACGACCGGGGCGGCGAGGTAGCTGCGCACGGGCAGGTGCCCCGGGGGCATGCCGCGGTGGGGGGGGTTGTTGCCGTAGCGGTAGTCGACCGTGACGTCGTCGAAGCGCACGACGCCGTCGCCCGCGAAGGTGGGCGCGAAGACGGCGGTGTTGCGCGGCATGGGGAAGCGCGAGAACTTCTCTTTGGGCACGCCCGAGAGCGTGTAGAGCATGTACTTCTCGCCGCCCGCGCCGGTGACGTTGTAGAAGAACGCGCCGAACTCGGCGCCGACGACGGCGGTCGCCTCGTCGGTCAGCCGCTGCACGATGACGCCGAGGTCGAGCTCGGTGGCGAGCGCCCGCGCGACGCGGTCGAGGGTCGCGGAGAACTCGCGCTCGTCGGCGAGCAGCCGGGCGGCGTCGCGATCGCCCTGGGGGTCGGGCTCGGTCATGGCGAGACCGCCAATTCTGCCCCCCCGGCCGCGCGCTTGTCGACCGAAACCGTCGCCCGCCCGGGCTCGGCGCGTGGCCCCCGGCGCCTTCGACCCCACCGTGGCGTACCGGCCGGGCGGGGCCGCGCGCGCGGGGGCCCTCGGCGGCGCTCAGCGCGAGGCTTGCTTCTGGGCGCCGGCGGCCGGGGCCTGCTGCCAGCGCGCCTTCAGGGCGGCGAAGGCGTCGGCGTACTCTTTCTGCGCCTCTTTCATGTCGGCGTCGATGCGCTTCGAGAGCTCTTGGCCCTGGGCGACGACGCTGTCGATCTCGCCCTTGGCCTTGTTGAGGGCGGTGACGCGGTCGTTCGACGCCTTCTTGTCGCCCTCGGTGACGCCGGGCGTCGCCTGGAACTGGGCCTCGGAGGTCAGGCTCGCGTCGAGCGTCTTCTTGACGTCGTTGGCCTCGGCGAGCTGCGCGTTCAGCTTCGCCTTGACCTCGGGCAGCGCGACGTGAACGAGGTAGCTCGCCTCGGCCACCTCGTCGGCCTGCTTCTCGAGCTTGTCGGCCTTGTCTTTGCCGAGCTTGTGGCGCACCTTCTCGAGCGCGGCGTGCCCCTCGTTGTGCTCGCGCAGCCGCTTCTCGATGCGCTTGTCGACGGCGTCTTTGAGGGCGGCGTTGGCCGCGCCGCCGACCTCGACGTTCGAGCAGCCCTTCTGCTGCGCGACGTACTGGGCCGAGCCGGCCACCTTGCGGCCGATCTCGTCTTTCTCTTCGTTGAAGAAGGTGCGCACCTGCTCGAGCGAGCGCCGCTCTTGCACGTACGAGCCCGAGCGCCCCGCCTCGTCGGCGCCCTGCAGCACCGGCCAGACGTCCTCGGCGCTCGCGCCCGAGAGCTCGTCGGGGTAGCGCGCGAAGTTGCCGGTGAGCGTGTGCGCGTCTTGCCGCTTGGTGCCGTAATCGGTGCGCACCCCGTCGAGCGCGCTCGGGTAGCGCACGGCGTAGTTCGACTGCCCCGCCGAGCTGGCGACGGCGGGCTCTTTGTTGTTCGACGACGAGCAGGCCGCGAGCGAGGGCAGCGCGGTGAGGGCCAGAGCGAGCAGGTGCCACGTGGGTCGGTAGCTCATGAGGCGCTACCGTCATCAAGCGCCGCGGCCCGGTCAAGCCCTTCGGTAGGCAGCGCCCGTAGGCGGTTGTGGGTTGACAGGGGCCCGGCGCGCCCGCCGCCAGCGGGCCCGAAACGCGCCGTTCGCGGCCCCGCAGGCCGCCCCCGCGCGGGCCCGAGGCCCGGGGCTCAAGGCGCCGAGAGCCGCTCGAGTCGCCGCGATGCCCGACGCGTCGTCGGCGCCGGGGCGGCCGGCGGCCCCGCCGGCGAGGGGGCCCCCGGCGCGGGGCCGGGGGCCGGGGGCGTCAGCCGCGCAGGTTCTGGGCGGCAAAATCCCAGTTGGCGAGGCTCGCGAGGAAGACCTCGACGAACTTCTGCCGGGCGTTGCGGTAGTCGATGTAGTAGGCGTGCTCCCACACGTCGCAGGTGAGCAGGGCCTTCTGGTTGTGCTTCATGGGCAGGTCGGCGTTGGCGGTCGAGACGATCTTGAGCTTGCCCGCGTCGCCGACGAGCCACGCCCAGCCCGAGCCGAAGCGGCCGACGGCGGCGTTGACGAACTCTTCTTTGAACCGGTCGAACGAGCCGAAGTCGCGGGTGATGGCCTGCGCGAGCTCGCCCGTGGGGGCGCCGCCGCCCTGGGGCTTCATGCTGTGCCAGAAGAAGGTGTGGTTCCACACCTGGGCGGCGTTGTTGAAGACGGCGCCCTCGGGCGCGCCCATGATGATCTCTTCGAGGCTCTGGTTCGCCTCGGGCTTGCCCTCGAGCAGGCTCTTCAGCTTATCGACATACGCCTTGTGGTGTTTGCCGTGGTGAAAGTCGAGCGTCTCGGCGCTCATGTGCGGCTGCAGGGCGTCCTTCGCGTAGGGAAGCGGCGGTAGCTCGAAATTCATGGGGGGGTCTCCGTCTCTCGAGGGGAGGGGGCGCCCGGGGCGCCTCGGCCGCGGGCTTGGGCGCCACGCGGCCGGGGCCCCTTCGCGGGGGGCGAGCGCAGAACCGGCAGGGGGTTTTAGTCAGGCCCCGCCGCCCGTGCCAGCCCAATCGTCGCGCCGCCGGGCCGGGGCCCCCGCCGGAGCGCGACGAGCGTGCCGCAGCCGCCGACCGGCTCGCGCCGCGCCCGCGAGCTACGGCGCACCTCGAGCCCCCCGGCGCGCATCGCGCCGTACACCTCCTGAAAGCGCCCTTCGGGGGCGGCGCCCGGGGGCCCGCCCGGCACGGGGTTGTAGGCGTAGAGGTGCACGAGCAGGCCGAGGGGGCGGGCGCGCTCGACGAAGGCCGCGATCTCGGCGTCGCCGTCGTTCTCGCCGGCGAGCAGCAAGTAGGCGAGCGCCGTCTTCTTGCGGCGCCGGGCCGAGAGGCCGGGCAGGCGCGCCTCGAGCAGGCCGAAGAGCTCGGCGAGCGAGGGGGCGCGGGGCACGAGGCGGGCGCGCGCGGGCTCGGTCCCGGCGTGCACCGAGAGGGTGAGCCCGTTGTGGGGCCAGTCGCCGAGGGCCTCGGCGAGGCGCGCGAGGGGGCCGCCCGAGGTGGTCAGGCTCGGGGCGAGGCGCCGGCCCCGGCACCACGCGAGGAATGCCGCGACGGCGGCGGCGTTGTGCAGCGGCTCGCCCACGCCCGAGACGGTGACGCGCGAGGGGCGGGCGCCGAGCGCGCAGAGGGCCTCGACCTGGCCGATCATCTCGGCGAGCGAGAGCGGGCGGCCGAGCCCGCCGCGGCCCGAGGCGCAGAAGGGGCAGCCGACGGCGCAGCCGACCTGGCACGAGACGCAGAGCGTCTCGCCGCCGGCGTAGGCGACGGCCTCGACGCGGGCGCCATCGCCGAGCCCGAGCACGAAGCGGCGGTTCGAGGGGCCCGCGTGCTCTTCGAGCACCGCGAGCGGCGCCGCCCCCGTCCCCCGCGGCGCCGTCGACGCCGCCTCTGACTCAGGCGCCCTCGGCGGCGCCGCCCCCGGCCCCGGCGGCACCGTTGACGCCGCCCCTGACTCAGGCGCCATCGGCGGCGCCGACGCGCCCGAGCACCAGCGGCCTCGGCGCGGGCGGCGCGGCGCCGAAGCGGTAGGCGCCGAGCGCGTCGCGGGCGGCGCGCTCGGCGTCGGCCTCGCTCGCGGCGTGCACGCGCAAGAGCGGCGCGCCCGCCTCGACCCGATCGCCGCGGGCGGCGGCGAGCTCGAAGCCGACCTCGAAGCGCACGCGCTGGTCGGCCCGGGTGCGCCCGGCGCCGAGCGCGACGGCGGCCTTGGCGAGCACCATCGGGTCGAGATCGATGACGTGGCCGGCCTCGGGGGCGGGCACCTCGCGCACGACGGCCGCGCGCGGCAAGACCCGCGCCGGATCGTCGACGACGGCCGGGTCGCCGCCCTGCGCGGCGACGAGCTTGCGCATCACCTCGGCGCCGCGGCCGGACGAGCGCGCGGCGCGCAGGAGGGCGTGGGCCTGCTCGGTGTTGGGCGCGCGCCCGGCGAGCACGAGCATCTCGGCGCCGAGGGCGAAGGTGCAGGCGACAAGGTCGGCCGGGCCCTTGCCCAGCAGCACCTCGATGGCCTCGCGCGTCTCGAGGGCGTTGCCGACGGTGCGGCCGAGCGGCGCGTCCATGTCGGTGAGCAGGGCGACCGTGCGCTTGCCCGCGAGCCCGGCGACCCGCACGAGCGCCTCGGCGAGCGCCCGCGCCCGGGGCTCGGTCTTCATGAAGGCGCCGCGGCCCACCTTCACGTCCAGCACGAGCGCGTCGATGCCCTCGGCGAGCTTCTTCGACAAGATGCTCGCGACGATGAGCGGGATGCACTCGACCGTCGCGGTCACGTCGCGCAGCGCGTACATGCGCCGGTCGGCCGGCGCGATCTCGGGCGTCTGGCCGATGAGCGCGGCGCCCACCTCGCGCACCGTGCGCCGGAAGGCGGCGGCGTCGAGGTCGACGCGGAAGCCGGGGATGGCCTCGAGCTTGTCGAGCGTGCCGCCGGTGTGCCCGAGCCCGCGGCCCGAGACCATCGGCACCGGCACCCCGCAGGCGGCCACGAGCGGCGCCAGGCAGATGGACACCTTGTCGCCGACGCCGCCGGTCGAGTGCTTGTCGACCTTGACCCCCGGCACGTCGCCGAGGTCGAGCACCTCGCCGCTCTCGAGCATCGCGTCGGTGAGCTCGGCCGCCTCGTCGTCGCCGAGGCCGCGCAGGAAGGCGGCCATCAGCCACGCGCTCATCTGATAGTCGGCGAGCTCGCCCGCGACGAAGGCCGAGACCAGGCGGCGCACGTCGCCGGGCGCGTGCCGCCCGCCGTCGCGCTTGTGCGCGATGAGGTCGACCAGCGAGGGTTGCATGGCCGCGCACCCTACCACGGCCCGACCCCGCCGCGCGCCGCGCTCGCCCCCCGTCCCCCGCCCCGCCGCCCCGCTGCCCTGCCCCCCCGGCCCCGCGCCGGCCCGCCCGCTGCCCCCGCCCCCCG
>DASTPP010000113.1:0-14792 GCA_035762175.1 Polyangiaceae bacterium | reverse complement strand
CCGGCGGACGTACCGGGCGGGCCGGCGGGCCGCACTACTTCCGCCACAGATCGCGCGCCATGTGCAGCACGAACACGAGCGCCCCGCCGCCGAGCAGCCCGTAGCCGAGCGCGGGCGGCGCCGCGTGCGAGGCGAGCAGCCCCGAGCCGCCCAGCAAGAAGGCCGCCGTCACCACCCCCGAGAAGACGCGCCGGCCGAGCCGGTCGATCGCCGGGTAGAGCGCCGGGTCGAGCGTCTTCATCTGCAGCCGCCCGAGCCGCAAGTCGTCGAGGATCTCGCGCGCCTGGTGCGGCAGGTCGGACGCGACGCCCGACAGGCGCTCGAGGCCCCGCCAGACCTCGTTCAAGATGCGCTCGGGCGAGTAGCGCTTCTTCAAGAGGTCGAGAAAGTAGGGCCGCGCCTCGGCGAACACGTCGAGCTCGGGGTCGATCTCGCGGCCGATGCCCTCGAGCGTCATCAGCGCCTTGCCCACCATCAGAAAGTCGGGCGGGATCTCGATGCCGTGCTTTTTCGCGCCCTGCACGAGGTCGCGCAAGAGCGACGAGAGCTCGAGATCTTTCAGGCGCCGGCCGAGGTACTTCTCGGCCAGCAGCGAGACGTCGGCCCGGTAGGCGCGCAGGTCGACCTTGCGGGTCGGCGTGCCGATGGCGTAGATGGCGTCGGCGATGGCGAGCGCGTCCTCGCGCACCGCCGCCAGCATCAGGTCGACCGTCTTGTCGCGCAGGTCGGCCGAGAGCCGCCCCACCATGCCGAGGTCGACGAGCCCGAAGACGGGCCGCTCGGGCGGGCCCAGCACCAAGATGTTCCCCGGGTGCGGGTCGGCGTGGAAGAAGCCGTCGTCGAAGATCATCTTCACGAGCACGCCGACCGCGGTCTTGGCGAGCCCCGGCCCCGAGTGCCCCTCGGCGATGGCGTCGTACACCTTCTTGCCCGGCAGGAACTCGAGCGTCAGCACCTGCTTCGACGACGCCTCGGCGTACACCGCGGGGAACTTCACCTCGCCCCGCCCCTCGAAGTTCTTCGCGAAGCGGCGCGCGTGCTCGGCCTCGACCCCGTAGTCGAGCTCGGCGGTGATGGCCCGGTCGAAGTTCGCGACGAGCTGGCGCGGCGAGTAGATGTGCGACTCGGGGATGGTGCGCTCGACGAGCGCCGCGAGCGCGTGCAAGAGCTCGAGATCGCGCGCCACGGTCTGCGCCACCCCCGGCCGCTGCACCTTGACCACCACCTCGCGCGGGCCCTCCGGCGTGCGCAAGACCGCCCGGTGCACCTGCCCGATGCTCGCCGCCGCGAGCGGCCGCTCGTCGAAGCTCGCGTAGACGTCCTCGAGGGGGCGGGCGAGCGAGGCCTCGACCTGCCGCCGGACCTCCTCGAAGGGGAAGGGCGCGACCGAGTCTTGGAGCTTCTTCAGCTCGGCGACATACTCGGGCGGGAGCGCGTCGGTGCGGGTCGAGGCGATCTGGCCGAGCTTGATGAAGGAGGGGCCGAGGTCCTGGGCGACCAGGCGCACGCGCTCGGCCGGCGAGATGCGCGAGAGCTCTTGCTCGCCCTGCGCCTGGGCCTCGGCCGGCGCCTCGAGCGCCTCGCCCCGCTCGACCAACATCGACGAGCCCCGCGACGAGGGCGGCGCCTCGCCCGCCGGCAAGAGCGCCCGCGGGGCCGGCGACCGGCGCCGGCCGAGGCCCAGGCGCGAGGCGAGCTCGCCGAAGCCGTGCCGGACGAGCACGACGTAGATTTCGCGCAGGCGCACCAGGTCGCGGTACGCCGTCAAGATCGACACCATGGGGGGCGCCGCAGGATACATGGTGCGCGCGCCCGGGTGAAATTTGGCGCCCCGATTGCGCTCGTCACCGAATCGTCATCGGGACGGCCAACGAGCGTTACTGGGCGCGACGAAGGTGCGACCCGTCGCAAGCCATGGCCCTCGAATCCTTCTCCGCCGACGAGTCCGGCCGCTCTCTGCGGCGCTTTGTCACGTCGTACGGGGCCGCCTTCGTGCTGGTGGGCGGGCTACTCGGCGGGCTCGCGCTGATGCCGAAGACGGCCGAGAGGGCCGAGGCCGTGGTCGACATCCGCCTCGTGCTGCCGCCCCCGCCCGAGCCCGAGCCGCCCCCGCCCCCGCCCAAGCCGCTCGAGGTGCCGAAGCCCAAGCCGGCCGCGCGGCGCGAGGTCGCGAAGGTCGAGAAGGCGCCCGAGCCGCCGCCGCCCGAGCCGCCCAAGCCCGCGCCGCCGGCCCCCGCGCCGCTCGGCCTCGGCCAGCCCAAGGGCCCCGCGAAGCCCGGCCAGGCCACGGTCTCGTCGGGCTCGACCGGCGGCGTCGTCGGCGGCACGGGCACCGGCACGGGCCGCGTCGTGCCCGCGCCGACGGCCTCGGCCGCGCCGCCGCCGCCCAAGGTGGTCGCGCTCTCCGAAGACACCGAGCCGCCCGTCGCGGCCGGCGCCAACGCGATGCCCGCCTACCCGCCCGCGCTCAAGGCCGAGGGCGTCGAGGGCTTCGTCGTCGTGCGCTTCATCATCACCGAGGCGGGCGCCGTCGACGACCTGCGCGTCGTCAAGTCGAGCGACCCCCGCTTCAACGACGCCGTGCTCGCCGCGATCAAGACCTGGCGCTTCAAGCCGGCCATGTCGCAGGGCCGGGCCGTGGCGTACCCGAAGACCATCAAGATACCTTTCAAGATTCGAACCTTAGACCCCTTCCTCTCTTCGACCCCCCGACGCGGCAACCAAGGTTCTCGCAAGAGGCGCAGCAATGGGTTTCAATCTCGTCGAAATCTGGCACACGATGGGCTCGCTCTCGAAGCTCGTCGCCATCTCCCTCGTGGCGATGGCCGTCCTCGTGCTCGGGGTGGTCATCGAGCGCTCGTTCGCGATGGCCCGCGGCACCGCGCAGTCGCGCGCGTTCGCCAAGGAGGCCGCCCCGGCCATCGACCGCGGCGACTGGCAGGCCGTCGTCGACCTCGCCAAGAACTACGCCCACAGCCCCCTGGCGCGGCTGCTCGGCGGCGGCGCCCGACACTACCTGTCGTTCGTCGAGGCCCAGGACGGCACGCGCGTGTCGTACCGCTCGGCGCCCCCGCACGAGAAGGGCGCCGGGCTCGACCCGGTCGAGGCGACGCGGCGCGAGCTCGCCCGCGGCGCCGAGACCGTCGGCGCCGAGCTGCGCACGGGCATGGGCATGCTCGCCTCGATCGGCTCGATCACGCCCTTCGTCGGCCTCTTCGGCACCGTGGTCGGCATCATCACCGCCTTCCAGGGCATCGCCAAGAGCGGCTCGAGCGGCCTCGGCGCCGTCTCGGCCGGCATCGCCGAGGCGCTCGTCATGACCGCCTTCGGCCTGCTCGTCGCCATCCCCGCCGTTTTGCTCTTCAACTACCTCAACGGCAAGATCGACGGCGTCGAGCGCAAGCTCACCACGGCGACCGGCGAGTTCCTCGACAACCTCGAGCACTACCATGGCAGCGACAGCGGCGTCCACGAGCGGCGGGCCGCGTAAGCAGGGCGCCCGCCCCGAGATCAACGTCACGCCCCTCGTCGACGTCGTTCTCGTCCTGCTCATCATCTTCATGGTCGTCACCCCCCAGCTCGAGGCCGGCGAGGCGGTCGAGGTGCCGCAGATCGCCAACGCCGACGAGAAGCCCAAGTCGGGCGTCGACCCCGTCACCATCACCGCCACCGCCTCGGGCAAGCTCTTCTGGGACAAAGACCCCCTCGCCGGCGAGCCCGCCCTCAAGGCCCGCCTCGCCGCCGAGTACGCCAAGGACCCGAACCGGCGCATCATGATCAAGGGCGACCGCTCGAAGCGCTTCGGCGCGATGCGCGAGCTCTTTCTGCTCTGCCAGGACGCCGGCTTCTCGGGCATCTCGCTCGTGGTCGGCGAGAAGCCCAAGGGGCAGAGCTGAGGCAGGCACCGCCATGGCCGCACAGATCGACGCCGGGGGCGGCAAGAAGAAGGTGCGCCCCGAGATGAACATCACGCCGCTCATCGACGTGGTGCTCGTCTTGCTGATCATCTTCATGGTCGTCACCCCCCTGATGATCAAGCAGTTCTGGGTCAACACCCCGAAGCCCGTGCAGAACGACAGCGCCCAGCCCGAAGACCCCGAGACGCCCGCCGTCGTCGTGGTCGACGCCCAGGGCAAGGTCAAACTCAACCACGAGCCGGTCGACCCGGCCGCCCTGCCCGGGGCGCTGCGCGCCTCGCTGCGCGGCAAGAAAGACAAGACCGTCTTCTTCTCGGCCCACGACGACGCCCCCTACGGCACCGCCGTCGACGTGATGGACACGGCGCGCGGCGCCGGCGCCTCCTCGATCGCCGTCGCCACGCAGAAGGCCGAGCCCGCGCCCTGAGCCGGCGCTTTGACCCGCTTACCCCGTCGCGCGCCGCCGGCGCCCGACGCCCGCTTCGCCTCGCGCCCCCGGCGCCCTTCGTTAGCTTACCGCTTTCTTTTTCGATTCACCCGAGCACCGCCGAACGCGCCCCCGGCCGTCGGCGGGTAACGCTCCCGGCGCGCCGCGCCGGCGATCACGAACAACTAGCCCCCGGCGCGCCCCAGCGGGCGCGAACGCCCATGCTGCCCTTGCGCCCCCGCGCCCTCGCGCCGATGGCGTGCGCCGTCGCGCTCGCGTCCGGCCGGGCCTCCGCCCAGACGGCCCCCCCCGCTCCCCCCGCCGCGGCCCCCACGGCCGCCGCGCCGCCCGCCCCCGGGGCACCGCCGCCCGCCGGCGCCGCGCCCGCGTCGCCCCAGTCGCCCGATGCTCCGCCCCCTGCCGCGGGGGGCGGCGCCGGGGGGCAGGGGCCCGCGGGGGGCGGCGCCGGGGGGCAGGGGCCCGCGTCGCCCGAGGGCGCGGGCGAAGGGGCCGTCGAAGAGATGCAGGTCGAGGAGGGCGCCGTCGAAGAGCTCGGCGTCGAGATGCCCAAGCCCGACGCGAAGAACGGCGTCATCACGGGCGTCGTGCTCGACGGGCGCACCGGCGAGGCGGTGCCCGACGCGCAGATCGTCGTCGTCGGCACCAAGCACCGCGCGGTCGCCGACTTCGAGGGCAACTACGGCGTCAAGCTGCCGCCCGGCCGCTACAGCGTGCGCGTCTTCTTCCCCGGCTTCAAGGCGAAGAAGATCGACAACGTCGCGGTCGTCGCGGGCAAGATCGCCACGGTCAAGGTCTCGCTCGGCGGCGACGAGAAGGCGCAGCAGGTCGAAGAGCTGGTCGTCGAGACCGAGGCCGAGCGCGCGACGGCCGCGACGCAGATCTTGATCCGGCGCAAGGCGGCGGCGGTGAGCGACGCGGTCGGCGCCCAGGACATCGCCAAGACCCCCGACCGCAACGCCGCCGAGGCCGCGCGCCGCGTCGTCGGCGCGACCATCGTCGACGGACGCTTCGTCTACGTGCGCGGCCTCGGCGACCGCTACACCAACTCGCTGCTCAACGGCGTGCCCCTGCCGAGCCCCGAGCCCGACACGCAGGCGCTGCCGCTCGACATCTTCCCCGTGCTGGTGCTGAGCGACATCACCATCAGCAAGACCTTCACGCCCGACATGCCGGGCGACTTCGCCGGCGGCAGCGTCAACATTCACACCCGGTCGTTCC
Organism: Polyangiaceae bacterium; assembly: GCA_035762175.1. GTDB lineage: Bacteria > Myxococcota_A > Polyangia > Polyangiales > Polyangiaceae > DASTPP01. Next base: position 9,209 of record DASTPP010000113.1, on the reverse strand, counting down.
CCGACAAGTTCACCTTCTCGGTCTCGGCCACCGCGGGCGCGAACACCCAGTCGACCTTCGCCCGCCGCGACACCTACCGGGGCGGCTCGACCGACTGGCTCGGGGCCGACGACGGGGCGCGCGCGCTGCCGAAGTCCTTCCCCCCCGGGCGCAAGGCGAGCGTCGGGCCCGACGGCCAGCCCGTGCCGCTCGACCAGCAGGCCCAGCTCGCCGCCCCCCTCTCGCAGAGCCCGCGCCGGGTCGGCACCCTGCTCACCGGCCCGAACCTGTCGCTCAGCGCCTTCGCCGGCGACCGCCTCACCCTCGCCAACCTGCCCGTCGGCTGGATGGTCGGCGCCACCTACGGCCGCCGCTTCCGCCTCTACGAGCCCGAAATTCAGCGCGTCTTCAGCGGCAACGACGAGACCGGCCAGCAGCAGGCGCTCACCGACTTCCGCGGCCGCCGCTCGATCGACTCGGTCACCCTCGGCGCCCTCGGCGGCGTCTCGGTGCAGTTCGACCGCAACCACCGCGCCACCCTGCACGGGCTCTACACCCGCAACTCGGACGACGAGGTCTGGCGCGCCTACGGCTACGTCGACGAAGACTCGAACAACCAGCTCGTGCAGCGCGTGCGCTGGGTCGAGCGCTCGCTCGCGTCGGGGCAGCTCGGCTTCGAGCACCGCGTGCCCTCGCTCAACGGCCTCGAGGTCAACTACAGCGGCTTCTACGCCAAGGCCTCGCGCGACGAGCCCAACCACGCCCAGTCGATCTACGCCGCCGACCCCAACGGCCGCCTCAGCCTCAACAGCGACAAGGGCCTCACCCACTTCTTCTCGCAGCAGCGCGACACCAGCTACGGCGGCGCGCTCAACGTCGTCGTGCCCCTCGACGGGCGCGACCAGAGCGGCGGGCCCAAGCTCAAGGCCGGCGCCTTCGCCCAGGTGCGCGACCGCCAGTTCGCCGCGCGCCGCTTCGAGCTCTTCACGGTGCGCTGCGCCGAGTGCGCCGACACCTACGCCCTGCCCCCGTACGAGCTCGCCGACAACTACATCGGGCGCACCCTGCGCTTCGACGAGACGACCCAAGACAAGGACTTCTACGAGGCCGGCCAGAAGGTCTACGCCGGCTACCTGATGGGCGACTGGCCCGTCGCCAAGCGGCTGCGGCTCATCGGCGGCGAGCGCATCGAGTACGGCGGCTACGACATCTCGGTCGTCAACGCCTTCGCCTCCCCGCCGCGGGTCGACCGCTACCAGTTCTCCAACACCGACCTCTTGCCCTCGCTGAGCGCCGTCTACGCCCTCACCGACCGCGTCAACCTGCGCGCCGCCGCCACCCAGACCCTCGCCCGCCCGCAGCTGCGCGAGATCTCGCCCTTCCGCTACCAGGAGTCGGCCGGCCAGTTCGTGCGCGAGGGCAACCCCGAGCTGCGCCGCTCGCGCATCACCAACGTCGACGCCCGCTGGGAGTGGTTCCCCTCCGGCGACGAGGTGGTGGCCGCCAGCGTCTTTTACAAGCGCTTCGCCGACCCGATCGAGACCACCATCTTGGGCTCGGCCGGCGACCAGACCCGCAGCCTCGCCAACTCGAAGAGCGCCAACAACGTCGGCTTCGAGTTCGAGGCCCGCAAGAACCTGCAGTTTCTGAGCCCCGCGCTCAAGCCGTTCAGCTTCCTCGGCAACTTCACCTACACCTACTCGCGCATCACCGTGCCCGACGACCAGCGCCTCACCCAGTCCGAGGCGAGCCGACCCCTGCAGGGCCAGTCGCCCTGGGTGGTCAACGCCGCGCTCGAGTACGCCTCGCCCTTCGGCACCCGCGTGCGCGCCCTCTACTACGTCTTCGGCCGCCGCCTCGACGCCATCGCGCTCCGGCCCACGCCGAACATCTACGAAGAGTCGCGCCACGTCTTCGACCTCACCGTCGCGCAGAACCTCACCAAGTACCTCGACCTCAAGGTCTCGGCCGAGAACATCTTCAACGCGCCCTTCCGCCTCACCCAGGGCGGCCAGTACACCAGCCGCTACACCCTCGGCTCGACCTTCTGGACGACGCTCGTCTACACGCTCTGACCCGGGCTTCGCCGTTTTCGGTCGGAGCGCGCCTTCTTCGCAAACGCCGCCGCGATGTTACGCGCAGTTTGCGCGGCGCTGGTTCACTGCCGCCCGTCGCCACCGGACGCCGCCACCGGCGCCCCGGTGGCGACGCCGACCCGACGCCGCCGCGCGAGCCCGGGCGGCCGACGACCGAACGCAACGACCGCCCGCCGGCCCGCCGCGCGGGCGCCGAAAGGACCTCCCGCCATGAAGACCCGCTCCGCTCTGCTCGCCGTCCTCTCGCTCGGGGCGGCGGTCGTCGCCGCGTGCAGCGACGACAGCATCGACTTCCCCGAGTATACCCCCCCCGCGGGCACCGGCGGCTCGGGCACCGGCACCGGCGGCTCGGCCCCCGGCACCGGCGGCTCGACCCCAGGCGCGGGTGGCTCGAGCCCCGGCACCGGCGGCTCGAGCCCCGGCACCGGCGGCTCGGGCGGCGTCGCCAGCGACGTCGACCCCTGCGTCGCCCAGAACAACTGCCCCGTCGAGGCCGTCACCGCCGACGTGCAGGCGGCCGGCGGCGCGGGCGAGGTCGTGTGGGACTCGACCAGGTTCCGCACCCTCGAGCGCGTCACCTACGTGTTGCCCGGCACCACGCTGCGGGTCAAGGCCGGCACCGTCGTCCGGGGCGTGCGCGGCGCGCAGGCCGGCGCCGCCAGCGCCCTCGTGGTGCAGCGCGGCGCCCGCATCCTCGTCGAGGGCCGCGCCGACGCGCCCGTCGTCTTCACCAGCGCCACCGCCCCCGGCAACCGCGCCCCCGGCGACTGGGGCGGGCTCGTGCTCTGCGGCAACGCCCGCATCAACAACCCCGCCACCGACCCGCCCGTGCTGAACATCGAGGGCCTGCCGAACGAGGCCCGCAACCAGTGCGGCGGCCCCGACGACGCCGACTCGAGCGGCGAGATTCACTACGCTCGCATCGAGTACGCCGGCTTCAAGCTCGAAGACAACATCGAGCTCAACGGCCTCTCGCTCTACGGCGTCGGCTCGGGCACCAAGATCGACCACGTGCAGGTGCACCTCGGCGCCGACGACGGCATCGAGTGGTTCGGCGGCACGGTCGACGTCAAGTACGCCCTCGTCACCGGCGCGCAAGACGACTCGCTCGACTGGGGCTACGGCTGGCGCGGCCGGCTGCAGTACGGCTTCATCATTCAGGACGACATCGGCCCGAGCGGCAACGGCATCGAGGCCGACAACATCAACTCGGCCCTCGCCGACCAGTACGGCCCCCAGGACCTCGTCGCGAGCCCCACCCTCGCCAACCTGACCCTCATCGGCTCGGACAAAGAGGCCGCCGACGGCCGGAGCGGCATCCTCTTCCGCCGCACGACCCGCGGCAAGATCTACAGCTCGCTCATCGCCAACTTCAGCAAGGGCGGCACCGGCGTCGGCGTCTCGGTCGAGGGCCCCAACACCGCCGTGAACGCGACCGACGGCTCGCTCGCCCTCTTCGACTCGCGCCTGATCGACAACCCGAACGACTACGCCACCAACCAGCCCGCCCCGCAAATCAACGACTGGCTGTACGCGCCCGCCTCCCGCAACGCCCCGCTGCCCGCCGGCAGCCTGCCCGCGCTCACCGAGGTGAAGCTCTCGCTCCTCACCGACCTCGGCACGCTCGCGCAGGCCGCGGGCAGCCCCCTGCTGGTGTCGCCCGCCGCCTCGGCCGTGCCGGAAGACCCCTTCTTCGACCCGGTCGACTTCATCGGCGCCTGCGGCACGAGCTGCGACGAGTTCCGGGGCTGGACGGCCTTCCCCCAGCAGTTATCTCGCCCCCCGGCCGGCCGGAAGGGCGCGCGCGGCCGCCGAGGCCGCGCCCCGGCCGCCTTTCCGCCCCCGCCCCCGCGCGGCGGGGCCGTTATCGTGCACGACGCCCCACCCAGGAGGGCGCACGGTAACGACCCCGCCGCGCGGGGGCCGCTTGCGTCCCGGGGGGCGCGGCGCAAGAGAGGGGGCCATGACGGCAGGCGCGACGAAGCGTTGGCTCCCCACCGTGACACTCGCTGAGCTCGACCCCCGAAGCCCCGACGAGGGGCGGCGGCACCGGTCGCGCTGGCTCGGGGGCGGCTATCACAGGGTCACGGTCGGCCGGGGCGAGCCGCCGGAGTACCTCGAAACGCATCGTTACCTGGTCGCGGGCGACGACGCGCTCGTGCGCGTCGAGGGCGACGAGCGCCTCGGCTTCGAGGCGGCGTGGGCGCCCGGGGCGCACGAATGGCTGCCCGGGTGGCTCGCGGGCCGGGGGGGCGTCCGCGGCCCGGTGTGGGCCGAGGCGACGCGGCGGTGGCGCGAGGCGATCGACGCCGGCGACCAGATCGACGTGTCGCTCGGGCCGGGCCGATCGATCGTGCTGCTGCGGCGCGACCAGCGCCTCGGGGGCGAGCTCTGCGTGATCGACGGCGCGGGGGCGAGAACGCGCGAGCTGCCCGTCCTCGGGCCGAGCGTGGTGTGGGCCGACGACGAGACGATCTGGGTGCAGCTCTTCGACGGCCTCACCGAGTTTCACCCGCGGACGCTCGGCAGCGTCTCGTTCGAAGAGAGCTTGATCATGGCCAGCCGGTGGCCCGTCGACCAGTCCGACAAGGGCATGTCGCGGCGCTGGCTCACCCTCGCCGCCCCCGAGGGGCTGGCCACCTTCGACCGGGACGCCCGGCGCATTTACCGCCCCGATCAGGGCAAGGGCATCGCCATCGCGCCCGACGAGCGTCGGTTCGCCCTGCTCAACCTCTACCCCGAGCCCGCGATCGCGCTCTGGGCCCCGGGCGGCCCCGAGCACTGGCGCCCGCTCGACGTGACGCCCCCCGAAGCGCCCCCGCCGGGGCTCGACGGCGCGCTCGCGCGCTGGCGCGAACGCTGGGGCGCCGGCGCGCCCGCGCACCCCGCGTTCGGGCCGCACGAGAAGGGCACCCCCACGACGATCGCGTGGGACGGCGACGCGCTCGTGGTCGGCTTCGAAGAGGGGTGGGTGTCGCGCGTGCCCGCGGCTTCGTTCGAGATCTAGAGCGCTTGCGCGGGGGGCCCGGTACGGTCGCATGCGGCGTTGTTTCGCGGCGGCCTGCCTGAGCAGGCCTCGCTCCCCAAGCCTCGCCGGCGGCCGCACCGGGCCCGCCGCGCAAGCGCTTTCGTGTGCCGACCCCGCCTGGCGTGCGCCCTCAAAACCCCCAGGTGAAGCCCGCGAGGTAGCGGTCGCGCAGGCGGCCTTCGAAGTCGACCCCGACCGACGCGTAGCCGTCGAGGGAGAACTTGCGCGACAGGTGCACCTGCACGAGCGGCAGGGGGCGGTAGCCGAGCGCCTGCACCGAGCCGAAGAGCACGGCCGTCTCGCGCGTGCCGCGGACGAAGTCGTTCGTGCCCGAGAGCGTCAGGGGCACCGCCTCGTCGACGACGGCGAGGCTGCCGCTCAGGCCGACGCCGAGCGCCAGGGTCACGTGCTCGTTGACGTCCCACGACAGGCCCAGGCCTGCGCGCAGGTTGAGACGTTCGCCCCGTCGGTAGCCGTCGTCGGGGAGGTCGGCTTTGGCCGTCGTGATCTGCCAGTCCCAATCGGCCGACGCGGTCGCGATCAGGCTCAGGTCGGGCGCCACCCAGGCGCGCGCCGCGACGCCAGCGTCGAGGGTGCCGAGGAGCGGGTTGCCGCCCCCGCCTAGGACGTACCCGAGCGAGGTCAGGCCGAAGCGCGGGATCGCCTCGAACGAGCCCGCCTGCCCGAAGCGATACGCCAGCGCGGGCACGGGCACCTGCAGCGAAAGCCGGTCGGTGAGGCCGTAGGCGAGCGAGGCCACGGCGGCGGGCGACCGCTCGAGGCCCGGTTCGCCGCGCGTCGCGTAGGGGTTCGCGCCGAACGAGCTGCGGCCCGTGCTCGTGCCGAGGGCGAGGCGCAGCTCCCACCGTCGGGCCGCCGGCGTGCTGCGGGCGCTGTACGGGCGTTCGCGCGCGAGCTCCCCCTTGAGCGCGAGCCGCTCGTCGCCCGACAGCTCGAGCTGGCCCTCGTCGAGCGTCGCCGGCGCGCCCGGGCGCACCTCGACCTCCTTCGAGTAGACGCGCCCCTCGGCGACGCGCCGCACGAGGTAGCGCCCCGGCACCAGCGCGAGCCGCAGCCGCCGCTGGCCCGCCGGGGTCTCGGCCACGGTGACGCCGCTGCCGAGGTGGATGATCTCGAGCGCGTTCGTCTGCGCGACCTCGAGCGCGCTCGGGCTCGCGGCGAGCTGGGAGAGGGCGACGTCTTGCCGGCCGCGCAGCTGCAGGTCGAAGCTCGGGTGCTGCGCCGTCGCCGCCATGCGCGCGCTGTCGCGCACGGTGCGCTGCTGCGCGTACTCGAAGACCTCCTGCAGCGTGACGTTGCCGTCGCCGCTCTTGTCGGCCGCGCCGAGCAGGCCCGCCGCGACGTGGTGGGTGAAGAACGAGCCCTTGACCGACGAGGCCTCGTGCGCGCTCTCGAGGCCCGAGCTCGACGCGAGCAGGGCCGTGCCCTCGGCCGCGACGTTCATCAAGTCGGCCGCGTCGAGCGGCGGGCCCACGGTCAGGCCCTTGGTCTGCGTCCAGCCGCCGCCGCGGCACGTGTCGAGGATGGCGACCCGGACGCGCGCGCCCGCCTTCGCCACCCGGTCGCGCAGGTCGGCGAGCGCGAGCGCCTCGCCGTGCGGGTACACCTGCTGCCCGTCCGAGTGCCCGGAGTAATAGAACACGAGCAGCGACTCGCCCCCCGCCGCCTGGGCCTCGCGCCCGGCGCGCTCGAGCGCCGCGAGCAGGTCGGCCGGGCGCGGCTCGAGCAAGACGTGCACGTCCTGCTTGCCGAAGCGGCCGACGCGCTCGAGCGTGTCGGCCATCAGCCGCGCGTCGTCGTGCGCGTAGCGCAGGGGCTGCCGGCCGGGGGGCGGGTCGTTCGCGCCCGCCACGACGGCGATGCGGCGCAGCGGCCGCGGCGGCGGCTCGGCGGCCCCGCCCGCCCGGGCGCAGGTGAGGGCCGCGGCGGCGGCGAGAAAGGCGGTACGCAAGGCCTTCACGGTGGCTCCTTCGGTAGGTCAAGTCGGGGCGCGCGCGGGGGCGTCACGGCGTCTCTTTCGGCAGGTCGAACGAGGTGACCCAGACGTCGCGATCGCGCGCGTTCGCGCGAACACGCTCGCGCAGCTCGGCGTCGCCGAGGCGCCGCTTCGCGAGCACGACCGAGAAGCGCTCGCGGCCGGGCTGCGCGTCGACCACGAGCGTGAGCGGCAGCGGCGAGGGCCCCTTCGGGCAGGGGCCGTCCGAGAGGCGGGCGAGCCCGGAGGGCGCGTCGGCGGCGACGGTGGCGTGCTCGAGCCACTCGCAGGCGACGTGAACGGCGATCGCGTCGCCGGGGCGCAGGGGCGTGCGGCCGTCCCAGACCTTCGTCGTGCCCCCGGCCCGGACGAGAAGCTGCACCGCGGGCGAGCCCTTCGCCCCGACGTAGTCGGCCTCCTCGGCGGGGCGGCCCCGCCAGTAGAGGGCGAGCGCGGCCGCGAGGGCGAGCGCCCCCGCGGCGGGGGCGACGAGGCGAAGCCGCGCGCGGGCGCCGGCCGCCGGGGCCGGGCCGTGCGCCGGCCGCGGGGGCCCCGCGCGGGGCGGGGCGGGGGCCTCGGGCGCCGGTGCCGAAGGCCCCTCGCGCCCCGGGGCGAGGCCGGCGAGCGCCCGCGGCGAGCGCTCTTCGCGCGGCGGGGCGAGGGCCTCGAGCCCCTCGAGGTACGCCCGGCAGCGCGGGCACGACGCGACGTGCGCGGCGACCCGCGGGTCGGGCTCGACGAAGTGGACGTCGAGCTCGAAGCTCGAGACGTGCTCGTTCATGGCACCACCTCTCGTTTGAAACCGGCGCCGCGCTCGTCGAACCGCTCGAGCAGCCGCCGCACGGTGCGCTCGGACACGCCGAGCACGGCGGCGACCTCGGGCTGCGACAGGCCGTCGACGCGCGCGAGCAAGGCGGCCTCGAGCGCGTCGGCCGGCACCTCGCCGACGAGCGCCGCGATGAGCGATCGCGCCGCCACGACCTCGTCGGGCGACGAGGCGCACGAGACCGGCGCGACGTCGCCGGCGTCGAACGCCCGGTGGCGACGCTCGCGCAGCGCGTCGAGCGCGAGGCGGGTCGAAGTCAAGTAAAGCCAAGCCATGATCGTGCGCGTGTCTGCCTTGCCGTCGAGCCGTGGCCCCGACTGCCAGAGGCGGACGAACGCCTCCTGCGCGACGTCGTCGGCCGCCGCCGTCTGCCCGAGGATGCGCCGGCACTTCGCCCGGATTGGGGGCAGAAAGCGGCGATAAGCCTCAGGAAAGTCGGCCGGGGTCGTCGTCATCGCGCCCGCGTCTCGCCGCGGGTATTGCATGGACGCGGGGGCTCGAGAAATCCGGCCAGGGTGCCGTCACTTTTTGGGGTGAGGCCCGAGGGGGCGGCCCGGGGGCGCTCCGGGCGGCGGCCCCCTGTCGTCGGCGAACCTGCGGATGGTCACTCTGACGGGGGGGCAGGCCCTCGGCGAGCCCTGCGAAGGGTTCGCCGAAGCGAGACTGCGTGTCGAACGGCCTTTTGAACGCTTCGCCGAAGCCATGGAGGCTTGCCGAACGACCCTTCGAAAGGTTCGCCGAGGGCGTTGGCGAGCGCCGAGCAAGCCCGGAAAGGCTCGCCGAGGGCGTTGGCGAGCGCCGAGCAACCCCCGAAAGGTTCGTCGAGGGCGTTGGCGAGCGCCGAGCAACCTTTGCGAGCTTCTTCGAAGGTCGTCAGCGAGCGTCGAGCAACCTTTGCGAGGTTTTTCGAAGAGCGTTGGCGAGCATCGAGCAACCTTTGCGAGGTTCTTCGAAGGCATGGGTGGGCGCCGTGGAACCTTTCGAAGGGGCCCTCGCGGGCATGTACGGGTGCGGAGCAACCTTTCGAAAGGTTTCTCGAGGGCGAGGGGACGACTCGCCGGGCGCGAGAAAGGCGCCGCGACGCCCGAGGCGAGGGCCGCCTATGGCCCCGAGCCCCCGCCCCCTTCTACCAGCTGTTCTTGTTCGGACCAGGAATCGGGCCGGGCGCGGCGGGCGGCCCCCGAGTGAACTCGGGGGCAGCGGACGCCCGCTCGTGCCGCGCGGCGTCGGGTCGATTCGGACCGCAAAGCCCGCCCCCTCGCCGGGGGCCGGGCTCCCGCGGGC
>DASTPP010000112.1:0-5957 GCA_035762175.1 Polyangiaceae bacterium | reverse complement strand
CGGCGTCGGCCGTGGCCCGCCTCGTGGTCAAGAACCTCGGCGTCGAGTCGGTCCAGTGCGGGGTGCACTTCGCGCAGTTCGCCTCGCTCGACGAGGCGCGGGCCTGGGTCGCGACGAAGTGAGGGCGCGCGGCCGCCGGTCGAAGCTGCCGCCGCCGACGAATGCGCGCATGATCGTGCGCGCCGGCGGAGGCCTCGCGCCCCGACTCAACCCGCCGCCCACCCGAGCGCGGCCTTCATCTGCGCCGCGCGCCACTTGAGCTCGTCGCCCGCCGCCGCGCCCGCGCCGAGGTAGGCGAGGGCGTCGCCGAGCTCGTCGGGCGCGAAGGAGCGGACCTCGCCGCCGAGCCAGTGCACCGCCGTCGCCGCGCCGCGCGCCAGCGCCGACCCGGTGACGACGGCGCGGGGCAGGCACAGCAACTCGGGCAGCGCCTTGAGCGTCGCCCGCTGCCGGGCGTCGGGGCCCGGCCCCTCGGTGAGGATCAGGATCGCCCGCACCCGCTCGCCCGCGTCGAGCAGCTCGTCGACGTGGCGCTGCCACTCGGCGTCGGTCGGCGGCCGGGCGCCGTGCACCGTCAGCCAGACGCCGTCGACCAAGGTGTGCCTCCACGCCTCGTCGGCATGCTCGCCGGGCACCGGGCGCGACGAGGCGTAGGGCGCCGAGCGCCGCAGCCGGGCTTGCGACAGCGGTCGCGCGCGCGCCCCTTCGCCCTCAAGATCGTTCTCGCGGTCGCCGGCCGACGGCGGGAGCGAGGAGATGCCTGGGCGGATGGGGTTCTGAGCGTTCATGGGGGGCCTACCATGGTCGAACGAGGAGCGACCCGGCGCGCTCGCCTGGTCGGATTCAACTTCCCTACAAGAAGCGGGCCGTTGTACCGCCGATGCCCCGGCCAAGCAATGCGCCAGCGCTCCCCCCCTTCGCGCTGGCTGAAGCGCGGCTGAAGGCGTGCGGCAGGGGGGTGAGGCGGTCTTGCTACGATGCGCGCTGCGCGCTCGCCGTGGCGCAACGCCCGCACCCCCGTGCGCCTTTTGCGTGTTGGCAATGTTGGGCCCGCCAACGGCCCCCGAGCCCAGCTGCGCCTCGATGCGCGTGCGCCGGGGGGCGCCGCTCACCGACGGCGCCGGCCACGAGCCGGGCGCAGAGCGGCGCGAGCAACAGGCCGTTGGCCACGTCGGCCGTGGCGATCCGCCGGCCATCGATCTCGGTCGTGCCGACGAAGGGCAGCCCGCCGGGCGTGCGCACCCGGTGTGCCACCTGCTCGCGCCTGAGTGCTGCGAGCGGCCGCAAGGCTGAGCCTCGCCCGCCCGGCCCGCCGGGGGCATACCATGGTGCCCCCACGAGGAACGCGATGCCCGACCGCCCGACGCCTCCGCCCGCCCCCCGCTTCGCCATCCTGGCCGCGCTCGACGGCAGCGAGCACTCGGTGCTCGTGAGCGAGGCGGCCGTCGCCCTCGCGGCCCGCACGCCCGGCGCCGAGCTGCACGTCGTTTACGTCATCGAGGCCACGTCCGACGGGCCCTTCCCCCTCGGCGCGCCGAGGGCCGGCGTGCGCAGCGCGCTCGCGGTCGTCGAGGAGGCCGAGCGCTACGTCGAAGCCCACGCGCGCGCCGCGGCCGGGCGGCTCGGCCGGATCGCGCACGGCCACGTGCTCGAGGGCGATCCGCGCCGCGCCATCGTCCAGCTCGGCGTCGACGTCGGCGCGAGCCTGCTCGTCGTCGGCACGCGCGGCCTGCGCGGCGCGAAGCGGCTGCTGCTCGGCTCGGTGGCGGCCTCGCTCGCCCAAGACGCGCCCTTCCCGGTGCTCGTCGCCCGCGCCGCGCCCGCCGAGCTGCCCCCCACGCTGCGCCCGGCGTGCGCGCGTTGCCTCGAGTCGCAGCGCCGCACGGGCGGCGAAGAGCTCTGGTGCCCCGAGCACGCCGGCGCGCGCCCGATGGCCCGCGCCTTCCCGCCGCCCCTGGCCGAGCCCCCGCGGGGCTTAGCCGGCGCCCGGCGTCGCACCACCCCCCTTTGCGGCGGCCTTCGGGCGCCCTACACCTCGTCCGCCATGTCGCTGCTTGAACGAGTCACCGACAACCTGTGGACACTGGCCCGCCCGCTACGCTTTCTGGGCGTCGAGACCGGCGCGCGAATGAACGTCGCCCGCCTCGCCGATGGCTCCTTGTTCGTGCACTCGCCGCTCGCGCTCGACGCGGCGCTGCGGGCCGAGGTCGACGCCCTCGGGCCGGTCAAGGCCGTCGTCGCCCCCAGCCTCTTTCACCACCTGTACGTCCGCTCCTGGCAAGAGGCTTACCCCGGCGCGCTCTACGCCTGCTGCCCCGGCCTCGAGAAGAAGCGCTCTGACCTGCGCTGGGGCCGCGTGCTCGGCGACGAGCCCGAGCCCGCGTGGGAGGGCGAAATCGAACAGTCGTTCTTCGCCGCCCGCAAGCTCGAGAACGAGGTCGTCTTCTTCCACCGCGCGAGCGGCACGATGCTCTGCGCCGACGCCCTGTTCAACCTCAGCGCCCACCCCGATCGCGCGACCCGCGCCGTCGCCTTCTTGCTCGGCAACCGCGGCCCCGGCGCCACCTGGCTCGAGCGCCTGATGATTCGCGACCGCCCAGGCGCCCGCCGGCAAATCGATCGCATGCTCGCCTGGAAGCCCGAGCGCATTCTGCTGGCCCACGGCCCCAGCATCGACGCCGGCGGCGAGCAGGTGCTGCGCGACGCCTACGCCTGGCTCTGATCCAGGCGGCGGGTGACCTGGCGCGGCCCCGGACTCGACGTCCGGGGCCGGGCGCGCAACGTCCTCCGCCGCTTGGATGACACCGCGCTGCCGGCGCGCGGGCATGTCCGACGGGGCGCCCGGGCGGCCGGCTCCGCCCTGTCCGAGCGAAGCACGGGGGGCCGCCCTCGGGCCCGACGTCGACCGGGCAGAAGCACCGGGTGCTTCGCCGGACGAAAAACCGGCCGGGCGGAAGCACCGGGTGCTTCGCCAGACGAAACATCGACCCGAGCGAAGCACTGGGTGCTCACCCCCGATGAAAAATCGACCCGACCGGAGCACTGGGTGCTTACCCCTGGCGAACCATCGACCCGGCCGGAACACTGGGTGCTTGGTCGGCATGAAAATCAGTCCGGCCGAAGCACCCGGTGCTTGCCCGCAGCCGACGTCGGGCCGGTCGAAGCACCCGGTGCTTGCCCGAAGCCGACGTCGGGCCGGTCGAAGCACCGAGGGGTCGGTCCGTGCGCCGGCGGCTCGAGCGCAGGAGGCCCGGAGCAACTCGGGCTCGGCGGCAGCGTCTCAGGCGCGGGCGGCGGTGAGGCCCGGAGCAGGTCGGGCTTGGCGATGACGCGTCATGCGAGGGCGGGGCCGAGGGCGACAAATTGCCCACGGCGGTGCATTCCTCCCCGGGCGTAGGCAGGCCCCTGACGGCTGGCACGTTTTTCGACGAGCGACCGGCGCGGAGCGAGGGGTGCTCGAGGGGGCTTGTGGTCGCGCTCGGTGGTTCGCGAGGGCGAACGGGGTATCCACATACGGTACTCGGCTCGAGACCCCGCGGTACGGACGTTGCCTGAGGGCCGTTGTTCGCCCATGACGAAGAAAATCGGCGCACGCCGGCCCGACCTGCACGCGGGCCTGGCGCGCGCGCTCGACGTGCTCGGGGTCATCGATGCGGCGCTGCTGGCGCGCCGGTTCTTGCCGCCGCCGCTCCTGCCGGCGCTTACGTACCACCGCCTGGCGCTGCCCTCGCCCGGCGACAGCTTCGACCGGGGCGTGGTCGACGCCTCGGCGGGCGAGTTCGAGCGGCAGGTGGCGCTGCTCGTGCGCTCGTTCACCCTCGTCGGCGTCGACGAGCTCTGGTCGTACTTTTACCAGGGCCGGCCGCTGCCGCCGAACCCGGCGATGATCACCTTCGACGACGGCTACCGGTCCTGCCACGACGTCGCCCTGCCGATCTTGGCCCGGCACCGCGCGAAGGCCGTCTTCTTCGTGTCGACGGGGCACGTGGGCGGGCGCCGCGTGTTCTGGTGGGACAAGATCAGTTACCTCGTGTACCGCTCGGCGCGGCGCCGGCTCGTGCTCGAGCGCCCGGCGCCGGCCGAGTACGACCTCGAGGGCGATCGCGCGCCGGTCGTCCGGGCGCTGCTTTCGGTCGTCAAGGTGCGCCCCCGCCTCGACGTCGACGGCTTCGTCGCCGAGGTGGCGCGGGCGGCGGGCGTGCCCTGGGACGAGCGGAAGGAGCGGCAGTTCGCCGACGAGCTCGTCATGACGTGGGACCACGCGCGGGCGCTGCGCCGCGCCGGCATGGGCGTGCAGTCGCACTCGCGCTGGCACCGCGTGCTGCACACGCTGTCCGAGCCCGAGCTCGACGCCGAGCTGGGGGGCTCGCGCGCCGATCTCGAGGCGGCGCTCGACGAGTCGCCCCGCGCGGTCGCCTACCCGGTGGGCCACGGGCCCGCGCCGGGCTCGCCCTTCGCCCGGGCGGTCGTGCGGGCGGGCTACGAGCTCGGCTTCACCAACGCCACGGGCACGAACCTCTTGCGCGAGGGGTTGAGCCCCTTGCACCTGCGGCGCATCGCCGTCGAGCCCGGCCGCACCCAGGCGTACTTCCGCGCCTCGGTCGCGCTGCCGCTGCCGGCGCAGCGCGCGGGGCCGCCGACCTGACGCCTCGACGAACCCCCACCCGGAGGGCCCATGCTGACCTGCACGCTGATCCGCGACGTGAACGAACTCGAGCGCCTGCGGGCGCCCTGGCGCGCGCTGCTCGCCCGCGGCGCGCTGAACGAGCCGACGCGCGGGCCCGGCTGGGCGCTCGCGTGGTGGCGCGTGTTCGGCGGCCAGGACGGGCGCGAGCTGCGCGCGCTCGCCTTCAGCCGGGGCGGCCGGCTGGTCGGGCTCGCGCCGCTCTTGGCGCGGCCCTACGCCTACGCGCCCGGGGTGCGCTTCCGCCGGCTCGAGCTCGTCGCCACGGGCGAGCGCGAGGCCGACGAGACCTGCTCCGATTACACCGGCGTGCTGGCCGAGCGGGGGCGCGAGCGCGAGGTCGCCGCGCGCCTGGCCGAGGCGCTGGTCGGCAGCGAGACCGGCCCCTGGGACGAGCTCGTGCTCGGGGCGCAGAGCGGCGACGACCCGATGCCGGCCTTGCTCGGCGAGGCGCTCGAGCGGGCCGGGGCGCGCGTCTCGCTCGAGACCTGCGGCTGGGCCCCCTACGTGCCGCTGCCCGAGAGCTTCGAGGCCTACCTGCAAGCGCTGCCGCCCTCGCACCGCTACCTCGTCCGCCGCTCGTTGCGCCAGTTCGAGGCGTGGGCGGGCGAGGAGCCCCGCCTCGAGCGCGTCACCCGCCCGGCCGACCTGCGCCGCGGGCTGCGCGTGCTCGTCGATCTGCACCGCGAGCGGTGGGCGAGCCGGGGCCGGCGCGGCGTCTTCGACTCGGCGCCCTTCCGGGCCTTTCACGAGGCGATTCTGCCCGAGCTCTTGGCCGCCGGCGCGCTCGACCTCGGCTGGCTGCAGGCGCGGGGCGAGCCGGTGGCCGCGTTTTACAACTTCGTCTGGGACGACAAGGTCTATTTCTACCAGAGCGGCCGCCGCGTCGACGGCGTCCCGCCCTCGGTGCGCCTCGGCATCGTGATGCACGCCTGCGCCATCCGCGATGCGATCCGGGCGGGGTGGCGCGAGTACGATTTTCTCGCCGGCGACTCGCGCTACAAGCTCGAGCTCGCCCTCGCCCGCCGCCCGCTCTTGACGCTGCGCGCGGCGCGCCCCTCGATGGTCGAGGCCTTGCGGGCGGCCGCCGACCGGGCGATCGAGCGGGCGCGGCGGGCGCGCGGGGCGATTCGGCGGCACTGGCCGGCGGCGGCGGCGGCGGCGCTGCGATTGAACGAGGCCTAGCGGTTGCCGGGCTCGTGGCGACTGCCTTCCGGCACCCCAAACTCGCCCTCCCGGGCTCAGACCGTGGGGCCCCCGCCTTCAGGCAGTC
>DASTPP010000111.1:0-153853 GCA_035762175.1 Polyangiaceae bacterium | reverse complement strand
CTCGGGCGGCTATCGCAGAGCCGCTTGGGGCACCCCCCCCTGCCTCGGAAGGCTGATGGCAAGCCGTCCGGGGCACCTGCCCCTGCGTTTCGGCCGACCGCTGGCAGAACGAGCGCGGACGTGGGCGTGCGCGCGACGGACCGAGCGCGCTGGGTGCGTGGGCCCCCTCGCGCCGTTGTCTCACGGGGCCAGCCGCGTTAGCCGCGGGGCATGCGACGCCTCCTCGCCCCGTTTCTCGCCGGCCTCTTCACCCTCGCGTCGGCCTGCAGCCCCTCGACGCCGGCCGGGCCGAAGGCGGCGCCCGCGGCCGCGCCGCCGCCCGCGCCGCCCGGGGCCCCGGCCGGGCCCGCGGCCCCCGACGACCCCTTCGCGGTCAAGGGGCCGCTCGCGTCCGAGCCGGCGGTGGCGGTCGACGACTCGGGGCGCGCCCCGGCGCCGATGCCGCTCTCGCCGCCGCCGCCCGGCGTGGCCCCGCCGCCGGCCGCCTGCCAGGCCTTCGCGCGCCGGCGCCCCGCGAAGGCGCCGGCCTGCCGCGAGCGCGCCGAGGCGATCGCGGCGCTCGACGCGGCGCTCGGCCAGCGCGACGCGCACCAGCGCGACGCGGCCCTGCTCGCGCTCGCCGCCTGCGAGGGGCTGCCGGCGGGCATGGCGACGGCGCTGCGGGCCGAGTACGCGCCCGCGGGCTGCGCCGACGTCGTCGTGGGGCCGGTGCTCGCCGCGGCGCCGGGGGCGCTCGGCGCCGCGATGCAGCAGACGCTCTTCGCCCACGGCGTCGCCGCGCGCCTCGCGCGCACCGTGGGCGCGGCCCCCAAGCTCGCGCCGCCCTACGACAAGAAGCGGGTGCTCGAGCACTTGAGCGGCCCGCTCAAGGCCTGGATGACCGAGCAGGCGGCGGCCGTGCAGGCCCTGTCCGAGCTCGGCGCCTCGCTCTCGTTCTACGCCCGGGGCGTCGTCGCCCTCGAGGCGGCGCTCGCGGACATGCGCTTCGTCGGCGTCGTGCGCGGGGCGCCGGTGCCCGAAGAGTTCAAGCGAGACGCCGAGCTGCGCGACGCCTACTACGGCGCGCTCGACCAGGCGCTCGAGCCGCGCAAGGCGCGCGGGCGCGACGCGGCGCTCGTGGGCCTGCGCGACTTCGCGCGGGTCGGCGCCCTGGCCGACGGCCGGCTCGAGCGGGCGCGGGCGCTGCTCTCCGAGCTGTACGGCGGCAAGCGCGTCGACGCGCTCGACCCGCTCATCTTGCCGCCGCTCGCGCCGCCCGCGGCCTCGTCGGCCGAAGAGCGGCTCGCCGCGGCGCTGCCGACCTACTACGCGGGCCTGCTCTTCGCCGGCCGCGAGCCCTCGCCGCCCTTCGTGCGCGCGCTGCTCGAGCGGGGGCTGCCCTGGACGGTGCGCGCCAAGCTCTCGCCCTCGGCCGAGCTCGCCCCCGAGCTGCGCCGCCTCGCCCTCTTCGGCCGCCTCGCCCTCGGGCGCCGCTACCGGCGCGCGGTCGACTTCGACGAGGCCGCGGCGCAGGGCGCCCGCCTGCCCGCCGTGAGCCCCCCCGACGAGGTCCGGCTCGCCTTCGCCCTCGCGCTGGCGCTGCGCGGCGGCCCCGAAGACGTGGCGGCGTTGATGCGCAACGCCCCCGCCGACGTGGCGGGGGGCGACGTCCGGGCCCTCGACGCCGTGGCCGCCGCGGGCGGGCCCTTCGCGGGCGCGGCCGCCTTCGACGCCGCGCGCGTGCGCGAGGCGTACGCCCCGGCCGGCGCCGACGCGGGGTACTGGCGGGACGTCGCCGCGCGCTACCGCAAGAGCGCCGCCGCCCTCAGCGACGCCCGCCAGCGCGCGGCCGCCGAAGAGCGCGCCGCCGCCGCCGACGCCATCGCCGTCGCCTCCGTGCGCCCCTGAGGTGCCCGCCGGGCGCCGCCGTGCCCATCCCTTGACATGCCCGCCGGGCGCGGTTGCCATCGCGCCCATGAGCGGCCCCCCGCGCCTCGCCTTCGCTCTTTTGCTCGCGGCGTCCTGTCAGGGCGGGGGCCCCCCCGCGCCCGCCGGCCCCGCGCCCGCGCCCGCGCCCGTCGAGAGCGCGCCCGCGCCCGCGGCCGAGGGGCCGCCGCGCGCGCCCGTGCGGCCCGTCACCGACGCGTACTTCGGCGTCAACGTCGTCGACCCCTACCGCTGGATGGAGGACCCCGACTCGGCCGAGCTGCCCGAGTGGATGGGCGAGCAGAGCAACCACGCGCGCGCGTACTTCCGGCGCGTGGCCCGCCGCGACGCCCTCGCCAAGCGCCTGCGCGAGCTCGACGCGCGCGGCGACGAGATCGAGTCGTTCGGCGTCGTGCAAAACCGCCTCTTTTACGTCAAGCGCGCGGCCGGCGGGGGCGCGGGGCTCTACGTGCGCGAGGGGCCCGCGGGGCCCGAGCGGCTGCTCTTCGACCCGGCGAGCGAGGCGGCGCCGGGGGCGCGCGTCTCGATCGACCTCTGGGCCGCGTCGCCCGACGGCGCGCACGTGGCCGTCGGCACCTCGGCGGGGGGCCCGGGGGCGGGCGCGGTGCGCGTGCTCGCGGTCGCGACCGGCGCGTTTCTGCCCGACCGCATCGACCGGGTGAACTTCGCCAACTTCGGCATCGTCACCTGGCTCGACGCGCGCCGCTTCTTCGTCGGGCGCACGGCGAAGCCCGAGCCGGGCGCTTCCGGCGGGGCCGAGGGCGTGCGCGTGCACCTGCACACGCTCGGCGCCGACCCCGAGCGCGAGCCGCCCTTCTTCGGCCGCGGGGTCAACCCGCGGGTCGCGCTGGACGAGGGCTGGGCGCCCGTCGTCGAGGTCGTCGCCGGCGTGCCCTACGTCTTCGCGACGGTGCGCCGCGCGCCCGACCCGCAGATGAGCCTCTACGTCGCGCCCGTCTCGCAGATCGGAGGCGCCGCCGACAAGGTGCCCTGGCGCAAGGCGGCCGACTACGACGACCAGATCACCGACTTCGCCGCGCGCGGCGACGAGCTCTACCTCGTGACGCACAAGGGCGCGCCGCGCTCGAAGGTGGTGCGCACGAGCCTGAGCCGGCCCGACCTCGCCTCGGCGGCGACGGCGATCGGCCCGGGCGAGCGCGTCGTACGGTGGCTCTTCGCGGCGAAGGACGCCCTCTACGTGCACTCGACCGAGCGCGGCCTCGCCCGCGTCTCGCGCCTCGCCTGGGGCCAGGCGAAGCCCGCCGACCTGCCCCTCGCGGTCGAGGGCAGCGTGCGCTTCGCCGGCAACGACCCCCGCCGCGCGGGCCTCTACTTCTGGCAGACCTCGTGGCTCAGCCGCCAGCGCCTCTACCGCCACGAGGGCGGCGCGAGCCCGCCCGCCGACGCGGGCCTCGCGCCCCCCGTCGCGGGCGATCTGTCGGCCTTCGAGGCGGTCGAGGTCGAGGCCACGAGCGCGGACGGCGCCCGCGTGCCGCTCTCGATCGTGGCGCGCAAGGGCCTGCGCCGCGACGGCTCGGCGACCGCGTTTCTCGAGGGGTACGGCGCTTACAACAACGCGCTCGACCCCCTGTTCCGGCCCCACAACGTGGCGCTCTTCGAGCGGGCCGTGTACGCGGTCTGCCACGCGCGCGGCGGCGGCGAGCTCGGCCGGGGGTGGCACGAGCAGGGGCGCCGCCAGAACAAGCACCACACCTGGGAAGACTTCATCGCCTGCGCCGAGTACCTCGCGGCCAACCAGTACAGCGCGCCCGGCAAGATCGTCGCCACCGGCTACAGCGCCGGCGTGCTCTGCGCCGGCAACGCCGTCGTCCGCCGGCCCGACCTCTTCGGCGCCGTCGTCTTGCGCCACGGCGGCCCGAACCCGCTGCGCTCGGCCGCCGCCTCGCCGAGCCCCGCCTTCGCCGCCGAGCTCGGCACGCCCGCGACGAAGGAGGGCTTCGAGGCGCTCTACGCCATGGACGTCTACCACCAGGTGCGCGACGGCGTCCGCTACCCGGCCGCGCTGCTGATCGTCGGCTCGAGCGACGCGCGCACCGCGTCCTGGGGCATGACGAAGCTGGCGGCGCGGCTGCAGGCGGCGGGCGCGGGCGGCCGGCCCGTGCTCTTGCGCGTCGAGCGCTCGGGCGGCGCCGGCGCGTCGCCGGCGGCCGACGAGTTCGCCGACGCGATCGCCTTCGGCCTCGCCGAGACGAACGCCGCGCCCGATTGAGCCCGCCGCCCCCGGGGCCGCTCAGGGCGCGGCGTCGGCCGGGCGGGCGCCGCACGCGCCGACGTCGGCGTCGCACGCGCCGGAGGCGACGTGCGGGGCCATGCAGCCGAAGAAGGCGTCGGACTCGTCGGCGCAAGGGCCCATCAGGCACTCGATGCCGCCGCCGCAGTCTCGGAGGCACTGCTGGAGCGCCAGGCCCTCGAGCGGGCAGTGCGCGGGCGCGCAGCGCGCGACGCCGGACAGCAGGCAGGAGGGGCACTGCCCGCCGCTGTCGATCGAGCAGTCGACGAAGCACTTGCCCGAGCCCGCCGGGCACGCGCTCGCGCACGCCGCGAAGCCGCCGCAGCGCTGCGGCGCGGCCTCGAAGGGGGCCCGGACCGAGACGTACATCAGGCACATCTCGTCGAGCGTGCCCTCGCCCCATGCGATCGGCCGCGGCTCTTCTTGCTTGCCGTTGATGACGGGCTGGTTCTCTTTCGAGTTGTCGTACTCGCAGGTGAGCCGCACCTTGTCGCCGGCCTTGACCGGCACGTACGCGTCGTCGGGCAGCGCGTAGGCCTGCTGCCAGTCGAAGTCCCACTGGGGGATATCGAGCAGGCACGCGGGCGCGGCCCCGGCGGGCTCGAGCCGCGCGCGGATCTTGGTGCCCCGCAGGTGCATGTGCGCCGTCGCGCTGACGATCTCGCCGTCCATCGGCATCGTGAAGACGCGCTCTTGCACCGAGCGCGGGTCATTCGCCGCGATCGAGAGGCCGAGGTGGGCGAGCGGCAAGACCTCGACCCGGTGGGTGGGCCTTCGGCCCGCCGGCATCGCCCAGAGCGCGGCCTTGGTCAGGTCGGCGGGCAGCGGCTCGCCGGGCGGCTGCGCGTGGACGTTGTAGTGCACCTGCATCACGATGCGCGCGCCGGCCGGCACGACGATGGCGCTGTCTTCGGGCAGCCGCTGCGGCACGCTGCCGGGCACCCAGCCGCCGACGTTGGTCGACCCGGCGCCCGGGCCCCCGAAGCAGGTGTAGCCGAGGCCGGGCTCGGCCTGGTCGCGCTCGAGCGTGCGGGCGACCTCGGTGGGCGGGACGAGGTAGAGCAAGACGTGGTGCACGATCGAGCGGACGCCGGGCACCACGTTCGAGCCCTGCACGTAGGTCTCTTCGGCGAACTCGAAGGGCAAGAGAAAGCAGCGGTAGTCGTCGGGCTGGCTGGCGTCCGGCTGGTAGGCCGCCTCGGGCGTCGCCTCGAAGGTGGGCGGGGCGTCGTCGTTGCCGGCCGGCAGGGGCACCGATCGCGCGACGTAGCTCGCCTCGTCGCCGGGTTGAAAGCCGCCGGCCCGCCAGTCGATGAAGGCCTGCACCTGCTCGGGCGCGAGCCTGCGCGAGCCCTTGAGCGGGCGGCAGGCTTCGTCGGGCATCCAAGGGGGCATGGCGCCGCTGGCGACGGCCGCCGCGGCGCTGCCGGCCCAGGACGGCGCGCCGTTCTGCCACTCGGCCGGGTCGTACTGCATCGAGAAGGCGCCGCCCTCGGGCGAGTGACACCCGACGCAGTTCGCCTCGACGATCGGCCGCACGTCGCGGTGGTACGTCAGCGAGGCGGCGGGCGTGAGCGGGGTCGGGGCGCCGTCGTCGTCGCCGCCGCAGGCCGAGGCGAGGGCGAGGGCCGCGAGGGCGGAAACCAAACAGGCGAGGGGTGTGCGCATCGGGTACCTAGGTAGGGTCTGCCGCAGGCCCAACAAGTGTACACGCATCGCGCCCCCGCGGGGGAGTGCCACCGCGGGCGCCACCTCCGCGGCGCGTCGGCGTAAGGGGGCTCGCGCCGCGCTCAACACTCGTTCATCACGAGGGTGCCCGACGAGAAGTGGGCGGTGTCGCCCGGGACGCTACGCCACGGTTTGTCGCCGAGCTCGACGCACTTGGCGATGGCGGTGCCGCGGCAGGCGAAGGTGAAGCTCGACGCACTTGGCGATGGCGGTGCGGCGGCGGGCGAAGGTGAAGCTCGACGCGCTCGGGGTGAAGCTGCCGCCGCCCGCGACGCCCTGGCCGTAGTTCCAGGTGCCCATCATGGCGATGGCCGGCACCGGCTGCGAGCTCGCGTCGAGGCCGCAGCCTCCCCCCGGGAACTTGAGTAACCTCGCCCCCGCGGGCGCCCGCCCGGCCCCAGGCGCCCTCGCGCCCGGGCCCGGCCCAACCCCCCGGACCCGCCCCGAACGCCGCGCAAGGCCCGCCCAGGGGGCCTCCCGGGGCGTTCGCTCGAGGGTGAAAAATTGCCCCCTTGACGTAACAATCGTCGCCCGGCCTCGGCCGGGGCTAAGCTCCCGCGCCCTTGACGAACGCGCCGCCCCCCTTCGCCGCCGGGTCGGGGCCCAAGCGATGACGAGCCGACCCAGCGACGACCGTGTCAAGACGCCCGCCGAGCCGCCGGGCGCCGAGCGCTCGGCCCCGCCCGAGTCGGAGGCCCTCTCGCGCCGCTTCCTCGGCCGCCTCTCGATGCTCGACGACGGCACCGAAGAGCTCGCGCGCCGCCTCGCCCTGCCCTCGACCGCCGGCCAGCGCCGCGCGCTCGCCATTTTCGCCTTCGCCGGCGCCATCGCCCTCGTCTCGGTCGCGCTGCCGGTCGGCGCGGGGCTGCTGCTCGGCGGCTTCGTCGGCTTCAGCGTGCAGCCCGTCTACGAGCGGCTGCGGCGCCGCTACGCCCCCGGCACCGCCGCCTTCGCGTGCGCGGCGGGCACGGGGCTGGCCATCGCCGGCTCGCTCGCGGCGCTCGCCTACCTGTTCGTCGAGCGGGGCGCCGCGCTCGTCGAGCGCCTGCCGGTCTTGCTGGCGCGCGGCGGCCCGGTCAGCCGCTTCGTCGAGCGCGTGGCGCGCCAGCTCGCGGTCGTGCGCCTGAAGCCCGGCGAGATCGACGAGCGGCTCAACGAGCGCGTCACCGAGCTCGCCTCGGGCGTGCCGAGCGCGGCGGCGCAGGTGGCCGGCGCCGCGCTCAACGCGCTCCTGACGCTCTTCTTCATGACCATCACGACCTACTTCGTCCTGCGCCGCTGGGACCGCCTCGTGCGCCGCGCCGAGCTCCTCTTGCCGCTGCACCCGCGCCACACCCGCGCCCTCTTCGTGCAGCTGCGCGACGTCGGCCGGCACGTGCTCGTCGGCACCGTGCTGACGGGGCTCGCGCAGGGCGCGCTCGCGGCCTTCGGCTACTGGGCGACCGGCGCCCCGCAGCCGGGCTTCTTCGGCGCCCTGACGGCCGTCGCCTCGCTCGTGCCCGCGGTCGGCACCCTGCTCGTCTGGGCCCCGCTCGGCGCCTACCTCGTCGCGACCGGCCACCCCGTCGCCGGCGTCTGCGAGCTCGTCTACGGCGCCCTCGTGGTCGTCGGCTTCTCCGACTACATCTTGCGCCCCAAGCTCGTCGGCGACGAAGAGGCCGTCCCCGCCCTGCTCACCTTCGTCGCCCTCTTCGGCGGCATCGAGGTGTTCGGCCTCATCGGCCTGGTGCTCGGCCCCGTCATCGTCACGCTAGCCGTGGCCGTGCTGCGCACGTACTACGAGGAGGTCGCCATCCGGCGCGTCGGCGACGAGGGCGCCGCGCCCCGGCCCGCCGCCCGCGAGTGAGCCCCCGAGGGCGCCGCCGGCCCCGCGGCCCGCCCCTCACTGGACGGAGAACACGCCGCGCAGCTCTTCGGTGCGCGAGATGGGCCCGTTGCGCCGGAACGAGGTCGCGCGAAACTGGTAGACCATGCCCGGCTGGAGCGTCGGGCCCGCGTAGGGCACGCGCACCTCGTCGCCGCCGTTGACGAGGGGCACGTCGAGCTGATCCCAGACGGGGTTGCCGAAGGCGTCGAAGATTTTGAGCTCGTACTTCTCTTCGCTCGAGTCGTCGACCCAGATTGCCGTCACCGGCGGCGCGACGAGCTCGGGCGTGGCGGCGCCCGGCGAGCGCACCTCGAGGGCCTCGGTCACCTTGAAGCTGAAGTCGCTCACCGAGGGCACGCCGTTGGTCACCGTCAGGCGCACGATCTGCGTGCCCGCGATGTTCGGGTCGGGGTCGCGCACCAGGCCGTCGTTGTCGAGCGACGCGAGCACGACGTAGGCCCCGTCGGGCACGCCCGCCATCGAGAAGGCGGCGGACACGTTCTCGACGCGCAGCCCCGGCGGCACCTCGCCCGTCTCGAGCGCTTCGTTGAAGCTCGTCTCGGTCACCAGGACGACCGACGTACCGGTGGCGCCCTCCGCGTTCGCGAAGCTGACGTTGCCCCGCAGCGTCGCGAGCGGGATGTCGGTGCGCGGCTCGAGCAGCACCCCGGCCACCTCGCCGTCGGCCGGCACGTCGACGTCGGGCGCGCTGAGCTGCACCCCGCCGCGGAAGCCCCGCACCTGCGCGGCCCCGGCCGGCGCGTTGAACACCACGAACTCGCCGTCGACCCCCGCGACGCCGCTCGCCGCCCCGACGGTCACCAGCGTGCCGCCCGGCCGGTCGCCCCGCACCGTGCCCCGCACCGTGCCCAGCCCCGCGGGCTCGGGCAGCGGCAAGAGGCCGATCGTCGTCGTCGCGTCCTCGAAGACGTACGACCCCTTCGGGTCGGCCGGCGGCACCGCCTTCGAGACGTCGAAGGGCAGCGCGGGCCGGATGCCCCCGGGGAAGGTCGCGAACGCCTTCGCGTCGCCGCGCAGCGTGTAGAGCGTCGGCACGGGCGAGCCGTCGGCCCGGCGCCGGGCCGAGAGCGCGATCTCGTACGAGCCGTCGACGCCCGAGGTCGCCACGCTCGAGGTCACCACGCCGTCTTCGTCGCGCGCCGTCACCCGCGCGCCCGCGATCGCCTCGAGCTTGATCGCGTCGAGCACCTTGCCCTTTACCGTCACCGGCGCGAAGCAGAGCGGCTCGGCCCCCTCGACCTCCTCGCAGAACTGGCCCGTCTCGCACGTCGCGGCGTTGTCGCGCAGGCAGCCCGGCACGCAGGCCGGGCTGGCGCCTTGGGCCTGCTTGCAGAGCTTGCCCGGGCCGCACGAGGTCGGGTCGTCGGTCGCGCAGGTCGGCTCGTCGTCGTCGTCGCCGCCGCCGCACTGAATCATGGAAACGAGGCCGCAAGCGCCCAGCACGAGCCCCACGACGATCGAGCGTTTCATATAGGGTGGACCTCCCGCGCGCCGGGGCCCTGAGCGCGCCGGCACGTCGAATTGGTATCCGCACTCAGCGGAACCTTCGGCGCGTCGGCGAAAACGCAGGGGCGCGCACCCCCGCCCACAGGCCGCCCGGGCCCTCGCTCGGGGCGAGCAAAGCTCGCGCGCCTCAGGCGAACGTCGCTCCGTCGGCGCCGCCGGCGGGCTCGACCCGGGCGACGACCGCGCCGGGGGCGGGGCGGCGGAAGGCGGCCCTTCTCAGGTCGGCTCGCGGTCGGCGGGCGTGTAGCGCGGCGAGCTCGGGGTCGGCGGAAAGAGCAACTGCAGCGGGATGGCCACGCGCGCCGCCCACGACGCCGCCTCGTGCTTGTGCCCGGGGAAGAGCAGATAATGAAAGTCCTCGCCGGGGCGGTAGCAGTGCCCGACGAGCGCGCGGTACATCGAGCGCATGTGGTGGAAGCCATCGCGCACGTTCGCGTCGCGCTCGAAGGCGCTGATGGGCGCGCCCGAGTCGAGGTAGAGCATGGGCCGCGGGGCCGGGCACCCGCCCTGGCCCACCATGCGCACCGCGTACCGGTCGGACCACCAGAACGAGGGCGACAGGCAGGCCGCCTTGCCGAAGAGGTCGGGGCGCGTCCAGGCGGCGAAGAACGCGAAGAGCCCGCCCATCGACGAGCCGAGCAGCGCCGTGTTCTCGGCGCCCGGCTTGCAGCGGTAGCCCTCGCAGATCTTCGGCATCAGGCCCTCGGCCACGCGCTGCAAGAGCTGGGGCCCCTCGCCGCCGCCGTACTTCGCGTCGGCCACCGGGCTCAGCCGCTCGATGCGCCGGTCGGAGGTGTGGATGCCCACGATGATCACCTCCGACATGGCGTCGAGCTCGTAGAGCCCGTCGACCACCGTCTCGAGCGCCCAGACCCCGTAGGGGTCGTTCGACGACGACCAGAGCGACTGGCCGTCGAGCGCGTAGACCACCGGGTAGCGCTTGGTCTCTTGCTCGCCGTAGCTCGGCGGCAGCAGCACCTCGTAGCGCAGCTCGCCCTCGACGAAGCTCATGACGTGCGGCCCGTCGAGCGCCGAGCCCTCGCGGTCGAAGTGCGGCCGCAGGACGAGGTCGTCGCCCGCGTGCAGGCCGTAGTTGCGCCCGCCCGCCCAGTCGTCGTCGCGCACCGTCTTCAGCTCGACCACGCCCCCCGGCGGGATCTCGACGTGGAAGATGTGCCGGTCGCCCTCGACGCGGTCGGGCGCGCGCGTCTGCTCCCAGGAGAGCGGCGGCCCGCCGCGCAGGCCGATCGCGCCCCGGTGGGGCGGGTAGATCACCTCGACCACCGTGGTCGGCGGCGGCGGGGGCAGGTCGAGGGGCGCCGAGGGCGGCGGCGCGTCGGCCTCGGCGTCCGGCGGGGGGGCGGCCTCGGCCGTCGTGGCCGGGGCCTCGGCGGCGCCTTCGGGGCGCGTCGGCGCGCGGGGGGGGGCAGTCATGGGGCCCCGATGGTGACCCCCGGGCGCGGGCTCGGCAACCCGACCCCGGCGCGGGCCTCAGAGCGGCGGCTGGTTCGGCCGCCCGGGCGTCGGCGCGAGGAGCCTGAAGTCGGCGACGTTGTTGTCGGTGTCGGTGCCGGCCCCGTCGCGCGAGATGCTGGACGGGAAGGGGTCCGACGCGAGGGGCGACTCGGCGCAGTCGTCCGGCCCGCCCTCGCCCTCGGTGACCTGGGGGCACGCGGCGGCCAGCGTCGAGTCCGAGTAGGCGACCGCGTCGAGGAACGAGTCGCCCTTCATGAGCCCGATCGAATTGGCCGAGTTGAAGAGGTTGGGGCTCGTGCCGCCCATGCCGTTGGGGTCGTCGCCGTCGAAGGCGATCGGGACGCCGCCCGGCGCCATCACCCCCGGCTCGGCCAGGACGAACAAGCCGCTCTCGCCGAGCGCGTGCTGGGGCCCGAAGAGGAAGATCGGAAAGGCGTCGCTGCTGTTGCCGCGAAAGAAGCGGATCTCGAGGCCGTCGAGGCTCGCGTTGGGGGGCCCGTAGAGCTCGATGAAGCACTTGCCCGGGTCGGCGCCGGGCGGGTTGTGAAAGATCTCGTTGATCACGATATGGTCGGGGCCCCCGCCGCCCGAGCCGCCGGTGCCGCTGCCGCCGGTGCCCGTGCCACCCGTGCCGCTACCCCCGGTGCCGCTGCCCCCGGTGCCATCGCCCCCGGTGCCGTCGCCCCCGGTGCCCGAGCCGCCGGTGCCGCTACCGCCCGTACCCGTGCCGCCCGTGCCGGAGCCGCCGGTGCCGCTGCCGCCGGTGCCGCTGCCGCCGGTGCCGCTGCCGCCGGTGCCGCTGCCGCTGCCGCCGGTGCCGCTGCCGCCGGTCGGGCTGCCGGACCGGCCCGCTCGCCCCCCGCCGCCCGTCGACGAGCCCCCGCCGCCCCCTTGGCCCGCCGAACCAGCGGTCACGTCGTCGTCATCTTGATTGACCTCATCGATGCCCAGAACCGCCGCGCAACCGCTGGCCGCCATCGCCGCCGCCGCGAGCGCCGAGGGGCCCCGCCAAAGGCGCGCCGCGAGCGCCGCGCCGGCGCCCGAGAACGAAGCAAAGGCGCGCCCCTTTCGACCCCCGTCGGCGCGCGTAAAGCGAGGTACACCCATACCGCTTGCATAGCGGAAGGCGCCCCGGCCTACAACGCTCGGGCCGCCCGCACGGCGGGCGCGCGCCCCGGCCGACGCCGGCCCCGCTGGCGGGCCCCGGAGCGCGATCGAAATGGCCCGGGCCGCGCGCCGCCGGGCGGCCCCGGCCCTTCGGAGGAAGGTGTCGATGCCGTCTTCGACCTGGTCGTCGTCGTCACCACCACCGCCGAAGAAAGCCGCCCGTTCGGCCCCGGCCGCTCGGCGCGCGCCCCGGCGCCGGGCGGGGCCCTGGCGCGCTCCGGCGCGGCGTGCGAAATAGCGCCATGCGAGGTATTCTGCGGCCCGGGCCGGCGCTCTGGTGCGAGCGACCCCTGGCGGCGGCCGGCCTGCTCGTCGACGGCGAAGACTACTACCGGGCGTTCTACCGAGCGGCGTGCCAGGCGCGGCGCTACATTTTGATCGCGGGCTGGCAGTTCGACAGCGAGGTGCCGCTCCTGCGGGGCGAGGGGGCCGAGGCCGAGGCGGGCGGCCGGCCGGTCACGCTGCGCGCCTTCTTGAGCGACCTCTGCGAGCGCAACCCCGACCTTTCGATCTACCTGCTCGCCTGGGACTTTCACGTGGTCTTCGCGCTCGAGCGCGAGTGGCTCCAGCAGCTCATCTTCGCCTGGACGACCAACGAACGGCTGAGCTTCCGCTTCGACGCGAGCCACGTCGAGAACGGGTGCCACCACCAGAAGTTCGTCGTCATCGACGGCGAGCTCTCCTTCGTCGGGGGGCTCGACATCTGCGACCACCGCTGGGACGATCGGCGCCACCGCGAAGCGAACCCGCTGCGCCAGAGCCGCGGCGCGCCGCACAAGCCCTTCCACGACGTGCAGAGCTACCTCGTCGGCCGCGACGTCGCGCGCGCGCTCGCCTCGCTCTTCGACTGCCGCTGGCAGGCCGCGGGCGGCGGCCCGCTCTCGCTGCCGCGGGGGCCGCGGGCGAGCTTCGGCGAAGACTACCGGCCGCCGGGCGCGCTGCCGCTGCTCGCCCCGCGCGTCGCGCTCAGCCGCACCGACCCGCGCGGGGCGCCGACCGACGCGCGCGGCTGCCGCGAGGTCTACGACCTCTACCGCGAGGCCATCGCCGCCGCCGAGCGGCTCATCTACGTCGAGACGCAGTACTTCAGCTCGCGCGCCATCGGCGAGGCGCTCGAGGCGCGGCTGCGCGACCCGGCCCGTCCCCCGCTCGACGTCGTGCTCATCTTGAACATGCGCGCCGAGACCCTCAAAGAAGAGATCGCCGTCGGGCTCGCCCAGGCGAAGGTGCTCGCCGGCGTGCGCGCGGCGGCGGCCGGCACCGCGCACCGGCTCGGCATCTATTACACCGTGCCCGAGCCCGCCGAGGCCGGGCGCGAGCCGGCCCGGGCGACGTACATTCACTCGAAGGTCATGGCCGTCGACGACCTCTTCCTCACGGTGGGCTCGGCGAACCTGACCAACCGCAGCTTCAGCGTCGACACCGAGCTGAACGCCTCGTTCGAGGCCGACGGCCCCGGCGATCCGCTCGCCGCGAGCATCGCCGCCGCGCGCCGGTCGCTGCTCGCCGAGCACCTCGGCCTCGACGACCCCGAGCCCGACGGGGCGCTCGTGCCCTGGCTCGACGATCTCGCCGCGCGGCGCGTGGGGCGCCTGCGCCCGCACCCCTCGCCGACCGAGCGCGAGACGGCGCTGCTCGGGGTCATCGACCCGAGCGCCTTGCCCTTCGACCCGGACGCCGCCGAAGACGACGAAGAGCGCCGCTCGTTCTTCGCCATCGGCACCGGCGAGCTCTGGCGGCGCCTCTTCGGCGACGGCGAGTAGGCCGGCGGTCTCGGCTAGGCTCTCGATCCGACGATGACGCCCAACCCGCCCGACGCCCCCGCCGCCCTGCCGTCCGCCCCGCCCGACGTCGCCGACGACCGCGGCGCCCCGCGCTTCGGGACCTACGCCGGCGAGCTCGGCCGCGTCGAGCTCGGCCGGCTCTCGGGCCGCTTCCAGCCCCCGGTCCCCTTGCGCCCGCTGCGGCGCAAGCGCTGGCACTACGCCTTCGTCGCGACGAACGAGGTGGCGCTCGCCTGCGCCGTGGTCGACCTCGGCTACGCGGCCAACGCCTTCGTCGTCGCCCTCGATCTCGGCGCCGAGCGCCCCATCGTCGACCTGTCGATGCTCGGGCTGCCGGGGCTGCTCGCGCGCGTCAACGATCGGCCCGCCGAGGGCGCCGAGGCGCGCTTTCGCACGCGCGGGGCCCGGCTCTCGATCGAGCGCGCCGAGGGCAGCCGCGCCTACCGGCTGCGGGGCGCGATCGGGTCGACCGGCTCCTCGCCCTCGCTGCACTGGGACGTCGAGCTGTCCACCGACCGCCGCGGCCCCGCCCTCACGGTCGTCGCCCCCGTCGACGGCGGCCGCGTCAACGTCACCCAGAAGCACGCGGGGCTCGGCGCCCGCGGCCTGCTCGTCGCCGGCGCGCGCACCTACCGGCTCGACCGCGGCGTCGGCGGGCTCGACTACACCCAGGGCTACCTCGCCTACCGCACCGCCTGGCGCTGGGCCTTCGCCTGCGGCCGGCTCGAAGACGGCACCCCCTTCGGCTTCAACCTGGTCGAGGGCTTCAACGCCGCGGCCGGCGTGAGCGAAAACGCCCTCTGGCTCGGCGACCGCATGACGCCCCTCGGGCCCGCGCGCTTCCGCTTCCGGCGCGACGCGCTGCTCGAGCCCTGGCAGCTCGCGACCGACGACGGGGCGCTCGATCTGCACTTTCGCCCCCTCTGGGTGCACCGCGAGGCGCGCGACCTCAAGGTGATCGAGAGCCGCTTCGCCCAGCCCCTCGGCCTCTTCGAGGGGCGGGCGCGCGCCTTCGGGCGGGCCCTGACGCTGCGCGCGCTGCCCGGCGTCACCGAAGACCAGGCGATGCGCTGGTGAGCCCGGCCCCGGCGCCCCCGGCCCCCGCGCGGGGCTCGCCGCGCGGCCGCTCGGGCAGGGTACCCCGCCGCCGCGGCAGGCCCGCCGAGTCGACGTCGGCGCGCTCGCGGCGCCCCGCGAGCGGCGTCGCCCCGCGCCTCAGCCGCGCTTGGCGATCGGCGTCACGTCGCGCCGCGGGCTGCCGACGAAGAGCTGGCGGGGGCGCCCGATCTTGTACTCGGGGTCGGAGATCATCTCGTTCAGCTGCGCGATCCAGCCGGCGGTGCGGGCGAGGGCGAAGATGGCGGTGAAGAGCGGCACGGGGATGCCGATCGCCTTCTGCACGATGCCCGAGTAGAAGTCGACGTTCGGGTAGAGCTTGCGCTGCACGAAGTACTCGTCTTCGAGCGCGATCTTCTCGAGCGCCATCGCCAGCTTGAAGAGCGGGTCGTCGCCGAGGCCGAGCTCGCCGAGCACCTCGTGGCACGTCTCGCGCATCAGCTTGGCGCGCGGGTCGTAGTTCTTGTAGACCCGGTGGCCGAAGCCCATCAGCCTGACGTTGCTGCTCTTGTCTTTGACCTTGGCGATGAACTCGCCGATCTTCGCCACGCCGCCCTGCGCCTGAATGTCGTAGAGCATGTTCAGCGCCGCCTCGTTGGCGCCGCCGTGCGCCGGGCCCCAGAGGCACGCGACGCCCGCCGCGATGGCCGCGAAGGGGTTGGTGCCCGACGAGGCGCACAGCCGCACCGTCGAGGTCGACGCGTTCTGCTCGTGGTCGGCGTGCAGAATGAAGATGCGGTCGAGCGCGCGCTCGAGCACCGGGTTCACCTGGTACTCTTCGGCCGGCACCGCGAACATCATGCGCATGAAGTTGCCGGTGTACGACAGGTCGTTGCGCGGGTAGACGATGGGCTGGCCCACGGTGTACTTGTACGCCATCGCGACCAGCGTCGGCAGCTTGGCGATGAGCCGAATGGCCGAGATGCGCCGCTCGTCGGCGTCGTGCACGTTCATCGAGTCGGGGTAGAACGCCGACATCGCGCCGACCAGCCCCGTCAAGACGGCCATCGGGTGCGCGTCGCGGCGGAAGCCCCGCAAGAAGAAGTGCATCTGCTCGTGCACCATCGTGTGCTTCGTCACCCGCTCGCCGAAGCTCGCCCGCTGCTCCCGCGTCGGCAGCTCGCCGTTCACGATGAGGTAACAGACCTCGAGGAAGTCGCAGTGCGCCGCCAGCTGCTCGATCGGGTAGCCGCGGTACAAGAGCTCGCCCTTGTCGCCGTCGATGTACGTGATGCTCGAGTTGCACGACGCGGTCGACATGAAGCCCGGGTCGTACGTAAACTTGCCCGTCTTCGCGTGCAGCGCGCGAATGTCGAGCACGTCCGGCCCGATCGTCCCCTTGTACACGGGGATCTCCATCGCCGGCGTGCCGTCGTTGAAGGTCAGCGTTGCCTTGTCGGTCGGTTTGGGCAGAGTCATCGTTCCCTCGTCACGAAGTCGATGCGCGCGCGGGCCGCGCGCGGGTGGGGCCGCCGGGCGTCTCGACGGCAAGGCAGGGGTTACATGTCGGTCAATGTGTGTTTCGTAGGGTGCTGTGCTTCCGAGAGGGCGGCAGCATAGCCCACTTCGCGGCCCTTTCGGTCGCCGTTGGCGCGACGCGACGCAAGCTCGCCCGCCCGCAGCCTGCTTCGGCCTCCCGAAGGCGCCAGACGCGCGGCGCCGGGGGGCCCCGACGGGCCTCGACGCGCCGGGGCGACCTAAATGTTCGGGCCCCCCGGGGGC
The DNA here is from genome assembly GCA_035762175.1 of Polyangiaceae bacterium. GTDB lineage: Bacteria > Myxococcota_A > Polyangia > Polyangiales > Polyangiaceae > DASTPP01. The sequence continues at coordinate 137,289 of DASTPP010000111.1, read as the reverse complement.
GCCCCCAGCGCGAGGGCCAGCAGATCGACGCCCGCCCCGGCCAAGAGCTCGCCCAGCGCGAGCAGGGGCAGGCCGACGATGGCGCTGTGGTCGCTACCCGACGCGGCTTCGAAGAGCAAAAGGCCCGCGCCCTCGATGCGGTACGCCCCCGCGCAGTCGAGCGGCTCGTCGCGCGCGACGTAGGCCTCGGCGAGCGCGCGCGAGAGCGGCCGCATCGTCATCGCGTGCACGACGAGCCGGTGCTCGGTGCGCCCCGCCGCCGCGTCGTGCAGCGCCACCGCCGTCAGCAGCCGGTGCGTGCGGCCCGCGAGCGCCAAGAGCTGCTCGACCGCCGCGCCCCTCGTGCCCGGCTTGGTGAGCGCCCGGCCCCCGAGCTCGGGCGCCTGGTCGGAGCCGATGATGAGCGCCGACGGGTGCTCGCGCGCGACCGCCTCGGCCTTGCCCCGGGCGAAGCGCACCACCATCTCGTCGGGCGCGAGCCCGAGCCCGTGATCTTCGTCGAAGCCGGGGGCGACCGACAGGTGGTCGACGCCGAGCGCCTCGAGCTGGGCGCGCCGGTAGCGGCTGGTCGAAGCGAGGACGAGGGGGCGGGTCATCGGCGGGGGGGCGGCGCCCCGGCGCGGCCGCCCCGAACCATACACCGAAAGGGCCGGGCCCGCGATCGGCGCGCCCCGCCCGGGGCCGGGACGCGGGCGCCGCCGAGTCGCTCGGCCCGCCGGGGCAGAGCGGGCGCCGGGGCAGAGCGGGCGCCGGTTCGAAGAGACGCTCTTTCTGGCGCGGCCTCGGCCTGGGCCCTTGAACGGGGCGCGCCCCGGGCCGTGGCCCGGTGCGGTCCGGAGAAGAAAGGCCCCAACCGAGCGACCTGCGAAGTCGGGCGAGGTGGGCGGGGCCCGCGCCGGGCGCGCGATCGCCGGGCCGCGCGGCCCCTGATACGCCGCGCGCCCGGGGGCAATTCCGCGCTTTCTCGCCCGGGTGTCGCGCCCGCCGGGTGGCCCCGGCGCTTACCGAACATTGCCGCGGGGGCCCGCAGGGCCTCCTGCCTGATCGCAATGTCGCGGGCGCCGTCTCGCCGCGGTCACGGGCGCCCGTCGCGCCCTCCGGTTTTGCGGCGCCGCCCGCGTGGCATGCGGGTTGCGACGGGCGCCGGGCGGAGGTTAACGTCGTGAGCTACTCTCGCTTTCTCGCGCTCGCGCCGGCGGCGCTCGCCGTGGCGCTCTCGTCGGGCTGTAAGGGTCAGGGCGACGCCGCGCTCAAGGGCGTCGACGGCGGCGGCATCGACGTCGACGCCAGCGGCAAGATCGAAATCTGCGACGGCCTGACGCTCGACCAGATCTTCGAGCAGGACGCGCTGAGCGAAGACTGTCGCTCGAAGATCGCCGCGTTCCTGCCGAAGCCGCAGACCAACTTTCGCGCGACGCTCGTGCCCCTCGGGCGCGCCCGCTCGCAGGCCGACGGCTCGGTCTCGTTCTACCTTGCCGGCGTCGACGCCGAGGGCAAGGCCCTCGACGCCTCGGCCTTCGCCTCGGCCACGGTGCGCGTGCGCGCCGGCGGCCGGGTCGAGACGCTCGCCGAGGGGGGCTTCACGCTGCGCGCCGTCGCCGAGGCGCCGGCCGACCAGATCTCGATCGGCCTGGTCAACGACTACTCGGCCAGCATGTTCGATACCGACCTCGACACGGTCGCGGCCATGCAAAAAGACCTCTTTACGCTGCTGCCGCCCGCCTACGAGGCCGAGCTGACGCTCTTCTCCGAGCTCACGCGGGTCAAGCAGCCCTTCACCACCGACCGCGACGCCCTGCTCGCCGCCGCCGCGCGCGACGACGACTTCGAGCGGGCCACGACGGCGCTCTACGACGGCATGGGCGCGGGGCTCACGAGCCTCGTCGCCCGCCCGCGGCCCGTGAAAGTCCTCTTCGTTAGCACCGACGGCGCCGAGAACGCCTCGACGAAGTTCGACCGCGAGGCGCTCGTGCGCGAGGCGGCCGACGAGGGCGTCGTCGTCGTGATGCTCGGCGCCCTGCTCGCCGACGTCGACGAGCTCAAGGCGCTCAAGGGCGAGCGCGGCTTCTACTTCTACACGCCCTTTTACAGCAGCATGCGCCAGGCCGTCGCCCCGCTCTTCTCGGCCCTCGCCACCATGGTCGAGCTGCGCCTGCCGCCCGAGCGCGCGGGCGCCGAGGCCGTCGAGGTCGACGCCGGCGGCCAGTCGGCTTCGCTCGTGCCGCCCGCCCCCTGAGCCCCGCGGTGGCGCCGCTCAGCGGAGCGCGAGGGACGCCGGCGGCCGCAGCGCCGCATCGCCAAAGGCGCGGCCCGGCCCGGCAGCCCGGCCACATCAATGGAGCACGACGCAGCCCCGCTCGCGCAGCCTGGCGGCCGAAGCCGGCAAGGCCGAGAGCTTGTTCCAGCGAAGATCGAGCTTCTCGAGGCCGGTCAGATCGCCCAGGCTCTCGGGCAGGCTGACGAGGCGGTTCGCCCGCAGATCGAGCTGCCGGAGGCCGCGGAGCCGCCCGATCGACCCGGGCAGCGAGGCGAGGCGGTTGTTGCGCAGATCGAGGGCGCCGAGCCGCGTCAGCTCGCCGACCGACTCGGGCAGCGCCTCGAGGCGATTGTCTTGCAGGCGTAGCTCGCGCAACTCTCTCAGGGCCCCCAACGTCGGCGGCAAGGCCCGGAGCTCGTTGCGCGAGAGGTGCAGCTCGCGCAGGCGCGCCAGCCGCCCGATCGCTTCGGGGAGCGAGGCGAGGCGGTTATTGTAAAGCCTCAGCTCGATCAAGCCGCTCAGCCCGCCGATCGCCTCGGGCAGCGCGATCAGCCGGTTGTCGGTGACATTCAAATAGGCGAGGCGCGAGAGCCGCCCGAGCGCGGCCGGGATGGCGTCGAGGCGGTTGTCGCTGAGGTAGAGCGCGTCCGAGAGCGCCCCGAGGTCGCCGACGCCTTCGGGCACCGACGCGAGTGCGTTATGCCCCAGGTCGAGCATCCGCAGGCGTTTCAGCGCCTCGATGCCCTCGGGCAGCGACGACAGGCCCGCTTCGGAGAGGTCGAGCACCTCGAGCCCCGTCAGCGCCCAGAGCGAAGCGGGGGCCGAGCGCAGCGGGTTCTGGCCGAGGCGCAAATCTCTGAGGCGCGTCAAGGCGCCGACGGCCTCGGGGATCACGCCGAGCCGGTTGCCCCGCGCGTTCAGCACCTCGAGCCGGTCGAGCCGGCCGAGCCCCGCGGGCAACGATTCGAGCCGGTTGTTGTCGACGTGCAGCTCTCGCAACCGGGCGAGGTTCGCGATGCCTTCGGGCAGCGCGCCCAGCCGGTTGTCGTCGAAATACGCGCTCTCGAGGCGGGGCAGGTCGGCCAGCGAGCCGGGCAGCGCCTCGAGGCGGTTCTCGCTCAGATCGAGGTGTTCGAGCCCGTCGAGCCCGCCGAACGACGCGGGCAACGCGCTCAGCCCGCAGCCCCGCACCGCGAGCGCCCGCACGGCGCCCCCCTCGGCGGAAAACGCCCGCCGGGGCGCGAGCCGACGCCCCACCGCGCCGGCAGGCTCGGCGCGAATCGTGGCTTCGCGCTCGGGGCGAGCCCCTCGGCCTAGGGCGCCCCTTCGTTCGTGCCCCATTCCGCCTTCGCGAGGCCCTTCGCTCTCACCCGCGCGGGCCACTTCGGAAAGCGTCTGGCCCTCGCTCGCAAGGCTCTCGAGGTCGCGCAACGCGTTGGCGTCGCGGGCCCGGAGCCTGACGCCATCGTACGTGGATTCTGACTCGGTGGCCATCGGCTCTCATCGGGGGGCGGTGCCGGGCACGACCGGGGGGTTAGGTCCGGGCGCCCCTGGCGAAGGGGCCAGGCTAGCAAGCCCGGGCGGCGTTCACACCGCTTGGGTGACTCGCGCCGGGTTTTCGATGGCGGCGACGTTGGGCGGCAGGTCTCTCGTGGCCGGCGGCTCGTCGAACGAGGTCTCGTTGTACCGCTCGATGAGCCGCATCGCCCGCTGACTGAGCCGCCGAAGCTCGGGGGCGTCCGCCATGGGGTGGCGCCCGCGAGCATGCGCTCACGCTGAGAGCGTCCGGCGTCGTCGGCCGAAGGCAGGCGGCGACTCTCGCATCGTAGATTTGCCCCGCTAAGGAGGGGCGCCGCCGAAATGGCGAGGCCCGGGCCGTGTTTGCGTGCCTCACGCCTCGGCGGAGTCGAGGGGCATGGTGAGGGGCCCGTGTGGCTCGGCCCAGGCCGAGTACGTGCGGCCGTTTCGGCATCGGCCGACGAGAAGGCCGAACTTCCAGGGGAGCTTGAGCTCGACGACGCCGATGAAACCGACAGAGGGGGAGCAGCCGTTGGCGTCGGTGACGTCGATCCAACGGGCGGAGAAGGGAGGAATGTGGTTCATGCCAGCCCTTCGGCCAGCCCTCCGGGCGGTTGCGTTCGAAAGATCGTCTTCGGAACGAGCCGCTCGCCGTCCGCGAAGCGCCCTCGAGGTCGAAGCTCATGGCCTCAAGGGGAGGGCGGCGCGACGCGCGCCCGACGCCAAAGGTCGCCCGGCCCGAACGCCGGCGCAGGCGGTCGGGCTGAGGCATCTCGACGTCTACCCGCCGCTACCGGCGGGGCTCGATCGAGGTGGGCTGTCCCCAGAGTTGTCCCCCAAGCGGGCCAGAACGCGGGGTTTTTGCGGCAAAAACGGTGGAGGCGCCGGGAATCGAACCCGCGAAAACAGCCAAAACTACGGGGGTTTCGAACGGTTCTGTACCGGGAGAGCCCTCCGAAGCATCGCATAAAGCCGCTAAATCACGTGCCCGGGGACAGGCTTTGGGGACTGTGGAGGCGCCCCTACCGCCGGCCTCCTACAGCGCCGTCTGGGGCGCGCTCGAGAGCGCGGCAGGTGCGCTGGCGGCCGAGGTGCTTGCTGCGCTGCGGCAGGGCGACGTCACCCGGGCGCGCGTCGCCACCCGCTCGCTCGCCGCCGTCGTCGAGGCCTGCAGCGGGGCGGGGGCTGGCCAAGGGGTGGCGCTTGAGGCGCCCGCCCCCGCGCTGACGGCCGCCGCATCGGCCGACCCGCCTGGGGCCAGCGCGCCGAGCTCGACGCCCGTCGAGGGTCGCCACACGCCCGGTTAGTCCCCGCCTGCCCCGGGGCTCGGCCAGTCGAACGGCGCGAGGCCGTCGTAAAGCACGGCGAAGGTCGCCCGCGTGCCGTGGCGGTCGTAGACAAGCATCGCGCCGCGCTGGGGCGTGACCTTGAGCCGCTGCCCGCGCCTGTCCTCGAGCTCGTAGCGAGCCCCCTCGTGATCCCACACGCTCCGGTCGTCCGTCTCGAGCTCGACGAGGCGCGAGACCGTGGGCGAGGCCCTGGCGCCCGTCGGCGGCCTCGAGCACGCGGAAGCCGCCCTTGCGCAGGTGGCGGGCGAGCAGGTAGCGGTTGGCGTCGTCGTCGTGGACGACCAAGAGCAAGGGGGGCGGCGGCTCCGACGGGGGCGGTGTCACGGCACCCTCCCCTATATCGCGGCCAGGGAGCCCCGTTCGAGCCCTTAAGGCCCGACTCGCCTCGACGAGCGCCCAGCGCCGGCCCCGCTCGTCGAGCCCAGCACCCCGGCAGGGGGGCGCTGGGGGCGAGGCGCACGAGCTGCTTTGTGCCGCCGTGAATGCCTCGTCGGCGTGACGTGGCTGGGAGCCGCTACCCCGCGGCTCCCGCATGAGGGGGGCGCACGGCGAATCGAACGAACTCACCAAACCGCTCCTGCTGACGCCGGGCCGCTCTCAAGCGCGGCGTCACCTCGTCGCGCTGTGAGCCCGCTTCGGTGACGTGAGCTCGCAAGGGCGGGTTACGCTCGAAGATGAACGCCTCGGGCTGGTGGACCCAAGGCATTGAGGGGTGCTCACATGGCAGCGACCAAGAGGCAGGGTACAGACTCCAGCATCGCAGGCATGGGGGCAGGCGATGGCGAAGACACCCCCGAGCAGGATGTCTTCGCCGTCGACCCCGACTTTTTTGTCATTGGTGGCAAGCGCGGGCGCGAGGCCATGGAGGATATGGAGCAGCGAAGGCCTTACAAACTCCGCGCAAAGCTCTTGTCCGAGCTTTTTCGACATGAAGCGCTCGTTGCGGACTCGCCGCTGGTGAAGATCGGGACGCCGCGATGGAAGGCGATGGCCAAGCGAGTCGACGCGGCGTTGGCCGCCGCCATGGGCAAAGCCGATATGATTGTTGTGTGGCGCATGGTGCTTCTCGAGTGCATCAGCCGCGCCGTGAATGGATCTTTCGAGCCGTTTGACCAGAAGGCGAGCCTCAATCGCCTGCTCTGTAGCTCCGGGGCTGTCGCTCTTGATGCGGGGCTTGATATAGTCCTTAAAGGGTATAACCTGCGCGATTTTTTGGACCGCGGCGAACTAGACCCCAAGGAAGATGTCGTTCAAATCATCGCGCTTGATTTTTCGATGCGATGCCCGGAGCACAGCAAAGCGCTACGCTCGCTCGAGGCGTCCGCCGCCCTTGCTCAGGTCGTTCGCTCTTGGAATGCCCGTTCAGGCAGACCCAAGAAGGGGCAGACGCACGACAAGTGGCATGATGTGCTCAAGCTGCTGAAGGCTGTTCGTCTCGTCAGCCCGACGGACGACTCGCTCAAGCCCGAGTCGCTGAGAAGGGAGTGGGCCGACCACTGTCGAGAGAAAAAGAGAAAAAAAGGGTGATTCTAGGAATCCCTCTTTTTCTCGAGCAGCGAGGCGCCATGCTGGGGCCATGAGCACGACGTTGAGCCCTCATGATGTCCGGCAGATCGCCGTCGAGGCCGAAGCCGACCCTCGCACCGTCCGCAAGGTTTTGCGCGGCGAGCCCGTCACGAAGGGCACCGCCGAGCGGCGCATCAAACGCGCCCTGCTGAAGCTCGGATTCGTCGAGTTGGCGATGCCCGCTGGGGAGCAGGTAGCGTGACCAGCCCTTGCTGACTGTCGAGTAGTAGGGCCCCCTCGCAAGGGCCCAAGACGACGACGCCCCGGGGTGGGAGCCGGGGCGCGTCGAGCACGAAAGGGATACGCAATGCAGAACGTACCTGACGGGCCCATGCTCGTCAACGCGGGCACCGATCCGCCCGTGCACGTCACCGTCAACACCGTCGCCTCGCCGCCGGCCTTCGTCGGGGCGCACAACAGCGAGGCCGTCGTAGGCCTACCGCCCCGCTCGTTCCGGGCGGCGCTGAAGGCCTCGAAGCTTCCGGTCACGCGCATTCGGGGCCTCGGCTTCGTGGTCGAGCGCGAGGCCTTCTGCCGTTGGCTCGCGAGTCGGGCCCAGCCGCCCGCACCGAAGACAAGCGCGCCACTCGATGCAGCCGACGCGGCACTTGCTCGCGCCGGCTTCGTGCGGAGGGCCGGACGATGAATCTCGGACCGAAGAAAGCGCCGTCGCACAGCCATAGGCAAGGCAGGTGCGCGAAGCATCGAACCATCAAGGCGTCTGAATTTCTCAAGCAGAACGCTACAACCGCCCAGCAAGAAAAGGCGGACGACCCCGGGGCCAAGCTTGGCGGCAACGTCCCCGGGGTCATCCGCACGCTGCCCCTGAAGAGCGAGCGCGCCCCCGAGCTGACCTGCGAACCCGCCCCGCCGCAAGGGGCATCGGGGCGCGGCAACGGTCAGGGGCCGACCGAAGAAGAGGTCGCCTTGCGGCAGCTCTTCGTCGGCATGATGTGCGAAGCGTTCTTGGGCCCGCTGATGACCTGTGGCATCTGCCGCCGGAGGCCGCTCGATGTCGGCGCGGGCTTCGTCACACTTGAGCCCTCGCACGACGCCGCGAAAGACTTGGTGGTCGGGCGCGTGGTGTGTGGGGCGTGTGTGGCGGAGCACGGCCCCGACGAAGAGCGGCTTGTCGGGCTCTTCGAAGCGCGCTCGGTCGGCGTGCCGAGGTCGTACGGTGACAGCAGCGCGATCGCCTTCGTCGGGCGGCCCTTCGACCGGAACATCGAAGTGGCCGAAAGGGGCCGCCGATGAGCGCCGCCGATGTCGCCTTGGTCTACCAGGCCAAGGGCTGGCGGCCGGTGCCCATCGGCCCGGGGTCGAAGGTGCCTCACGACCCCTCGAGTGGTTTGCTGTTGCGCGACTGGAAGACGTACGAACCCGACGCAGCGGCGCTCGAAGCTTGGCGGGCCAAGGGGTTCGGCGTCGGCGTCGTGCTCGGTGAGGTGAGCGGGGGCCTCGTCGATGTCGACCTCGATGCGCCCGAAGCTGCCGGCCTCGCCGCCAACTTCCTGCCGCCCACCGGCGCCGTCTTCGGCCGGGCGAGCAAGCCCCGCTCGCACTGGCTCTACGTCACGCGGGGCGCGCCGCTGCGGCGCTTCGCCGACGGAGCGCGCAAGGCGCTCGTCGAACTGCGCGGCAAGGGCGGGCAGACGCTCTTCCCGCCGACCGAACATCCGAGCGGCGAGCCCATCGCGTGGGAGGGCGCGAGCGTCGAACCTGCCGAAGTCGACGCCGGCGGGCTCGCACGCTGTGTCGCCGCCCTCGCCGTCGGCTGCTTGATCGCGCGGCATGCGCCCGACATGGGTGCGGCCGAGCGCCGGGCGTTCGCCTTTGGCGTCGTCGATGGCGACCTCGCGGCATGGTCGCGCCTTGGCGAGCTCCTTCCCGACGCCGACGTACGCGCCGTCGAGCGCTTCACCGGTGCCGGCGCGCCGCCAGAGGCCTCACCGCGTGCGCCGAACTCGCGTCCCGTCGGCGAGCCCGAGGGGGCGGGGCGGGTCAGCCGGGCGCGCACCTACCTCGAGCGGTGCGACGCCGCCGTTAGCGGCCAGGGCGGCCACAACATGACCTTCAACACGGTGCTGAAGATCATCCGGGGGTTCTCGCGGGACGAGGCCGATGCCCGCGCTTGGGAGCACGTGTGGCGCCCACTGCTCGACGAGTACAACCGGCGCTGCGACCCGCCCTGGAATGCCCGCGAGCTCGCGCACAAGATAGACCACGCCCTGCGGCGCTCGACGATGCCTTGGGGCTTTCTGCTCGATGCTCCGCTGCCGCAGGTGGTCGGGGGCGAACGCTCGAGGGCGCGCCAGGTGCGGGGATGAAGGCGGCCAAACCCGAACCGTGGGAGGGGCTCTCCCCTTCGCCGGGCCTGTCGACCTACGAGCCGTCTGCTCCGGCGGAGCTTGAGCGCCCGGCCTTCCCCCTCGGGGCGCTGCCGCCCGCGCCGCGCGCCTTCGTCGAGGCCGAGGCGACCTTCAGCGAGACGCCCCCCGACCTGGCCGGCGTGCTCGCGCTCGCCGCGTGCTCGGCGGCCGTCGCCGGCAAGGCACGCGTGCGCGTGCGCGCCGACCACGTCGAACCTCTCAACCTCATGCTCGTCGCCGCGATGCCGCCAGGCGAGCGCAAGTCGGCTGTCTTCGCGAGCGCCCTCGCCCCCGTCGAGGCACACGAGAAGGCCCTGGCCGAGAGCATGCGGCCGACGTTCGCGAAGGCCGCGGCCGAGCGCGAGGCGTTCGAGGGTACGATCGCCGACCTGCGCAAGCAGTTGCGTAAGGCTCCGGTCGACCAGAAGGCCGACCTCGAGTCGGAGCTCGCCGAGACCATCCGCAAACGCGACGAGGCGCGCCCCCCGGTCGCGCCGCGCCTTCTCGCCTCGGACGCGACGCCCGAGAAGATCGCGCAGCTGCTCGCCGAGCAGGGCGGGCGGCTGTGCGTCGCCGAGGCCGAGGGCACCGTGTTCGAGGTGATGGCGGGCCGCTACTCGAAGACGGGCGCGTCGAACCTCGAGGTCTTCTTGAAGGGGCACGCGGGCGACACGCTGCGGGTCGACCGACTCGGCCGCGAGGCGCTCTTCGTCGCCCGGCCCGCGCTCACGATGGCGCTCGCCATCCAGCCCGACGTCTTGCGCTCGGCGGCCGGCCGGCGAGAGTTCCGGGCCCGCGGCATGCTCGCGCGCCTGCTCGTCGCGCTGCCCGCCTCGCGCGTCGGCACGCGCACGGGCGACACGCCGGCGGTCCCCCCCGAGGTGCGCCGTGCGTACGAGGCGACCGTGCGTGCGCTGCTCTCCATCAGGGTGCCGCCAGAGGGCGAGCCCACCCCGCTCGTCGAGCTCACCGAGAGGGCGCGCCAGGTGTGGCAAGCCTTCTCGCGCGAGGTCGAGCGCATGCTCGCGCCAGGGGGAGAGCTCGCCGAGATGCGCGACTGGGGCGGCAAGCTGCCCGGCGCGGTCGCCCGCATCGCAGCCGTGCTGCACTTCGCCGGGCGCGCCGGCACGCGCGAGGTGTGGGACCCGATCGACGAGGCCACGATGCTCGGCGCCGTCGAGCTCGGGCGCTACTTTCTCGGGCACGCCCGCTTCGTCTTCGGCGAGTTGCTCGTCTCCGGCCGCGAGCGCGCCGAGTACGACCGCTTGGGCGCCGCCCTCGCCGTCTGGGCCTGGCTCGATCCCAGCGCGCGGGGGCTCACCGCGGCTGAGGTCGTGCGCCGCCTCTGGCCGGCCGAGGCGCGGGGCCCCGTGCCCCCCGGCATCTTCGAGGCGCGCGAGGCACTCTCGGCGCTCGTGGCCCTCGGTGGGGGGCGGGGGGTGGCGCGCCCGAGCGCCCTCGGTCTGGGGCATGCGCTTCGGCGGGCCAAGGGGCGCGAGGCTGGGGGGTGGCGCCTCGAGCACGCAGGCACAGCCCATGGGGGCGCTGCCCGATGGGTCGTGGTTTCGTCCACCCCCAAAGCATCGTCACCAACGTCACCAACGTCACCGAAGGGCACTTCGCAGGCGAATCAGGCTGCGCTCCCTGGTGACGATGGTGGTGACGATGCCCCGCGCCCCGGGCCATCGGCCGGGGCGGGCGGGCGCTGAGTGATGGCGACGATGCCTGCGAGCACCGCCCATCGTCACCAGCATCGTCACCTCGTCATGCAGCCAAACCAGACTGCCTGACCCCCATCGGTGACGACGGTGACGACGGTGACGATATCTCTGCCCCAGACACGTTCTCGGGCCCGAAGCCTGAGGTGGGCAGGCTCTTCGGTGAGGAGGGCGCGCGGGAGGTTGCCGAGCTGTGATGGCTGTCCCCGTCGACACGCCTTCGAGTGGCTTGGCCGCCCCACCTGCGACGGGGGCCACCGGCTCGGACCCCTCGGGGGCAGGCGACGTGCGAGAGCGAGACGTGAACGCCGAGCGCTCGCCTCTGATAAGTCGAGAGGGTCGAGGGCCGACGTCGAGAGGACACGCCACGCCGCCCCGGGGCGGCCGCTGGCGACCGGTTGACCCGTCGCCATGGGGGGCATGGGCTTCTGGGCGTCCGGCCGTTTAAACGCCTCCTAGGGGCCTTGGCGAGGCTGCCTCGAGAAGCGCACGAACCCGCCCCTCTCGCCCTCGAAGGCCTGGCCAGGGTGCCAGCCTCGGCGCGGCCGGCCCGTCGGCCGAGGGTGGTAGGGTGCCGCCCCCCCGAGGCACCCCCCGCTGGCAGGGGGCCGGCAGGTGCCGCGCTGGCCGGTCGTGCGCGCCCTTTTTTGCCGTGTTGCAAAACTCCCCCGCTGGGCGTTTCGGCTGCGGCCCGGGGGCGGGCCTCGCGCGAGGGCGGTTGGCAGAAAGGCCCTGAATTGCCCCGGAGGGTCGGGCCGGCCGAGGCCTCGCCCCCGCGCCCGGACCCGTTCAGAAAATCGGGACCCTCGGCCCCCGCTCGCGCGCGGGCCTGCCAAAAAAATCACGCTCGGTCTTCGAGCGGGCCGGCAGGCGACTCACGGGCGCGAGCCGGCCATAGAACCCGCCCCGGTGGCGGGCGCCTCGCGCGTGCGCGCGCCCGATCGCGTAGTGTGCAAAAAATGCCCGACGCCTACGCCCGCCCCTCGGGTATCCCGCCCGGGGTGCCGTCCTCGTCGTCGCCCTCGGCCTCGCCGGCCTCGAGCAGATCTTCGAGCGTGCGCTTGCCCTTCTTCGGGTTCACCTCGCGCGAGATGTCGAAGCGGGTTGCGATGACGCGGCAGAGGGTGTGCAGCGAGCGGAGGTAGCCGTCGAGGTTCTCTTTCAGGAGCCCCGGCAGGGCCGCCTCGAGCCGCCCCGTTTCGCGGGCGAGTAGGGCCAAGTCCGCCTCGACGGCGCGCCCGACCGTGTCGCGCACCACGCCCTTGACGGCCTCGGCCCGGGCGGCGCGCTGCTTTCGGACGAGGCGGGCGACGCTCGAGTGGTGGACCGAAAGGCCGTGCTCGGCCCGCAGCTCGGCGGCGATCTGGCGGCTGGTGAGGCCGCGCCCGTCGAGGGCGAACACGAGCGGTTCGAGGTCCGGGGGGATGCGGGCGGCGCTCATGCCCGGGCCGGGGCGGGGGCCCCTTCCTGTCGCGGTCTGTCGCGGTCCGTAGCACGCCGGGCCGGCGGGGTGGCCGAGAGGCGGGCGAAGCGCTCGAGGTCGGCGGGGCCGAGCACGTCGTAGAACAAGCCGAAGTAGTCGGCCGTGAGCGGGCGCCCTCGCCGGGCGGCGCGCCTCGCGTCCCACCCGGCGGCGAGGCGCTGAGCCCGCAGCCGCGTCGGGCCGAGGGCGTAGTGCTCGGGGAAGAGCCGCTCAAGCCAGCGGGCGGCCGCGCGCCAGTCGAAGGCGCCCGGCGGAAGGCGCGCCGCGCGCAGCAAGGCCTCGTGCAGCTCGTAGGCGAGCTCGGCGCGGGCCCGGCCGACGCTCGCGGCGAAGTCCGCATGCAACGTGTCGCGCCCGTCGTCGAGGTCGTCTTCGCCCCGCGCGACCCAAGCGTGGTAAGTGCGCCGGGGGATGCCCGCGCGCCGGCAGGCGAGCCCGATCGGGAGGCCGGTTCGCAACCCCTCGCAGAGCGCCCGGGTCACCGCCGGGGTCAGCGTCGAGGGCCGGCCCCGCGGACGCTTCGGGGCACGGAGCGGCGTTACGCCGCTCGCTCGGGCGGGGCGCTTCAGGGCGCGCGCCGGAGTGACGCGCGCTTCGCCCTCGAGCGCGGGCGCAAGGCGCAGGCTTTCGAGCAGCGCTGCGAGGTCGTCGGGGCCGGCGCGCTTCGTCATCGGTCGAGCGCCCCCGGTTCGTCATCGCCCTCGCCCGCGGCGCAGACCTCGAGCCGCGCGCCGGTCGCGTCGGGGGTGACCCGCAGGCAGGCCCCGCGCCGCCCGAAGCCCCGGGCCAGCAACAGGCCGGCGGCGAAACAGAGGGCGTCTCCCAACAGGTCGGCGGCCCTCGACGGCTCTCGCTTGCCACTCATCGGCGGGCCCTTTCCATCGGCGTTGTTGTGCGTCCATACTGACATATCTTGTCCGCCTCATCCAACCCCCGATAGGTCATGTAAAATATGCTGTAGTAACCCCAATGTCGGCACTGGCTGGCAGGCCCCGAAGCGCTACCTTTCAGGCCATGCAAACCCGCGGAGAGGCTCAGCGCGCCCTTGACGAAGCGCTGGAGAAGGCCGGCCCGGAACTCTCGGCACTCATCGATGCCGAGTTGGCGCGCGGCGCCCCGCTCTCGGATCTGGCGTTGCTCGTCTTTGACGCCGAGTCGCCCTTCATGACGGCCGACGGCGGCGCGGCGCTCTTTGCCGCGTTCCCCCGCGTCGCCGGCCGCTACATCGTTGCGCCCACCACGGTCGACGTCGCCGCCAAGCTAGCGCGCGACTTCGCCGACATGGCCGACGCCGACCAAGACGCCGCAGAGCGCGAGGTCAGGCGCATCGCAGGCCTCGGCGGCCCGGTCGTCTTGGCGCACGCGGGCGAGGCCTTCGCCTCGTTCCGGCGGGTGACGATGACGATCGCGGGGCAGGCTTGACCTTGTTCGTGGCGTGGCAGCGGAAGCCCCTGAGCGCCCGCGGCATCGACGACCGGAGCGATTGCCCGCACCCGCCCGAAGGCCTCAGTCGTGAGACGATCAAGCCCATCGTTCGGGTGGCTTTCCGCATCGACGGCAAGCCGCGCAACCGGGTCATCGCGCGGCCCGGCGACGCGGTCCGTCGGTGCTGTCTCGAGGCCGAGAACCCCGTCGCGCTCGGCCGCTTCTGGGCTTCGGTGCGCCGGCGGGCGAACGAAGCGACCTTGCGCATCGGCCTGGCGCGCGAAGTCTACGATCCGCTCGAGCTCGAGCTGTGGCGCGATCGGCATAGCTGGCTCTGGGCCGAGCTCGCGAGAGTCGTGCGGCAGCCGACGGCCGACGAGTCGCGGCTTTACGACTTGTTCGAGCGCGACGAACCCCTGCCCGCGCCCGCCGCGGGCGCCGCCCACGCCGATCGGCTCGAGGCCGCCCGCGCCCGCCTCGCGGCCTACCTGAAGACCAAGCGCCGGGGCGAGATGCCGCACGAGTGGTGGCTCCGCACCGAGCCGCCGCCAGGCTACGACCGCAAGCGCGCGGCGCGCGAGCGAGACGCCGACGCGGCGCTCTTCGCAGAGGCCTTTGGGCGGCTGCACCACGGCGTGAACTGGCGTGCGCAGCGAGGGTCTTGGAAAGAGAGGCTCGAGGCCTTTCAGGCGCAGGGCGAAGCGCCCGTGGCCGCCAGGGTGCTCGGCCTGCCCTGGCCTTGCTCGGCGGCCGAACTCAAGGCCGCTTGGCGGCGCGCGGCGCTTGCGTCTCACCCCGACCGGGGCGGCACCGACGAAGCATTTCGGACGGCCAAGGAGGCGCACGAGACGTTGGCCGCAGCGCTGAGGCTCTAGCGCCGACTTTGCCGGCGCAGGTAGCGAAACTTGCTACCCACTGGCGCGAGGGCAGCGAAGTACGCTCACGTTATTTTCGTGAGGAAGCGAGCGTAGGTGAGAAACACCTCTGGCAGGCGCCAGCGAAGCTTTCCTCGCTCAGCGCTGCTGGGGCCCTTGAGCTGGCTAGGCATTTGTTTGGGTTCGAGAGGGGGAGGACAAACTGCGACCGAGCGCAGGGGCTTGTTTCAGGCTTGAACGGCCTTAAAAGCCTGCCTTACGTTCGTCGTTCGAGCGTTCACCGATGGCTGCCTCAAAGTCCGTCGAACCAGAGTGGCTAACCCGCAAGAAGCGCATCGACCCTAGGCTTGACGCGCTCGGTTGGCGCCTTCGCACGACCTCTACGCCAGTCGGCGCGCCCCATCGAACCGAAGAGCACGACACGAGCGCTGGCCCTGCTGACTACGCTCTCTCGCTCGACGGCCATGTGGTGGGGGTGGTCGAGGCAAAGAAGCTCACCGTCGGCCCTCAGAACGTTCTGACCCAGGCCGAGCGCTACGCTCGCGGTCTCGAGGGCTCGCCCTACGACTTCGACGGCCTGCGGGTACCCTTTCTCTACGCGACCAACGGCGAGGTCATCTGGTTTCACGACGTTCGCCACCCGCTGAATCGGTCGCGCAAGGTGGCTGCATTTCACTCGCCCGCAGCACTGCGCGAGTTTTTGGGCCGCGATCTCGACGGGGGGTGTCGCAAGCTCAAGGCGACGCCCTTCGACCACCCGCGGCTCCGCCCCTACCAACGGGACGCCTGCGCTGCGATCGAGCAGGCGATCGCCGAGCGCAAGCGGCACTTGCTGGTGGCGATGGCGACGGGCACCGGCAAGACCTTCACGATGGTGCACCAGATCTACCGCCTGATGAAGGCAGGGGTCGCCAAACGGGTGCTCTTTCTGGTCGACCGCCGTGCGCTCGCGGCGCAAGCCGTGCGCGCGTTCGCTGCGTTCGAAGCCGAGCGGGGCGTGAAGTTCGACAAGATCTACGAGGTCTATAGCAGCCGTTTTCAGACCGAAGACTTCGGCGCAGACGAGAAGTTCGACCCCAAGGTTCTGCCGACGAAGTACCTGACCGACCCGCAGGAGGGCGACACCTTCGTTTACGTCAGCACCATCCAGCGAATGGCCATCAACCTGCTGGGCAGGGGGGCCATCTTCGGCCTCGGCGACGAGGCGATCGACGACGACGCCGATCGCCTCGACATACCCATTCACGCCTTCGACCTCGTCGTGGCCGACGAGTGCCACCGCGGCTACACCGCGGCCGAGCAGTCGGTCTGGCGCAGCACCCTCGAGCACTTCGACGCGCTGACGATCGGCCTGACGGCGACGCCGGCAGGCCACACGACCGCGTTCTTCAAGCACCTCGTCTACCGGTACGGCTACCAAGACGCCGTCAAAGACGGGTACCTGGTCGACTACGACGCGGTCAACGTGCGCTCGAACGTGCGCCTTCGGGGCGTCTTTCTCCGCGAGGGAGAAGAAGTCGAGGTCGTCGACCCACAGACCGGGCTCTCGAAGCTCGACCAAGTCGAAGACGAGCGCCAGTTCGATACCGCCGAGGTCGAGCGGCTCATCACCGCCCCCGACTCGAACCGCAAGATTCTCGAAGAGCTCAAGAAACACGCCGACGCGCATGAGCAACGCTACCGGCGCTTCCCCAAGACCCTCATCTTCGCGGTCAACGATCTGCAGCACACCTCGCACGCTGACCAGCTCGTCGACATGGCCCGCGACGTGTTCGGCCGGGGCGACGCCTTCGTCGATAAGATCACCGGGCGGGTCGACCGGCCGCTGCAACGCATTCGCGAGTTTCGCAACCGGCCCAACCCTGGCGTCGCCGTGACGGTCGACCTGCTCACGACCGGCGTCGACATACCCGACCTCGAGTTCCTGGTCTTCTTGCGTCCGGTCAAGAGCCGCATCCTCTTCGAGCAAATGGTGGGCCGCGGCACCCGCAAGGGCGAGAAGTTCACCGACAAGTCGCACTTCACGGTGTTCGACTGCTTCGACGGCACCCTGCTCGCCTACTTCAAGGGTGCTACCGGCCCCACCCTCGAGCCGCTCGAGAAGCCGACGCGCAGCATCGCCGAGATCGTCGACGACATCTGGCACAACCGCGACCGAGACTACAACGTCGGCTGCCTCGTCAAGCGCCTGCATCGGGTCGACAAGCAGATGTCGGGCGAGGCCCGCGACCTCTTCGCCGCCTACCTGCCTGACGGCGACGTCGGCCGCTACGCCCGCGGGCTGCCCCGCGCCCTGCGAGCCGACTTCGTCGCGACGATGAAGACCCTACGCGACAAAGACTTCCAAGACTTGCTCGCCAACTACCCCCGAAAAGAGCGATTCTTCTACAAGGCACACGGCGTGATCGACGACGTCTCGTCAGCACTCTTCGTGCGGGACGTGCACGGCAACCAGTACAAGCCCGACGACTACCTCGACGCCTTCGCCGACTTCGTGCGCGAGAACGCCGCGCACATCGAGGCCATCCGCATCTTGCTCGACCGCCCACGCGACTGGAGCGCCCAGGCCCTCGCCGAGCTGCGGGCGAAGCTCGCCTCGAGCCCCTACCTCTTCACCCCCGAGAAGCTACAAAAGGCGCACGAGCAGAGGTACCACCGTGCCCTCGTCGACATCATCTCGATGGTTAAGCACGCGGCTGACGACGCCCAGCCCTTGCTCACCGCCGCCGAGCGGGTCGAGCGTGCCTTCGACCGGGTGGCGGCCGGGCAGACCTTCACCCCCGAGCAGCAGAAGTGGCTCGATCGCATCCGCGAGCACCTGCGCGAGAACCTCTCCATCGAGCGCGACGACTTCGACGTCATCCCCGTGCTGACGCGTGGCGGCGGCTGGCCCGCAGTGCGCAAGGTCTTTGGCGACCGGCTCGACGGCCTCCTGCACGATCTCAACGAAGCTCTCGCCGCCTGAGCCGTGGCCTCCGAACGCCTGCCGTCGAGCGCGCGTCGGTGGCTCACCCCCCCGCCGCACGGGCCCTGATGCTTCCCATGGCATGCCGGCCCCCTCCTCCCGCCCCACGAAGACTGCGCCGACGCTCGACCCCTCGCGTTGAGGGTTGACCTCGCTCGGCGGCACCTTCACGACCCCCAGGGCGAGGTGCTCAACGCATGACCGACGTCGCTCAAAAGCTCTGGGGCTTCTGCCACACGCTACGCCACGACGGCATCGACTACGGCGACTACATCGAGCAGATCACGTACCTGCTCTTCTTGAAGATGGCCGACGAGACACGGAAGGTCGCCCTACCCGAGGGGTGCGACTGGCCGAGCCTGCGGGCCAAGAGTGGCACCGACCTGCTCGAGCACTACGAAGACGCCCTGCGTGCGCTGAGCAAGCATCCCGGCCTGCTCGGTGACATCTACGCGAGCGCCCAGAGCCGCTTCAGCAACCCCGTCAACCTGAAGAAGCTCATCGCCCTCATTGACGAGACGGAGTGGACGGGCCTCGACGTCGACGTCAAGGCCGCCGCCTACGAGGGTTTGCTCGAGAAGGCCGCAGCCGAGGGCAAGAAGGGCGCGGGTCAGTACTTCACTCCCCGCGTGCTTATCGACAGCATCGTGCGCTGCCTCAAGCCTGACCCCCGCGACCGGCCCGACTTCACCATCTGCGACCCTGCCTGCGGCACGGGGGGCTTCTTGGTCGCCGCCTACGAGTGGTTCGAGAAGCAGACCAGCGGGGCAATCGACCGTGGCCTCGCGCGCCGCGTCAGGCAAAAGACCTTCTTCGGCCAAGAACTTGTCGCGAGGCCTCGGCGCCTCGCCCTGATGAACCTCTACCTGCACGGCATCGAGCCCTTGATCACGCTCGGCGACACCATCTACGACCCGCCCTCGGCCGACCGCTTCGACGTCGTTCTAACCAACCCGCCCTTCGGCACCAAGGGCGCGAACCAGAGCCCCGAGCGCGAAGACTTCACCGTCGAAACGTCGAACAAGCAGCTCAATTTCCTGCAGCACATCTTGACGGTCTTGAAGCCGGGCGGCAGGGCCGCCGTCATCTTGCCCGACAACTGCCTCTTCGCCGACCAAGCTGGCGAGGTTTTCAAGATTCTGACCGAAGACTGCGACTTGCACACCGTGTTGCGTCTGCCCCGGGGCACCTTCACCCCTTACTGCCCCGGGGTCAAAGCCAACGTCGTCTTCTTCACCAAGGGCGCCCCCACCGAGAAGGTCTGGGTCTACGACGCCCGCACGAACGTGCCTTCAATCACCAAGAAAGACCGCCCCCTCGCCCCAGCCCACTTCGCTGAGTTCGAACGCTGCTATGGCCCAGACCCGAACGGTCGCGCGAAACGCAAGACCGCAGACTCGAAAGAAGATCGCTGGCGCTCGTTCACCAACGCGGAGGTCAAGGCCCGAGACTTCAAGCTCGACGGCTTCAAGTGGCTAAAAGAGGAGTCGCTCGACGACGCCGATGAACTGCCCGACCCTGAAGAACTCGCGACAGACGCTATCGCCGAGCTTGAAGAAGCGGTGAGCGAGCTCAACCAGATCCTCAAGCTGCTCGAGGGCGGTGCCGAAGTGCCGAAGAGGGCGGTGGCATGAGACAACGTTCGGACGAAGTCATCCCCGGGCGCGCTGCGCTCTCTGTCGGGGACCCGGGTGATACACCTCCAGAGGGGTGGAAGCGCGTACTTCTGACAGACATCGCGCGGCTCGAGAGTGGCCATACACCGAGCCGAAAGCACCCCGAATATTGGGACGGCAATGTGCCCTGGCTCGGCATCCGTGACGCCGGCCGTCACCACGGGCAGGTCATTCATCGGACGCTTCAAACCATCACCGAAGAGGGGCTTGCGAATTCCGCGGCCCGCTGGCTCCCCGCCGGCACCGTATGCCTCTCCCGTACGGCGTCTGTCGGCTACGTAACGATTCTCGGGCGTCCCATGGCGACCAGCCAAGACTTCGTCAACTGGGTCTGCTCCGACGCCCTAGAGCCCAAGTTTCTGATGTACGCCTTGATGGCAGAGGGAGAGCATCTGCATGAGTTCGGAAAAGGTAGCACGCACACGACCATCTACTTTCCTGCGGTTCTTGCGTTTCATCTGAATCTACCTCCTCTCTCTGAGCAACGCCGTATAGTCGCGCAGGTCGAGGGGCTTCTTGTCCAAGTGAGCGCTGCCCGTGAGCGTCTCGAGCGGGTGCGGGGGATCCTGAAACGATTCCGGCAGGCGGTGCTGGCGGCAGCCTGCTCGGGGAAGTTGACAGAAGACTGGCGAGGGCTTGGGCCCGCCGAAACGACGACTGGGCGTGAGCTAGAGCATCTACCACGGCGCAGAAAGCCAGCCACGCTTGCGACAGATGAGTTTGCGCTAGAAGCTCCAGAATGTTGGAAGCGGGTCAGCTTGGACGCGCTGGCCGTTCATATGACCAGCGGTTCACGGGCATGGAAGCCATTTTACAAGGAGGGCGGCTACGGCACCTTCGTTATGGCGCAGAATGTTCGGCCAATGTTGTTCGACCGCTCGTACCGGCAGGGAGTAGCCCCACCGGAGTCAGATCCAGAGCGAGAGCGTACGCGCGTCGAAAAAGACGACGTGCTCGTAACCATCGTCGGGGCGAACACTGGCGATGTTTGCCGTGTGGATACGGCAGTGAAAGATCACTTTGTTTGCCAAAGCGTGGCGCTAGTTAGACTTGCCCGACCAGAAATGGCGCCTTACGTCGAGCTGTGGCTGAACTCGCCCGAGCACGGGCAACGCCAGTACAGAACCTGGGCTTACGGCGAAGGCCGTCCGCACCTCAGCTTCGACCATTTGCGTTCTACCTTGGTCTGTCTTCCATCCCTGGCAGAACAGACCGAAATTTTGCGGCGCGTTCATGCCATCTTCGAGTTTGCCGACGAGCTTGAGAAGCGTCTGCATCGAGCCACCGTTCAAGCAGAACGTCTCGCCGGCGCCATCCTTTCCAAGGCCTTTCGCGGTGAGCTGGTGCCGACCGAGGCTGAACTCGCTCATGCCGGAAGCCACGACTACGAGGCCGCTTGGGCCTTGCTCGAGCGAGTGCGAGCTAGGCGGACAGGCAGCGAGAACGAATGTGCCCCCGAGCAGAAACGAAGCGGACCTACGGCAAGCAAGGGGCGGCGCCGGGCAGACGTGAGGGCGGGGTTAGCGGGGCGTGTGATGGGGGCCTTCTGCCGAGCGGTGTGTGTTCAGCCGCCGGCCTCTCGAGCGGCCCCTAGGGCACATCCCCCCGAGGCCTTCCCCTTCGGAAGGGGGCGGCTCGGCCCGGCAACCGGGTGCGCCCCTGCCGCAGACACTTGGCGCCAGTCACCAGACACCGGGCACTAGTCACCGCTGTGCCCCTACCCGCCGAGGCCCTCGCCCGCGAGGCCCCCGAACTCGAGGCGCGTCGCCGGGTCGGTGTGGGCTCCCCCTTCGACGGGCGCGCCCACCTCGCCGCCAGCGCCCTGCGCGCGATCGGTGCCGAGCCCGAAGCCACGGGGGAGCGTTGCGCCAGGCCTTCGGCGCCTTACGGTCGTAGCCATGGCACAAGGTGACGAGTGGGCAGAGTGGCACCTCACCCCGCGCGGTTGGGAGCGCGGCTCGTATCGGTCTGACACCGGGACGAAGGTCAATCGGCCGACGCCGGCCGATGCAGTCATAACCATGCGCTACTCAGAGTACGGGCGGTTCAGCGAGCGCGACTCTCAAGAGGTTCTTTGGCGGGGTCCTGACGCCGCGTTGATCGAACGCCTTCTCAAAGAGCACGGCGACGCCCCTCAGCGTACCCAGGCGCCCCCCTCGCCGGCGTCGAGGCCCGAGGGGTTAGCCTCGCTCAAGCGGGCGTCGGGCCTCGTGCCGCGCGCGCAGCACGACCACGTCGCCGCCCTCGCGCACGTAGTACAGGATGAGCGGCCGCACGTACCACCGGCGAACGCGTCGCCCGTCAGGCAGCGTCACCGGCCGCCCGTCGGCGACGCCCGAGGCCAGCGTCTCGAGGGCGTTCTCGAGGGCCCCGACGAAGCGCGCCGCCGCGCCCGTGTTGTGCTCGTCGAGCCATTTGAGGTGCGCGTCGAGCTCGGCCCGGGCGGCCGGCTCTAGCCGGTGCGCGCGCGCCATTTCGCGTCGAGCCGTTCGCGCCAGCCCGCGAGCCAGGCCTCGCCGTCGACCAGCTCGCCCCCCGCCTCGACGCGGTCGAGCGCGGCAGCAACCGCGTCGGCGTCCTCGGGGTCGATCGGCTCGACATCGGTCTCGGTCTCGGGCTCGAGCGTTTCGGGGTCGTCGTCCGTCGGGGCCATGGTCCCCAGTCTAGCGCACGGGGCGCCGAGGCCGGAGATCATCGGCGCCGGCCCTTACCCGACTCGATCTTGCCCTTCGAGGGCGAGGCCTTCGGCACCTTCGCCGGGGAGGCCTTCGGGGCGGGGGGCGCCGGGGGCTCGGGCTCCGGTGGCGGGGGCGGCCTCGAGTCGCCGGCGGCGGGCCGGATGCCGAGGCGCTCGACTTCCTTAGCGATGAGACGGCGAAGCAGATCGCTCGCCGTCAAGGTGATGGGCTCGCCCGTCAGGCGCCGCACCTCTTCGTTGCGCAGCTCGAGCACCCTGTCGAAGTCGGCGCGTTCGGCGGGGGTGAGTTTCACGCTCACATAGAGCCGTTTGAGTTCGGCCTCTGGCTTCGGCGGTCTGCCTCGGGGCATTGCCGCAGCTTAACCCCGCTTGTTATGCGGGGCCACAGAGACGCAAGCAAGAGCGCGTCTTGCTTTTCTGTTGCAAGCATACCGCCAATAATTCATAACGGAGGCTCAGGCGCCTTGCGCGCACGACAAAACAAGTGGGCCCCCGGCGTGGATCAGACGCCGAGGGCCCGTGTCCGCCCAACCCTGCACGGGAGAAACGAACAATGCCGAAGCTAGCACCACCCAAGCCAGGCGGGTCAACTTTGCCCCGCCCGAAGGCCCCGCCGCTGAAGCGCGCGCCGGCGCCGCCCGCCCCGCTCGGGCCCGCCGCCGTCAAGGCGACGAAGGCCGCCCGGGCGCTCTCGGCCGTCATCGACGGCGACAGCCTGCCCGCGCTCGCCCTCGACGTCGAACGGGCGAAGCCCGGGGCCGACCGGTTCGAGGCGCTGCACGTCATGGGCTTGGCCGTCCTGCAACGCGCCGGTCAGGAGTCGACGAACGCGGGCGACCTCGACGCCCGCCCGGCCTACTACTTCCGGCGCATCGCCCGAGCCCTCCGGTTCGTCGCCGCGGCGCTCGATGAGGCGAAGCCCGCGCGGCCGCGCGCGGCCCCGGCCGGGGGTGCCCGATGACCCGCCCCGCCCCCCTCGAGCGCCCCCGCGCCCGCGCGCTCTTTGCCATCTGCCGCCACATCGCGCACGAGACCGAGGCGGCCGTGGTTGCCCTCTACGCGAGCTCGGCCGAGCACGTGCTTTCGTCCGGCGACGCCGGCGCGTACGCGCGCGCCCTCTACAAGCTCGCCGAAAGCCTCGCCGGCGAGGCCGCCGAGATCGCCCGGGCGGCGCTCAGGGATGACGCCGACGACTGGGGCATCCTCGAGCAGATCGCCGACGTCAACGGGCGCGAGCTGCGGCTCGTCGGCAGGGCGCTGGCGATCGTCGGCGCCGAGGTCGCTCGGCTCGGCGGCGGGCCGCCCTCGTCGCCGCCGCACAGCGTTGCCGAGGCCGAGGCGAAGGCCGAAGGATAGGTATAGTCAACTCTACGTACCAGAAGGCCGGGCGAGAAATCGTCCGGCCTCTCGTGCTTTGTAGGCCCGTGCTCCTTGCACTGTGGGCACAGTGCATTAAGCTCTGGGTATGGCGAGCACGACGAAGGCGACGGCGGCGGTTGAGGCACGGAAGGTGACCGACGGCGTGGGGCATCTCGAGGGGTTCCCCGCGTACTTCGAAGACCACGTGATGGTGTATGACGAGCACGGGCGGCACCGCTCGGGCGCGCCCATCGCGGCGGTGCTCGGCGCGACCGAGCGCCGCAAGGCGGCCGTCTGCGAGCTGCTCGGCATCGACGGCGCCGAGTACGACCGCCGCGCCGAGGCCTTCGTTGCCCGGTTGCTCGGCCGGCACGCGGACCTGGCGGGGCTCGAGGGCGCCCGCGCGCACGCCCTCGCCTTCGCCTCGCACGCGGCCCTGGCCCAAGCGCGCGCCAAGGCGGCGCCCGCCCCGGCCGAGGCCCCCGCGCCCGCCCCCCTCGTCGCCGCCGAGATGGCCGAGGCCCCCGCGGCCGAGCCCCGCCCCGTGCCGAAGGCCGCCCGCGTCGCCGGCTCCCGCGGCGTGCGCAAGGTCGGCGTCGACCCGGCCCGCGCCGCGGCCGCCCGCCGCGCCGCCCTCGTGCGCGACGTCGAGCGCGTGCGGGCCCACGTCGAGGCGGCCCTGTTCCGGGCGGGGCGGCTCGAGGCGCCCGCCCCCGAAGCCCCGGCCGCCGACGCGGCCTGACGCCTCGGCCGCTCGCTCGGGCCCGGCCCTGCCGAGGCCCTGGCGAGCGCTCGACGCCCCCGGGGCGATGTCGCCCGAGCCCCGGGCCGATCGTTCAACCCGGGCGCGAGGTACGAGGGAACGACCGATGACAGACGCCTTGCCCGACGCCACCCCGGCCGCCCGCTGGCGCCTCGCCGCCCTCGACGTGCGCGCCCGGTGCCGCGCGGGTGGCCTGCCGGTGCCGCGGGTGCTCGCCCTCGCTGGCGGGGGTCCGTCGTGACGGCCCGCGGCGAGGCCGAGCCGTTCCTTTCGGCGGCCGCGTGGGAGGCGGGGCGGGCGGAGTTTTGCCAGGCCAAACGCGCGGGCGACGCGGGCGGGGTCGTGCGGGCCGCCCGGCGGCTGCGCCGGCTCGAGCTCGACGCGGGCACCCCGCGCGAGCGCCTTGCGGAGTGGCTACGCTCGGCGGCGGAGAGCGAGTAAACCGAGCCCCATGCCCACGACGAAGGCGCCGCCCCGGCGCAACGCCAGCCGCCCCGCCGAAGGGTGGGCGGGCGAGAGTGCCGCCGAACGCGCCGCCAACGGGCGGCCGGCCGTCCGGCTGAGCCTACCCGCCGAAGCGTGGGCGCTCGCGCCGCAGATCGCCGAAGCCCTCGAGCTGCCCGGCGGCGCCGAGCGGGGCCGCTCGCTCGCCGTCGCCGCCGCGCTCGTGCTGCTCGCCGGCGAGCTCGAGGGCGCGAGCCAGGCCCGGCGCGCCGAGCTGCGCGCCCTGGCCGAGCCGTTCTTTGCGCCCAACGCGCCGAAGGCCTCGCCTTCGAAGGTCGCGGCGAGGCCCAAGACGCTACCGAAATCGAAGCGATAGCCGGCCGCGCCGTGCGTCTCGACCGGGCCCGACGTCAGGCCCGGCCCCAGGGCCGCCCGCGCTCGTCGCGCCAGGTGCCAACGATCAGCCCCGCACAGCCGGGGCGCTCGAGGTGCAACTCGAGGGCGAGGCCGCCAGCGAGTGGGGCGAGCCCGAACGAACCGGAGTAACAAGGCGGGTGGTCGGGGCTGGGGTCGTGCCAGAGGGCGTAGCGCATGCCGACCCTTCGGCCGGCCCCCGGGCCGGTTGTGGGGGACAAACGAGCCTAACCCGCCATCTGGGGGGGCCCTGGGGGTACTAGTCCCCAGGGCCGCCCCGTCAGGAGAACAGGGGGTTACTGTCTGGGGCAAGCTCGAACTCCGTCAGGACGCAGCCAAAAACTCGGGCTCTACCGTACGATAGACGCCTAGAGGCGGACTAGTCGACTATGGCGCGGAGTTTGCTTTAACGGCATCCTTAGACTCTGATACGTCAGACTCTTGACCAGCAAACCATTCGTTGCGACGCTCCGTATTACGGGCGGGAGGTGCAAAAATGGCGAAGTTCGACACGGAAGAAGATGTGGTGGTCACCGAGAGGCCTACCCCGTCGGCGTCCGTTGAACGCGAACGCCGTCGTGCGGACCTCGTCCGTCGTGCTCAGGAAGTAGTCAGGGCGCGTCACGCCGGCGCCTTCGTGCTGCTCGCTGAGAATGACAAGCGTCGACCCTGACGACGTCATTTATCTCGACGTAGACGACGTCATCCGTGAGCACGACTATCAAGTCGGGGCTTCTGGGGGTGCGCCTGGCGTCCTAAGTCTCCACGGCCTCAACTCGGCCGTATATCAGCCTCAGCAGGGGTTCGGTGGACAGGACGCCTACCCGACCCTCGCTGAGAAGGCCGCGGTCTACCTCCATGGCATTGCGAAGGCGCACGCGTTCCAGGACGGGAACAAGCGAACTGCCTTGGCCGCGGCCCTCGCCTTCCTCCAAGCCAACGGTTACTCCGTCAACGCGACCGACCAGGAGCTGCAAGAGCTTACGGAAGCCGTGACCAAGGACTCGAAGTCCCGGGACGATGCCATGCGGTTCTTTGAAGACCACATGCAGCGCGTCTGACGTCTCTTCCGGCTCAGCGTGCGAGCGCGTCGTGGGATCTTGGTTTCGCGGCGCGCGCGGGGCGCTTGACGAAACCCCGGCACAGACCCGGGCGGGGTGGCCGCGAACCTAGGCCCGGCCCGGCTCGACGGTGGCCCAGAGTCGCCCGTGCTCGTCGCGCCAGGCGCCGACGGTCGGCCCGGCCGGGTCGGGCCGCTCGAGGTGCAGCGCCAGGGCGGGGCGGCCCCGGGCCGGGGCGAGTTCGGCGGCGCCGAGGCACCACGGTGATGATCGGGGGTCGGGGCGAGCCAGCGGGCGAGAGGGGTTGCCATGCTCGCCCCGTCGGCCGGGCAGCGGCCCAGTTGCGCCCGATCGCGGCGCTACCGACGGCGGGGCGGGTGGGGCGCCTTGCGGCTCGAGGCGGCGCGCTTCGCCGGGGCCGAGCCCCAGGGCGGGCGGCGACGCTTGGCCTTGCGGCGTCGGGCGCCAAGCCAGGCGATCAAGACGCCGGCGGCGAGCTCGAGGTTGAGGCCGACGAGCAAGACGCCGGGGCCGAGAGGGGCGCCCGGGGCGGGGCAGGGGTGGGGTTGCAGGGTGGTCGGTTCGGGGGTGCGGGTCGGCTTCGTTGCCATGACCTGCCCGGGCCATCGAAGGATTAGCGCTCGATGCGTCGCGTCGTTTCGCGCCATGGCCCGGCCGCTCGGCGGGCCCGGGCGGGGTTTCTGGATCAGGTCAACGCGCGCCCGCGCGCGAGCGCCCGCCAGGCGGGGGCCGGGGTGGGGTTTCGGGACCGCTACGCGCACCCGCGGTGTACGCAACGCCCTGGCGGGGTGGCGCGCTCGCGCGCAGGCCCGACGCCTTGACAGCGTCACTGTAACGACGGGTCGCCCGCTCGAGGTGCTGGCGCTGAGCTGCGCCCTGAGGCCTCGGCCTTCGCTCCCATCGAAGGGGGCGTATCGTTCGACCCTCTCGCCCCGGGGTGTTGTAGTCGCCCCCCGGAGGCCGGCAGAGCCCCAGCGGCGAACCGAGCAGGTGGGGGCGCCCCAGGCCGACGCCGGCCTCGTCGTAGGGCAGGCTCGCGTTGCGCCCTCCGCATCGGTCGGAAGGGCGCGCGGGTTGGCTGTGCCGTTCGGCCTGGCGCCTCGCCCCCCCGCTGCCTGCCGCATTGCATGCGTGGCATGCGAATGCTACCCTGGCATGCAATGCAGACCAGCAAGCAGGTGGCTGTCAGGCTGTCCGACGCCGACGATGCGCTACTCGCCGCGCTTCACGAGAAGCTCGGCGTTCAGTCGGCGGCCGACATCTTCCGTCTCGCGCTTCGCTGCCTGGCGAAGAAAGAGGGCGTCGAGGTCGCCGGCGGGCGCCCTTCGGCCCGTCCCAAGACCGGGGCCAGGAAGTTAGCGGGGGCGAGGCATGGCGCAGGACCGTACGGGCTCTGTCGAACTACGCGGCAACCGCTGGCGCGTCCGGGTGCGGCTGCCCGACGGGCGCCGGCGATGGGTTCCGCTCGACGATGGGGTGCGCACCGAAGGGCAGGCCAGGCGGGCTGCGGCGGACATCGTCGACCGAGTGCAGCGCGGGGTTTTCGTCTACGAGCCGCTCGTGCCGGCAACGAAGGGGACGGCCGGTGAGACGCTCGGCAAGTGGTTCGACCGCTGGCTTGCCGACCGCAAAAACCGGCGCCGCCTTGGCTCGGCCGAAGACGACCGCCTGCGACTCGGCAAGCACGTGCTGCCGGTCATTGGCGCGCGCCCCATCGCGCTCATCACCCGCGCCGAGCTCGAGGCGCTGGTGATGGCGCTCGACGAGAAGGTGCGCCGGGGCGAGCTCGCGTGGAAGAGCGCGTGGAACGTCTGGGCCCTCGTGCGCCGCATGTTCCGCGACGCGTGCCGCTCGAAGCGAGCCGACCTGCGAGCCCGGGCCGATGACCCCTCCGAGGGCATCGAGGGGCCCGACCGGGGCGTGCGGCGGGCGAAGGCGTTCCTTCTGCCGTCGGAGGCGCTCGCGCTGCTCGGGTGCGAGGCGGTGCCGCTGCGCTGGCGCCGGGCGTACGCGATGGCGCTCTACACCGGCATGCGCAAGGGCGAGCTGGTGGCGTTGCGGCCCGAAGATGTGACCTTCGAGTCGGGGGTCATCCGCGTGCATCGGGCGCACGACAAGGCCTCGGGCGAGACGAAGGCGACGAAGACGGGCAACTGGCGCCTCATACCCATCGAGCCGGCCCTCGAGCCGCTCTTGCGCGAGCTCGTCGAGAGGGCAGGGGAGGGCGGTGTGCTCGTCGACCTGCCGCCCGCGCGGGGCGCCGCCGACAAGCTACGCGAGCACATGCAGCGGGCGGGCCTCGAGCGGGCCGAGCTCTTCGCTAGCGACCACACGCGCAAGCCGCTGACCTTTCACGACCTGCGGGGCACGTGCGCGACCTGGCTCGCGATTCGGGGCGAAGAGCCGCTCAAGATTCAGCGGCGGCTGGGGCACACCGACCTGGCGACGACGCAGGGGTACATCGCCGCGGCGGAGGCGGTTGGGGTGGGTCGTCTCGATGTCTTCCCGCCGCTGCCGGCGGGGCTCGGTCGAGGCGAGCTGTCCCCAAAGCTGTCCCCAGAGCTGTCCCCAAGCGGGCCAAAAAGTGGCATTTTTACGGCAAAAACGGTGGAGGCGCCGGGAATCGAACCCGGGTCCGGAAGCCCGTCGCCCGTACATCTACGTGCGTAGCCGACGTATTGAATCACGCCGCTTGCGCCCATCGGCGGGCTCGCACGGCGTTAGCACCCCAAGAGTCTCGCCCCCGCCGTGGGGTGCGCCGGCGGGGGCCAGCCAGATCGGTCACGCCCTCGGAGAAGCTCTGGCAGGCTTCATCGTCGGACGGCTCGTTGCTTTTTAGGCTTCGAAGCTACCCTAAGGCAGCGATCGCGAGCGGAAGCGCGTTGTCGTTCGCACTTGTGGTTTCTGACATTGTATTTACGAGGTATGGCAGACCCTCGGCACGCAGCACGGGTCTCGTAGCCCCCGTCGAAACCTGTCGCCCCCGTGGTGCGGGGAAGAAAGCTTTCGACGTCGGGCCCGGCGCGCCGCCCGTGGGCGGGGGCGCCGGAGACCGTACGCAGAAAACTCGCTTGTCAAAGAACCCCCCTAGGGTAATCACCCGGGCGCTCGCGTAAAGGGCCTTTCGCCCGACCGCCCGCGACGGGCCCGAAGCGCCTTCTTTCGGGCGAAACGGCGCGAGGGCGCGAGCGCGAGCCCGGCGGCAGGCCGCCGCTTCGCGCTCGGCGGGGCCACGCCGAGGGGCGGGGGGCGGTCGGCGGTCGCGGCCGGCGCGGGCTCAGCCGCCGGGGCCCTGGGGCATGGGGAGCACGGGCACCGCGCGGCGCGCGGGTCGCGCGCGCGCCGCCTCGACGAAGGCCGCGCACATCGCCTCGAACGAGACGCCGCTCTTCTGCATGGCTTCGGGGTAGAGGCTCGTCGGGGTCATGCCGGGCATGGTGTTGACCTCGAGCAGGGTGACGGCCCCCTCGTCGTCGCCGTCGCCCACGACGAAGTCGGCCCTCGACAGATCGCGGCAGCCGAGCGCCTGGTGCGCGGCGACGGCGACGGCCTGCACGCGGGCGATGACGGCCGGGGGCAGGTCGGGCGGGCAGACGTGGACGCTGCCGCCGGGCGCGTAGCGCGAGGCGAAGTCGTAAAAGTCGGCGAGCTTTGCCTTGATTTCGGTCGGCGGCAGCGCGCGCAGGCCCCCGAGCGCGGGCGCGTCGGTCACGCCGCAGGTCACCTCGCGGCCGCGCACGAACCGCTCGCAGAGCGCCACCTCGTCGAAGCCGAAGGCGCGCTCGAGCGCCTCGGCGAGCGCCCCGGGCGGGGCGTCGGGGCCGACGAGCGTCACGCCGATGGCCGAGCCCTGGCTGCCGGGCTTGACGGCGATGGCGCCGCCGAGCGCCTCGCGGGCGCGCCGCGCCGAAACCTCGACGCCGTCGGAGCGGGACGCGACGAACTGCTCGGCCAGCGGCAGCCCGGCGGCGCGAAAGGCGCGCTTGGCTTGCACCTTGTCGCTCGCGAGGGCGCTCGCGAGCACGCCCGAGCCGACGTAGGGCAGGCCGAGCAGCTCGCAGAGGCCCTGCAGGCAGCCGTCTTCGCCGAGGGCGCCGTGCACCACGGGGAAGACCACCTCGACGCCCGCGCCCGCGAGCGCCGCGGGCAGCGCGGGGTCGAGCTCGAGGAGGCTGACCGCGTGGCCGCTCGCGGCCAAGGCGCGCGCCACGGCCGCGGCCGACACGCGGCTGACGGCGGCTTCGGACGAGGGGCCCCCTTGCACAACGGCGACGCGCAGCGACATGGCCCCGCCCCTTAGCGCAGCCGGGCCGCCGCGGCGACGCCCGCGGTCGAGCTCCTTGACGGGGCGAGGCGCGCATGGTTTTTCCCGCCCTGAGCCATGCGCCGCCCGCCGCCTTCTTCGCTCGCCGCCCTCGTGCTGCTCTGGGGCCCCCTCGCGCTCGGGGCCGATCGCGACGAGGCCGAGCGCCTCGTCACTCAGACGGCCCAGGCGCCCGAGGCTCCCGCGGCGGCGCGCGAGCTCGACGCGGCCCGCCGCGCGCTCGGCCGCGCGCGCGGCGCGCGCGACGGGGGCGACCGCCCGAGCGCCGAGCTGCTCGAAGGGCTCGCCCGGACGTGGGCCGAGGCGGCGCGCGACGTGGTGCAAGCGGTGCGCGCCGAGGCCGCTCTGGTTCAGGCCCAAAAGGCCCTGCTCGAGGCCCGAAGCCAGGTCGAGCGGGGGCGAGCCCTGCTCGAAGAGACCATCTCGCGCAAGGGGCGGGCCCAGGTCGAGCTCGACCGGCTCGACGCCGACGCTGCCAAGCGGCGGGGGGGCGCTGCGCCCCGGGGCGGGGGGCCGGGCGGGGCGGCCGGGCAGGGGGCGCCCAAGGGGCCTTCCGGGCCCGCCCAGGGGGCAGCGGGCGCAGCGTCCGGGGCGCCGAAAGAGAGGCAGCCGTGAGGCGGCGTGGCGCGGGGCCGGGCGGCGCGGTGGGGGCAGCCGCGGGCTCCTCGCTCCGGGCTCTGGCGCTCGGGGCTTGGGCGGCGCTCGCGCTCGCGGCGTGCGGGGCGCATGTCCGGCCCCGGGTGCTCGACGAGGCCGGCGCGCTCGGCACGTCGGCCCAGGGCCGCGAGGCCCGCGAGCTCGCGCCGATGACCTTTGCCGAGGCCGAGCGCTTCCGGCTCGACGGCGAGCGGGCCGCGAAAGACGGCAACGAGGCGAGGGCGCAGCTGCTCGGCGAGCGGGCGCTCGCGGCCTACGCCCGGGCGACGATCCAGGCGAGGGCCTTGCGGGCCAAGGTCGCGCTCGAGCGGGCCAACGCCGACCTCGCCGTCCCCCAGGGCGAGCTCGCCTCGCTGCAAGCCGAACAGGGGCGGGCCGACGCCGAGGTGCGCGATCTCGAGACCCGAAGTCGGCTCGCGCGCGAGGCGCTGCCCGCCGGGGCCCCGGGGGCGCTCGACCCCGGGCGCGAGGCGGCGCGCCTCGAGGCGAGCCGATCGCTCGCCACCGAGGCGCGCCTGCTCTGCTTGAGCGCCAAGCTGCTCGGCGGCGCGGCCGGCGCGCTCGGCCCGGCCGAGGCGCAGGTCGCCGAGCTCGGCAAGGCGCTCGACGCGAAGCCCCGGCAGGCCCCGGTCGAGCTGGCGCTGCGCACGCGCGCGTCGTGCCTGTCGGCGCTCGTGCAATCGCGGCGCGAGGCCCGGGCCAAGCGCCCCGCCGAAGATGCCGACGTGCTCTTGACGGCGCTCTCGCGCGAGGGCTCGTTCACCACCAGCCGCGACGACCGGGGCGTGGTCGTCACGCTGCACGACGCCTTCGCCGGCGGGGCCTTGAGCGCGGGCGGCCGCGAGCGCCTCGCGAGCCTCGCCAAGGTGGCGGCCGCGCACCCGACGCTGCCCCTGGTGGCCGTGGTGCACGAGGGCGAAGAGCCTCGCGGGGCCGCGCTCGAGCGCAGCCGGCAGCGGGCCGGGGCGGTCAAGGGCGCCCTCGGCGAGCGGGCCGAGGTGGTGCTGGCCGGCGCGAGCCGTCCCGTGGTGGCCGCGACGGGGCGGGCCGAGCGCGGCCGCAACGAGCGGCTCGAGGTCGTCTTCGTCGACGCCGGGTCGTAAAAAAGGCCCTCCGGCCTTGACCCGAGGGCGCGCCTTGGCTAAGGCCACCAGCCCTGCTGTGTGCGTGGGGGCCTCGTGCCCCCGGGTCGCTCGCGCCCCGACCCGTGCCTTTCGGCAAACGCGCCCGGCCCCGCCCCCGCCGTTAGGGGCGGGTGCAGCACCGAACCCCTCCTTTGGGCGCTCAGGCGTAAGGTCATGGCCACCAGTCTCTCGAAGCCCAACAACAACAAGGTCACCCACCCCGCGATCCTCGGCCGCAAGGTCGGCATGACGCAGTTCTTCGCCGCCGACGGCAGCGTCGTGCGCTGCACGGTCGTCGAGTCGGGGGCCGTGGTCGTCGGCAAGCGCACGATCGAGCGCGACGGCTACGTCGCGCTCATCGTCGGCCTCGGCGAGCGCAAAGAGAAGCACACGAACAAGGCCCAGCTCGGCTTCTACGCCAAGGCCAAAGAGGGCGGCCTGACCCCGAAGCGTGACGTGCGCGAGATCCGCTGCACGCCCGAGTTCGCCGACGGCTACCAGGTCGGTGACACGCTGCGCCTCGGCGACATCTTCCGCGAGGGCCAGTTCGTCGACGTGCAGGGCAAGACGCGCGGCCGCGGCTTCTCGGGCGTCATCCGCCGTTGGAGCTTCGCCGGCTTCCCGAACACCCACGGCACCCACGAGTACCGCCGCCACGGCGGCTCCATCGGCACGAACATGACGCCGGGCCGCACGCTGCCGAACCTGAAGATGCCCGGGCACTACGGCGACGAGACCGTGAGCGTGCTCAACCTGCGCGTCGCCAAGGTGCTGCCCGAGAAGAACCTGCTGCTCATCGAGGGCGGCGTGCCCGGCCCGAAGAAGGGCCTGCTCTTCGTGCGCGGCGCCATCAAGAAGAAGGGCGGCCTGCCGAAGCAGGCCTGAGCGGCCCGCCCGGGGGGGCGCGGCCCGCCGCCCGCGTCAAAGGTGGCGGAAGGTCGAGCGCGTGTACTCGGCCACCCAGGGGGCGTCGACGAGCGAGAAGGTCGCCTCGTCGGGCCCCGCCCAGATCAGCAGGCCGAAGCAGCCCGGGTTCAACGCGTGCGGCCGCAAGAAGTTGACCGCGTTGAGCTGGTAACTCTCGGTGCCCGCGGGCGCCACGAGCCGCCCGCCCGGCTCGTGGTAGTGCCCGCAGAAGTGAAAGCGCGGCGCGCCGTCGCGGACGAGCGAGGCGACGTCGCGCGAGCCGCCGTCGGCGTAGCGCGGGTGCAGCGGGGCCGCGGCCCCGCGGGGCGGTTCGTGCGACAAGAGCACGTCGAGCGGGCCGGCCGCGCGCAACCGCCGCACCTCGCCCGCGGTGTAAAAGGGCGAGACGGGGTCGTCGCCCGGCCCCCCGCCCTCGGTCGAGATGCCGCCGAGGGCGCCGACCGAGAGCGCGTGCGGCCCGCGCCGGAAGGTGAAGCGGCGCCCGTTGGGCAGGTACAAGATCTTGGCGTACGGGTCGGCCGCGGGCAGGGGGTCGCCGCCGGCGGCGAGCTCGGCGAGAAAGACGAAATCTTCGTGATTACCCCGAATGAACACGAGCGGCGCGGCGACGCGGCGCGCGGCGGGGGCGTCGGGCCCCAGGACTTCTTCGGCCTCCGCGCCGCCCTCGAAGTAGGTCGCGAAGCCGAGCTCGTCGGGGTCGCGCTCGGCGAAGCGCTTGGTGGCCTTGTCGATCCGGAAGGGGGGCGGGTAGGCGCCCAGGTCGCCCACTTGCAAGATGAGGTCGATGGGGGCGCCGGTCTCGCGCTCCCAGCGCTTGACCAGGCGGTAGGCGAGCGTCAGGTGCCCGTGCACGTCGCCGAAGATCGCGATCCGTAGCGGTCCGTCCCCGCCCGCCGTCGGGCCTTCGAGGGTGGCGTCGCCCGGCCGCGGCCTCAACCCCGCCACCAGCCGCGGTCGCCGCCGCCGGCCGGCGGCGCGCCGTTGCCGCCGTCGCCCGCGGGCGGGCGCGTGGTGGGCTTCGCCGAGACGTCGGGGGGCGGGGGCTCGCCCCCCGCGAGCTCTTCGGGCGTGACGACCTCTTCTTCGGGCGCCTCGTCTTCGAGCACGAGCAGCGCGTCGAGCAGCTCGTCGGCCGTCTGCGGCGCCCCCAAGATGGCCCCGAGCCCCTCGCGCGCGACGCGGTGCTGCACGTGGTGCAGCGCCATGCGCAGGGCCGTGATGACCGTCTCGCGCACGCCGACGCCCATCGACGCGCACGCCGGCAGCACGGGCACCTCGGGCGGCAGGCGCAGCTGGTGGCCGAGCTGCGCCGTCGTCATGGCGGCCGGGCCGTCTTGCTTGTTCGCCTGCACCGCGAAGGGCACCTTCTCGGGCTGCCGCTCGCGCAGGTAGCGGCGCAAGAGCGCGAACGAGCGGCGCGACTCGTCGAGCTGCGAGGGGTCGCTGTCGCAGACGAACACCACGGTATCGGCCGACTTGACCAGCGGGCGACGCCGGTACGAGCGGCGGGCCTGCCCCGGCACCGAGAGCAGCTGGCAGCGCACCGGGTAGCTGCCGATGAGGCCGCCGTCGACCTCGAGCCAGTCGAAGAAGAGCGTGCGCCCCTTCAGCGCCCCGGGCGTGTAGAGCTCGGTGCGCCGCTCGACCGGGAAGATGTTGCAGAGCTGCGCCATGTTCGTCGTCTTGCCCGCGAAGGCCGGGCCGTCATAAACGAGCCGGATGATCAGCCGACGGTGCTCGGGATCGAAGAGGGCCACCCCGATGGTCTACCAGGGGTGGGGCGCGCCGTTGAGGGGAAAAGCGCGCCGCGGCCCTCGGGTGGGGCCGGGTCGGGCGGGGTGGTGCCCGCCCTCGCGCCTCACCCCTTGACGATCAAGAGGGGCCAGAGCCTCGCCACGCGCCGTGCGACGCCCGCGCCCTCGACCGTCCGGATGACCGGCCCGACGTCCTCGCGCCGTGGCACGCGCTCTCGAGCGCCCCCCCGTCGCCGTGGCCCGCGAGCACGTAGCTCGAGGCCCCCAGCGCTCCCGGGCTCACGAGCGCGTCAGCCGCAGCGGCAGGTCGGGGCCCGAGGGCGGCGGCAGGTGGCAGCGCACGAGGGTCTCGTCGCCCTCGCGCGCGAGCTGCACCTCGCCCCCGGCGTTCTCGACAAGGTACTTGACGATCGCGAGGCCGAGGCGCGCGCGCCCGAGATCGAGCGCCGCCGGGTCGAAGGGGTCGAAGGGGTCGGCGGGCGGCGCCTCGCCCCGCAGCGCCGGGCCGTCGTCGCGCACGACGAACGAGACGCTGTCGGGCGGCCAGCCCTCGGGGGTCGGGCAGGGGGCGACCACGATCGCGCCCGGCCGCCCCGCGCGCGCGAAGGCCGCGGCGGCGCGCTCGAAGAGGTGGAAGAAGACGTGCGTCAGCTCGTCGTCGTCGAGGGGCGCCCCGCGCCCGGGCTCGAGCTCGACGCGCACCGGCCCCACCCCCGGCGGCCAGGCGGGCTCGAGCAACGCCGCCGCCGCGCGCGCCGCCTCGGCGACGTCGGCGGGCCCGCCGCCCGCGGGCACGTCGAGCGAGCGGCGCATGCGGTCGAGGGTCTGCACGCCCTGCTCGAGCGAGCGCAGCGCGTCGTCGAAGAACTCGGCCCCCTCGCCCGGCGCCGCCCCGCGCCGCGTCGAGAAGGCGCGCAACGACATCAGCGCCGCGCCGACCAGGTTCTTCAGATCGTGCGTCAGCGCGTCGGTCGTGCACGCGAAGCCGTAGCGCAGGTCGCGCTCGCTCACGCGCCGCCAGGTCCGCGCGCTCTCGGCCGCCGCGCACGCCTCGTCGCCCTCGCGCGCCCTCGCCCCCCCGCTCACGCCCCCTCCATCGCCCATGGCGCCTCTCGCCACCACCCCCCGGGCCCGGCGCGGGCCGCGGCCCGCGCGGGCGCCGCCGGGGCCACGGCGCCGCTCAGAGCCCGCCCTTGTCGGCCTTGTCGATCCAAACGCGGACTTCGCGCTCGACGATCTCGATGGCCTTCTTCTGGAAGGGCTTGAACAGGAAGGGCACGTCGAGCTCGACCTCCATCTTGTTCGGGTGCAGCTCGATCGCGCCGTCGAGCGACACGCCCTTCACCTTGAAGCCGATGGCCGCGCGCTTGTCGTTCTCCCACAACATGGTCGGGTTGTATTCGCCGTACTTCTCTTTATACGAGGCAAACGCGCGCTCGAGGGCCGTGCGGGCCGTTTCCGGAGAAAGGTTGTGGGGGATGGCATGTTTCACGGTTCGGTCTCTCCTCTTCGCGGGCGCCCCGGGGCGCCCTCGGGGGCGGCAACGCCCTTGGGCTTGGTACGTCGAGGGGCCGCTGTCAACCACCCCCACCCCCCCGGGCGGGCCCCCGGCGCGGCGCACTCGCCCTCCGGCCCCGCCCGAGCCCGGCCCCTCGCCGGCCGCGTCGGGGCGCCGGGGCGCGCCGAGCGAGGCCCGCCCCCGGGCCGAACCTCACGAGCCGCCCGCCCTGAAGCCCGGCCGCGCGGGGGGCGCTCGGGGGCGCGCGCCCACGGGGGGCGACAGCGCCCGACCCGCGCGCGGGCTCAGCCGCGGCGGCGCAGCGGCCAGGCCGCGCCGAAGAGGGCGCCGAGGGTAAGGATGATGGTGGCGCCGCTGGCGACGTTCAGGTGGTACGACAAAAAAAGACCGATCTGCGAGCCGACGACGCCGAGCACGATGGCGATGAGGGCGACGCGGCCGAACGACGAGCCGAGCATGCGGGCGGCGGCGGCGGGGATGATCATGAACGAGCTGACGAGCGCGACGCCCACGGTCTTGACCGCGACGACGATGACGGCCGCGGTCAGCGAGAGCAAGAGGTAGTCGAAGACGCGCACGTTCACGCCCGAGAGGGCGGCGAGCTCGGGGTCGAAGGTCAGGTAGGCGAGCCGGCCCCAGTTCGCGATGACGAGCCCGCCGGCGACGGCGGCGACGGCCCCGACCACCCACAGATCTTGGGGCGAGACGGCGAGCAGGCTGCCGAAGAGCACGGTCTCGACGTTGACGGGCGGCGCGTCGGCCGGCCGGAGGCCCATCAAGATGACGCCGAGGGCGAACGAGGCCGACGAGAGCACGCCCGTCGCGACGTCGCCGCCGAGGGTGCCGCGCCGCAGCACCTTCGTGATGCCGAAGGCGACGAGCACGGTGAAGGGCAGGGCGGCCCAGATCATGTTCTCGGTCGACACGCCGACGAGCAGCCCGAGGGCGATGCCCCCGAAGGTCGCGTGCGCGAGCCCGTCGCCGATGTAGCTGAGGCCGCGCTGCACGACGAAGACGCCGAGCGTGGCGCAGAGCGCGGCGACGAGCGCGCCGGCGGCCATGGCGCGCACGAGAAAGGGGTGGGCGAAGGGCTCGGCGAGCCAGGCGATGGGGTTCATTCTTCGTCCGGCATGGCCCGGGCCGAGGGCGCGTGGGCGAGGGCGGAGAGCGAGCCGCGGCCGAGGAGCTCGCCGGGCAGGCCCCAGGCGACGAGGCGCCCGGCGTCGAGGTAGACGATGCGCTCGGCGCAGCGCGCGACGGCGGCGAGGTTGTGCGTGACGAGCACGGCGGCGAGCTCGTCGCTCGCCGCGAGCGCCGCGAGCAAGTCGAGGAACTCGGCCCGCCCCGACGCGTCGACGCCCGCCGTCGGCTCGTCGAGGATGAGCAAGACGGGCTCGGTCACGAGCGCGCGGGCCAGGAAGACCCGCTGCGCCTCGCCGCCCGACAGGCGCGAGAGGGGGCGGTCGAGCAGGTGCTCGCCGTGCACGCGCGCGAGCGCGTCGCGCGCCCGCTGCCGGTCGCGCGCGCCGACGTGCAGCGGCCAGGACCCGCGCAGGTTCGCCACGATGAGGTCGACCACCGCCGCCGGGAAGCGCGCCGCGTCGGCCTTGCGCTGCGGCACGTAGCCGACGCGTCCCGCCGGCGCCTTGTGCGTCGCCGCGCCCAGCACCAGCACCGAGCCGCGCGTCGGGCTGACGAGCCCGAGCGCGGCCTTGAGGAAGGTGCTCTTGCCCGCGCCGTTCGGGCCGCAGAGGCAGACGAACTCGCCCTTCGGCACCCAGAACGAGACGTCGTCGAGCACGCGCCGCCCGTCGAACTCGACCGTGACCCCGCGCGCCTCGAGCACCGCCTCGCGCGAGGGGTCGGGGCGGGTGAAGGCGGCGCCCGCCGCCCCGGGCGCGCCCGGCGCCGGGCCCGTCATGCGCCGAGCGCCCGCTCGAGCATGTCGGTGTCGTGGCGCAAGAGCTTCTCGTACGAGTCGACGTTCGGGCCGCCGCCCACGGGGTCGAGCTCGAAGAGCGGCAGCTTCGCCTCGTCGGCGATGGCCTGCGCGGGCCGGCGGTCGAGCTGCGGCTCGGAGAAGAGCGCCGCCGGCTTGCTCGCGGCGATCGCGGCGAGCACCTCTTTGACGTACTTCGCCGTCGGCTCGCGCCCGGGGAAGGGCTCGATCACCGCCGCCACCTTCAGCCCGTAGCGCTCGGCGTAGTAGCCCATCGAGCCGTGAAAGGTGACGATGACGCGGCGGGCCCAGCGCTTGGCCCGCGCCCCGATCTCGGCGTCGAGCGCGGAGAGCGCCTCGCGCAGCGCCTCGCCCCGCGCCCGGTAGCCCTGGGCCCCCTCGGGGTCCAGCGTCGAGAGCGACTCGACGATCGCCGGCGTCGCGTCGCGCATTCGCACCGGATCGAGCCACACGTGCGGATCGAGCCCCCCGCGCTCGTGCGCGTGCTCGCCACGCCGCTCGCCCTTCTCGTGCTCGCCGTGCCTCTCGCCCTTCTCGTGCTCGCCGTGCCGCTCGCCCTTCTCGTGCTCGTCGTGGCCGTGCTCGGCCGCCTCTTCGCCGACGGCCTCGGTGGTGATCGGTCGGGGCGACGCCTTCGGGCCGAGGCGCAGCGAGGCCACCTCGCGCCCCGCCGCGCGCCGCACCATCGCCCCGACCCAGTCGTCGAGGCCGAGGCCGACCTCGACCGTCAGCTTCGCCCCCGACACGCGCGCCATCTCGGCGGGCGTCGGGTCATACCCGTGCTCGGAGCGCCCGGGCGGCAGCAAGAGTACGGTCTCGACCCGGTCGCCGGCCACCCGGCGCGTCAGATCGTAAACGGGGAAGATGGATGCCGCGACCGCCGGCTGCTTCGGCGCCGACTTCGAGCCGCAAGCGGCCGGGCCGCCGATGAGGAGGGGCAGGGTCAGAAAGGGGCGTCGGGAGAGGCGCATCGATTTGGGATGGGTAGGGAGGGCCGGCGCGGTCGAGGCCAAGGCGACCCGAGGCGGGGCGCCGCACACCGAGCGCCAGGTCGGGGCGACCCCGGCCGCGTCCGCTCGGGTGCGCATCATAACGCCTCGCGTTTCGACGCCATGACAAAAGGAGCGGCGCCCGCGGGTCGGCCCCGGCCGGCGGCCCGCATGACGCCGCCGCACCCCCCTCGGCCGGGCCGCGCGTCAGCCCGCCACGCGGCGCCGCACGACGGACAGCTCGGTGACCGCGCCCGCGCGCCGCACGCCGAGCCGCACGGCGCTGCCCTCGGGCCCGCGGATGCGCTGCACCGCCCCTTCGAAGCCGAGCGCCGCGACCTCGGCGCCTTCGACGCTCACGATCTCGTCGCCGGGGGCGATGCCCGCTTCGGCCGCGCCGCCGCCCCGGACCACCTCGCCGACCACCAGCACGTCGCCGCGCGGCGCGAGCACCGCGCCGATGCCCGTGAGCTCGAGCGAGGGCTGCTCGCCCGGCGCGGTCGGCCGCAGCGCGACGTCGAGCGGCCCGACGTCGCCCGCGGCGCCGACCCCCAAGCCCGAGAGGACGCGGCCGTGGTGGCCGGGCGCGCTCGCCACGATCGATCGCAGCCCCTCGGCCATGCCCCCGAGCGAGAAGCGGCCCGCCGCGTCGGTCGTCGCCTCGTCGGCGAGCTGGAATCCGCCCGGCACCGGCCCGCCCTCGGCCTCGACGCGCGCCCCGGCGATCGGGCGCCCTGACGCCGCCGACCGCACGACCCCGTGCACGCGAGCGCCGCGCGACAGCCCCACCTCGACCCTCGCCTCGGCGCCCGGGCCGGGCCCGAGCGAGACCGGCAGCTCGGGCGAGGGCGCGCGCCCGCGCGCGACGACCCGCAGCGCGTACTCGCCCGCCCGAACGCCTCGAATTTCGAAGCGCCCTCCGCCGTCGAACACCGTCAGGTGCGCCGCGGGCGCGCGCTCGAGCGGCCCCTCGCGCCGCCAGAGGCCGAGCGTGAACGCCGCGATCGGCTCGCCGCTCGCGCGGTCGAAGACGCGCCCCCGGACGGCGCCGCCGCCCGCCACGACGAGCCGGACGTCGTGCGACCCCGCCGCGACGCCGTCGAGCGACGCGCCCTCGACGCCCTCGCGCCAGGCGGCGACGCGGTAGAGCCCCGCCTCGAGCTCGGGCATCGAGAAGCGGCCGTCTTCGCCCGTGAAAGCCTGGCCGGGCGGCCGAGCGCGCGCCTCGGGCGCGGCGGGGTTGTCCGAACGAGGGTCGGCCCGCACGGCGGCGTCAGCGACGGGCTCGCCGCGCTCGTCGAGCACGACGCCCGACACGCCCGCGGCCGCCCCGGCGTCGGCCCTGGGCCGTAGTTTCAAAACAACGTCGCGCCCGAAGCGCGCGGCGGGGTCGAGCGGCGCGTACGCCGGCGCGTACGCGGCGTGACTCGCCTCGAGCCACGAGCCCTCGGCCGCCTCGATGCGGAAGCGCCCCCGCGCGTCGCCCTCGGCGCTCGCGGGCGCACCGCCCCCGGCCGACGACGCGCGCACCCGCGCCCCGGGCACCGGCGCGCCCTCGGGCGAGAGCACGACGCCGCCGACGGCGAGCAGCGGCTCGAGCGCGATCACGACCCCACGCAGGTGCTCGCCCGGCGCGGCGAAGAGCACGACGGGGGGCAGCGTGTCGGGCGTGCGCGGCTCGTGGCCGGGCGCCGACGCCGACGCGAGCTCGTAGCGCCCCGCCCCCCCCGGCGCGAAGCGGAACGCGCCCTCGGAGCCCGCCGCGACGGTCGTCGCGCCCCCGGAGCCGACGAAGGTGAGCGTCGCGCCCGCGAGCCCGCGGCCGTCGGACGCCGAGACGACGCGGCCCGCGAGCGAGCCCGGCGCGTCGTCGCCGCGCTCGACGTCGGCTTCGAAGAGCGCCGTGCGCGGCAAGGGCGGCGCGCGCGACGGCGCTCGCGCGACCTCGGCCGGGCGCATCGGGGGCGCGCTCGACCCGGCCGCCGGCCCGGCCACAGGGCTGGGCGCGCGCGCTCGCCAGAAGAGCAGCGCGGCGGCGAGCGCGAGGGCGAGCCCGACCGCGACGGACACGCGCCTTCGCGGCGGGGCGCCCGCCATCGGGCGCCGCGTCAGAAGGTGAGCTTGAGCGCGACGCCGCCCGGGCGCGCGCCGAGCTGCAGGCCCGCCGCGCGGGGCGGGTTGACGCCCGTGGTCACGCTGGGGCTGCTCTTGGCGGTGCGGAAGCCCATGTACACCGTGACGCCCGCGGCGATGATGGTGGCGACCGTCAGGCCGTCGGCCACGTACGACCAAGTTCGCAGGTTCGAGCGGCTCTGGTCGATGGAGTCGGCGTCGCCCGGGAACGACGAGTCGAGCTTGTCTTGCAGCTTGTCGTTGGCCTGCAAGGCGAGCAGCCCGCTGACGGCGGCGCCCGCCCCGAGCGCGCCGGTGACGCCGAGCGCGACCCAGAAGGGCGTGCGGTTGGGCCCGGGGTCTTGCACGCCCCCGCCGATGGGCGGCAGCGCCTGGCCCCCGCCCGCGTTCGGGTCGGGCGGCCGGTCGGCGCCGGGCGCCGGCGGGTCTTCGAGCTTGAGCACGATCTTGGTGCGGTCGCCGCCGGCGAGCTCGACGCTGCGCGTGGCGGCGATGAGCGGCGCCTTGACCGCAGCGATGCGGCGCACGCCGGCGCTCACGAGCACCGGCTCGCTGAGCGGCGAGCTGCCGACGGGCGCGTCGTCGACCGTGATCTGCGCCCCGGCGACGTTCACCTCGACGTCGATGCGCGCGACGCGCCCCTGCAGCTTGCGGATCTCGCCCTCGACGATCGTGCGCCGGTTGGCCGGCACGTCGGCCCCGCCCTCGGCGAGGTAGCGCTCGAAGGCGCGCAGCGCGCCCGCGTAGTCCTGCAGCTCGAAGTTCGTCTGGCCGATGTTGTAAAGGATGCGATAGCTCGGGGCCGACTCGTACGAGCGCTTGAACTCGACGAGCGCCGCGCGGTAGTCGCCCTCGCGGAAGAGCTCGACCCCGCGCTGAAAGTGCCCACGCCCCTTCTCGACCGAGGCCGAAGTGCCCGGCAGCACGTCGCGCGCCGAGTCTTGCGCCCACGCCGGGCCCGTCAAGGATGCGACCAACAGCCATGCGACAGCGGCGCTTCGCTTTGTCATCGTGCCTTATGGTTTTTCGTAATTTGGCGTAAGGGTCGGCGTCGTCGACGTCGCGCGCGGGCTTGCCCGGCGGGCGGGTGCCGGGCGGCGGGCGGGTGCCCGGCGGAGGCTCGGTCTTCTTCGGCGCGGCGGCCGGCGGGGGCGGGGGCGGCGCGCGGCGGATGGCCCACGAGGGCGTCGAGCTCGCCTTGCTCAGCTTGAAGACCAGGTTGACGTCCTCGCCGAAGGACACCATGCGCTCTTCGCTCTCGTGGCCCGGCGCGCTCACGGCGACGCGGTGCATGCCGCTGTCGCGCGGGAAGCTGCCCCGGAACGGGTTCTGCCCGAGGCGTTGGCCGTCGATGAGCACCTGCGCGTCGGCCGGCTGCGCGTTGATCATCACGTTGATGGCGTCCTGCGTCCCCGCCCCGGCCGTCGCCGGGGCGGCCGCCGGCGACGCGCTCGGCGACAGGCTGAAGGCGCTCGCGGCCGGGGGGGCGGCCGGCTGCCCGCGGTTCAGCTTCTGCACCGCCACCAGCGTCGCCACCGCCGCCACCGCCGCCCCGAGGCCCACCGCCACGAGCCGGCCCGAGCCGCTGCGCACCGGCGCCGCCGCCACGTGCGGCGACGAGATCGTCGAGGCGCTCGTCGTGCGGCCCTCGGCCACCAGGCCCCCGTCGTCGGGCGCGCGCAGGTGGTTCGGCGCGATGCGCAGGCTGCTCATGCTCTCGTTCGAGGGCAGCTCGAGCAGCGAGTCCTCGCTCGCCTGGCGCGAGCCGGCCCGCACCCGCTTCACCTCCTCGTCGATGATGCCGCGGATCTTCTCGCGCTCGGCCGCGAAGGTCGAGCCCATGAAGGTCGAGAGCTCTTCGGCGCTCA
Source organism: Polyangiaceae bacterium (assembly GCA_035762175.1). GTDB lineage: Bacteria > Myxococcota_A > Polyangia > Polyangiales > Polyangiaceae > DASTPP01. Next base: position 94,073 of record DASTPP010000111.1, on the reverse strand, counting down.
CGCGCATGCTGGTCGAGTTGGCGTACGCGATGAGGTCGTCGCGCATCGCCTTCGCCGTCTGGTAGCGGTCGTTCTGCCGCTGCGCCATCGCCTTGTCGCAGATGCGCGCGAGCTCGGGCGCGATGCCCGGGTGCGCGTCCGCGACGCGCGGCTCGGTGCCGAGCAGGCGCGCGCTCAAGATCGCCTCGCCGTTCTTGCCCTCGGTCAGCCGCCGCTGCGCCAGCGCCTCCCAGAGCATCACGCCGACCGAGAAGATGTCGGCCCGCCGGTCGACCTTCGCCGAGTTGACCTGCTCGGGCGCCATGTACCCGACCTTGCCCTTGACGATGCCGGCCTTCGTCACCGACACCGCGCCCGACGCCTTCGCGATGCCGAAGTCGATGAGCTTGACCTGCCCGTCGTACGTGATGAACACGTTCTGCGGGCTGACGTCGCGGTGCACGATGCCGAGCGGCGAGCCGTCGAAGTCGGTCAGCTCGTGCGCGTAGTGCAGCCCCGCCAGCGTCTCGGCCAAGATGAACAGGTGCAGCGGCAGCGGCAGGGCCTGCCGCCCCACGCGGGCGAAGATGCCGTTGAGCGGCTGGCCCTCGAGGTACTCCATCGTCAGGTACGGCCGCTGCCGCGCCTCGCCGACCTCGTAGGTCTGCACCACGTTCGGGTGGTTCAGCCGCGCCGCCAGACGCATCTCGTTGAGAAACATCTGGTGGAACTCGCGGTCGCCCGCGAGCTCCGGCTTCAGCTCTTTGACGACGAAGAGCTTGCTGAAGTCTGCCGGGCCCTGCGCGATGGTCAGGTACACATGAGACATGCCCCCCTGACCGAGGCTCGCGATGAGCCGGTAGCGACCAATGCTTGTGCGCTCGGAGTTCGGTTGCGTGCTCATGGTGCCACGTAAATAACGGTGATCCAGTTGTCGCGGACGATGGCCACGGAGTCGTTGCCCATCGTTCGCCCCAGCGAGTTGATGGTCGCCTGAAGGGCCACGGTGCCCGCGGCCGAGCTGTCGAGGAGGTTGGTCAGCGCGTAGGTGCCCGTCTCGCTCGTCTCGGTCGCCACGGTTCGCGGCAGGTTGTTCCGGTCGGTGTAGAACGTCACCGTCTGGTCGCTCGCCACGTCCGGCGACGTGAGCTCGAACGAGATGCCGGGGCTGGCCGTGCCCTGGCAGTCGAGCGCCGTCGCGATGACGGCCGCGTTCGGCGTTTGGCCCTGGGTGAACGTGCCGCCGACGAGCTGAATCAAGCTCTGGCCCTCGGCCTCGGTGAAGAGCAGCGCCCGGCGGACGGGGCCCTCGCGGCGCACGATCTCGCGCGTCGGCAGGTAGAGGATCTCCGGGACGTACTTGGTGGGCTCGGCGGGCGGGCTACGGATTTCGAAGTAGCCGTTGAAGTTCTCGCCCACGCCCATGATGACCTGGCCGCTCGCGCCGACCGGCGTGTCGGGCACGAGCGGCGTGCTGCACGTCGTGTCGATGCGGTTGCAGGCACGCACCAGCGCGCCGACGGCGGCCGTGCGCGTGATGGCGCCGACCACCTCGAGGCGCAGGTCGACGGTCGTGGCCGTCGGCTGCAGCGGCGGGCCGTCGAGGCAACCCCACTTCTCGTCGATCGGCTTCCGCTCGCACGTGTTCGTCACGAGGTTGCAAACCGAGTCGGCGAAGCGCCGCTGGCAGTCACCGTCGACGTCGCATTGCGTGACGCTGTCGTCGAAGATGAACGTGCACGAGCTCACGCCCGCAGAAAGTAGTAGCACCAACGCCCCCCAGCACACGCTGAGTCGGAGCGATGTTCGCGGCGTCCCCATAGAGTTGAACCTAAGCAAACCCGGTCGATGACGAAAGGTCAAGGGTACTTCGACGAGCCAAAAGCACACACGAAACTTGGTACTCTTGCCTCCATCGGGGTAGGGGGCCCACCACGGGCGGCAAGGTGGCAGGTTTTTCGCGCAGAGTCGGCAGAAATTTGCCTCCCTGCTATGCATTCTGCGACGCGTCTCGGCCGGCCGGTAGAGGCCCCGGCCCCACCCTCGCGCAGGGGTGCGGGCGGCAGCGTCGGGCACCGCTGAACACTGCCAAACGGCACCGCCCGCGCAAGCCCGAGCGCAGACTCGGGCGTCGCCCCTCCCCGAACCCCGCCGGCCCGCCGGCGCCGCGCGCCCGAACCCCTCTTCTCGCCGCCCGGACGCCGCGCGCTCGCCCCCGCCCTGACGCCGCTCGGACGCCGCGCGCTCGCCCGCGCCCAAACGCCATTTCAGGCCCGCGCTCGCCCGCGCCCGGACCCCGCTTCGAGGCCCGCGCCCGACCGCTCCCGGCCGCCGCCCCGAGGCCCGCACCCGACCGCTTCCCGGTCGCCATTCTAGGCCCGCACTGGACCCGTCCCCAGTCGCCCCTCCGAGGTCCGCCGACCGGCCGCTCTCCGGCGCTGTTTCGAGGCCCTCCAGGCCGCTGCCGGCCCCCATTTCGTGCCCCACGCCTGGCCGTCTGCCGAGGCCGCCCTGAGCCTCGACGCCCGGCCGTCTGCCGAAGCCGCCCTGCGCCCCGCGCTTGGCCATCCGCCGAGGCCATCCGTGCCGCGCGCCCGACCGCTTCCCAAGGCTGCTCCGCGCCTTGCGCCTGGCCGTCTCCCGAGGCTGCTCCGCGCCTTGCGCCTGGACGCCTCCCGAGGCCACCCCGTACCCCGCGCCGGGCCGCTTCTTGAGGCCGTCTCGAGCCCTCGCTTGCCCGCGGTCGGATGCCGCTCCGAGAGCCGCGACGAGCCGCTCCCGCGCCCCCTGCGGGCTCGTGCGCGTGCGCTCGGACGTCGCTTCGAGCCCCGCCAGCAGGACGCTCTCGGGGGCCGTTCGAGCGCCCCGCGCTGACCCGCTCCGGATGCGGCCTCCGCCCTCCGAACGCTGTCCTTCGAGGCCATTTCGCCCCCCGTGCACGACGACGAGCGCGGGCCGAGCGTCCTTGCGCTGCTGCGCGCGGGCCGAGCGCCCTTGCCTCGCCGCGCGTGGGCCGAGCGTCCTTGCGCCGCCGCGCGCGGGCCGAGCGTCCTCGCCCCGCCGCGCGCGGGACCACACATCTAGAGCGGGGCGCGCGTGCGGGTGTGCCAGGCGCAAGGCTCTGACAGCCAATTTCGGCTGCTGAATCGCCGTTTTGGGCCCATCGATGGGCGCGCCCCACTCTAGAACTCCCCGACGCCTCGCGCGGGTGCCGCGAACGCGCCCCGGCGCAGCGGCGCGCGGGCATTCTGAACCCCCTGCTGGTGCCTCGCGTGGGCGGCCGGCGCCCGCGCGGCCTTGCGTCGGCCCTGCAACGCGCCCGCAAGCGGCCTCGCCTTGCCTCAGTAGCGCGAAGCGCCGCCGCGAAGTTGCGCACGTCGCCGGGGGCACGCCGCCCGGCCACGCGCGCGAAGCGCCCCACGAGCAAGGCCTGCCCTCGCGCTCACGCTCCCGAGCGAGAAGGCCCTGAGAGTCGAGGGCCTCGGGGGTGCGACGTGGCCAGACCGAGTCTCGTGTCGGTGCGTTGTACGCCAGGGACGGGGTTCGCAGAAGACGGCGCGAAGCGCGGGCCCGCGACGTCGAGCGAGGCTCTGCGCACGCTTGCCTGCTGGCTCGTCCGACGCCCGCGCCTCGGTCGGCCCCGACTTCGCCCGACGTTCATGCTTCGACGCCCTCGGCGACGCCCGGTGGTCGCGACTCGACGTCGCCGTCGCCTCGACGGCTCAGGCGTGCGGCGGGTGCCTGCGCGCGCCCTTCGGGCGCCCTGAGCTTGCCCTCGGCGCAGGCCTCCGGGCGCACGTCCGTCGAGCGCACGCGATTTACGGCTGCCCGTAGCATGGGCCTCGCCGGCCACGTCGCCTCGGTCGATGGTGGGCGCGGTCGAGCGCAACAGGCGGCCCTGGCGCGGCGTTGTCCTGGGCTCTGGTGACTCGGTGCCGCTCGCGCCCGGTCGGCGTGGCGTGAGGCCCGCCGCGGGCGCGCAAGGCACCCTGGTGGCGCGCTGACGGCACCGGGGCGGCGTCGGCCGCCCCGGGCGTGCGGACGTCGCGTCGAGGCGGCGTCGGCCGCCCCGGGCGTGCGGACGCCGCGTCGAGGCGGCGTCGGGGCGGGGAGGGCCGCGCCTCGTGGCGCGCCCGCTCCGGCGCGGCACGGCGCCTCGCGGCCCCGTGGCGCCGAGGGCGTCGGACCGGCGGCCGCCTTAGCGGCGGGGGGGCCAGGGCGACGCCGGCGCGTTCTCGGCCGCCGCCCGGGCGCTCAGCCCACCGATTCAGGCAGGGCCGCGCCGCGGATGGGCAGGGCGCTGCGGATGTGCATCGACGAGAGGACGGGCCAGAGCACGTTCGGCACGACGTGCCGGAAGTAGTGCCGCTCGTCGCGCGGCAGCGTGCGGAACAGGTCGAAGCGCGCCTTGATGAGCGCGGCGCTCGCCTCGAGCCGCTCGGCCGACACCGTGAGGTCTTCGGGCAGCTCGATCTGGGGCACCTTCTTGCCGTAGAAAATGTAGTGCGGCGTCCGCTCGTAAGGGGCGAGGCCGTCGAAGCGCTCGTAGCCGCGGCCCTCGCAGGTCTTGAGGTTGAGCTGCAGCGCGCCGCTCGGCTGCGCGTTGGTGAACGAAGGGTGGTAGGCGAGCTCGCCGAAGCGCTCGCAACACAGGAGCTCTTCGTAGATGAGCATGCCCTTGGGCTGGGCCGACATGACCATGCGGTCGAAGTTGGCGCGCAGCGCCGTGTGCATCATGGCGCGGTAGAGGTAGAAGATGAGCCCGGTGCCCCGGTACTCTTCGTCGCACACCGTGCTGACCGCCTCGCAGAGCAAGAGGTTCTGCGCGCGCAGCTCGTCGAGGCCCTTGCGCTGCATCGAGTCGATCGGCAGGCCGATCGGCGAGTCTTGCACGAGCGAGGTCGTGCCGATGACGCGGTCGCCCTTCTTGGCGATGAAGATCAGCGTCGAGGGCAGGGCGTTGTGCTTCGTGACGTGCAGCCGCGCCGCGTTCGTCTTGATCTTGCCCTTGGCCGAGTACACGTCGTGCACGAGGGTGAGCGCCGCGCGCACGTCGGCGCGGCTCTCGGCCACGTAGATCTTGACGTCGCGCAGCTTCTCCTCGTTGAAGCGGATGTAGCGCAGGAGCAGCTTGCGTTGGGCGTTGCGAGGGAGGACGCGAAATAGCAGCGGGTTCATGGCTTCGGAGCTGTCCTGTTCGTGCCTATGGAACGGCCTGCCCTCGGCGAAACTTTTAAAAAAACGACGCGGCGGCCGGCGCCGTTTTTATCCTCTGCTGCCCCGCCCGCCGCGACGGCGCGGCAGGCGGCCGGCCCGCCCGGAGGGGCGCGGGCCGAAGATCAGGAGCGGCAAGCAAGTCGACGATGGGGGCCCCCGGCGGGCGCGCCGCGAAGCGAACTGCGCGGCCGTGCCGCCTGGACCAACGGATGACAAAGGGGCCAACAAAATACCTACGCGTGTGTCCCGCGTTCCGCAAGCTAAGCCCGTTTCGGTCGCCGAACCCCCGCCGCCTTCGCGGCGCCTCGCGCCGGGCCCTTCGCGGGGGCCTGAGGTGAGGGACGGCTATGTCATAAGTTGGGGCACTTCGTAACAAGCAAGCTGCGTGCCCCGAGAGAATTGTTTGTTTTATCTGGTGCAAGGGAGGGAGTTTGTCGCTCTTTTAACTCCGTAGCGCGCCGTTGTCGAGAGTCCGATCCAGGTAAAATGATCCAGGCTCACGCCAACAAGGACACGCCCACCAGGTGGTAAAAGTAGCGTCGCCACCCGGCTTCTTCAGCAAGAAAGTCTAGCAAAGCAGAGACCAGCCTTTTCTCCGAGACCAGGGGCCCAAAGGCTAGGTCAAAAAATTAACAAAATGAAATGCACGATCGCTTTAAATAACAATTCTAAATTTTGGTCTTGGGGCCCAGTAAAACTAACAAGAATAACTTGGCCCGCCCTCGGCTGAGCTCGCCCTTGAGGTGCGCCCCCGGGGCTATTGAACCATGTCGCATGATTTACCAATAAGTTTTTGAGGCTTTCTGGTATCCTTGCCGGCCCCCGAGGCCCGGCCTGGCCCGGCGAGAAGGCGGGTTTTGTCTCAGAACGAGACCCGAGGGGGCCTCCGACCCTCGCGTGCCGGCGGGCGGGGGCTTTGCGTACGAGGCGCGTCGATTGGGCTCGAAGGGGCCGTAGATCGGCCCAAAAAAGCCGCTCGGACCGCCGTCGAGACGTCGCACGAGGGCGCCTCACGCGGTCTCTCAAACGTTTGCCGGCATGCGTCGGGCGAGCGCAGACGGCCGCGGAGGGCTTGCTCCGGGGCTGGCGAAAGCAGGCCGAGGCGGGCGGGTAAGGCGCAGGGCGTCATGCGCAGCAGAAGACGAGAAATCGGCCCGAATTTCTGGCCCCCACCCGGCGCGAAGGCGGAGCGAACCGGGGCCCGCAGACGGGAGAATTCGCCGCTGGCGCCCGGCCCCCGGGCCTTCGCGCGACGGCGCAGGGGGCTCGCGCCCCGCGCAAGAGTTGCGTGGGGCAGGCGTTGGGGGCCTTCTTTCGTTCGTGCCGAAAGGCCCAGTTTGCGGGGGGCGACGAATTTCGGACGGCGCGAAGGGAACGAGTCACCTGCGCGCACGCGCTTGCGCAGCAGCGGAGCCTGGTCTTTTGCGCTCGGAAGCCGGGCCTAGGGGCTCAGGACTTTTGCGCCCGGAAGCCGGGCCCAGGGGCTCAGGACAAGGCAAATATGCCGTCCGCAATCGAGAAAACAGCCACGGGGCGGTTTCCGATTGCCCGGCCCCAGGCGCTTCGGACGAAGGCTTCCGTCCCCCCGGGACTCCATCCGCGACGCGCTCGGCCAAGGCTTCCGCCGCCTTGGGGCCCGTTCGCGACGCGCTCGGCGAAGGCTTCCGCCGCCTTGGGGGCCCGTCGGCGACGCGCTCGGCGAAGGCTTCTGCTGCCCTGGGGCCCGTCCGCGACGTGCTCGGCGAAGGCTTCCGCCGCTTCGGGGCCCGTTCGCGGCGCGCTCGGCGAAGGCTTCCGCCGCCTCGGGGGCCGTTCGCGGCGCGCTTGGAGAAGGCTTCCGCCGCCCTGGGGCCTGTTCGCAGCGCGATCGGTGAAGCGCAGGCGCGAGGCCGCCTGGGTACGGGCGCATGCGGCGTTTTTTCGCTGCGGCCTACCGTGGGTCGGCCTCGCTCCCAAGGCCACGCCGCGCCCATACCGACGGGGCTTGGCGCACGCTCGAGAGCCGGGCGAGGCCGATTTTTGTGGGCCTCCGCGGGTAAGCCAGGCGCTTTGGCCCGCCTCGGGGCGAGGCGACGCGCGGCGATTTGGGCTCGAAACGCGGGGTGGCGGGGCCCTCGGGCCGACTCAGGCGGCCCGGGGGCTGTCCGGGGCGGAGCCCGGGGCGTGGTACCGGAGGCGCGCGACGAGCAACAAGGCCGCGCCGAACACGATGGCGATGTCGGCGACGTTGAAGACGGGCCAGTGGCGCAAGTGAATGAAATCAACGACGTAGCCGCGCACCAGCCGGTCGATGATGTTGCCGAGGGCGCCGCCGACGAGCAGCGCGTAGGCCACGTGCTCGCTGCGGGGGCCGCGGCGCCGGGACCACCAGAGGGCGACCAAGAAACCCAGGCAGGCGGTGGAGGTGGCGACGAGCGCGCCGGCCGAGAGGCTCAAATTCAAGTGCCGGAGCAGCGAAAACGCCGTGTCGTGGTTCTCGGTGTAGCGCAGGTCAAGGACGCCGGGGATGAGCCGAAGGCGCCGCGCCCCCGGTTCGAGCGTCGTCTTGGCCAGGAGCTTGGTCCCGTGGTCGCACCCCACCAAGAGCAGCAGGGCGCAGAGTGCAAAAGTGCCACGCAAGAGCTTTCGTGCCACAGCACGCCGAAGGGTGAGAGACACTGGGTTATTCCGTGGGGGGTGTGGCAGAGCGCACAGGGGGTGTGGCAAAAGGGGGGCTCTTCAAAAAGCCCACAAGAAGTTTGCTAAGGTCCGCTGGTTTCGTCCAGTGCATCATGTGGCCGGCGGCCTCGAGCTCGCAACGGCGAAGGTCGGCGAAGCCCTCGAGGCGCTGATCTTCGTCGTCGGGGTGGTAACCCGTGGGGCCGCCGCTCACGGACAGGGTAGGGCAGCGGGCGCGGCCGGCGAAGTGGGCGAAGACTCCCGGCGCCCAGGTCATCGGGGAGGTGGTGCGGTGTAGGGGGTCGAAGCGCCAGAGCCAGGGCCCCTCGGGGTCCTCGGTGGCGGGGTGCGCGAGGTGGTCGACCAGGCTCGCGAGCACGGCAGGGTCGACCTCGGGGTGCTGGCGCTTGAGCCGCTCGAGCACCGCCTCGCGCCCCCGCATCGGGCCGGGGGGGCGGCGGCCGCCCTCGTGCCGCAGATCGTTCAGCCAGCGGGTGAAGCGGTCGGGGGCGAGGTCGGGAGGGGTCGAGGGGCCGCCGACGCCCTCGAGCAGCGCGAGCTTCTCGACGCGCTCGGGGCGGCTGCCGGCGTAGAGGCTCGCGACGACGCCCCCCATCGAGTGTCCGACCAAAAAGAGGCGCTCGGGGGCGAGTTGCTCGACGAGCGCATCAAGGTCGCCGACGTAGTCCGGAAAGTGGTAGTACCCCCCCGCCCCGACCCAGTCGCTTTGTCCGAAGCCCCGCAAGTCGGGGGCGACGACGGCGAAGCCCTCCCGGGCGAGGTCGGGGGCGACGAGCGACCATGAGCCGGCGCAATCGGCGAACCCATGAACGAGCAGCACCAGCGCCTCGTGCGGGGGTACGCCCGGCGGGGGGCGCCACGTCAAGAGGTGCAGGGTCAGCCCGCGCACGGCGAGGCGTCGCGACGAGGGGGTCACGGCGCCGAGGTGTGGCCGAACTCGCCGCGGGCGTCGAGGGCCTCGGGGCGGCAGAGAGCTCGGGCGGCGGGGCCCCTCGCCCCCGGCCCCTCTCCCGAGGCAGAGGGGGGCGATTCGGGTGCGGTTTCGTGGGGCGCGGCCGAAGCCCGCCGGGCGCGCGCCGCGAGGTCGGGGGCCGGCGGCAGAGGTTCGAAGGGTGCGGGGGCGAGGTTCAGCGAGGTGGGCGGCTCGGCAGTGGGGCCGGGGCGCGCGGGTGAAGGCGGGGGGCGAGCGGAGGACAGATGGCCCATAAGGTGACGTTGATTCCGGGCGACGGCATTGGCCCCGAGGTGAGTCGGGCGACCCAGCGGGTGATCGCGGCGGCGGGGGTGTCGATCGACTGGGAGGAGTACGAGGTGGGGGCGGCCATGGCCGCGAAGAGCGGCAACCCGCTGCCGGACGAGGTCCTCGACTCGGTGCGCCGGACGAAGGTGGCGCTCAAGGGGCCGGTGGGCACGCCGATCGGCAAGGGCTTCCGGTCGGTCAACGTGACGCTGCGCCAGGCGCTCGACCTGTACGCGAACGTTCGGCCGGTGCGCAGCCTGCCCTACGTCGAGCCGCGCTACGAGAACGTCAACTTCACGATCGTGCGCGAGAACACCGAAGACCTCTACGCCGGGCACGAGATCATGATCTTGCCGGGCGTCGCGCAGAGCATCAAGGTCATCACCGAGCGGGGCTCGACGCGCATCGCCGAGTACGCCTTCAAGTACGCCGACCGCTACAAGCGCCCGCGCGTGTCGGCCGTGCACAAGGCGAACATCATGAAGATGAGCGACGGGCTCATGCTCGAGTGTACGCGCCGCGTCGCCGCGCGCTACCCGCACATCGAGCTGCACGAGGTCATCGTCGACGCGGCGGCCATGACCATGGTGCGCGACCCCAACCGGCTCGACGTCATCGTGACCGAGAACCTCTACGGCGACATCCTGTCCGACCTCGGCGCGGGGCTGGTCGGGGGCCTGGGCGTCGTGCCGGGCGCCAACATCGGCGACGAGTACGCCGTCTTCGAGGCCGTGCACGGCTCGGCCCCCGACATCGCGGGCAAGGGCGTCGCCAACCCGACGGCCCTGATCCGCAGCGCCATCATGATGCTGCAGCACCTCGGCGAAGAGGCCGCCGCCTCGCGCGTCGCGCTGGCGGTGCACGCGGTCTACGCGGCGCGCTCGGCCGTCACGCGCGATCTCGGCGGCAACGCGACGACCGAGCAGTTTACCGACACGCTCTGCGACGCCATCGAGAACCCCCCCTCGGTGCGCTCCGGCGCCCTGGTGTTAGAGCGGCGCGGGCGGCCGGGCGGCGCACGGGGGGCGCTGGGGTCGGCGGGCCACCGAAGCTCAGCAGCGGGCCGCGTCCGGCGGGCCGCGACGGCGGCGGGCCGCGTCCGGCGGGCCGCCGCGGCCGGGCGCCGATGCGTGGTCGGGCCCGACTGTCGGCCGCGGGCGACGGGCGGGGGGCTCTCGTTCGCCGTCCCGTGCGGGCGCGGGGCTCTCGTTCGCCGTTGCGTGCGGGCGCGCGGCCCGCCAAAGTGACGGGGCGCGAAGCGGCTCGGGGGCCTCCCATGGTTCGCCTGCTGGTCATTTTTGCCTTGGCGTCGGCGCTCGTGAAGGGGCTCGGTAGCCACCCGGCCCTCGTGCTCGCGCTCGTGCTGCTCGCGGCGGGCTGGGCGTGCCGGCGCTACGTGCGCGACGTACGCTGGGCGCGGGGGCTGCTCGGCCGCATGGTGCGGGCCGACGCGCTCGGGGCCGAGGTCGACGGGCAGGCGCTCTTTCCGGGGCGGGCCGTGTGCCTGCTCTCGCTCGCCCAGGCGTTCCGGGCGGCGAGGTTGCGCCGGCTGGGCGAGGCGTGGGGGCACCTCTGTCGCGTCACGCCCGAAGACTTGAACGTCTGGGAGGGGCGGGTGCACGCGGCGGTGCAGGCGCTGCTCCTGCTCGAAGAGGGGCGGGGCGAGCGGCCGGCGCGGGCGCTGCGGCTGGCGCGGCGGGCGCTGCCGACGGGCAACGTCGAGGTCGATCGGCGCCTCGCCTCGGCGCTCCTGGCCGAGTCGTGGGGCTCGGTGGCGCAGCTCGACGACGTGGTCTCGTCGCTCCGGCAGGGCGGGGCGCCGCTCGCGCCGCTCGCGCTCGTCGGCCGGCTGCGCGTGCGCTACCTGCAGGCCGCCGGCGGGCGCGTGGGGGCCGAGCCCGGGGCGAACTGGGCGCGCGTGGCGAGCTCGCCCGGCGAGGTGGCGACGGCGGCCGAGTGGGCGCGGCGCCTGGGCGACGGCTCGTTCGCTGATGTGCTCGAGTTCGCCGCGGTGCGTCGCGAAGGCCCCTACCGCTGAGCGCCTTTCTGAAGCCGCGGCTGCTCTCTCTAGCGCTCGCGCTCGGCGCGGCGGGCCTGTCGTTCGTGGCGTGCGGCGACGAGGTGGGCCCCTCGTTCAGGGCGGCGGGGCGGGCCGGCAGCGGGGGCCGCGGCGGCTCGGGCGCCGGGCAGGGCGGGGGCGCTTCGGGCGGCGGCGGGGCGGGCGTGGGGGGCGTCGCGGGCTCGGCCGGGGCGGGGGGCGGCGCGCCGGCGACGGCAGTCAAGCCGATCGTGTACCAGCTCGTCGTGCGGCACTTCGGCAACCTGTCGACGGGCCGGGTCAAGGACGGCACGATCGAGCAGAACGGCGTCGGCACGTTCGACGACGTCAACGCGAACGCGCTCGGCTCGCTCAAGGCGCTCGGGGTGACGCACGTCTGGTACACGGGCGTCTTGCGCCAGGCGACGCTGACCGACTACTCGGCGCTCGACCCCAGGCTTCTGGCCGACGACCCCGACGTCGTCAAGGGGCGCGCCGGCTCGTTCTACGCGGTGCGCGACGCCTACGACGTGAGCCCCGACTACGCCGTCGACAAGGCGGCGCGCGTCGCCGAGTTCGAGCGGCTCGCCGCGCGCACGCACGCCGCCGGGCTCAAGGTGCTCATCGATCTCGTGCCCAACCACGTGGCCCGCGGCTACGGCAGCGTGGTCCGGCCCGAGGCCGACTTCGGCGCGGCCGACGACCGCACGCGCTTCTTCTCGCCCACGAACGAGTTCTTCTACCTGCCGGGCGGCCAGCCCCTCGCGCTGAGCCGGCCGGCCCGGTGGCAGCCCCCGGGCGTCGCGTTCGACGGGGCCTTCGCCCCCGAAGACGGCTCGCCCGGGCGGCCCCCGAAGGCGAGCGGCAACAACGTCGATCGCGTCGACCCGGGCGAGGACGACTGGTACGAGACGGTCAAGCTGAACTACGGCGTCGACTTCAAGGCGCCCGCCCCGCCGCCCCCGGGCCCGCTGCCGACCTGGCAGAAGATCGACGCCGTCATCAAGTACTGGCAAGAGCGCGGCGTCGACGGCTTCCGCTGCGATTTTGCGCACTACGTGCCCGACGAGGCCTGGCGCTACCTCATCGGCGAGGCGAAGCGGCGCGACCCCGGGGCGTACTTTCTCGCCGAGGCCTACGACAACCTCGGGGGGCTGCTCGCCGACGGCTTCGACGCCGTCTACAACGATCGGCTCTACGACACCGTCCGCGGCATGTACCGGGGCAAGGCCTCGCCCGCCGATCTGCGGGCCGTGCTCTCCGGCCTGAGCGCCGAAGACCGGCCCCGCTACGCGAGCTACCTCGAGAACCACGACGAGTGCCGCCTGCCGGCCGGCAACCTCTGCGACTGCCAGAAGCCGCTCGGAGAGGGCTGCGACGGGCCCGCCTTCTACTCGGCCGACGCCGTCCGGCAGCTCGGGCCTCTCGTGTACCTCGCCACCGACGGGCCCGTGCTCCTCTACAACGGCCAAGAGGTCGGCGAAGACGGCACGGGCGACGAGGGCTTCGGCGGCGAAGACGCCCACACCAGCATCTTCGACTACTGGAGCCTCCCAGCCTTGCAGAAGTGGGCGAACGGCCACGCCTACGACGGGGCGGGGCTCTCGGCCGAGCAGCGCGCCCTGCGCGAGTACTACGGGGCGCTGCTCACCTTCGCGCAAGGGCCCCTCGTTCGCGGCGGGGGCTTTCGCGAGCTCATGAGCGACAACCCCGGGCTGGCCAACGTGCTGCCCTTCGCGCGCTACGACGCGAGCCAGCCGGGCAAGCTGCTCGTCGTCGTCGTCAACTTCGAGCCCGGCGGGGCTTTCGACGGCGCCATCAAGCTGCCGGCCGATCTGCTCGACGCCGCGGGCGTCGCAACCGGGGCCCCAAAGACAATCAAGCTGGTCTTCGACAAGCAAGGGCCCGTCACCGCGCCGGCCACGACGCCCGTCACGCGCGAAGGCCTCGCCTCGACAGGCTTTCGCGCGCAGGTCCCCAATCAGGCGGGCCTCGTCTACCTCATCGAGTAGCGCACCGAGTCGCGCGGGCTAGCGCGGCGGGCGATCCCGCGGCGAACGCCCAGAGGGCGGGGGCCCCACTGTCTGAGCCCTCCTTGCAGGAGGGCGAGTTTGGGGTGCCCGGCGGGCGTTCGCCGCGGGATCGCCCGCCGCGCTAGCCCGCCTGTCCGGCCCAAGCCGCGATGCCGTCATAGACGAGCGGCCGCGCCGCGCGAATGCCCTCGGGCGCGCCCCGCGTCGGGTGCACACGGTTGGTCAACAAGACCCCAACGACGCCCGCATCGGGGTCGACCCAGAGGCTGGTGCCGGTGAAGCCGAGGTGCCCGAAGGTGTTGGGGCCGAAGCGGGCGCCCGCCGAGGGCTGCGGGCCGCTCTTGCCGTCGAAGCCGGCGCGCAGGCTGCCGCCCGGGCGCCGCCGCACGAGCACGTCGAGCTCGCCCGGCGTCAGCCAGTCGGGGCGCCGGCCGGCGAGCGCCTCGAGCAGCGCGGCGCCGAGGGCGAGCACGTCGCGGGCGGCGCCGAAGAGGCCCGCGTGCCCCGAGACCTCGAGGCCGCCGAAGGCCCAGGCGTTCTCGTCGTGCACGACGCCGACGAGGGGGCCGCCGCGCTCGGGCACCACCTCGGTCGGGGCGAGCGGCGGCGGGGCTTCGCGCGCGAGCAGCGCGCGGGCGCTCTCGAAGCGGGTGCCGAGCGGGGCGTTGATCTCGTCGTCGACGAGCGCGGCGAGGGGCCGGCCGGCGGCGCGCGCGACGGCCTCGCCCGCGAGCAGGTACCCCATGTCGCTGTAGACGGGCGGGTGGCCTTCGGGCGGCGCGTCGGCGCCGCGGCACTCGGGCCGCAGCGACGCGAGGGCGCCGGCGAGCATGGCGCCGGCGCGCTCGCGCGCGTCGCCCGCGGGGGCGGACGCGTAGAGCGGCAGGTGCGCCTCGAGCCCGGCGCGGTGGGCGAAGAGTAGCTCGAGGGGCGTCCGCGCGAGGGGCGAGGCGGACGCCTCGGGCAGGAGCGCGCCGAGCGGCGCCGTCCAGGCGAGGCGCCCGGCGCGGACGAGCCTCGCGGCGGCGAGCGCGACGACGGGCTTGGTGAGCGAGGCGAGGTCGAAGACGGCGTCGGGCGGGGCGGGCCGCTCGCCGATGCGGCCGAAGGCGCCGACGGCGGCGCGCCCTTCGGCCCAGGCGGCCACGACGGCGCAGGGGGCGGCCGAGAGCCCCTCGACCGCGAGGCGCGCGAGGGCCTCGAGGCGCTCGTCGTAGGCGGGCGGCGGGGCGGCCGGCATCGGGCCGTGGGGCGCGCGTCAGGCGAGCGAGAGGCCGTGCATGAGCGCGACGACGGGCGCGCCGGTGGGCGTGCCGGTCTGCCAGGTGCCGCCCGCGACGACCGAGCCGGCGATGTCGAGGTGCGCGAAGGCGATGGGGGCGCCACCCTTGGCGTTGTGGGCGCGCAGGCCCGACACCACGTCGAGGAACGCGGCGGGGAACTGGTGGCCGCGCGGGGTGCGGGCCGAGGGCAAGGTGTTGCAGGAGATCACGTCTTCGGTCGGCGCGCGGCCGGCGATGAAGGCGTAGTCTTCGGGGCGCAGGCGCGAGCGCTCGAAGGGGTCGCCGTAGGCCTCGCCGGCGCGGTCGAGCGCCTCGCCGACGCCCCGCGCGCGCGCGGCCCCGTTCTCGAGCAGCGCGGTGTAGGGGCCGTAGGCGAGGGCGGCGTGGCCGGTGAGCGTCGCGATCGAGAAGAGGTGCGGGGCGGGGCGGCCCGCGGCCTCTTCGCGCAGGGCGGCGAGCAGGTCGGCGAGCACGAGGCGCCCCTCGGCGTCGGTGTTGCCGATGCGCACGCGCGTGCCCGAGCGGGCCGTGACGATCTCGTCGGTGACGTAGCCGTGGGGCCCGACGCTGTTGCGCACCGCGCCGATGAGCCCCACGGCCCGCACGCCCCGGGGCCTGCGCGCCGCGAGCGCGGCGAAGAGGCCGACGACCGCCCCGGCGCCGCCCTTGTCGCGGCTCATGCCGGCCATGTGGCCGTCGGTCTTCAGGTCGGCGCCGCCGGTGTCGTAGACGAGGCCCTTGCCCGCGAAGAAGAAGGTGCGCTCGGCCTCGCCCTCGCCCTCGTAGACGAGGCGAATGAGGCGCGGCCGGTGCGCCTCGACGGGCTGGCTCGCGCGCCCGACGGCGGCGAGCAGCGGGTAGCCCGCGGCGATGCGCCCCTGGTCGGCCTCGACCGAGACCGCGACCGGGCCGCCGCGGAAGAGCTCGGCGCAGTACTCGCCCATCGCCGCGGGGCCCATCGTCTCGGGCTCGGTGCCGGTCACGTCGCGCGCCGCCGTGCGCGCCCCCTCGAGGTCGACCGCGCTCGACCAGGCGGCCGCGTCGTCGTCGACCCAGCCGAGCGCGTCGGCCGGCGCCTGGAAGCCCTCGCGCAGGCGCAGCTCGAGCGGGCGCCAGAGCGCGCCGAGCGCGCCGAGCGCGGCCACCTCGCGGGCGTGGGCGAAGCGCGGCTCGCCCGGCGCGTGCGAGAGCCACACGAGCGGCCGCCGCGCCCCCGCCTCGAGCGCGCGCGCGACCCCCGCCGCCGCCGCCATGCCGAAGGCGCGCGCGTCGAGCTCCCACGAGGTTAGCGGGCCCGTGGTCGAGAGCACCAGCCGCTCGCCCGGCACCCCCGCGGCCGGCACGCAGCCGACCGCGCGCCCCGCCCCGAGCGGGCGGTCGACCCGCTCGGCCTGCGCCGCCGCCGCGCGCAGCGCCGCCGGCGCCTCGGCCGCGCTGAGCGGCGCGGGGCCCACCACGACGAGCGCGTCGAAGCGGTCGGACGGCAGCGCGGCCGCGACGTCGGCGCGGGGGACGAGGGAGAGCTCAGTCGGCAACGAGGGGGCGGGCTTCATGGGCCGTCGAGCGTAGTCCAAGATCGTGCTAGAGCGGCAAGCATGTCGACGACGCGGGCCGCCCTCGCGCTCTCGGCCGCGGCCGCCCTCGCCCTCGCCGCGGGCTGCCGCCGAAAGCCGCCCGGCCCCTCGGCCCCTGCCGCCTCGGCCTCGGCGCCCCTCGCCGACCGCTTCTCCCGCTGCGCCCCGCCCCCCGACGGCGCCGTCGTCGCCTTCGGCGACGGGCGCGCCGAGCCCGACGACCCCTTGCCCTTCGCCGCCGAGGTCGGCAGCGGCGCCGCGTACGGCCGCGGCTTCGCCGTCGGCATGCTCAAGCCCGAGGGCCGCGGCTCGGCCGCCGCCGTGCTCACCTTCGGCCGCGACGGCGCCCCCGGCCGCTCCTACGCCCTCGGCCTCGCCCACGGCGACACCCCCCCGCCGCGCCCCGCCGCCCGCGGCGACACCCTCGCCTTCGGCCTGCTCGAGGCCGGCGCCTCGACCCGCCGGCTGCGCCTCGGCCTGCTCGCCGACGACGTCGCCTGGGGCCCCTCGTTCGAGCAGGGGCGCGACGAGTCCTTCGGGTTTGACCTCGCCCTCGGCGAGGCCCGCGGCGTCGCCACGTGGGATGATGACGAGCGCGCCCCCACCGTTCACGGCGTCATCCGCCTCGCCACCTTCGAGCCGGCCACCCTCGCCGCGCCCTCGCCCGCCCGCACCGTCACCGCGCGCGAGACCAACGCCGAGATGCCCCGCGTCGTCGCCCGCCAGGGCGGCTTCTGGCTCGTCTGGGTCGCCAGCCGCCCCGAGCGCGTCGACGAGGCCGCCCGTGCCCCCGGCGAAGACGCCGAATACCGCTGGCTCGAGGCCCTCTCGCTCGACGCCCAGGGCGAGCCCATCGGCGGCCCGAAGCGCATCTCGCCGCCCGACGGCCACGTGCTCACCTTCGACCTGCTCGCCGTCGAAGGCGGCCGCGCCGTCGTCGTCTACCGCGACGACGACGTGCCGAGCGGCGGCGCCGGCGGCACCCTCTTCCGCGTCCTTTTGCGCCCCGACGGCCCGAGCGAGGCCTCGCCCCTGCCCGACCTCGCCGGCCCGAGCGGCGCCCCCTCGCTCTTGCCCGGCTGGCTCGCCGTCGCCGACGCCGCCGCCGAGACGCGCCTGCTGCCCCTCGACCCGAGCGGCCAGCCCTCGGGCGCCGCCCTGCGCGAGCCGGTGCTCGGCTTCGGCGAGCCGGTCGCCGCCCAGGCCGACCGGCTGCTCGTCGTCCGCCCCGGCGGCGGCGGCGTGCGCGTCTTCACGACCGCGTGCTCGCGCGCCGAGCCGCCGACAGCCGCGCCCTGATCCGGGCGGCGGGTGACGTTGCGCGCGGCGGCCCCGGACTGGAAGTCCGGGGCACGGCGTACCCCCGTCGTGCCGCGCGACCTCGGGCCGGTCCGAAGAGCCAAGCCCGGCCCTCGCTGGGGCCGGGCTCCCGCGGGCATCGGCTTCCGGGCGAGCCCGCGCCAGCGGCTCGCGGCGCGTGAGCCCGGCCCCAACGAGGGCCGGGCTTTGCTCTCCGTTCGCGCGGGCTACCCCGTGCCCCGTACTTCAGTGCGGGGTCGCCGCCCGCTCACAAGCAGTGCGGCTTCGGGTGCCGAATGCCCTGCGCGTCGATCGTGTACGGCGGCGTACAGTCGGACCCGCCCGGCGGCGAGCCGCCCGAGGGGCGCGCGCGGCCCGTCGTGACCGGCGGCGGCGGCGGGCGCAGCACGACGGGCGTCGGGTTCGAGGGCGGCTTGGGGCTCGCCTTCGCGACGCTCGTCGCCGCGGCGGCGGCGGCCGGCGAGGACGTGACCGCCGGCGGCGGGGCGGGCTCGGGCGGGGCGACGTCGGCGGAGGCGACCTCGGCGGGCGGCGACGCCCGGTTGATCGCCCCGTCGGCCCGCTCGACCGGCGGCTTCGGGCCCATGAGGCCCGCGGTCAGCACGCCGGCGCAGGCGAAGGTCACGATCGCGAGCACGCCGAAGGCGATGCGGCGCCGGCGCTGGCGGGCCTCGTGGTAGCCGGGGAACACCTCGTTGTGCGAGACGGCCGAGAGCAGGCTGAGCTGCGAGGCGGTGTTCGACAGCGTCGACTCGACCGGCGAGGGCGCCACGAGCGGGTGCTCGCGCGTCGGCGTCACGGGGGTGCCCGACGGCAGGACCGAGCGCGGCGGCCCCGACGACAGCGGCGGCAGGTGCCCCGCGGCGAGCGACTCGGGCGCGGCGGCCGCGTCGCCGAAGCCCGGCGCCCCGAGCAGCATGGCCGGCACGCCCATCGGGTCGAGCTGCGACGGATCGTAGACGTGGGTGCGGCTGTTGTCGGGCACGACCTGCGTGGCCGTCAGGCTCTCGATCTCGGCCATGCGCTCGGCCCGGCGGTGCAGCGAGGCGCCCGCGAGCGACTCGACCCACTCGCCGACCTCGCTCGGCGTCGAGGGCCGCACGCACTGCTCGAGCGCGATCGCCATCGCCCGCGCGGTCTGGAAGCGCTCGGCGGGGTTACGCGCGAGCGCGCGCATCACGACCTCGTCGAGCTCGCGCGTGACCGAGCCGACGACCTGGCTCGGCAGCGGCGGGCGGCTCTCGAGCACCCGCGCGAGCAAGAGGCCCTCGCTGTCGCCGTCGAAGAGCCGGCGCCCGGTCAGGCACTGCCACAAGATGACCCCGACCGCGTACACGTCGGACCGCCGGTCGACCGGCTGCGCGTTCAGGTACTCGGGCGCCATGTAGGCGATCTTGCCCTTGATCTGCCCGTCGCGCGTCGTCTGCACCCGGCCGACCGCCTTGGCGATGCCGAAGTCGAGCACCCGCGCGATGCCGTCGGTGCTGACGAGCACGTTGTGCGGGCTGACGTCGCGGTGCACCAGGCCGAGCGGCTCGCCCCGCTCGTTCTTCGCCTCGTGCGCCGCGTGCAGCCCCTGCAGGACCCCGCTCAAGATGCTGATCGCCACCGGCACCGGCATCAGCCCGCCCTGGCCGTCGGCGCCCACCGCCCGCCACAGCCGCGAGAGCGACTCGCCCTGCACGTAGTCCATCACCAGAAAGAGCTCGCCGTCGGTCGCCACGACGTCGAGCGTCGGCACCACGTTCATGTGCCGGATGCGCGCCGCCAGCCGCGCCTCGTCGAGGAACATCGAGACGAACTCGGGGTCCTTCGCGAACTGCGGGTGCAGCCGCTTGATCGCCACCGTGCGCGTGAAGCCCACCGGCCCGAGCAGCCGCCCGAAGTGCACCGTGGCCATGCCCCCCGAAGCGATCTCGTCGAAAATGGCGTAGCGCCCGACGATGCGCTGCAGGCCGCGGCGATTTGGGGGCAAACTGCTCACGCGCCCAATTTACCAGACTCTCCCGCCCAGCCACCGGCTAATCCGCACCGGCGCCCCGCCCCGGGCCCGGCTTGACGCGGGCCCACCGCTCGGCTTGGCTGCCGCGCCCGTGAGCGAACGACCCTGGTTTTCGCTGCTCCGCTGCCCGGCCTGCGGGGGCGAGTTTAACGAATACGACAGGGGCGAAGGGGGCGAAGGCCTGCGCTGCCGGGCCTGCGCCCGAGACGTCCCCGTCGACGCCGGGGTGCCCCGCTTCGTGCCGCGCGACAACTACGCGCGCTCGTTCGGCCTGCAGTGGAACGCCCACGCCCGCACCCAGCTCGACTCGTACACCGGCGTGCCCGTCTCGCGCGACCGGCTCTTCTCCGAGAGCGGCTGGTCGCCCGATGAGCTCGCCGGCCGGCGCGTGCTCGAGTGCGGCAGCGGCGCCGGCCGCTTCACCGAGGTGCTCGCCGAGGCCGGCGCCGACCTCTACTCGCTCGACTACTCGGCCGCCGTCGACGCCAACCGCAAGAACAACGGCGCGCGCCCGAACGTGCACCTCTTGCAGGCCAGCCTCTACGAGCTGCCCTTCGCCGACGACACCTTCGACTACCTCGTCTGCCTCGGCGTGGTGCAGCACACCCCCGACGTCGAGCGCGCCTTCAAGGGCATGTTCCGCGTGCTCAAGCCGGGCGGCCGGTTCTGCATCGACGTCTACGCCGCCCCCCTCTCGTACCTGCACCCGCGGCACCTCCTGCGCCCGCTCACCAAGCGCCTGCCCGCCCCCGTGCTCTACCGCGGCGTCGAGCGCGCCGTGCCCTTCCTGCTCCCGCTCTCGACCGCCCTGCACCGCGTGCCCGTCGCCGGCGAGGCCCTCGCCCGCCTCGTGCCCGTCGCCAACTGGCGCGCCAACGTCCCCCTGCCGAGCGAGCGGCTCTGGCGCGAGTGGGCCGTGCTCGACACCTTCGACTGGCTCTCGCCCGCCTACGAGCAGCCCCAGCGCCGCCGCACCCTCGAGCGGTGGGTGCGCGAGCTCGGCCTCGCCCGCGCCGAGGTCACCCGCGTGCGCGGCCTCTACGTCGTGCGCGGCACGAAGTAGCCCCGCCCGGGCCGAAGCGACCGCCCGGGCTGAAGCCCGGGCGATCCGGGGCGGGCTCGACCGACCGTTGCGCAACGCCCCCGTCGGCCCAGGCGGCGACCTCTGCCCCCCGCATCACAGCGACGGGAAGACGAACTCGAAGAACGCCCAGAGCAGCCCCGACCAGAGCAGCGCCGTCAGCGCGCTCGCGCGCAGCGGCGAGGCGATGCGGTCGAGGCGCAAGGCGAGCAGCGGCGGCGCGAAGACGACGTAGACGCCGAGCCGCAAGAGCGGCGACAGCTCGCCCGTCGCCAGGCGCAACCCCTCGTGAAAGGTCTGCGCCCGCCCCGCCACCACCAGCGCGACCGACTTCTCGGTGTAGAGCCCCCCGAGCCCGAACACCACCGGCAGCGCCCAGAGCACCGAGAGCCGCACCAGCGTCGTCTCGGACAGGTGGTTGAAGAGCGCGAGGTAGATGACCGCCGCGAAGAGCGAGCCCCCCACGAAGCTCGCCAGGTAGAGGCCCCGCAGGCTGCGAAAGCGGCCGCGCGTCTCGGGCCGCGTCGAGCGCTCGAGCGGCGAGAGCGCCAGCCAGTACGCCCCGCAGTACCGGCAGCGCTCGGGCGAGGGCCCCTCGGGCGGCGCCCCGCACCGCACGCACGCGTCGAGCGACGACATGGCCCGCGAGGGTAGCACGGAGGGGCGCCCCGCCGGCAGGCCGCCCCCGGCTGAAGCCGGGGGCAGCGAACGCTCGCGGAAACGGCGCGCAAAGCCCCGCCTGGAGGCGGGGCTCCCGCGGAGCGAGCCGCTTCGCGCGCTCGCCCGGCGGCCGGAGCCCTTGGGAGCCCGGCCCCCGGCGAGGGGGCGGGCTTGGCTCTCCGAACCGGCCCGCTTCCGCGCGGCACGAGCGGGCGTCCGCTGCCCCCGAGTTCACTCGGGGGCCGCCCGCCGGGCACGTTTCGAAACACCCTCTTTGAGTCCGGGGCCGCGTGCAAGATCACCCGCCGCCGGTAGAAGAGCCCGGCGACGAGCCCGACGACGACGAGCACGGCGACGACGAGCATGGCGGCGCGGCCACAGTCGGAAGCGAAGCGTCTGGACGAGCCCGGTGCCGCGAGAAGGGCGGGCGCCGGCAGTTCGGGGCCCCGAAGCCGCGCGGAACACGCCTGCGGCGTCGGGGCCCCTTGTTTTGGCCCGCGGTCGGTGGCGGCCCCCCTCGATGAGCCACCCGGTGTGCCACCGAAGCCGGGGGGGGTTACTCAGTAACACATTTTGTGCCACGACCCCTGCGAAGGGTTACTGAGTAACCCCCTTGTGCCACCGAGGCCCTCCGCGACGTTAAAAAGTAACCCTCTTTGTGCCAAAACCCCTCCCGGCGGGTTACTGAGTAACCCTTTTGTGTGCCAGAAGCCGTCCGAAGGGTTACTTTTTAACGGTTGGGCCGGCCGAGCGGCCTCGGGGGGTTACTCCGTAACCTTTCGGGGCCAGCGACCCCCTCCGCCCCGCCTCCCCGCGGACCTCCGCTCGCTCGCCGCTCCCCGCCCCACCCCCGTTCGAGCACCGACCCCTGACCTTCGCCTTCGACGCCCTCGAAGGCCCCCGCGGCGTCGGGTCGGCCGAATCCATCAGGCAGCCCGACCGGGGTGGGTGCCCGTGGTCGCATCGCTGGCGGCGGTCGCCTCGTGTTCCGACGCCGAAGAGGGCGCGCCGGGCTCGGGCGACGCCGCGGGCCCGGGAAAGCACCGGGGTCGCGACGAGCGTGGTGTCGGCGGGCGCCGCGGCGGCGGGTCAGCGCGCGGGGGGCGCGCGGCGCCGCAGCGGCGGGTCAGGGCGCGGGGGATGCGGCGCGCCGCGGTGGCGGGTCAGCGCGCGGTGTCGGCGGCGCGCCGCGGTGGCGGGTCAGCGCGCGGTGTCGGCGGGCGCCGCAGCGGCGGGTCAGCGCGCGGGGGGCGCGCGGCGCCGCAGCGGCGGGTCAGGGCGCGGGGGACGCGGCGCGCGGCGTGGCCTGGCCGGTCTTCAGATCGAGGTCGTAGGTGTAATCTTTGTCGATGCTGAGCGAGGCGCCGTCGGGGGTGAAGGTGACGACGGCGGTCGCGTCGAACTGGGCGTTCGCGTCGCGGTTGGGGCCGCTCGCGGTGCGCGTCGCCTCGACCTCGTAACGGATGGAGCCGCCGACGGGCCGGCCGAGCGCGCGGTCGAAGCGGACGTCGGAGTACGTCGCGTCGAAGGCGAGATCGTAGGACGACTGGCGGCGGCCGTCGAGCGAGCTGTAGTCGATCGCGAGGTCGAACGAGCCCTGGCCCGAGAGCACGGGGTTGTTGCCCTGCACGCCGCGCAGCGTCCACTCGCCCGAGCGCTGGGCGCTGCCGTCGATCCAGATGCCGTCGTAGCTGCCGTCCCAGGCGACGGTGAGCGTGCCGCCGTCGGCGTCGGGGCCGCACGCGATCGGCGCGTTCGCGGCGTCGAAGCAGCTCACGTTGTACGAATACCGGAGCCCGCCGCGGTTGAACTCGAACGAGCCCTCGGCCGACAGGCTCATGCCGCTCGGGGTCTCGCCCTTGACGAGCGCGACGGCGTCGGCCATGGCGCGCACCTCGCCGGTCTGGCCGTCGTTGGCCGAGACGAGGCTCGCCGTGGTCGTCGAGACCTCGTCGGCCTCCTCGCGCGTCGGCGGGTTCTTCTCGTCCTCTTTGCTACAGCCGAGGGCGGTGGCCGAGAGGGCGATCACAAGCGCGCTGACTACCGTGGACGTTCGTTTCATGGCTTCTCCGGACTCGTTGGGTACCGTAGCGTGGTTGCAAAGAGCGTTGAGCAACCGACGTGCCACGGGCGCGCGCCGCCCGCCGCCGGGCCGGCGCCGGGCCGCGGATCGCGGCGGCGCCCGGGGTTTTTGGGTCGCGCGTCGTCCGGGCTTCACGCGCCCGACGTGACGCGCCGTCCTCGGATGGTCGAACGGAAGTGCGACCCCCTGGACGCGGGCGCGTCCAGGCCCGCGGGGCGGCGGCGCGCGGCCGGGCTTTGTCTTGAAACCGAATCGAGGGCCGGGCGCCGCCGGGCGGGCGTCCGAGGGGGCCGCGGGCCCGCCGCCCGCCCGACGATCGCGCCGGATGCGGCGGGCGCCCCTTGGCAGAAGGGTCGGCCTCGGCTAGGCAAACGTTCATGTGGCGGGAGGGCGCGCACGCGACGATGGCACCGACATCCGCGGGGCCCGGCGGCACGCGGCGCCCGGGCCCCCGCCGGCCCGCCGGGGCGGGTTTTCGGCGCGCAGCGGGGCGGCCGTGGTATAACGACATGTCGCCGTCGCCAGGCCCCGAACCCGACATGTCACCCGCCCCCGCGCTCGCGCGGCGCCCGAGGTCGAGCCTTGGCCTCTAAGCGCAAGCGCTTCGACCCGATGGGGGGCCTGCGTGCGCCGCCCACGCCCGACCCGGACGACGACGAGCCGGGCCCGACGCTCGAAGACCAGTTTCAGCGCCTCGAGCAGGCGCGCAAGACGATCGAGGCGACGTTCTGGTACCTCGAGGTCGAGGCGCCCGAGTCGCCGCCCTTCCGGCAGGGGCTCTTGGGCAAGCGCTTCGTCATCGGGCGCGACGCGACGGCGAACCTGCCGCTGCGCGGGGCGGGCATCTCGCGCCAGCACGCGCTGCTCGAGCACGACGAAGAGCGCGACTGCTGGCTCATCAGCGACGCGGGCAGCCACAACGGCACCTACGTCAACGGCCGCCGCGTGCGCGAGCCGACGCTGCTCGGGCCGGCCGACACCATTCACGTGGGCGACTGGCGCCTGCGCCTGCGCGCCGACTCGAACGAAGACCGGCGCGAGCTCTTGCGCTTCGCGACGCTGCGCATGCAGACGCCGGCGCTGCCGGGGGTCGGGGGGCGGCCGCCCACCCCGAAGCCCGACCGGCTCGTCGTGATCTCGGGGCCGGCGCCGCGCAAAGAGATCCGGCTCGACGAGGGGCCGGTGCGGCTCGGCCCGGTCAAGGGCAGCTCGCTCGTGCCCCGGGGCGGGGCGCTGGCCGAGCTCGATCTCGAGGTGCGCCCGCTGCCCGAGCCCGGCTCCTACGAGCTGGTCGTGCGCAGCGAAGCGGGCCCGCCGGTCGTGGTCAACGAGGCGCCCGTGCGCAAGCTGCGCCTCTCGCCCGGCGATCGCTTGCGCCTCGGGCAGGGCGGCGAGTGCATCACGCTCGAGTTCCGCGCGGGCGACCCCGCGCCGAAGCGCCGCACGGGCCCGCCCGCGAAGGGCGAGGCGGGGCTCGGCGGGGTGCCCGACGCCGAGCCTTCGTCCGAGGCGACGCCGACCGAGACCAAGCGCATCGACGTCGAGGCGTTCGCCAGCGCCGCGCGCGCCGCCGACGACGCCGCCCGGCAGGCCGAGCGGGGGCGCGCCGGCGCCCCGCGGGCCGGGGCGCGCCCCGGGGCGGCCCCGGGCGCCGAGGCCCCGGGCGGGGGTGCCGACAAGGCCGAGGCGGGCGCCGGCGAGGCCAAGGCGGGCGCCGCGCCGCCGCGGGGCGGGCCGACGGGCGCCGCGCCGCCGCCGGGCCTTTTCGTCAAGCAGGCTGACAAACCCGGGGCGGCGCCCTGGGCGTCCAAGCGCGGCCGGGCCGCCTCGCCGCCCGGCGCTTCGCCGCCCGGCGCTTCGCCGCCCGCGGCCTCGCCGCGCGAAGACGATCCGACCCCCGAGCCGACGCGCTCGCTGCCGGCGCGCCCCGCGGCGGCGCCCGCGCCCAAGCGCCGCGCGCTGGTCATCGCGGTGGCCGTGGCGCTCGGGGCGCTCGGGCTGCTCGCCGCGGCGTTGACCCGCCTGCAGGGCGGCCCCCCGCGGGGCGAAAACGTCGGCCCGCCGCCCGAGGCGCGCACGCGGGCCTCGGCCCTCGAACCGCACGCGCCCCCGAGCGCGCCGAGCGCGGTCGAGGCGCCGCCCCGGCCGCCCGAGAGCGCGAGCGCGGCCCCTCCGGCCCCGGCGCCCGTGGCCCCGAGCGGCGCCACGCCGGCGAACGGCGCCGCGCCTTCCGGCGAGGCCGCGCCCCCGGCCGCGCCGCGCCCGCGCCCCGCCCCGTCGGGCAAGCGCGGGCCCCGCGGCCCCGGCCGCGAGGCCGCCGACCCGGAGAGCGAGGCGCGCATGCGCGAGTTCCTCTGCCGGCAAAAGGGCAAGTGCGACTGACGGTACGCGCCCGCCGCCGGCCCTGCCTTTTCTTTTAGCGAGAGCGACCGATGCGCCGACCCATCACGTCTTCCTGGCGGGCCCTGCTGCTGCTGGCCGCGCTCTCGCCCGCCCGGGCCGACGCCGCGCCCGAGCCGGGCCCCCGCGAGCTGCACGTGCTGCACCTCGCCTCGCTGCGGCAAGACGACTACGCGGCGATCCGCCTGACCAAGGCGCTCGAGCAGCGGGCGATTTCGTCGGGCGAGCTGCGCCTGGTCAACAGCAACCAGGCGCTGCTCGTCTTGCTCGAGCGGGCGCGTTGCGGCAGCACCCTCCGCCAGAGCGCGTACGCCGCCGGGTCGACGGGGCTCGACGAGCGCACGGGCCAGAGCGTCGACGCCGAGTGCCTGAACAAGCTCGCGGCGCAGCTCGGCACGCCGGCCGCGCCGGCGTCCGAGTTCCTCTGGGGGTACGTGCACCGCGACGCCCGCGGGCAGCTTTACGCGACGCTGCACCGCTTCCGGCGGGGCGAGCCCGACCGGCACCTGACCCTGCCGGTCGACGAGCGCGCCCCGGCCGAGGCGCTCGCCGACCGGCTCTTCCGGCACCTGCTCGAGCCCGAGCGGGCGTCCGACGTGCGCCTCGAGGGGCCCGCGGGGGCCGGGGGCGAGCTGCGCGTCGACGGCCGCGAGCGGGGCGCCTTCCGCCCGGGAGACGAATTCACGCTCGATCCGGGCGAGCACACCTTCGAGCTCTTCCGCGGGGGCGCGCGCGCGGCGTCGACGCGGGCGCGGCTCAAGGCGGGCGCGATGACGGTGGTGCGCCTCGAGCCGGCGGGGGCTTCGTCCCGGGCGGCGGGGCCCGCGCCCCGGGCGGCCGAGCCGGGGGCGGACGCGGCCCCGGGCGGGCCCTCGGCGCTGCCCTGGGTGCTCGGCGGCGTCGGGGCGGCGGGGCTCGGCGGCGCGATCGCCTTCTCTTTGCTTCGGCGCGACGCCGAGAGAGATCTCGAGCGCCGGTGCGTGTCGGGCCAGTGGTGCTTCCCCGAGCAGCAGTCGATGATCGACCGCTCCGAGCGCTACGCGACGCTCGCGGCCGTGTCGTTGGGGGTGGGCGCGGCGGGGCTCGGCGCCGGGCTCTGGCTGCTCGTCTCGCGACCGAAGGCGCCCGCGACGGCGGCCCGAGCGACGGGCGTCACCGGGGCCCTTTACCCGGTCGCCGGGGGCGGCGCGGCCGTCCTCGAGGGGGGGTTCTGAGCGATGCGAGCGTGCACTCTGCTCGGCGCGGGCTCGGCGGCGCTCGCCGCCGCCTTCGTCGCGTGCTCGAGCGGCTACGAGGTCGACGTGGCGCAGGCGTGCCGCGAGGCGCCGAACGATCCGCGCTGCGTCGGGGCGGGCGGCGCGGGCGGCGCGGGCCCGGGCGGCCAGGCGGGCGCCGGCGGGGGCGACGCGGCGACGGGCGGCGCGGGCGGCGCGGGCGGCGCGGGCGGCACGGGCGGGGGCGGCGCGGGCGCGGGCGGCGCGGCCCAGCCCTGCGGGGGCGACGCCGAGTGCGCGGGCGCGCTCGGCCCGGGCTCGCTCTGCGTGCAAGGCGCCTGCAGCGAGCCGGCGGGCGCGTGCGACGCGGCGACGCTCGTCGTCCTGGCCGAAGGGCGCGCGCCGCCGGCCGAGGCCTCGCTGGCCGGCGCCTGCTTCTTCCGCACGCTCGACCAGGCCCGCCAAGCGCTCTCGCCCCAGGCCGAGCGCCTGCTGCTCTACGTCGAGGCCGCGTCGAGCTCGGCCGCGCTTGCCCTCGCTCCCGGCCTCGCGCTCGAGGGCCACGCGCTCGAGCCGTCGCAGCCCGTCGCGCTGACGATCCCGACGGACTCCGGCCAGCCCCTGCTGACGCTCGGCCCGGGCGGCTCGCTGCGGGGCGTGTCCGTCGACGGGGGCGGGGCGGCGGTGGCGGTGGCGGTGCCGCAGGGCGCCGCGTCGTTCGCGGGGCCCCTCACCATCGCCAACGCCACGGTCGGCCTCGAGCTCGGCGACGCCGACGTGACCGCCGCGGGCACGCAGGCGACGCCGCTGCTCCTGCGGGGCAACGCGATCGGCGTGCGCGTCGGGGCCGGCGCGAGGCTGACGATCCAGGGCGACGCGACCCCCGCGTCGCTCGTCTTCGAGCAGGGGCAGGGCCCCGCGCTCCTCGTCTTGACCGGCGGCAACAGCGACGCCGTCCGGGTCGAGCGGGCGCGCTTCCGCCAGAACGCCGTCGGGGTCGAGATCCGGCGCGGCCGGGCGGTGGTGGTGCGGCAGTGCGCGTTCGAGGAGAACCAGCGCAGCGTCTCGCTGAACGCCGAAGACACGCCCGACACCAGCGTCTTTCTCAACGTCGAGATCGCCGACAACGACTTCCGGCAGGGGTTGCCGCAGGCGAACCTGGGCACGGCCATCTGCGGCTCTCGACTCGGCCTGAACAACACGACGCTGCGGCTCGGCGAGGGCAACCTCTTCCCGAGCGGCCTCGCGTGCGGACAGCTCGTCGAGCGGGACTCGTGCGGCACCGGCGCCGACGTCGGCTTCGACGTGAGCGGCCGGCGGCTCGACGTCGAGTGCCTCGGCGGCGGTTGAGGGTCGTCGTCGGGCCCTCGATTCGCCACGCCGCGTCATGGCTGACGCAAAGTTGTGGTCTCAGGTTTGCCCGTTGGCGGCAACGATCGAGGCATACCGCAGTCCGGATAGACCCCACCCGGCTTGGCCGCTTGGCGTCCGGGGCACGGGGCGAGGCTTGGGCTTAAGAGTCTGGGCGCGAAAACCGTCACCGAAGATTTTTCTACTCAGCGGCGGCGACGAAGGCCTCGTGACGCAGCGGCGGCGACGAAAGCCTCTTGGCGGGGCGAAAGAGCTTAGGTACGCATAATGTACGCGCTCGGGTACGGTCGCCATGCAACCCCCTGCTCCGGCTACCTCTTCGCCTCTTTCGGAGGGGCGAGACAGCACACCGGCCGGCGCTCTGCGCCGAGGCGGTCGCGCGAGGTTGCGTGCGCGGACGCGCCGCCGGCCGGGCTGTGGTCCGGGGGCCGTGGCCGTGGCCGTGGGGGGGGCTTAACGTGGCCGACGAGCGCAAGACGCCGCCCCCGCCCCCGAGCGCGCTGCGCCCGCGGCCGCCGCGGCCTTCCGCGCCGCCGTCCTCGAGGTCGCGCCTCGAGAACGGCGCGCTCGTGGCGCTGCAGAACGATCTGCACCGCTTCGAGCAGGCGCAGCGCTCGCAAGAGCGGGCGCTCTGGCTGCTCTACATCGAGGGGCCGGGGGTGGCGCCCTTCTGCGAGCGGCTGCTGCGGCGCCGGCTCGTCATCGGGCGCGACGCGGGCTGCAGCCTGCCGCTGCTGGGCGAGGCGATGGCGCCGCAGCACGCGCTGCTCGAGCACGACGACGGCGGCGATCACTGGTGCGTCATGCCGCTTTCGAACGGCCACCCGACCTTCGTCAACGGCAAGCGCGTGCACGCGCGCACGCCGCTCGGGCCCGAAGACCGGGTGCAGGTGGGGCCGTGGCTGCTGCGCATCGGCGTCGAGGGCGACGACGAGTGGCACCAGAAGCTGCGCTTCGCGACGCTGCACTCGCCGCCCTCGGTGCCGGGCATCGCGAAGGGCGGCTCGTCGAAGCCCGACCGGCTCATCGTGCTGTCGGGGCCGGTGCCGGCCAAAGAGATCCGGCTCGACGAGGGGCCGGTGCGGCTCGGCCCGGTCAAGGGCAGCTCGCTCGTGCCCGAGCCCGGCGCGCTCGTCGACCTCAACGTCGAGGTGAGCCCGACGCCCGACGGGCGCTACGAGCTCATCTGCTACGGCGACGAGGCGCAGGTGAGCGTCAACGGCGTGGTCGAGCGGCGCGTGCTGCTCACGCCGGGCGACCGGCTGCGCCTGGGCAGCGGCAGCGCGGCGGCCTACCTGGTCTTCGCCGCGCGCGTGCCCGGGCCCGAGAGCACGCCGGGCAGCCGGACGCCCGTCGAGGTCTCGCGCGTGCGGGCGCGAACGCCCTCGCTGGCGCTGCCGAGCGCGGCCGCCCTCAACGCCCCGGCCCCCGAGAGCGAGGCGGTCTGGTCGCTGCAGGCGATGGGGCTCGAGGGCGCGGGGGCGCGGGGCCCCTGGCTCGAGCCGCCGAAGTGGGACGAGGCGCGGCCGAGCGACGAGGCGCCCCGACCCTCCGAGCCGCCGCCGGCGCCCGAGCAGCGCGTCTCGCGCCTGACCGCCATGCTCGTGGTCGCGACGGCCTTGCTGCTCGGCCTCTTCGCGCTGGGGGTGACCTCGCTCTTGCGCGGGCGCCGGGCCGAGGGCGGGCCGATGGCCGAGGCCGGGGCCTCCGAGCAGAAACCAGAGCGGCAGGGCCTGCGTCCGGCGGCCGAGGGCGCCCGCGAGGCGACGCCGGCGTCGAAGCAGGGCGCGGCGATGGTCGCGGCCGCCGACGAGCCCGCCGGCGAGCCCGCGGCCGACCCCGCCCCGGCCGAGTCGCCCGCGGCCGAGAGGCCGCTCGCGGGCGCCGCGCCCGAAGCGAAGCCGGACGCGCCCGAAGCGAAGCCGGCCGCGCCCGAAGCGAAGCCGGACGCGCCCGAGCCCGCGCCGATGCGGGCCGTGGCGGCGATGAGGGCCGAGCCCCCGGCCGCGCGCCTCGCCCCCGCGCCGCCGCGCCCCGAGGCCGCGCCGCGCCCCGCGCCGCCGTCGCCGAAGCCGGCCCTCGCGCCCGAGCCGTCGCGCGCGCCGGCGCGCCCGGCCGCCCCGAAAGAGGCGCCGCGTCCGCGCGAGGCGTCGGGCGGCGAGGCGTCGGCGCTCTGCGAGCGGCTGCGGGCCTTGCAGCGCAGCGGCCGCGCCACGCCCGACGACGAACGGATGCTCCGGCGTTGTCATTGACCCATGAGCCCGCCCCACGCCAACGGCCGACGCCCCCGGGCCCCGTTCGTGCCCGCCGCCGCGGCCGCGCTCGCCTCGGCGCTCGCCGCCCTCTCGCCCCGCCCCGCCCTCGCGGCGCCGCCGGGCGAGGGGCACGAGAGCCTTTACGTCTTGCAGCTGGCCGACCACGACGCGCTCGAGCCGGCGAAGGCGCTCTCGGCGGCGCTGCGGCACCGGGTGAACGAGTCGAAAGACTTCGCGCTCGGCAACAGCACGAGCTCGCTCGAGGCGCTCGCCTCGCGCTGCGCCAAGGCGCCGCTCGTGAGCGCGGCGGGCGGGTTTCGCGAGCCGAGCCGGCCCTGCCAGGAGCAGATCGGCACCCAGCTTCGGCTGGGCGCGCTGATGCCGAAGCCGCCCTACGTCTGGGGCCTGCTCTACCGGTCGCCCTCGCCGCCGAAGCGGCTCGTCTTGCGCGTGCACCTCTGGCGCGAGGGCCAAGAGGACGCCCTCGTCGAGCAGCCCTACGACGAGTCGCTCGTCGACCCGAAGTCGCCCGCGCTCGTCGACCTCTCCGACTACCTCCTGCAGCGCCTCCTGTACGGCGACGAGATCGCCCGCGCGCGCGTGATCGCGCCGGGCGGCCTCGGCGGCGAGCTCTGGGTCGACGGCGAGGCGAAGGGGCGCATCGAGCCGGGCGCCCCGCGCGAGATCGCCCTGCGCCGCGGCGACCACGCGTTCGAGGTGCGCTCGGGCGGGCGCGTGGTCGGCTCGGCGCGGCAGGCGCTGGGGCCGGGCCCCGTCACCGAGCTCGCCATCGCCCCCGCGGGCCCCCCGGCCGGCGGCGCGGCCCCCGCCGAAGCGCCGGCCGAGCCGCGGCCGGCCGCCGCGGTCGACGCCGAGGGCGGGGCCGGTGCCTCGGGCGGCTCGGCGCTGCCGTGGGTGGTGGGCGGCGTCGGGGCCGCGGCGCTCGCGGCCTCGGGCATCTTCTTCATCCAAGAGCGCCAGGCCTCGAACGAGCTCGAAGACCTGTGCGCGCGGCAGTGCCCGCCGCGCGCCCAAGAAGACATCGACCGGTCGAAGCTCTACGGGCTGCTCTGGCCCGTCTCGCTCGGCGTCGGCGTCGCCGGGCTCGGGGCGGCCGCGTACCTCTTTCTGACCGACGACGAAAAGCCCGCGGGCGCCGGCGCGCGCGCCCGCGCCCCCTCGCCCTGGCGGGTGACGGGCACGCTGCACCCGATCGCCGGCGGGGCCGCCGCCGGCCTCCGGGGGAGCTTCTAAACCCATGCGACGACGACCCCCTTTCTTGGCCGCGCTCGGCGTCGCGCTCGCGTCGCTCGCCGGCGCCTGCGGCACCGACCTCGAGGTCGACGGCGAGGCCTTCTGCCGCGAGCGCCCCGCCGACGCCGAGTGCCGCGGGCTTGGCGGCAGCGGCACCGGCGGCGCGGGCACGAACGGCTCGGGCACGGGCGGCACGGGCACCGGCGGCTCGGGCACCGGCGGCTCGGGGGGCCCGGCCGCGGGCGGCTCCGGGGGCGGGGCCTGCGGCGACACGCAGGGCGACCCGAACAACTGCGGCGAGTGCGGCCGCGTCTGCATCGGCGACAGCGCCGCGTGCGAGGGGGGCGCGTGCGTGCCGCAGACGCTCGCCGACCTGCAGACGGCGCCGCACGCGATCGCGGTCGACGACGCGAACGTCTACTGGGCGTCCCCCGCCTTCGACCAGAACGGCGACCCGCCGTTGGCGGTGCTGACGAAGGGCAAAGACGGGTCGGGCACGCCGGGCCCGCGCATCTTCACGCCGGCCGGCGCGCCCGCGCTCGGCCGCGCCTTGAGCTTCGCCTTCGCCTCGACGGAGGACGACGACTACATCTTCTTCGGCAGCCTGAACCTGAACCAGGGCCAAGAGGCGCTGTTCCGCGTCCGCCTGCTGACGCCCTTCGAGAACACCCCCTCGGCGCCCTTCCCCGTCAACGCGTCCGAGCCCGACATCGGCCACATCGCCGCCTCGGGCGACCTCGTGTTCTGGACGGGCGGGGGCAACGACGTGGCGCGGGGCAAGGACGCCGACAACCTCGACGACTTCGTCTTGAACGCCCCCGGCCAAAACAACCCGGGCTGGATCACCGCCGACGCGGAGGACGACGGGCGCGCCTACTGGGTGGCCGGCGGCGCCATCCGCCGGGGCGTCCCGGGCGACGAAGACGACGCCGACGACGTGGTGGTGAACGGGTCGCCGGGCTCGGTCGAGGTCGCCGGGGGCCAGATCTACTGGACGGATCTCGAGCAGAACGAGATCCGCAAGGCGCCCGTGGGCGGCCCCCTGCCGGCCGACGGCCAGGCCATCGTGACGGACACCAACCTCATCGAAGGCTTCGCCGTCGACGCCGCGGCGGGCCGCATTTATTGGGTCAGTTACGACCCGGCGAACAAGCGCTTCGAGGTCTTCCGCGCCGACCTCGAGGGGCAGGGCCAGCTGGTGCTGGGCCGCGTCCCCGCCGTCAACCAGGACGACTACGCGGGCAACCCCTTCGGCCCCGCCTACGTCGTGCTCGACGCCGAGGCCGTCTACTTCACCGACGTCGGCACCATGACCCCAGCCGGCGGGGGCAACTTCCGCAGCGACGACAACGGGCGGGTCTACCGCGTCGCCCGCTGAAGGGCGCGCCGCGCCCGCCGGGTCTCGGGCCCCGCCCGGCGAAGGCTGCCGTCGCCCGGCGGCCGGCCCGCGTTCGCCCGACGGGGCCTCAGCGCGACTCTTTGACGTAGGCGCCGAAGCTGCCGTCGGGCTGGCGGTTGGTCGAGCCGAGCTCGCGCGCGATGTGCCGGGCGAAGCGCACGAGGGCCGGGCCGCACGCGAGCCGCGCGGGGCGCACCGCGCGCCGGTCGGCGGCCGCGTCGAAGAGCAGGAGCGTCAGGCCCTCGCGCTCGTGGCCGCAGAGCACGTCGTGCAGGTCGGGCTGGGGCGTCGGCCCGCGCTGGACGACGAGCAGGCTGATGACGCCCCGCTCGAGCAGCGCGTCGGCGGGGGGCAGATCGTTCGCGAAGAGCACCCAGCGGTTGTCGAAGGCGCCGGGGCCGACGGGGCGCTCGGCGCGGGCGCGGCGCGCGTCGAGCAAGAAGGCGGGCCGCGGCGCGGCGCCGCCCTGGAAGGCCAGCGGGTGGCGGGCGCCCTCGCGCAGCGCGGCGGCGAGCGGCGCCATGTCGATGACCTCGCCGGGCGCGCTCCGGGCGTTGATCGAGACGACGGGGCGGTAGCCGCGCGCGGCCAGGGCGAGCCCGGCCCAGAGCGACTCGACCCCCTCGAGGTCGACGACGATGGCGGTCGACGCCGGCGCGGGCGCCCACGCGACGTCGATGTTCGCCCAGGGCGGCGCGGGCCGCCGGAAGGGGTGCGCGCCCTCGCCGCCCTCGACCGCCGAGGCCCCCTCGAGGCCGGCGAAGAGCGAGGGCTTGACCCAAGGCCGCCATGGGTTCTCGTCGCCGCACCAGATCTCGTAGATGCGCCCCGCGCTCACGCGCCGCCCTTCGCGCCGCCCGCGCGCCGCCCGGGCGTGCCGCCCTTCGCGCCGCCCGTGCGCCGCCCGGGCGTGCCGCCCTTCGCGTCGCCCGCGCGCCGCCCGGGCACGCCGGCGTCGCGAGGCCCGCCAGGAGAGCGGGCCTGGGCGGGGTTCGTGGTTGCGGGCGCGGGGTTCATGGTAGGGAGAGTGCCATGTCCTCCCTTGGGTTGGTGGCCTGCCTCGGGGCACGCGCCTCGGGCGCGGGGCGGGCCTCGGGGGCGTCGGCCGCGCCGAGGCCGGGCCCGGCATGAAGCG
Organism: Polyangiaceae bacterium; assembly: GCA_035762175.1. Classification (GTDB taxonomy): domain Bacteria; phylum Myxococcota_A; class Polyangia; order Polyangiales; family Polyangiaceae; genus DASTPP01. Next base: position 59,856 of record DASTPP010000111.1, on the reverse strand, counting down.
CGCGGCCACGGCGCTCTCGGCGTGCGTGGCGCTCGCGATGCCGACGCCGGCCCGCGCGCAGGGGTCGACCACGGCGCTGCGCCTGGCCTACGAGGCTTCGCCCGGCTGCCCCTCGGCGCCCTCGTTCCGCGGCCAGATCGTGGCGCGCACCGCGCGCGTACGCTTCGCCGAGGGCGAGGCGACCGACCACGTCCTCGTCGTCTCGCTCGTCCAAGAGCCCGGGGGCTTCGTCGGGCGCCTGCGCGTCGACGAGCGGCTCGGCTCGTCGCTCAACCGCGAGCTACACGGCGCGAGCTGCGACGAGGTGGCCTCGGCCCTGGCCCTCGTCGCCGCACTCGCCTTCGATCCGCAGGCCAAGACCGATCTGGCCCCTGCGCCCCGGCCGCCCGCGGCGCCGCCGGCCCGCCCCTCGCCCGCCCCGCCGCCCCGCCAGCCGCCGCCGGCCGCCGCGCCCGCGGCGCCCGCCGCCCGGCGCTTCGCCCTCGGCGCCCAGGGGCGCCTCGCCTCGGGCCCCCTGCCGGGCCTCTGGCCCCAGGCGGGCCTCTTCTTCGAATTCGGCTCGACCAAGCAGGGCTGGCCCTCGCCCAGCGCGCGCCTGGGCACGCTGGCGACCTGGCGCCTGGGCTACGAGGCGGGCGGCGGCCGGGCCTGGTTCGCGCTCACGGGCGGCTTTCTCGAGGGGTGCCCTGCGCGCTGGCCCATCGGCCCAACGCTCGAGGCCCGCCCCTGCCTCGGGCTCGGGGTGGCGTGGTTGCAAGCCGAAGGGCAGTTCGGGTTCCAAGACAAGCGGGCGAGCTTGCTCTGGATGGCGCTCGACGCCAGCGGCCGGCTGCGCTGGTCGCCTGGCGGCGGGGCCTTTTTTCTCGAGGGCCAGGCCGGCCTTAGCGTACCTTTGACCCCCTACCGGTTCATCTTCGAGCCGTCCGACGCAGAGCAGCCCGACGTGGTCATCCACAAGGTGGCGCCCCTGGGGGGGCAACTGGTGCTGAGCTTCGGCCTGTCCTTTTCGTGATCCCCGCGGCCGGTGGTGGCCATGGCAGCGAGTAGATGATGAGCGAGGCAGGTGTCCTGGCGAACGAGCCGCCCTTCGGCTCCGGGTGCCCGGCCGTGGCCACGCCCGACGGCGCGGCGCGCCTTCGGCGCTTGGTCGACACCTACTTTGACTTCATCTGGCGCACGCTGCGGCGCCTGGGCGTGCCCGAAGCCGACGCCGACGATGCAGCGCAGCAGGTCTTTCTCGTGGCCGCCCGCAAGATCTCCCTCATCGACCCGAACAACGAGCGCTCGTTCCTGTTCGGCACCGCGCTGCGCGTCGCCTCCGACGCCCGGCGCGCGCGGCGGCGGCGGCGCGAAGAGCCGGCCGAGCCGGGCGGCGCCGACCCCTGCGACGGCGGCCCGGGCCCCGAAGACCTGGTCGCGCAGCGGCGCGCCCGCGCCCTGCTCGACGAGGTGCTCGAGGCCATGCCGCTCGACCTGCAGACCGTGTTCGTACTTTTCGAGCTCGAAGAGCTCCCGACGCCCGAGATCGCTTCGCTTCTTGGCATCCCCGCGGGCACGGTGGCGTCGCGCTTGCGCCGCGCCCGCGAAGAGTTTCAAGACCGCGCGAAGCGGCTGCAAGCCCGCTACGCCCCGCGCGGAGGCCTGCCATGAACGATCCGAAGCGACTCCTCGACGAGGGCGCTACCGATTTCGAAGCGTCCCTCCTGCGCGCCGGCCGGTCCGACGGGCCCCGGGGCGCCGCGCGCCTGCACACGCTCGCCGCCCTCGGCGTGCTCGGCTCGGCCGCCCTGGCGAGCTCGACGGCGGCGACGGCCACGGCGGCGACCGCGTCCGCCGCGGGCGCCGCGGCCGGCGGCGCGACCGCGGGCGCCTCGGCCGGCGGCGCGACGGCGGCCGCCGCGGGCAAGGGCGCGGCGGCCGCGACGGCCGCGACGGCGGCCAAGGGCGCCGCGGCCGCCGCCGCCGCGAGCAAGGGCGGCGCGGCGCTCGGCCTGCTCGGCGCCGGGGCGACCAAGTGGGTCGTCATCGGCGTCACCGGCGGCGCGCTCGCGTTCGGCACCGCGCGCGAGCTCACCACGCTCTCGGGCGCCCTGCCCCAGAGCGCCCACGTCGCCCAAGCCCCCGCGCGCGCCACGTCGCCCCTGACGGCCGCGCCCCGCGGCCCGGCGCGCCCTCGCACGCCCGCCGAAGGGCCGGCGAACGCGGCTCCGGCCGAGGCGCCCGCCGAAGCCGCCGCCGCCCCGCCCGCGACGGCGGCCGCACCCGAGCCGCCGCCCGCCCTGACCAACGCCGCCCCGCCTCCCACGCCTCCCCCGCCGCCCGACGGCGCGCCCGCCGCGCTCGCCCCCGCCGGCGCAGGCGCCCAGGCCCCGAAGGCGCCCCCCGCGCCGGGGGGCCTCGCGGCGCCCGCGCCGGCGCGGGCCGCGTCGCCCGAAGCGCCCCTTCGTGGTTCGCCCGAACCCGCCGGCCCGCCGCGCGTCGCGAACGGCGCGCCGGCGACCGGCGGCAAGGCCGCGGCCGACAAGGCCGCGCCGCCCCCGGCGCCCGCGGTGCTGCCGATCGCCCCCGAGGCCGAGCGCGCGGCCGCGGCGGGGCCCGCCGCCGGCGGCCCGCCGCCGGCCGCGCCCGCGGGGCCCACGGTGTCGAGCCTCAGCCTCGAGGCGTCCACGCTCGAAGCCGCCCGCGGCGCCTTGCACGCCGGCGACGCGGCGAGGGCGCTCGCGCTGGCCGATCAGTACCAGCGCGAGTTCCCGCGGGGGCAACTCGGCCCCGAGGTCTTGCTCGTGCGCCTCGAGGCCATGGTGCGCCGGGGCGACCGCGCCGGCGCCGCCGCGCTCGCCCGCCAGCGCCTCGCCGCGCTGCCGAGCGGCCCCTACGCCACGCGCCTGCGCGCGTACGTGGGCGACGGGGCGGGGCGATGAGCGGCCGGGGCGGCGGCGCGCCGGCGCCCCCCCCGCGCCGGCCGGTCCGCGCGCTCGCGGCCGCGTGGGCCTCCGCCCTCGCCCTCGCCCTCGCCTCCTGCGTCATCGACGTCGCGCTCGGCGTCGGGCCGGGCGCGGTGGCCAGCGGCGAGATCTGCGGCGACCAGATCGACAACGACGGCGACCGCCTCGTCGACGAGGGCTGCGGCGTCGGCAAAGACTGCCGCCTGCCGATGGACGCGCGGGCCGTCGGCGACTGCGACCAGCCCCTCGGCTTCGCCTGGAACGGCCAGAGCTGCGTCGAGCTGCGGGGCTGCGCCTGCCTCGGCTCGCGCTGCGGCGCGCTCTACGACACGGGCCCCGGCTGCGAGCTCGACAAGAGGCTCTGCATCTCGCCGGACGACGACCTCGAGCTCTGCGGCGACCGCGTCGACAACGACGGCGACCAGCTCATCGACGAAGACTGCCCGACGCCCTGCCCCGCCGTCGCCCAAGATCTCGCCGGCACCCTCGACCCGAGCTGCCCCGACGCGAAAGTGCTCGGCTACGCCTGGGACGGCAGGGCCTGCGTCGAGCTCAAGGGCTGTCGGTGTGACGGGCCCGCCTGCGACGCGCTCGACCCCGATCTCGACTCGTGCCTCGAGAAGACCCGCCAGTGCCTGCCCGCCGAGTGCCAGTCGCCGGTCGAGCCGCCCCAGCCCGACGGCGACGGCTCGGGCCAGACGCCGATCATTTACGAATCGTTCGACCCGGCCGAGTGCGCGAGGCTCGGGCCCTTCCCCTGCGGGCCGGGTTTCGAGTTCTTCTCGAACGAGTGCGGCTGCGGCTGCGTCGGGCGGCCCCCCCCCGACCCGAGCTTGCCCTTCTCGATCCTGCTGCACGCCTCGTACGACCCCGCCGAGTGCCAGCAGCGCAAGGTGACCTGCGCCAACACCCTGCCGCAGGTGAGTGACTTCATCGATTCGAGCGGCTGTGGCTGCCTTTACAAGAGCGAGTGCCCCGACCTCAGCGCGCCGGGCGTCGAGCTGAACAGCAGCGACCCGCGCGCGTGCGTCGAGCTCGACTTCGCCTGCAAGGCGCCCGAGCAGGTCGCCTTCCGCGGGCCCTGCGGCTGCGGCTGCATGCCCGCGCCCCCCGAGCTCTGCTCGATGCCCGCCCAGGCGTACGCCCTCGCCGACCCCTACCTCTGCGCCATCAAGCCGATCGACTGCCCGCCCGACCAGCGACCCTTCCGCGACTTCTGCGGCTGCGGCTGCGCGCCGCTCGCGGCGCCGACCGACTGCCCCGACCCGGAGGCGCCCGGGGTCGACTACCTCGACGCGACCCCCGAGAACTTCGCGATCTGCGGCCTGCTCTCGTACCAGTGCGGCCCCGACCAGGTGCCCTTCTCTCTGCCCGCCTGCGGCTGCGGCTGCCGCCCGCTCGACGGCGAGCCGCCGCCGCCGCCCAACCCCGCGCCCCTGCCCGCGCCGGGCCCCTGACCGGCGCGCCCCGCCGCGCCCCGAGCGCGCCGCTCAGGCGCCGGCGAAGCCGAAGCGCCCGACGGCGCTCGACCGCACCGCGTCGCCGAAGCGCCGCACCTCGTCGAGGCGCGGCGGCTCGAGCGGGCCCTGGGCGACGGCGGCGACGTTCTCGCGCAGCTCGGCCTCGGACGCGGGCGCGCTCAGCACGACGTCGACGCGCGGGTGCGAGAGGGCGAAGCGGTAGCACTCGCCGCCGGTCATCGGCCCGAGGCCCGCCGCGGGCTTCAAGAGGCGGCCCCAGCGGGTCGCGGTGTACGCGACGACGGCGGGGCGGCCGGGCCCGAGCGGCTCGAAGATGTCGTGCTCGGCGCCGCGGTGGGCGGCGTTGTAGCGAATCATCAACACGTCGAGATCGAGCTCGCGCGCGAGCTCGCGCGCGAGCGACCGGTCGTGGCACGAGAGCGCGAGCGCCCGCACCTTGCCCTGCTCTTTGAGGCGACGCATCGCCGGCCAGGTCTTGCCCGCGACGTACCAGTGCGCCTGCACCCAGAAGAGGTGAAAGACGTCGATGACCTCGACCCCGAGCGCCCTCGCCTCCGCCGCCCACGCCCGCTCGACCCCGCCGCCGGTCGGCATGCCGGCGCCCGAGGCGATCACCAGCTGGTCGCGATGGCCCGCCCGCACGAGCCGCCGCACGCCCTCGAGGCACTGCCGCGAGCGCGAGCTGACGAAGACGTAATTGACGCCGTACTCGTGGAAGGCCCGCTCGACCCCCGCGGCGTCGAGGCCGTACGAGTCGGCGAGCCCGAGGCGCGAGGCGACGAGGCCGGTGTCGGCGAGGGCACGGCGTTCGACACGCATGGCCCCATCTTGACCGTCGCCGCGCCTCCCGCGCAAGACGCCGCCCGCGCGACATGTCCCGTTCGGGATATCCGATCCGGGGCCGACCCGGCGCGCTCGGGGGCCCCAAACTTCACAACGCCCGAGCTTCGACGCGCCCGAACCCTTCGAAGCCCCCGAACGCTGGCGCGCCCGAGCTTCGCGGCGCACGAACTTCGAGGCTCGCGAACTTCGGGGCGAATGTCAGGACGTGCCGGCGCGGCCGCGCGCCGCCCGCGGCCGCTTCAGGGGCCGACGCGCAACGCCACCGGCCCCGCGGCCGGCGCGAAGGGGCCGCCGCCCACCACCGCGTTCTGCTCGCAGCGCGCCGTCAGCAGGTAGACCCGCACCTCGCCGCCCGCGCCGGCGACCGCCGCCCACGCGGCCGCGTCGGGCGTGAACGAGGTCTCGGACGTGAGCGTCGTGAGCAGCGCCGTGCCCGAAGGCGACGCGATGCTCAAGAGGTAGGCGACCCCGCTGTAGGGCGTGCCGTGGGCGTGGGCCTGCCGCTCGCCCAGCGCCGCGCGCGCCCGCGCCCAGAGCGAAGCGCCCTCGGCGCCCGGCGCCCGGGCCGTCGGCGCCGCCCAGCGGAAGGTCGGCGGCGTCGCGGCCGACATTGTCTCGCCGGCGGCGGGCGCGACGAGCGCCGCCGCCCGCGCGTCGTCGGCCCGGGGCGGCACGCCCACCATCGCCCGGAGCGTCTCGTCGGTCGGCCCCCCCTGGAACACCACCGCCGACTCGGCGACGACGGGGGGCGCCTGCCCCTCTGCGCCCGAGCCCGCGGCCCCGCCATCGTCGTCGTCGTCGCCGCCGCAGGCCGAGAGCAACGAGGGCGCGACGAGCGAGAGGGGCAGCGAGAGCGCGACGGCGGCCAGCAGGGGGCCCCGGGCCGCGGCCTTGGTCCGGATGAACATGGGCCGGATTCTACACCCCGCTCCGGAACCCGCCACCCGCCGCCGCGCCCGTCCGCTCAAAGGCCGAGGAAGGCGAGCACGTCGCCCACGTCCTGGTCGGACAGCCGCTCGCGCGAGAAGGGCGGCATGAACCCCCCGAAGCCGAGGTAACGCCCGTGGCGCACCTTCTCGACGACGACCGTGCGAACGTCGTAGGTGGGGTCGTTGCCGTGCTCGGCGAGCGTGCCCTCGGGCACCACGACGGCGAGCTCGACCGCCCGCCCCTCACCCGTGTGCGGCGCGCCGTGGCACCACGAGCAGGCCGCCGCGTAGAGCGCCTCGCCCCGCGCCGCGTCGCCCGCGGGCACCGCGCCGATCTCGCGCACGAAGGTGAAAGGCTGCGGCCCGGGCAGCAGGGGCGGCAGCGACTCGAAGAAGGCGTAGAGCTCGACGGCGCGCGGATCGTCGACCTCGAGCCCCCGCGTCTCGAGCATGAACCCGGTCAGGCACTGGTTGAGGCTCTCGAGCAGATCGAGCTCGTCGCCGCCCCAGTAGCTCGGCCGCTGCAGCACGCCCAGCATCGACGCGCCCGGCAAGAGGCGCGCGTCGTCGGCCGAGGTCGCGTGGCAATCGGCGCACGACAGATCGTTATACGAGTTTCGCGAGAGCGCCCGCGACGAGAAGAGCTCGCGCCCGCGGTCGGCCGCGCTCCGCTCGGTCTTGTCGACGCCCCCGCACGACGCGGCGAGCCCGGCGAGCAGCGCGGCGCCCGCGCCGGCCCACGCCCGCGCCCGCGTCGCCCCGGCGAGCCGCGCGGCGCCCGCGCCGGCCCGCGCCCGGGTCGCCCCCGCGGTCGCACGCGCCGCCGCCGCCCGAGCGCCGCCCGCCGCCGTCACGGCTGGACCACCACGAACCGGTCGGGGGCGACGCCGGTCGCCACCGCCGCGCGCGTCTCGAGCGTGACGGGGTCGAGGGCCAGCGCCACCCCCGGCCCCCTCGAATCGCCCTCGCAGAGCACCCAAGGCTCGCCCAGCAGGTCGACGAAGGCCGCCTGGCGCGGCCGCAAGCACTCGGCCGACGTGAACGAGCGCTCGGCCAGCACCTCGCCCGTCGCGGTGTCGATCTTGAGCACGCGGTCGGGCGCCTGCGTCGGCACGAACGCCGCGCCCCCGTCGGGCGCATACGCCGGAAAGAACACCGCCCCCTCCGAGCGGTAGACCGTCTTCAGCGTCGCGGCCGCGAGATCGACCTCGACGAGCGCGCGCTCGGTCTCGATCGTGCCGACGAGCATCCGGTCGCCGGCCGGCGAGAGCGTCGCGGCGTAGGGGCCGAAGCGCGGGACGCCGGGCTGCGCCGGGCTCGGGCCGAGATCGAGGCTGACGACGACGGGCGCCCCGGGCTGCTCGAGATCGAGGGCGACGATGCGGTCGTCGCCGTAGCACGCGAGCCACGCGCGTTCGGCGCCCGGCCCCGCGAGGGCGACGCCTTGCGGGGCGACGCAGGGGCGCACGATGCGCGGCACCGAGGCCTCGGTGAGGCCGGACGCGTCGTCGAACACGTAGACCTCGGCCTCGCGCTGGTCGGGGTCGGGGTCGCGCGCCGTCTCGAGGTCGAAGTGCGTGATGACGAGGCGCGAGCCGCCCCGGCCGAGGACGAGGTCGCCGGGGCCCTGCCCGACGCTCACCACGCCCCGCGGCTCGAAGTCGGGCAGCCCGAGCCGCACCACCTTGCCGAACGCCGTGCCCCCGACGTGCGCGGCGTGCGAGCCGGGGGCCCCGGGCGGGCGGGGGTAGGCCATGGCGACGAAGAGCTGGCCCCCCGCCGGGTCGAAGGCGAGGTGCCGGGGGCCGTCGCGATCGAGCGCGTAGAGGCCGATCGGCACCGCCCCGACCGCGCGCCGCGCCGAGAGGTCGACGACCGTCAGCGTGTCGGCCCCGCCGTCCGTCACGAAGGCATAGGGCGCGCGCGGCAGGACGATCGGGGGCAGCTTCGCGGGGTACGCCACGCCCTCGTAGGGCAGGTCGACCGCCGCCCCGTCACCCCCGCCCCCGCACGCGCCGAAGCCGAGCGAGAGCAAAACACCCCGGACGAGCGAGCGGTGGGTCGAGCGCCAGTTCACGGTAACCAGGAAGGGGGCGGCCCGGCGTCGTCACAGGTTCGAGCGCCGCCGAGCCGTCTCGGCCCCGAACCCGGCGCGAATCGTAGCACGCCGCCGCCCCTCCGCGCCGCTCGCGGCGCCCCCCGACCCGCGCGAACGCCCGGCCCGCAACGGCCTGCTTCCCGCGCGAGCGCCCGGCCCGCGACGGCCCGCTTCCCGCGCGAACGCTCGGCCCGCGGCGGCCTGGTGAGGTCGGCCCCCCGGCCTCGAAGGTGTCGGGGGCGTCGTTGGGTGCGATCCGGTCGGCCGGCTGGGGCGTACCCTTGGCGATAGCCCGCCCCGAGGCCTCGTGCTACGAGCGGCCGAAAGCGTGCTACCTTCGGGCCCTCTGGCAACGATTTTTCACGGCATATTCGCTGAAATGGCCTCGAATGTCGTGTTACGCCGCGGCCCCTTGACACGGAACCGGGGCTCCTCGGGTGTCGTACGGACAGCGTTGCCAATGAGCGTTCACCAACCCCGTAGTCGGCCGCTGGGGGCCTCGCGCTGGCGCGTCGCGACGGCCTGTTTCGCGCTCGTGCTGGGCGCGGCGGCCGAGGCGCGGGCGCACGATCTGACGCCGCCGGTGCCGCACGAGCAGCCGGCGGCGGCCTGGCCCGAGGGGCGGCCCTCGCGCCACGACGTGATCGTGCCGGTGCTCTTGGTGGTCGACGCCGAGGGGGCGGTGAGCGAGGCCGCGGTCGAAGTGAGCCTCGGGCCCGCGTTCGACGCCGCGGCGCTCGACGTCGCCAAGCGTTGGCGCTTCGAGCCGGCGAAGAGCGAGGGCAAGACCGTGCGGGCGAAGGTGCGGGCGGCGGTGCGCTTCGTCGGCGACCCGGCGGCGAGCGAGGCGGCGGCCCCCCCGGCGCCGCCGCCCCCGAGGGCGGTGGCCGGCTCGGCGCCGCCCCCGACGGCGGCGGCCGGCTCGGCGCCGCCCTCGGCGTCCGCTTCGCCGGCCCCCCGCCCCGACCCGGTGGTGCCGGTGGGCCACGGCGAGCGCGAGCACCAGCGGCGCAACGAGGTGCGCATCGTCGGCGAGGCGCCCGTGCGCTCGGCGTCCGAGGTGGTGCGCGACCGCAAGATCATCGGCGCCGCGCCCCACCGCACGGGCGGCGACGTCTTGCGCATCGTGCCGGGCATGACCGTCACGCAGCACAGCGGCGAGGGCAAGGCGCAGCAGATCTTCTACCGGGGCTTCGACGCGGTGCACGGCCAGGACGTCGAGTTTTGGGTGGCCGGCGCCCCGGTCAACGACGTCTCGAACGTGCACGGGCAGGGCTACGCCGACCTTCACTTCGTCATGCCCGAGGTCATCCGGAGCGTGCGGGCGCAGCCGGGGCCCTACGACGCGCGCCAGGGCGACTTCGCCATCGCCGGCACCGTCCGCATGGACGTGGGCTACGACGAGCCGGGGCTGACGGCCAAGACGCAGGCCGGCTCGTTCGGCGCGTGGCGCAACTTCGTCGCGTACCACCCCTCGTCGATGGGGCCCGAGACCTTCGCCGCGGTCGAGACGTACGCGACCGACGGCTTCGGCCCGGCGCGGGCGGCGCGGCGGCAGTCGGCCGTCACCCAGGCGGTGGTGCCGCTCGGCAGCGACGTGACCTTGCGGGCGATGGCGAGCGCGTACGCGACGCGCTACGACTCGGCCGGCGTCGTGCGGCTGCGCGACGTCGAGACGGGCGCGATCGGCCGGTTCGGCGCCTACGACGGCGACCAGGGCGGGCACTCGTCGCGGGCGCAGGCGGTGCTCGAGCTCGCGCGCTCCTGGGAGGGCGGGCGCTGGTCGTTCGCGCCCTTCGCCGTCGCGCGCACGCTCGGGCTGCAGTCGAACTTCACCGGCTATCTGCAGAACCCGGCCTCGGGCGACCTCGTCGCGCAGACGAACGACGCGACGACCTTCGGGGTCACGGGCTCGTACCGCCGCGCGCTCGCGCTCACCTCGGCGCGCGACGCGGTCGAGGGCGGCGTCTACGCGCGCGTCGACCGCATCCGCCAGACGCAGACCCGCCCGAACGGGGTCGACGCCCCGCCCGGCGCGAACGTGACCGACCCGACGCGCGAGGTCGACGCCGCCATCGAGGCGGCCGACGTCGCCGGCTACGCCGACGCCGAGCTGCACCCGCTCAAGCGCGTGACGCTGCGCGGCGGCCTGCGGCTCGAGGGCCTCTCGTACGTCGCGCGCGACCGGCGCCCCGACGGCAGCCGGGGCACGCCGCGGGCGGCGCAGGGCGCGAACCTGGCCAAGAAGGCGACGCTCGACGTGGCCGTCGCGGGCGGCCTGCACGCGCTCGCGAGCTACGGCGAGGGCTTCCGCTCGCCGCAGGCGCGCAGCCTCGCCGACGGCGAGCGCGCCCCCTTCGTGCGCGTGCGCTCGGCCGAGGCGGGCGCGCGCTACCGCGACGGCGCGGGCTTCGAGGCCTCGCTCGTCGGCTTCTACACCGCGCTCTCGAGCGACCTGGTCTTCGACCCGGCCACCGCCCGCAACGACACCTCGCCGGCGACGCGGCGGCTCGGGCTCGCCGGCGAGTACGTCGCGCGCCCGCTGCCCGACTTCATCACGAGCATGGCCGTCACCTACACGCGCTCGACCTTCACCGAGGCCGGCGCGAACTTCGAGCGCGGCCAGCTCGTACCCTACGCGCCGCAGGTCGTCGTCCGCAGCGACATGGCCTACACGCCCGCGCTCGGCCAGCTCTGGGGCCAGCGCGTCGACGGCCGCCTCGGCGCCGGCTTCAGCTACTTCGACGCCCGCCCCCTGCCCTACAAAGAGTGGGGCCACGGCGCTCTCGTCGTCGACGCGCGCGCCTCGGTCCGCGTCGGCCCGGTCGAGGCGGGGGTCGACCTCTACAACGCCTTCGACGCGACCTGGTACGACAGCGAATTCGTCTACGCCTCGAACTTCTCGCGCGGCGGCGCCCCCTCGCTCGTGCCCGCCCGCCACGTGACCGCCGGGCCCCCCTTCTCGGCCCTCGCCACGCTCGCGCTCTACCTCTGACCCGAGACCCCATGCGCCCCCGACCCCCGCACCCGCCGCTCGCCCTCGCCGCCTTCGCCGCCACCTCGGCCCTGCTCTTGCTCGGCCCCCCGGCCTGCGACGAAGGGGCCGACGCGCCCGGCGGCAAGCGCGTCGCGCTCGCGACGCGGGCCACGAGCGACGGCGAGGCGAGCGCCCCCTTCACGACCGCCACCGGCTGGACCGTGACCCTGACCCGGGCGCAGGTCTCGCTCGGCGCCCTCTACTACTTCGACGGCGAGCCCGTCCTCACCGCGCGCCTCGCCCCGCCCGCCGCCCCCCCCGGCGCGCGCTGGGCCTGGCCCTTCGGCCTGCGCACCGCCCACGCCCACCCGGGCCACTACGTGCCCGGCAACGCCCTCGGCCAGATGGTCGTGCCCAGCCGCTTCGACCTGAGCGCCGGCGACGCCGCGCTGCCCACGGGCGACGGCGTCACCGGGCCCTTCCGCTCGGCCAAGGTCGTCTTCGCGGCCCCGGCCGAGGGCGGCGCGGCGATCGCGCTCGCGGGCCGCGCCGAGAAGGGCGCCGAGGTGCGCGCCTTCTCGGCCGAGTTCTCCGCCGACGAGCTGCGCGCCGACGAGACCCAGCTCGAGTCGGCCGTCGAGGGCTGCGCCTTCGAGCCCGCCGACGTCGAGGGCGACGGCTTCGTCACCCTCGCCGCCCGCCCCTCGATCTGGTTCGAGCAGACCGACTTCGCCGAGCTCGCCCCCTCGGCCGACGGCGCGCCCCAGCCCCTGCCCGCGGACAGCGCCGCCCGCCGCGCCCTCTCGCGCGGGCTCAAGAAGGGCGCCGCGTACGTCTTCCGCTACGCGACCCAGTGACGACGCTCTTCGAGCCGGCCCCCTCGGGGCGCCGGCCCACCGTCTTCGACCCGGCCCCCCTCGGGGCGCGGGCCCCAACGCCCCGCCGCCGCCCTTCTTTGCGCGCGGCCGGCCAGACCACGACCTCTCTCCTCCGCACCGACGAGCCAGCCCCCCCCTTCCCCATGCGACCCCTCCGCCCCCTGCTTTGCCTCCTCGCCGCCCTGCCCCTCGCCCTCGCCGCCTGCGGCGACGACGACCCCGCCGAGGGCGGCGCCCCCGGCACCATCTCGTTCACGACGTACGGCGAAGACTACATCGAGCAGCAAATACCCGCCGAAGACGTCGAAGACGGCTGGGCCATCACCTACGACAAGTTTCTCATCGTGCTCGGCCGCGTGCGGGTCGCGACCGCGGGCGGCGAGCTCGGCGGCGAGATGGGCGGGTCGACGCTCTTCAACCTGAAGACGCCCGGCCAGAAGCCCGTCGCCTCGTTCGAGGTGCCCTCGCGCACCTGGGACGCGGTAAGCTACCAGATCGGGCCCCTCGACGGTTCGACCCAGCTCGGCCCCGGCGCGACCGAAGCAGACCGTGCCCTCTTGAGCGCGCCGAACGCGAGCGTCTACGCCGCGGGCTCGGCCACCAAGGGCGGCGTGACCAAGACCTTCAAGTGGCTCTTCGTCAAGCCCACCCTGCTCGAGAGCTGCGAGGGCGAGAAAGACGGCCGCGAGGTGCTCGGCGCCGCCGTCACCGCCGGCAACGCCGACCCGATCGAGCTCACCATTCACGGCGACCACCTCTTTTACGACGACCTGCAGTCGCCCGAGGCCAAGCTGCGCTTCGACGCCATCGCCGCCGCCGACGCCAACAACGACGACGAGGTCACCCTCGACGAGCTGCGCGCCGTGCCCCTCTCGAGCCTCACCGTCGGCACCTACGGCACCGGCAGCGCCGACATCAACGATCTCGGCGCCTTCGTCGAGGCGCTCTCGCAGACGCTCGGGCACTTCCGCGGCGAGGGCGAGTGCCGCTCGCGCTCGATCTGAGCGCCCCGCCGGGCGCGTCGGCCCGAAGGCGGCCGAGCACGGGGCGCGTGCGGATGAGGCCGCCCGCCCGGCGGCGGCCCCCGCCGGGTGCGATAATTTACCGCACTGCGGGGGCCGGGCCGCTTCGCTACGCTGCACGCCATGCGTAGGGGCGCTCTTGCGAATGCTAAAAATCCTGTCCTTGGTCGGGCGCGGGGGGCGCTCCTGTGGGGGGCGATGGCCCTCGCGCTGCCGCTCTCGGGCGCGTGCGGCGGCGACGACGACGATGACGGGGCGCCGGCCGAGCGCGAGCTGAGCATCGAGTTCGCCGCCCTCGTCGCCGGGCAGCCCTTCGCGTGCTCGTCGACGTACCCGGGGCTCGGCATGGCCCAGACGACCGTGCGGCCGCTCGACTTCCGGCTCTATGTGCACGACGTCGAGCTCTTGACGCGGGGGGGCGAGGCGGTCCCCCTCGAGCTCGAGCAAGATGGCGTCTGGCAGCTCGATCGGCTCGCGCTGATCGACTTCGAAGACGGCAGCGGCGACTGCGCGACCGGCAGCCCCGAGACCAACCTCGCCGTCCGCGGCCGGGCGCCCGCCCGCGACGACTACGCGGGGCTACGCTTTCGCCTCGGGGTGCCCGAGGCGATGAACCACCTCGACGCGGCCACGGCGCAGCCCCCGCTCAACGTGCCCGGCCTCTGGTGGAGCTGGAAGGGCGGCTACAAGTTCGTGCGCCTCGATCTGGCGCTCGAGTCGGGCGCCCCCTATTACTTTCACATGGGCGCCACGACCTGCGAGGGCAGCGTCGGCGAGGGCTTCTCGTGCGCCTACGGCAACGTCGCCACGGTCACCCTCGACGCCTTCACGCCGGGCGTCTCGCGCATCGTGCTCGACGTCGCCGACTTCTACGCCGACTCCGACCTGTCGCGGCAGCCCGACATGATGACCGACTCCGTGCCCGGCTGCATGGCCTTCGCCGGCGACCCCGAGTGCCCCGCGGTGTTCGACAAGCTCGGTCTGAGCTTCGAGAGCGCGGCGCCCGGCGCCCGCCCTCAGTCGCTCTTTCGCGTCGAGTAGCCGCCCGCCATGAGCCCCGAGGTACGCCCCGTCGCCCCCCCCGCCGCCCCAACCCCTCGCCGGGCCGGGCCGGGCGCTCTGCCCGCCGCCACCCTCCGCCGAGTCGGGTCAGGCACTCCACCCACCCTCGCCCTCCGCCGGGCCGGGCCGGGCGCTCTGCGCGCCGCCCTCGCCCTCCGCCGGGCCGGCCTCGGCTTGGCCTTCGCCGCGGCGCTCGGCGGGGCCGCCGCGGCCTGCTCGTCCGACGACGATGACGGGGCCGACGACGCCGGCCCCACGGGCGTCGAGCCCGGCGACCCCCGCTACGAGCGCGACCCCTCGCTCGACGTCGAGCTCGAGAGCCGGCGCGAAGGCCGCGCGAGCCACGAGGCGGGGTCGAACTGCATGCAGTGCCACCAGCGCTACGGCCCGGGCCCGGGCCAGTTCTCGGTCGCCGGCACCGCCTACGGCGACGACGGCTCGCCCCGGCCGGACGCGACCGTGCGCCTGCTCGACGCGGCGGGCGCGGTCGTGATCGCGCTCGAGGCCGACGCGCTCGGCAACTTCTACAGCACCGCGGCCCTGCCGCTGCCCGACGTCGAGCTCTTCCCCCGCGTCGAGAGCGCCGACGCGAGGGCGGCCAACGCGATGCCCTTCGGCACGCTCTCGGGGGCCTGCAACGTCTGCCACACGGCGGCCCTGCCCGTCGTGCTGCGGCCGGTGCCATGAGGCCGCCGCGACGTGACCAGCCGGCGCGGCCGCGCCGCGTCGCCCTCGGCCTCGCGCTGGCCGGGGCGGCGCTCGGCCTGGCGCCGGGCGCCTGCGGCGGCGAGGGCGACGGCGGGGCCGAGCCCGCGGCGGCCCCGGCCTACGCGTGGCGGCTGCCGGCGGGCTTTCCCGAGCCGGCGGTGCCGGCCGACAACCCGATGAGCGACGAGAAGGTCGAGCTCGGGCGCCTGCTCTTTTACGACCGGCGCATGTCGGCCAACGGCACCATGGCCTGCGCCAGCTGCCACGAGCAGGCGCGCGCCTTCAGCGACGGGCGCGTCGCGGCCGAGGGCTCGACGGGCCAGCGGCTGCCGCGCAACTCGATGGGCCTCGCCAACGTCGCCTACGCCGTCACCTTCACGTGGGCCAACCCCACGCTCGACACGCTCGAAAAGCAGGCGCTCGTGCCGCTCTTCGGCGAGGCGCCGGTCGAGCTCGGCTGGACGGGCCGCGAGGCCGAGATCTTGGCCCGCTTTCGCGACGACGAACGCACGCGCGCGCTCTTCGAGCGGGCCTTCGGCGCCGAGCCCGACCCGGTCACCGCGGTCAACGTGGCGCGCGCGCTCGCCAGCTTCGAGCGCACGATCGTCTCGGGCGGCTCGGCCTACGACCGCTACACCTACGGCGGCGACCCGGGCGCGCTGTCGGACGCGGCCAAGCGGGGGCTCGATCTGTTCTTCTCCGAGCGGCTCGAGTGCTACCACTGCCACGGCGGGCCGACCTTCAGCGCGTCGTTCCGGTCGAAAGACACGCGGGTGCGCGAGCCCGGCTTCCACAACACGGGCCTCTACAACGTCGGCGGCGACGGCTCGTACCCGCCCGACAACCCGGGGCTGAAAGAGTTCACGGGCGACGCGGGCGACGCGGGCAAGTTCCGGGTGCCGAGCCTGCGCAA
This sequence comes from Polyangiaceae bacterium, assembly GCA_035762175.1. Classification (GTDB taxonomy): domain Bacteria; phylum Myxococcota_A; class Polyangia; order Polyangiales; family Polyangiaceae; genus DASTPP01. The sequence continues at coordinate 44,000 of DASTPP010000111.1, read as the reverse complement.
CGTGGCGCTGACCGCGCCCTACATGCACGACGGCAGCGTCGCGACGCTCGCCGAGGTGCTCGACCACTACGCCGCGGGCGGGCGCAACGTCGAGGGCGGGCCCTACGCGGGCGACGGCCGGGCGAACCCCTTCAAAGACCCGCTCGTGCGCCCCTTCACCCTGACCGACGACGAGCGCGCCGACGTCATCGCGTTCCTCGAGAGCTTGACCGACGAGGCGTTCGTCCGTGACCCGCGCCTCGGCCCGCCCCCGGGCGAGGCGCCCTGAGCGGGGGCGCGGGCCCGGGCCGAGCTCGCCGGTGGCCGACGCTCGCGGGGGCGACTTGCGCGCGCGGCGGGGGCGCGCAACGCTCGGGCACGTGCACCCCTCGTTCGGGCCGCAGGTCGGCCTGCCCTGGCTCGCGCGCCTCCGCTGGATCGCGCTGACCGGCCAGCTCGTCGCGGTCGCCGCCGCCCGGGCCGCCTTCGACGAGCAGCCGCGCTGGGCGCCCGTGCTCGGGGCGCTCGCCGCCGGGGCCGCGTCGAACCTCTGGCTCGCGCGCCGCCTGCGCGACCGCCCGGCCGACCCCGAGGCCGCCCGCGTCATGGGCGGCGTGCTGGCGCTCGACGTGCTCTTGCTCACGGCCCTGCTCGCCACCTCGGGCGGGCCGACCAACCCGCTCAGCATTCTCTACCTGGTCTACGTCGCCCTCGCCGCCGTCGTGCTCGGCCCCTCGTGGACGGCGGCGCTCGCCCTCGGCGCCGTCGCCGGCTTCGCCGCGCTCTTCGCGCTGCCCGTCGAGACGGCCGACCACGCCCACCACGCGCACGGCGGGCGCTTCGCCAGCCACCTCTACGAGATGTGGCTGGCCTTCACCCTGGCCGCCGCGCTCGTCGCCTACTTCTTGCGCAAGATCGCGGCGACCATCGCCGAGCAGCGCGAGCAGATCGCGCGCCTGCGCGAGGGCGCCGCCCGCTCCGCGCGCCTGGCCGCGATCACAACGCTCGCCGCCGGCGCCGCCCACGAGCTCGGCTCGCCGCTCGGCACCATCTCGGTCGCCGCGCGCGAGGTCGAGCTCGCTGCCGCCCGGCTGCCGGGCGCCGACGCCATCCGCGAAGATATGCGCCTCATCCTCGCCGAGGTCGAGCGCTGCGACGCCATCCTCGGCAAGCTGTCCGCCCCGGCCGACCCCGCGGGCGACCTGCGCGGGGCCCGCGTCGACGAGCTCGAGGGGCCGCTGCGGGCGCGGCTCGGCGCGGCGCGCGCCCGCCACGTCTCCGTCGCCGTCGCGGGCGCCGCCGCCGGCCTGCGCGTGCCCCGCGAGCACCTCTTGCAGAGCCTCGCCGCCCTCGTCCAGAACGCCCTCGACGCGAGCGCCGAGGGCGCCCCGGTCGCCGTGCGCTTCGACGCCGACGGGGCGAGCCTGCGCGTCGACGTCGAAGACCGCGGCGCCGGCATGCCGGCCGAGGTGCTGGCGCACGCGGGCGACCCCTTCTTCACCACCAAAGAGCCCGGGCGCGGGCTGGGCCTCGGGCTCTTCCTCGCGCGCGCGTGCGCCGAGAGCCTCGGCGGCTCGCTCAGCCTCGAGTCGCGCGCCGGCGAGGGCACGCGCGCCACCCTGACCCTGCCCCGCGCCGGCCTGGAGGCCGCATGCCCGACCTGAGCGACGACGCCCCGCCGCCCCGCCCCCGCTCCGTGCTCGTCGTCGACGACGACGAGCGCTTCCGCGACCGGCTGGCGCAGGCGCTGCGGCAGCGCGGCCTCGACGTCGCCGTCGCCGACGGCCTCGAGTCGGCCCTCGCCGTCGCCCGCGCGCGGCCCCTCGACCGCGCGGTCGTCGACCTGCGCATGCCGGGCCCCGGGGGCCTCGCCGTCCTGCGCGCGCTCCTGGCCGAGCGGCCCGGGCTCGAGGTCGTCGTGCTGACCGGGTATGGCAGCATCGCCACGGCGGTCGAGGCCGTGCGCCTCGGCGCGCGCGACTACCTGACCAAGCCCGCCGACGCCGACCGCGTCCTCGCCGCCTTCGACGCCGACCCCTCCGACCCCGGCACCGACGGCGCCGAGCTGCCCTTCGAGACGCCCTCGCTCGCCCGCCTCGAGTGGGAGCACATCGAGCGCGTGATGCGCGAGTGCAAGGGCAACGTCTCGCGGGCGGCGCGCGTGCTCGGCATCCACCGCCGCACGCTCCAATACAAGCTCGCCAAGTTCCCCGCCGGGCGCTGAGCCGCCGCCCGCCGCCGCGCCGTCCGCGAGGGCGAAGCGCGCGGCGAGGCCGCCCCGACGCCGCGCAGGCGCCGCCCAGGCCCCGCCCCCTTCCTGGCCGTATCAAGTACGGTCGGGATAACTCGGCCCCGTCGTCGTCGCCCGGCTCATCGCCCGGCTCGTCGACCGGCCCGTCGCCCGGCCCGTCGCCTGGCTCGCCGGTCGGCTCGTCGGGCGCGGGGCGGCGGCTGCGGCGCGAGGCGAGGCCGAGGCGAATGAGCTGGTCGCGCCGCTTGATGACCGAGCGCGCGACGTCGGACCACTCTTCGAACCACTGGCGCTGCTCGATCATGGCCGCCCGCACGCGCCGCTCGAACTCGGCGCGCGCGCTCGGCCCCTTGATGCCGGCGAACGACTTGGCCTTCTCGACCCGGGCCCGCAGCCTTTCGCGCTGGGCCTCGCCCAGGCCCCGCGCCGCGAGCGTGGCGAGCGCGGCGTGGTCGGCCTCGCGGGTGGCCTCGCGCTCGGGCGCGCGCTCGAGCGCGTCGAGCCGGTCGAGCAGCGTCGCGACCCCGATCACCGACTCGACGCCCGTGCTCGCCGTGAGGTCGCGCATCACGAACGCGTGCTGCTCGGGGTGCCGGTGGCGGAGCGCGGCGTTGACGATGCGCAGGCCGTCCTCGTCCCACGCGTCGACCTCGGCGATGGCCTGCTGCACCTCGGCGTCTTCGGCGTAGGCCAGCGGCGCCTCGCCTTGGAAGTGGCCGCTCACCTCTTGCATCAGCCGCCAGCCGAGCGCGTGCTCGGCCTCGGTGTAACCATACTCGGCCATCGTCGCCCGGATGACCGCCGAGGTGCCGACGCCGCGCAAGAAGACGAGCGATCGCCCCGGCGTCTGCTCGAGCGTCTGGCGCGAGATCACGGACGTGTACGCCGGGGCCGCCACCCCCGCGCCCGGGGGCCGCTGCGCTTCGAGGCCCTCTTTTGTAAGGACAAGCGTCTTCGGGTCGAAGGCCCCCCGTTCGGCGTCGTTCGGGGCGGCGGTCGTCGAGTCGCTGGCGCTCTGGGCGGCGGTCGTCGAGTCGCTGGCGCTCTGGGCGGCAGGCCTCGGGGTGGCGGCCCTGGTGATCTTCGGGGTGGCGGTCCTGGTGGTCTCCGGGGTGCCGGTCCTGGTGGTCTCCGGGGTGGCGATCTTCGAGCTGGTGTTGTTCGGGGTGGTGGTCTTCGGGGCGGTGGTCTTCAGGGTGGTCATGGTCGTGTTGCTCCTCTCGTTTTCCTGCTCGGCCACGCCCCGGGGCCGGTTGCGAAAAAAACGATCGCCCCCGGTTCAGAAACGAACTCGCCCGCCGGTCGGGCCTTCCTCGACCCCTCGCCCGGCTCTCTCCGTCGGCCCCGTTCGGGCCCGCGCTCGGTCGGGGGTCGGGGCCCCTCGGGCTTGCCAAACGAGCCCGAAGCCCTGCTCGACCGAATTCAGGCCTCTCAGGCCCGGGCCGCGCGCCTCGCCCAACGGCTGCGATAGCCTATTTGTCGGGGTGTGCGCTTGCTTCGCCCGAACCTCAGGCTCGCCCGCCGCCCCCCCTGCCCCGAGGGCGTCTCCGTTCGGGCTTGCTGGACAGCCGAAAACGGCTGCCAGACGAAGAGAGCCGCTCGCTCAGCGGCTCGACATGCCTCGATCCTGGACGAGCAAGCCTCCCGATCGGCTGGCGAGCCTTCGCCCCCGGTTGGCAGACGACGCGTGACGTTTGGCAAGCCTCGCTGGGGCTGACAAGGCGTTGTCCGGAAGTGCAAGGGGCTTCGCTGGCCGACAAGGTGAGCCTTGGTGGCGGCCGAGCGGGCGTCGTCGTCGACCAAGCGGGCGTCGGCGGTGACCAAGAGGGCGCGGTCGTCGGCCGGGCGGGCGTCGGCGGTGGGTCGACGAGGTTCGCGTGCCTATCGACGACGGCAAGATGTTCCGTTAGACGCCGAAGACATGCTGGCCCGAAGCCTTGCCTCGATCGTCGCCGCGTTCGCCCTCTTCGCCTGTGGGGGGGCGCAAACGGCGGCGAATAGCCCCGCCCATGAGCATGAGCACTGCCACGACAAGCCGGGTGGTGAAAAAGAGTGCCACAGCCACCCACACGACGACGGCCACCAGCATGATGCCAGCCATGGGGCGGCGCCGGCCGGCACGGCGGCGGCCGGCGCGCATGCGCATGAGCACTGCCATGACAAGCCCGGCGGCGAAAAAGAGTGTCACAGCCACGGCCATGACGACGCGCACCACCCCGCGGCGGCCGCGCCGGCGCCGAAGTTAGCGCGCGGGCGGGTTCGCCCGCGAGGGCGGGGTGCGTTCGCCGCTGGGCACGAGGTTTCGCGTCCCCTCGGCGGGGGCTCAGCCGGGCGCGTGGCGGCGCCTCGGTCGCTCGGGGTCGATCGGGGGTTGACGCGCAGCGTCCGCCCTCCGGCGAAGCGCTGTCGTGGCATAGTCGGGGGGTCGCGTCGGGCCCCCTCGTCGGGTGCTCGGCGGGCGCTTCGGGCGGCGCGCGGTGGCGGGCCCGGGGCTCGGGGCTTCTCGGGCCCCGCCGAGGTGATCCCATGGCTTTCCGTCTGATGAGACCCCGCCAGAAGAGCATGGCCGACGGGCGGCGGCGCCGGCAGCTGCCGCACGCGCTCGCGCTGATCTTGGCGTTCGGCGTGGTGGCGGGCCTCTTCGCGACGGCGACGGTCGTGGGGGGGCTCGTCTTGCGGTTGGGCGACACGACCTTCTCGCCGACGCTGACGCGCGCGGTGCCCTACACGCTGGCGATCGTGGTGACGCTGATCGTGGTCGTCGTCGCGCCGCTCGCGCTCGATCGGGGCATCACGGCCGCGTTCCGCCGGCTGCAGCCCGACGCGCGCGGCACGCCCGCGCAGACCTTCGTCGTGTGGAACTTCCTCTTGCTCGCGGCGATCGTGCTGCTCGCGCCGCGGGCGACGCGGGGCGCGCTCGAGCGCCACGGCGACTGGATGGTGAGCGGCGTGTTGCCCGAGCCGGTGCCGACGATGGTGGCGAAGCTCTCGCGCTGGGCGGCGAGCGCGTTGCCGGGCGAGGTCGGCCCGGGCGCGTCGACGGCGCCGGCGGCGCCGGCGGCGAGCGCGACGCCCTCGGCCGAGGCGGCGGCGAGCGCGCCGCCCCCGGCGCCGGTGGCGAGCGCGTCGGCGGCGCCCGAGGCGCCGGTGGCGAGCGCGTCGGCGGCGCCCGAGCCGGTCGCGTCGGCCGACGCCGGCCCCGAGCGCGATCTCGGGGCCGACGAGGTGTTCGCGGCGCGGGCGGGCTCGGTCGTGCAGGTCTTCGCGCTCTACCTCGGGCCCGACGCGCCCAAGGGGGCGGCGCGGCCGCTGGTGGGCGCGGGGCCCGGCGTCGTGGTGGGGGCCGAGGGGCTGGTGCTGACCTTCGAGCCGCTCGTGCGCGAGGCGACGAGCGCGGTGGTGGGGCTCGGGCCGGGGCGCTGGTCGTCTCCGATCGAGGTGCTCGCGGCCGACCCGGCGCGGGGGCTCGCGCTGATCAAGGTGCCGGCCGAGGGCCTCGCGGCGGCGCCGCTCGGCGACGCGGCGGCGATCGGCGTCGGGGCGCGCGTCGTGGCGGTCGCGGCGGCGCCGGGGCTCGCGCCGGCGATGGGCGAGGCGGTGGTGGGGGCGCTGCGCGAGGGGCCGGGGGGCACGCTGGTGCAGGTGCGGCCGCTCGCGGCCGACCCGGTCGACGGGCCGATCTTCGATCGGCGGGGGCGGCTCGCGGGCCTCGGCCCGGCGAAGGCCGAGGGGCGCGTTTTGGGCCCCGCGGCGGTCTCGGTCAAGCACGTGCACGAGCTGCTCGCGCGGCCGCGCGCGCCCCGGCGCCTCGAGCCCTGGCCCGAGACGAGCGGCGTCGAGGGGCTGCGCCTCGAGGGCGACGAGCTCTCGGCGGCCGAGCGGGCGCAGATCGGCGACGCGATGAAGCTCTGGACGGCGGCGGTCGAGGCCTGCGCGACGCAGGCCGGCGCGACGGCGCACCTGACGCTCGCGATCGCGGCGCCCGCGCCGGGGCTCGACGCGGGCGCCGCGATCGCGAAGGCGCCGCCGCAGATCACCTCGGGGCTGGGCGCCGAGGGCGAGCGCTGCGTCGAGAAGGGGCTCGGGCCCTTTCACGCGGCGGTCGTGCGCGCGCTGCTGCGCGAGCGGAACGAGGGCGGGGGCCCGACGGCCCCCCTCACCCTTTCATTTCAAACGAACCTATCGCCCCGCGAGGGCGAGACGAAGCCCCGAACGTTGCTCGCGCACTATGTGCTCAAGCCGCGCAAGGCCGCGTCGGCCGAGCCGATTCCATGAGTCGGGCGAGCACCCCCTTGGCAAAATCGCGATAATTCGGTAATCGAACACCGGGCCCCCGCCCCGCGCACCGCTCTCATGCGTACCCCATCTCCCCCGGGCGTGACCTGGGCCCCGAACGCCCTGGTGCCGGGCACGCCCTATCGCATCATTCGCCCGCTCGGCGCAGGCGGCATCGGGCGCGTGTACGAGATCGAGCACACGACGCTGCGCGAGCGGTACGCGCTCAAGGTGCTGAACCGGCAGCTCATCGGGCACGAAGACCCCTCGCGGCGGCTCGAGCTCGAGGCGCAGCTCTTGCGCAAGCTGCGGCACCCGAACCTCGTCGACGTCTACCACGCGGGGGTGGCCGAGGGCCGGGGCTTCTACGTGATGGAGCTACTGGCGGGCCACACGCTGCGCGACGAGGTGCGGCGCGGGCCGCTCGACCCGGCGCGCGCGTGCGCCATCACGCGGCAGCTGCTCTCGGCGCTCGGCGCGGCGCACGCGGTCGGGCTCGTGCACCGCGACGTCAAGCCCGAGAACATCTTCATCACGCGCCAGGGCGTGGTGAAGCTGCTCGACTTCGGCGTCGCGAAGGTGCTCTACGCGCTGCCGCAGACGCTCGGCGCGATCGCGATGCGCACCGACCCCGACACGCTCGTGGGCACGCCGCTCTACATGGCGCCCGAGTACGTCGACGGCCAGACGCCGAGCGCGCTCTGCGACGTCTACAGCGCGGGCGTCGTGCTGTGGGAGGCGCTGACGGGCCGGCACCCCTTCCCGCAGAAGAACGAGATCGAGCTCTTGCGCGCCATCGCGTACGTGGGCGTGCCGCAGCTCGAGCGGGTCGGGCTCGGCCAGCTCGCCGCGCCCCTGCGCCAGGCCGTGCGGCGCGCGACGGCGCTGAACCCGGCCGAGCGCTACCAGTCGGCCGGCGCCTTCGCCGAGGCGCTCGCCGAGGCGCTCGAGGCGAACGCGGGCCGCCTCTGGGACGCCCCGGGGGGCGGCCGCGCGGCGCCGGGCCCGCCGCCGGCGCGCGGCGCGTTCCCCTCGGCGCCCGCCTCGCAGAGCCCGCTGCCGCCCCCGGCGGCGCGCGCCCCGATGCCCTCGTCGCCGGGCCCGCGCGGCCCGATGCCCTCGTCGCCGGGCCCGCATGGCCCGATGCCCTCGTCGCCGGGCCCGCATGGCCCCTACGCGCCCGCGCCGCCCGCGCGCGGGCCCCAGCCCTCGTCGCCTTCGCTGCAGGGGTATTCGTCGCCGCCGCCCGCGCAGGGCCCCTATTCGTCGCCGCCCGCGCAGGGCTACGCGTCGGCGCCGCCTGCCCACGGCGCGTACGCGTCCTCGCCGCCGGCGCAGGGCCCCTACGCGTCGGCGCCGCCCGCGCAGGGTGCGTACGCGTCGTCGCCCCCCGCGCAGGGCCCTCATGCTTCGGCGCCGCCCGCGCGGGGCCCGCAGTCTTCGGTGCCCTCGTCCCGGGGCCCGCAGTCGCCCGCTCCGCCGGCGCGAGGGCCGCTGCCCTCGGCGCCCGGCTCGCTGAGCCCGCCGCCGCCTTCGGCCTCGCCGCACTCGCTGCCCGCTCCCCCGCCGTCCGGGCGCGCGCCGATGCCGTCGGCGCCCTCGGTGCCGCCCGCGCGCGGCTCGTACGGCTCGTCGCCCGCGTGGGGGCCTCACCCCTCTTCCGCGCCGCCCGCCAGCGCCTCGTTCGGCCCGCCGCCGCCCTCGCCCGCCGCGGCCGCTTCGCCGTCGCGGCCGCCCCCGGCGGCGCTCGCCTCGCCGAGGCCGCCCCTCGGGTCGAACCCCTCGCTGCCCCAGGCCGCGCTCGGCTCGACCCCGCCGCCGCCGAACGCCGGCTCGGTGCCGCCGCCCCGACCGCCAGCGCCGAGCTCGTCCGGACGCGGCCAGACCAACGCCGAGCGGCTGGCCGAGCTTTTCCCGATAGAAGACGAAAAGCGCGAGGGCCCGGCGGTCTTCGAGGGCGAAAAGCTCTACTGGAACCCCCGCGGCGACGCCGATCTCGACAAGCTGAACGACGTGCTACGGCAGAGCCCGGAGGGCGCACCGCCGGCGCCGGCCGGGCCCCCGGCGCCCGAGGCCTCGGCCGCTGGGCCCTCGGCCGCTGAGCCCTCGGCCGCTGGGCCCTCGGCCGCTGGGCCCTCGACGCCGAGGGCCTCGACGCCCGAAGCCTCGACGCCCGCGCCTTCGACGTCCGAGACCGCGGCGCGCGAGCCCTCGGCGCCGCCCTTCGTCACGCCCGGGCGGGCCACCGCCCGGCCGCCGGGCCGCCAGTGGGTGATCGCGGCGGCGGCCGGGGCTGTGCTCGCGCTCGGGCTCTTTTTGCTTTTGCCCTCGGAGCCCTTGCCTCAAGGCGGCGCGGCGGGCAGAAGCACGGTAACTTTTTCGTCGATGCCGAACGCGCCGGACGCGCCGGCGACGGCCTCGGCGTCGGCCTCGGCGTCGGCGCCTCCGCCCCGCGCGCCCTGAGCGCTTCGCCGCGAAAAAAGCGCCCCGCGTCATGCGCCGGGCGGGCGTTTTCGTGTGGCGACTTCGTGCGTAGTCGTGCACTCTCATAGAGCCCCCGACTCATCACACGTTCTCATGTGGGCTCTCACGATCGAAGACGAACACGGCGCCACGACGAGGGTCGATCTCGCGCGCGACGTCTATTCGATGGGGCGCGCCCCGGGGTGCACGATCTGTTTGCTCGATCGGAATGTGTCGCGCCACCACGCGACGCTGTGCGCGCGGCCCGACGGCGGCTGGGAGCTCGTCGATCACGAGAGCCGCTTCGGCTGTTATCTCAACGGCCGCCGGGTGCGGGGTCGCTCCGCGCTCGCGCCGGGCGATCTCGTGCAGATCGGCGATTACCACCTGCGCGTGGGCGACGGCGCGGCCGTGGCGGCCGAGGTGGCGGCGGCGGGCGCGGGCGCGAAGCCCGACCGCCTGGTCGTGGTCGAGGGCGCGGAGGCGGGCCGCGAGCTGCGGCTCGACCGCGGGCCCGTGGCGGTCGGCGGCGGCGAGGGCGGCGGGCTGCGGCTGTCCGATCCGGCGTTGGGCTTCGTCGTGCGGCCGGTGGGCGGGGGCCGCTACGAGGTCATGAACGTCGGCCCGCGCGCCGAGCTCTCGGTCAACTTCGCGCCCGTCTTCCGAAAGCTGCTCGAAGATGGCGATCGCATCGAGGTGACGGGCGAGGTCGCGCTGCGCTTCTTGCGCGGCGGGCGCGCGGGCCCGCCGCGGGCTCGGCCGCCGGGCGCGCGCCCCTCGGGGCCGCCTTCGGGGCTGTTTGGCGAGGGGCGGCCCTCACGGCCGGCCGGTGAGGGGCGGCCCTCACGGCCGCCTGGCGAGGGGCGGCCTTCGCGGCCCTCGGGGCCCACGCCGCCGCCGGCGCCGTCTTCGTCGGCGCGGCGGCTGCAGGCGGCGCCCTCGTTGTTGCCCCCCTCGTCGGACCCCCCTTCGCTGCCGCCCGTGTCGTCGCCCGGGCCCGGGCGCCCCTCGCTCCCGCCGATGTCGACGCCCCCCGCGGGCCTCGCGGTGCGAGGGCGCTCGTCGCGGCCGCCGCTGCCGGTGCCGCCCTCGGGGCGCCCGCCGCTGCCGCCGCTGTCGACGCCGCCCTCGGGGCGCCCGTCGCTGCCGCCGCGGTCGATGCCCCCTTCGGGGCGGCCGTCGGGGCCGTCGCTGTCGACGCCGCCTTCGGGGCGCCCTTCGAGGTCGCCGATGTCGACGCCGCCCTCGGGGCGCCCCTCGTGGCTGGGCGGCCCGCTCTCGCGCCCTTCGCTCAAGGCGATGAACCCGGTGAACACGCTCGACGGGCAGGTGAAGGGGCTCAGCGACGGGCAGCTCGAGGCGGTGTCGCTGCCCGCGTCGCTGTCGAAGCTGCCGACGGCGCAGGGTGCGCTCGTCGATGACGCGTTCGGCTTTCTGAACGCGCCCGGCCCGCCCCCGCCGCTCGCCTTCGCGCCGCCGCGCCCGCGCCGCCGGGCCCGGTCGCGCCTCGCGCTGCCGGCGGCGATGCTGCTCGCCGCGTTCGCGTCGGCCCCCTTGCTGGTGCGGCGGTTCCACTCGGCGCCGGGGGCGCTGCCGGCGCCGCCCGCGCAAGCCGCGCCCGTGCTGCCACCGCCCACGTCGCTGACCCTCGCGCTCGAGGCGCCCACGGCGGCCCGGGCCGGGGCCAGCGCGGCGCCGGCGGGCCCCTCGGCGTCGGCGTCGGTGGCGCCCGCCGGGCCGCGCCGGTTAGCCTCTGTCTGGCGAATGCATCCGTCGCCCGACGGCCGGTCGGCGGCGCCGTGCGGGCCGCCGGGGGCCTCGAACTCCGGGCGGATTGCTTCGCCCCCGGCGGCCCGCACGGCTGGCATCCCGACCGCCGAGCTCGGTCCGCCTTCGCCCGACAGAGCCTAGGGCGCGCGTCCGGGGGGCGGTCCGGCGCCCAGGCGGGCGGGGGCCGGGCGGCCGGGCCCCGGCCGATCGCGGCGGTTCGGAACCGGCGCCGTCGGTCTTTCGTACAGCAACGAAATCGAATCCGAATTTCTTCTACCGTTGAGCTCGCGCGCCGGCGTGCGTTCGGGTGCGCGGCGGGCGGCGAGAGGGGCCTTGCCTACATGAGGCCTGCAGGCAGCAAGCGCGTGATGCTTGCAGGCATCAATTCGCTTTGCGAGGGCCGTTCTTCGGGCCCAATTACGCTGTTATCGGCGGTCGCGCGCATTGCGCCTCGCAAGGGGTATGCCGATGCGCCCGCGCTTTTTTCGCAGGGTTTCGCCCTGATATCGCTTTACGAACCGTTTTCACTCCTGTACGGTGAACCGCTGTGGCCGTAAGCGAGCGTGCGATCTTCTTTCGCGCCCCGCGCCCCGCCGAGCCTTCGCGGGGTCGCCCGCGGGGCCGGTGCGTGGCGGCGGCCGCGTTCGCCGCCGCCGCGCTGACCTCGTCCGCCGCCCTCGGGGCGCCGACCGCGGGCGCCGGCGTCGCCAACGCCCGGGCCGCCCTCGCGCCCGCGAGCGCGGTGGCCGCCGAGAGCGCGCCCCAGGGCCCGCGGGCGAGCGAGGGCTGGGCCGGCGTCCGGCTCGGCGGGCGCTTCAGCCCGCAGGGCTCCGTGCTCGTGTCGCCGCCGGGCCGAGAAGGTGCGCCCAAATCGTCTTGGCGCACGCCGGTGGGCATCGCCGGGCTCGGCGTGGGCGCGGCGCTGCTCGGCGCCGGCGTCTTCTCGACCGTCCGGCTGAACGGGGTCGAGAGCCAGTGGGCCGAGCCCTCGCAGCTCGCCTACCGCGCGTCGCTGCGTTCGCCGCAAGAGGCGTGCGACTCGGCCCGCCGCGGCGTCGTCTCGCCCCAGGCCGGCGCGGCGAGCCCCGACCAGGTGCGGGGCCTCTGTACGCAGGCGAGCACCTTCGAGGCGCTGCAGTACGCGTTCTACGGCGCCGGCGCGCTCGTCGGCGGCCTCGGCGCGCTCCTGCTGCTCTCGGCCGCGCCCCCCGGCGGCGAGGCCCCCCCGACGGCCGCGGCGACGGCCAAGCGCGCGCAGCCGCCCAAGGTCTCGTGGCGCCTGCAGCCGACGTTCAAGCGCTCGTCGGCGACGCTGACGCTGCACGTGCGCTTCTGAGCCTCGTCGGGCAGAAGCCCTCGCCGCCCGAGGCCTGCCCTCGAACCCCGGCCCCCCACGAGGGCGTCGCGGGGGGCGGCCCCCGAGTGAACTCGGGGGCAGCGTACGCCCTCTACGTACCGCGCGGCCTCGGCGCCGATTCGGCGCGTCAAGCCCGCCCCCTCGCCGGGGGCAGGGCTCCCGCGGGCTACGGCTTCTGGGCGAGCCCGCGTCCGCGGCTCGCTCCGCGGGAGCCCTGCCTCCGGCAGGGCTTTGCGCGCCGTTTCCGCGGGCGTTCGCTGCCCCCGAGTTCACTCGGGGGCAAACGCCGCCGCGCTTCGCCCCCCCTCTTCCCTCGGGGCCCCCCCCGCGACGCCCTCATGGAGGCCGGGCTCTACCGCAGCAGCGCGCAGGCGACGCGCGTGCGCACCGAGGGGTCGGCGTCGGCGAGCGAGGCGGCGGCCCAGGGCGCCTCGCCCATGGCGGCGAGCTCGACGGCGGCGCGGGCGCGGCGGTCGGGGTCTTTGTGCTCGCGGTCTTGGAAGAGCAGGAGCACGGCGCGCCGGTCGCGCAGCTCGGCGAGGGCGCTCTTGGCGTCGGGCGCTTCGGCGCTCGCGCCGGCGGCGATGGGGCCGAGCTGGGCGAGGGCCGCGGCGCGCTCGGTCGGGTCGTAGGCGAGCCGGTGCAGGGCGGCGACGCGCACGGGCCGGTCGTCGGACTCGGCCGCGCGGCGCAGGGCCTGCTTGAGGTCGGGGTCGGCGGGCGACGACAGGCGGATGGCGAGGATGCGGTTGTCGGACGTGTCTTCGTCGAGGAAGCGGGCGAGGGCGGCGGCGCCGTAGCCGGCGTCGCGGCCGCCGAAGCGCAGGAGGGCGGAGGCGGCGGCGATCGAAGCGGCGCCCGCGTGCGACGAGGTGGCCCAGAGCAGCCGGTCGCGGCCGCCCGCGCGGGCGCTCGCTTCGGAGGCCCAGGCGGCGGCGATGGCGGCGCGCAGGGGCTCGTCGGCGGTCTCCCAGCGGTCGCGCAGGGCGGAGACGACGTCGGCGCCGCCGAGGCGCCCGAGGGCGGCGGCGGCCGTGTGGCGCACCACGCCGTCGGGGTCGAGGCGCACGACCTCGAGCAGCGCGGGGGCGTCGGCGGGGTCTTCGGCGTCGAGCGCGGCCTGCAGGGCGGCGCGCCGGACGCGGGCGTCGAGGTCGAGAAAGAGCTGTCGCCGGCGCGCCCCGTCGCCCGAGCCGCGCAGGGCCCGGGCGGCGACGGCGCGCCAGGCGCCGTCGGGGTGGGCATCGGTCGCGTCCCAGCGGCCGGGGCGGGCGAGGCCGGCGTCGACGAGCACGTAGGCGGCGCGGGCGCCGACGGCGTCGCGGGGGCGGGCGTCGGCGCGGCGCTCGAGGGCGTCTTCGAGCGGGTCGGCGCAGGGGCGCGCCTCGTTGACGCGCTGGAGGCCCGCGTCGCCCCGGGCCGCGGCGAGCTCGCGCGCGGCGACGGCGCGCGCGATCGAGCGCGCTTCGCCCCCGCCGAGCGAGCCCCGGCGGGCGCCCGCGACGAGCGAGGCGCGCAGGGCGGGCCACTCGCCCCGCTCGGCCGCGCGCACCGAGCCGGAGGAAGCGCAGCCCGGAAGGGCCGAGGTCAGGCTATAGAGCAGGGCCACGAAAGCGAATCGACGCATGGACGCCGGCCGAGCCTACACGAGCGACCCCTCCCCGCAAGCGGGCTCCCCCCCCGCGCCCCCCGCCGGCGACGACGCGGCCCGCACGGCCGGCCGGGGCGGGGCCGCGGTGGCGGGGGCGAAACTCTACTTTTTGCTGATCGGTTTGGTCCAAAAGACGCTTTTGCCCCAGACCTGGGTGCTCGGCGTCGAGGGCTACGGGGCGCTCGCGCGCGTCTTGACCATCGTCAACGTGGCCAACAACGTCGTGACCGGCACGTGCATCCAGGGCGCGAGCCGGGCGGTGGCGCAGGCGCCGCCGGGCGGCCGGCGCGGGGTCGAGCGCGGGCTCTGGCGGCTGCACGCCGCGCTCGCGCTGCCGCTCGGGCTGCTCGTCGCGCTGCTCGGGCCGCTCGCGGCGCGGCTCACGGGGGGCGCGCACGTGGCGGGGCTGGTGCGGGCCTCGGCGCTCATCGTCTTCGCCTACGCGCTCTACGCGCCCGTCGTGGGCGTGTTGAACGGGCGTCGGAGCTTCGGCCGGCAGGCGGCGCTCGACGTGACGTACGCGACGATGCGCACGCTCGCCCTGGTGGGCGGCGCCCTGCTGGTCGGGCGGCTGGGCGGGTCCAGGCCCGCGGGCGCGCTCGGCGGCTTCGTGCTCGCCGCGGCGCTCATCGTGCCCCTCTCGTTCGCGGCCGCGCGGGTCGGGCCGGGCGGGGCCGGGGCGGCGGCGCCGGGCGGGGCCGCGGGGGCGCCGGGCGGGCGGCTCGAGACCAAGCCCTACCTCGCGTTCCTGGCCCCGCTCGCGCTCGGGCAGCTCTTCTTGAACGCGCTGATGCAGGCCGACATCTGGCTGCTCGGCCGCTTCTCGGACCGCGCGGCCGTCGACGCGGGCCTCGCCGGCGCCGAGGCCATCGCGGCCTCCGACCGCAGCGTCGCCATCTACAACGCCTGCCAGCTCTTCTCGTTTCTGCCCTACCAGCTACTTTTCGCGATCACGTTCATTCTCTTCCCCATGCTGGCCAAGGCGCACGCCGACGGCGACCGCGAGGCCGTCGCCCGCTACGTGCGCACCGGCGTGCGCCTCGCCGGCGTGCTGGCCGGCGCCATGGTGGCGGTCACCTTCGGCCTCGCGCCCCAGCTCTTGCGCCTCGTCTTCCCGCCCGCCATCTCCGATCACGGGGGCGAGGCGCTGCGGCTGCTCGCGCTCGGGCAGGGCGCCTTCGCGCTCTTCGGCGTGCAGACCACGGTGCTCTCGAGCGTGCACCGCGAGCGCTGGACGCTCGTGCTCAACGGCGCCGCCACGCTCGTGGTCGCCGGCCTGAACCTGCTCCTCGTGCCGGGCGCGGCCGTCGGCGCCCCCATCGCCGAGCGGACGGCGCTCGCCACGGCCCTCGCCATGGCCCTCGCGGTCGCCGCCGGCGGCGCCGCCGTCGTGCGCGCGACGGGCGCCCTCGTCCGGCCGCTCGCGGCGCTGCGGGTGCTCGCCGCCTTCGCCCTCGCCGCCTTCGTCGGCACGCGCCTGCCCCAGGGCGGCAAGGCGCTCACCGTGGCCTCGGCGGCGCTCGTCGGCCTCGTCTACGCGGCCGCCCTCGTCGCGACGCGCGAGCTCGGCCCGGGCGACCTCGCGCTCGTCCGCCGCGTCCTCGGCCGGCGGGGCTGAGGCGACTTCGCGCTCGTCCGCCGCGTCCTCGTCCGGCGGGGCGGAGGCGCCCCCGCGCCGGCCCCCGCCTCGCCGCCGGGGCGCGATCGCCCTCGGCTTGCGGAGGCACGGCCGGTGGGTAATCTCACGCCCCCGAGCAGCCATGGCCTCCCTCTCCGCACGCGCGGCGCCGGCCTTCCCCTCCGCCGTCCGCGACCGCGGCGCCGCCTACGCGCGCGGCTCGCACGTGCGGCTGACGCGGGCTTCGCCGGACGCGGTCGAGGCGACCGTGGTCGGCGCCGAAGCCTACCGCGTGCGGCTCGAAGCCGACGAGGGGCAGCTCTTCGCGAGCTGCACCTGCCCCTACGTCGACCAGTACGACGCCCCCTGCAAGCACATCTGGGCGACGCTGCTCGCGGCCGAGGCCCGCGGGGCGCTCGGCCGGCTCGCGCGCGAGACCGGGCCGCTCTCGATCGAGCTCGAGCCCTACGACGACGACGAATTCGACGGCGCGGACGACGACGACGAAGACGACTACGGCGGGCCCCGCGCCGTGGCCTCGTTCGCGGCGCTGGGCTACCCGTCCGCGCCCGACGCCCCGTCGGCCGGGCGGGCGGGCGCGGCGGGGCGGGGGGCGCCGCCGCGGGCCTGGCGCGAGGTCGTCGCGGCCGTCGCCGCGAAGGGGCGAGGCGCCCCGGGCGGCGCGGCGCCGCACCTGCCGGGCGCGGCGCGCGAGATCGCGTACGTCGTCGACGTCGCGAAGTCGCTCGCCGCCGACGGGCTCGCCCTCGAGATCGTCGAGCGCTCGCCGCGGCGGGGCGGCCAGCCCGGCGCCTGGAAGGCGCTCACGCTGCGCTCGACCCGCGAGGTGGCGGCGCTCGCCGAGCCGAGCGACCGGCGCCTGCTCTCGTTCCTCACCGGCATCGAGCGCCCCCAGAACGCCTACGATTACGGCTACGGCTACGGCTACGGCTACGAGCCCACCCTGCCCTCGCGCTTCGTCGCGCGGGCGCTCGCGGCCGACGCGCTCTTGCCCGAGCTGTGCGCCACGGGCCGCCTCTTCGTCCGCGATCCGGACGAGCCCCCGCCGCAGGGCACGCCGGCCGCGGGCCCGCCGGGGCAACCGGGCGCGCCGGCCGCGGGCCCGCGGGGGCAACCGGGCGCGCCGGCCGCGGGCGCGCCCAAGCCCCGGGGCGCGTCGACCAAAGACCCGCCCGGGCCGCCGATCGCGTGGGACGACGGGCCGCCCTGGGGGCTACGCCTGCGCATCACCGAGGCCCGCCAGGGCGCGCAGGTCGAGCTGCGGGGCGTGCTCGAGCGCGGCGAGCAACGAGCAGAGCTCGGCGACGCCCGGCTCTTGCTCGGGGGCCCGGGCGGGGTGGTCATCTTCGGCGATCGGGCGGCGCGCTTCGACGATCGCGGCGCGGGGGCGTGGGTCGCGGCGCTCCGCGCCCACGGCCCGCTGCGGGCGCCGCGGCGCGAGCAAGACAAGCTCGTCGAGGCGGTGCTCGGGGCGCCGGCCGCGCCCCCGATCGACCTGCCCGAGGGGGCGCTCGACGAGGTGCGCGCGCCGCTGGCCCCCTCGGTCAGCGTCCGGGCGCAGCGCCCGACCTACGCCCCCGCCGGCACCGCCCCCCGGCTCTACGGCGAGGTGCGCTTCGCCTACGACGGCGCGGGCGTGCCGTCCGCGCACCCGGGCGCGTTCGTGCCCGACCTGCCGCGGCGGCGCCTGCTCGTGCGCGACGCCGAGGCCGAGCGCGCCGCCCTCGAGCAGCTCGTGCGCGCCGGGTTCGGCCCCGCGCGCACCTACGGCGCGCCCGAAGGCACCTTCGAGATCGCGCCGAAAGATCTGCCGGCGGCGGTGCGCGCGCTCACCGAGGCCGGCTGGCGGGTCGAGGCCGAGGGCAAGCTCTACCGCCGGCCGGGCGAGTTCACGCTGCATGCCGATAAGGCCACGGGCGTCGACTGGTTCGAGCTGCGGGGCGGCATCGACTTCGGCGGCCAGCGCGCGTCGCTGCCGGCGCTCTTGGCGGCGCTCGACCGCGACGACCGCACGGTGGTGCTCGGCGACGGCTCGCTCGGCCTGCTGCCCGAAGCGTGGCTGAAGCAGTGGGCGCCGGTGCTGCGCTTCGGCGAGGCGAAGGGCGAGGCCGTGGCCTACCGCGCGAGCCAGGCGGGGCTGCTCGACGCGCTCCTCATGGCGGCGCAGGAGGGCGCGGGCGAGGCGACGATCGCCCGGGTGCGCGAGCGGCTGCCGCGCTTCTCGGCGGCGACCGAGGCGCCCGCGCCGCCGGGCTTCGTCGGCGAGCTGCGGCCCTACCAGCGGCAGGGGCTCGGCTGGCTCCTCTTTCTCGAGCGGGCGGGGCTCGGCGGCTGCCTCGCCGACGACATGGGCCTCGGCAAGACGGTGCAGGTGCTGGCGCTGCTCGAGCGGCAGCGCACCCGCCGGCCCCGGCGCCCCTCGCTGGTGGTCGTGCCGCGCTCGCTGCTCTTCAACTGGCAGGGCGAGGCCGCGCGCTTCGCGCCCAAGCTCAAGGTGCTCGCGCATATCGGCACCGGCCGCTCGACCGCCGAAGACCACCTCGGCCGCTTCGACGTCGTGCTGACGACCTACGGCACGCTGCGGCGCGACGCCGCGGCGCTCGCCCGGCAGGCCTTCCGCTACGTGGTGCTCGACGAGGCGCAGGCGATCAAGAACGCCGACTCCGACGCGTCGAAGGCCGCGCGGCTCATCCGGGCCGACCACCGGCTGGCCCTGTCGGGCACGCCGGTCGAGAACCACCTGGGCGAGCTCTGGTCGCTCTTCGAGTTCTTGAACCCCGGCATGCTCGGCCGGGCGTCGGTCTTCCGGGGCCTCGTCAAGGACGCCCGCGTGCTCGACGAGGGCGCGCGGCCGCTCGTGCGCAGCCTGATCCGGCCGGTGCTCTTGCGGCGCACCAAGGCCGAGGTCGAGCGCGATCTGCCGGCGAAGGTCGAAGAGACGGTCGCGTGCGAGCTCGGCCCGCGCGAGCGGCGCGAGTACGACGCGCTGCGCGAGCACTTCCGGCGGGCGCTGCTCGACCGGGTGGCGCGCGAGGGCATGGCGCGGGCGAAGATTCACGTGCTCGAGGCGCTCTTGCGGCTGCGCCAGGCGGCCTGCCACCCGGGGCTGCTCGACCCGAAGCGGCGGGGCGAGCCGAGCGCCAAGGTCGACGAGCTGCTCGAGCGGCTCGCCACGGTGGTCGACGAGGGCCACAAGGCGCTCGTCTTCTCGCAGTTCACGAGCCTGCTCGCCATCGTGCGCGCGCGGCTCGACGCCGCGGGCGTCGCCTACGCCTACCTCGACGGCAAGACGCGCGACCGCGAGGCGCGGGTCGAGCGCTTTCAGACCGACCCGGCCTGCCCCGTCTTCCTCGTCAGCTTGAAGGCGGGCGGCGTCGGGCTCAACCTGACCGCGGCCGAGTACGTCTTCCTGCTCGACCCCTGGTGGAACCCCGCCGTCGAGGCCCAGGCCATCGACCGCTCGCACCGCATCGGCCAGACGCACCCCGTCTTCGCCTACCGGCTGCTCGCCCGCGGCACCGTCGAAGAGAAGGTCGCCGAGCTGCAGGCCCAGAAGCGCGCGCTCGCCGACGCCATCCTCGGCGGCGATAGCTCGCCGCTCGGCGAGCTCACCCGCGAAGACCTCGAGCGGCTGCTCTCGTAGCCGCCCCGGCGCGCGGGGGGGGGCGACGCCCCGGCCCGCCGCCCGCCCCGCGCCCGGGCGGCCGCGCGGGTGCCGTGGCGAGCGTTCTGCGCTAGCTTCGAGGCATGGCGCAGCCGAAGCCTAGCCACCGGGCCGCCGACCTGGTGCAACCCGTCGCGCTGGGGCGGGCGCCGACCTACGCCGACGTCGAGGCGCTGCCCGCGCACGTGCGCGGCGAGATCGTGAACGGGCAGCTTTATGCGCTGCCGCGGCCGAAGGTCCAGCATGGCAAGGTGGCCACTCGGCTCACCACCCTGCTCGACGGCCCCTTCGGCCTGGGCCGCGGCGGGCCAGGCGGTTGGTGGTTTCTCGCCGAACCCGAGCTACACCTCGACGGCAAGGGCTGGCCCATCGCTCCCGATCTGGCCGGGTGGCGCCGCGAACGGGTGCCCGAGCTCCCCGACACGATCGCGATGGAGCAGGCGCCCGATTGGGTGTGCGAAGTGCTCAGCGCGTCGACCGAAGCGTACGACCGCGGGCCGAAGATGGAGACATACGGCCGGCACGGCGTCGCCCACGCCTGGCTCGTCGACCCGGCCGAGCGCCTGCTCGAGGCCTACCGCAACGACGCCGGGGCTTGGCGCCCCCTGGGCCGTTGGCTGGGGGGCGGGCGGGCGCGCATCGCGCCGTTCGATGCGGTCACGTTCGACCTGAACGAGTTGTGGTTTTAGCCTGGCTCTTGTCGGCTACGGCGTGCGCCCAGCGCCCCGGCTCGATCGCGAACGTCGGCCTCGTCGACGCAGCCGCCTTCGTCCGCCGAGCGCCCCACCGACGGAGCGGCGCGGGCGGCAGGGCAGCGGGGCAGCACGCGGCGGCGGCGCCCTCAGCGGGGCACGTCGACGGTCTGGTCGGCGGCGCAGCGGCCGACGAGCATGCCGCTGACCCAGTTGAGGTTCGACGAGAGCTCTTTGTCCCAGTCGCTGACCTTGTTGCCGGCGCAGACGCGCACGGTGTACCTGCCGGTCGCCTTGAAGACGTCGGCCGAGAGCGTGTACGAGCCGCCGCTCTGAAAGCGCGCGCCCTTCGTGCCGTCGCCGATCTCGGGCTGCGTGAAGTCGAAGGTGCCGAAGGCGATCTCGCCGGCCTCGTCGCGCACCTCGATGATGGCGTAGAGCGACGCGGGCTGCCAGGTCAGGCGCGCGGTGTCGCCGGCGAACTCGGGCGGCTCGGCGACGGCGAAGGTGACGGGCTCGCTCGGGGCGTCGACGCTGGCGACGAAGGGGTCGCCCTCGTCGTCGCCGCCCGAGGGGGGCAGCTCGAAGCGAAACTGGTACGTCTCGCCCGGCCGGTAGGCGAGGCGCGCGTCGGCCGCGCTCGAGGCCTGGTAGTGGCCCGCCGAGGCGCGCGCGAGCGTGACGAGCTCGCCGCCGGGCACGCGCACCGAAACGTCGCGCGCGTCGTCGATGAACGCGTCGGGGCCGCCGTCGTCGCGCCGCACGAGCACGATCTCGGCGTCGACCCCGCCGCCGGGGCGCTCGAGCACGGTGGCGAAGGCGTGCACGTCCGAGTTCCACTTGGCGTTGGCCTCGGGGCTGCCACATTCGTTCTTGGCCGCCGGCAAGAACAAGATGGCGGCGAGCAGGGGCGAGACTCTTCGACAGCGTCGTAGCAGGGCGTGCGGGGCGATCATGGGCGGGGCCGTTCCTTCTCGAGGGGCGAAGCGTACGGGCAGGGGCCCATCGCAACGGCCGTGCCGGCGCGAGGCCCCTTGGCGACATCGCGCTTTCGCGCGCCGCCCCGGGCGCCGCGTGAACGCCGCGCCACGAGGCGCGCAGAGCGCCGTTCACGGCTGAACGCGCCCGCGTCCACGGGCCCCGGACGCGCCCGCGTCCACCGACTTGCGGCTACGCCCCCGACTGAAGTCGGGGGCAGCGAACTCCCTTTCGTGCCGCGCGGCCTCGGGCCGATTCGGCGCGCAAAGCCCGCCCCCTCGACGGGGGCCGGGCTCCCTCGGGCACCGGGCAAGCGTGCGACCGGCCGCGCGATGCGGACGAGCGCGTGACTGGCCGCGCGACGCGGGCAACCACACGAAGCGGCTCGCTCCGCGGGAGCCCTGCCTCCGGCAGGGCTTTGCGAGCCGTTTCCGCGGGCGTTCGCTGCCCCCGACTTCAGTCGGGGGCGAAAAGCCGCCGCGTTTCGCCCTCTCTCGTCGAGTCCGGCGCTGCGCCGTCCGTGCAAGGTCACCCGCCGCTCTTATAAGGGGCCCTCGGAAGGCAGGGGGGGGTGCCTCCGGAGGCTGGTAGCAAGCCGTCCAGGGCACCCTTCAGTGCCCCGAACGCCTGGCGCAGAGCTGTCCGGGGCACCCCCCCCTGCCCGGAACGGCTGCTTCAGACCTGCCCGAGCACCCCCCACTGCCCAAAACGGCTGACGCAGACCCGCCTGGGGCACCTCCCCCTGCCCCAAACGGGAGGCATAGAGCTGCCCGGGGCACCCCCCCCTGCCCCAAACGCCTGCGTCAGACTCGCCGGAGGCACCCCCCGCTGCCCCAAGCGCCTGCGTCAAACTTGCCCGAGGCCCCCCCTGCCCCGGACGGCTGCTTCAGACCTGCGCGCGGCCCCTCAAGCCTCGGGCTCGTACTGCCGCGTCTGACCTCATGGTAACGGGGCCTATGGCCAAGAGCGAGCCCACCAAGCGAACTGACGACCAAGGGCGCTTCGCCTCCGCCGAGGCTTGCTTCGAGCGGCTGCGCCCGACCTTCGAAGCCGTCGCCGCCGAGCAGCTCAGGCAGCCGAACCTCGATCTGCAGCAGGCCGCGGTCGTCGCGCTGCGCATCGACGAGCGGCTGCGCGAGCCGGGCGACCGCGCCCGCATCGAGGCGATGGCCGCGGCCGGCAAGGGAGGCCACGCGGTCATCGACCTCGCGCTGATCGACGGCCTGGCCGACGTAGCGATCGCGAGCTGGTACGTGCGCAGCCGCCTGCTGCTCGCGGGGGCGACCCACAGCGAGGCGCAGCTGCCCGTGGGCCTGGCCGAGCAGGCGACGGCCCTGCGCGCCCGCATGCTCAAGGCCATCGAATACAACCTCGACCACCTGCCCGGGCTGATGGCCGAGCTCGCCGCCGTGCGCTCGGGCACCGGCTACCCGCTCAAGACCAAGGCGGCGGCGTGGTAGTAGCGCTCGGCCGCCTGGTGCAGCGAGAAGGCGGCGTGGTTGAGCTCGCCCCGGCCGGCGTAGTAGCGGCAGCCGCGAAAGAAGCCGCTCGCGCTCTCGAACCAGTGGGCGAAGTTCTTCTGCCCGGTGTCGAGGCGCTCTTCGGGGTTGAGCCCCTTGGGGGACGCGAGGGTGACGTGGCGCGCGTCGTAGAGCACGACGCCCTCGCGGGTGACGTCGACGAAGAAGTACTGCCCGACCCGGATCTCGCGGTTGACGAACGTGACCGTGTGCGCGATGAGCGTGACGGGGGTGGGGGCGGCGGCCTCGCGAAAGCGCGCTTCGAGCTCGTGCCAGAAGGTGGCGTCGTCGGCCAGCGCGGGGTCGTGGGTGACGGCGAGCAGGTCGAAGTCGCTCTGGTAGCCGGTCTCGGGGTCGTCGACCCAGTCGCCCCGGGCGTGGCTGCCGAAGAGAATGAGCAGGCCGAGCGGCGCGGCCTCGCGAAAGATGGCGGCGATGGTGGCGAGACGCGCGCGCTTGTCGTCGGGCAGGTGATCGAGAGACGTCTTCATCGTGGCCCCTTGGGCGTCGAGCGTAGCAGAGCACGCGCGACGTCGAGGGAGCCGGGCGTGCTGCCGACGCCACTTCGTCGCGGCCCGCGCGCCATGCTCGGGGCGCCATCGGGTTGCCCGCGCGCGCGACCGGGGCGGGTTGCCCGCGCGCGCGACCGGGGGCAAGCTTGAGGGCATGAGTGCGGGCTTCGACGAGGCGAGGCGCTTGCGCACCTTCCGTGATGTCATCGACGCCTTGCCCGAGCACCTCACGGGCCAGGTGATCGGGGGGCGCCTCGTCGTGCTGCCGCGCCCCGGGCCGCCGCACCTCAACGCGACCGGCGCCCTCGGGCGGCGCATCGGGGGGCCCTTTCAAGACGGCGTCGGCGGCCCGGGCGGCTGGTGGGTCTTGCAAGAGCCCGAGCTCTCGCTGGGCGTCGACCCCGACTTCGACCCGGTCAGCCCCGACCTTTCAGGGTGGCGCCGCGAGAGAATGCCCCGCCTGCCCTCGGCCGCGTCGTTCGCGCTGCCCCCCGACTGGGTCTGTGAGGTGTTGTCTCCGAGCACCGAGGTGTACGATCGCGCCGAGAAGATGCCCTTTTACGCGCGCGCGGGCGTCGAGCACGCGTGGTTGGTCGACCCGATCGAGCGCACGCTCGAGGCGTTCCGCCGCGACGGGCGCGTGTTCCGCCCGGTCGCGAGCCACCGGGGCGACGCGGTCGTGCGCGTCGAGCCCTTCGAGGCCGTCGAGGTCGATCTTTCGTACCTGTGGGGGCGCTGAGCCAGGCGGCGGGGGCGCCTGACGCGCTCGGAGGTCGGGTGCCCTGCGGCTCAAGCCAGGGGCGAGGTACGGGGCCCCGAGGAGCGCGCGGGGGCACCCGCCGCCTCGATGAGGGCAGCGACCTTACGCCGATGAGCCCCTCGGGCGGCCCTCAGCCCCCGGCGTAGGGCCGGTGGTGCGCGGGGGTCGGCTGCGCGGGCGGCGAGCGGTTCTCGAGCAGGGCGCGCAGCTCTTCGGGGTCGTTCGAGTGGGCGAAGGCGTCGTCGTAGGCGATGACGCCGCGGGAGGCGAGCAGGGCGAGCGACTGGTTCATGGTCTGCACGCCGGGGGGGCCGGACTGCATGTACGAGTGCAGCTGCGTCAGCTTGTCGTCGCGCACGAGCGAGCGCACGGTGGCGCTGGGCGAGAGCACCTCGAGGGCGAGGGCGCGGCCGGGGGCGCCGAGGCGGGGCAAGAGCTGCTGCGAGACGACGCCCTGCACGACGGCGGCGAGGCGGGCGCGGGCGCGGGCGTGCTCGCGGGCGGGCAGCAGGCTGACGAGGCGCTCGAGGGCGTGGGCGCACGAGAGGGCGTTGACGGTGGTGAGGACGAGGCGCCCGGCCTCGGCGAGCGCGAGGCCGCCCTCGACCGACTCGGCGTCGCGCGACTCGCCGACGAGCACGACGTCGACGTCTTGCCGGGCGGCGTGCTTGGCGGCCTCGCGCATCGAGCGGGCGTCGGCGCCGAGGTCGCGCTGCGAGACGAGGCAGAGCTTGGGCGGGTGCAGGAACTCGACGGGGTCTTCGAGCGTCATGACGTGCTGGCGCGCGGAGGCGTTGATCTTGTCGACGAGCGCGGCGGCGGTGGTCGACTTGCCCGAGCCGACGGGGCCGGCGACGACGACCAGGCCGCGGGGGCGCAGGGCGAGCTCGGCGACGACCGGCGGCAGGCCGAGCTCTTCGACCGTCAAGATGCGCAGGGGGATGGCGCGGAACGAGCCGGCGACCGCGCCCCTTTGCTGCGTGAGCACGCCCCGGAAGCGCGCGACGGAGCGCAGCGGGAAGACGAAGGCGAGCTCGCGCTCGCGCTCGAAGCGCGCCCGCTGCTCGTCGGTGAGCGTGGCGTAGCAGAGCGAGCGCGACTGGTCGGCGTCGAGCGGCGGGCCGGGCAGGGGCACGAGGCCGCCG
Organism: Polyangiaceae bacterium; assembly: GCA_035762175.1. Taxonomy (GTDB): domain Bacteria; phylum Myxococcota_A; class Polyangia; order Polyangiales; family Polyangiaceae; genus DASTPP01. The sequence goes on along the minus strand of DASTPP010000111.1, from coordinate 19,344 downwards.
TCGACGCGCAAGAGGGGCGGGGCGCCGGGGGCGAGGTGCAGGTCGCTCGCGTTCTTCTCGATCATCCAGCGGAGCAGCGCGGGCAGGCTAGGCGGCGTCAGGTCGGCCATGGGGGGGCTCGGGCATCGTACTCGCCGCCGGCCCCGGCGCCCGCTTTTGGGGCTTGCGGGCGCCGGGGCCGGGTGGAAGATGGTAGGCGCGGCAGGGGCCGGGTGCCCAGGCCTTCCCCCGGGCTCGGCCGGCGGGTGGTCCGGGCCGGCCCAGGTCGGAGGGTGCGTGTCGTTCGTTTCGCGACTTTACCGCCGTGTCGTCCACCGCCGGGCCCTGGCGCATGCCCGCCAGCTCGAAGACGCCGGCGACCTGTCGGCCGCGGCGCTCGCCTTCGAGCGGGGCGGGGCCTACGAAGAGGCGATGCGCCTGACGTTGCTCTTGGCCGACACCGAGACCGAGGCGAAGGCGCGCGCGCGGCTGCTCGGGCGGGCGGCGCGGCTGGCCGAGGCGCGCGAGCGGGACGGCGAAGAGGGGGTCGACGCGCACGCCCTGCTCTTGCGCTACGCCCGGGCGCGGCTCGAGCTGGCCGACCAGACCGGCCCCGCCGACCGCTCGGCCGCCGAGCTCTCGGCGCTCGGCACCGAGCTGCTCGATCTCGGCTCGCACGAGCTGGCCCTGCACGCCTTCCGGCTGGCCGGCGACCGCGAGGGCGAGCTGAGGGCGCTCGCCGAGTCGGGCGCCGTCGAGCAGCTCGAGGGGCTGCTCAGCCGCGAGCGCGAGGCCGAGCGCCGGGGCCGCGAGTCGAGCCTCTGGCTGGCGCAGGCCGTCGACCTCGAGACGAGCGGCCAGCGCCTCTCGGCGCTCGATCTGGCGCGGCGGGTCTTGCGCGAAGACGCGAGCAACGAGCGGGCGGGCCGCCTCGCGCGCGAGATCGAGGCGCGGCTCTGCCCGGCCGCCGCGCTCGATCTCGAGGTGCTGGGCGAGCGGGGCCGCTGGGTCTTCGGCGCCGAGGTGGTCATCGGGCGAGGCAAGGGCTGCCAGATCGCGCTGCTCTCGCCCTCGGTCAGCCGGCGGCACCTGCGCATCGCGGCCGCGCCCGGGGGGGGCGCCACGGTCGAGGGCCTGAACCCCGAGAACGGCGTGCGCCTGGCCCGCGTCGGCGCCCTCGTGCGCGAGCCGCTGGCCGTCACGGGCCCGCTCGACCTGGTGCTCGCCGACCTGCCCTGCCGCGTGGCGCCCCACGAGGGGGGCGGCGTCGTGCTCACGCTCGGCGTCGAGACGTACCGCCTGCCGCTCGGCCCCGTCCCGGTCGGCCCCTGGACGCTCGACCTGGTCGAGGGGGTGGTGCGCCTCGGCGTGCCCGAGGGCGCGCCCACCCCCTTTTTGGCGAAGATGCTGGCGACGCGCGCGGGCGTCGACCTCTGCGTCGGCGACGAGGTGTCGGCCGAGCGCGGGGGCGCGCCCCTGCTCAAGGTGCTCGAGTGAGCTCGTGGTGGCGGCGGCTCTTGGGCGCCGAGCCGTCCGGCGAGGGCCGGCCGAGCGAGCCGGGCGCGCGCCCTTCGGCCCCGCCCGCGACGCCGCCCCAGCCCCGGCTGATGACGCGCGACCCCGAGCCGCCGGCCATGTACGTGCTCGGCGCGCTCGGCTCGGCCCGCGCGCCCTCGCTCGACCAGGCCCTCGAGGCCCTGCGCCTCTTGACCGGCGGCCCCTACGAGCGCGCCGCGCTCGGCCGCATCGCCCGGGCCGCGGCGGCGGGGCACGCCCCCGAGGCGCTCTGCGTGCGCACCGCCGAGCTGCTCTCGCAGCGGGGCGAGGTCGAGGCCGCCCTCGACGTGCTCGCGCAGGCGTCCGAGCCGGGCGCGCTGCTCTTGCGCGCCGACCTGCAGGCCCAGCGCGGCGACCTGCCCGGCGCCTGCGCCACGGCCGAGCGGCTGCTCGCCCGGCGCTTCGACACGCCCGGCGCCCGCGAGCGGCTCGAGCGCTGGCGCGCGCGCCTCGGCCGCCCCTTCGGCCCGCCCGCCCCGGCGCCGAGCGAGGACGTGACGGTGCTGACGGGCGAGCTCGCGGCCGCCGCGGGCCTCGCCTTTCAGATCGTCAAAGAGGCCGGCCGCGGCGGCTCGGCCGCCGTCTACCAGGCGCGCGACGAGGGGCTCGAGCGCGAGGTCGCGCTCAAGGTCTACCACCGCCCCCGCGAGCAGCGCGAGCACATCGCCCGCGAGGGGCGCGTCGCCTCCGCCCTCGCCGGCGAGGGCGTCGCCCGCGTCTACGACGTCGATCTCGACGCCGGCTGGCTCGCGGTCGAGTGGGCCCCGCTCGGCACCCTGCGCCGCGCCATCAACGAGGGCGACGCCGCGCTCGTCACCCCGGCCGCGCGCTGGCTCGGCCCGCTCGTGCGGGCGCTCGCCCGCGTGCACGAGGCGGGCTGGGTGCACGGCGACCTCAAGCCCTCGAACGTGCTCTTCCGCCGCCCCGACGAGCCGCTGCTCGCCGACTTCGGCCTCGCGCGCCGCGCGGGCGAGCCCTGGACGGGCGGCAGCCTCGGCTACCTGTCGCCCGAGCGCCTCGCCGGCGCCCCCGCCTCGCCCGCCGACGACGTCTACGGCCTCGGCCGCGTCATCGAAGACGTCTTGCCCCTGCTCGGCGACAGCCCCGAGGCCAAGGCCCTCGGCGCCCTCGCCCGCGCCTGCCTCGAGCCCGCCGAGCGCCGCCTCACGCTCGAGGGCCTCGCCCGCCGCAGCGCCGACGTCACGGGCCCGGGCGCCTGAACCCGGGCGGCGGGGGCCGGGGGGAGCGGGTTCGGAGGGCGACGCCTGCGCCCCCCGACCCCGCCCGTGCCCGGCACGAGGGCGGGGGCCGGGGCGCGCCCCGTCGCCCCCGGGGCCCCCCGGGCGTCCGAACGCCCAGCACTCCAGACGCGTAGCCGCCCGGGCGCGGGCGTCGCCCTTGACGGGGGCCCGCCCGGGCGGAAGGCTTGGGCTGACGCCATGGCCAGAACCTACCGCGACCTGCTCGACGAGGCGCGCGCCGCGGCGCGCGGCGTGCCGCTCGACGAGCTCAAGCGGCGGCTCGACGCGGGCGAGCCGCTCGTGCTCGTCGACGTGCGTGAGGCCGACGAGTGGCGCGCCGGCCACCTGCCGGGCGCCCTCTCGCTGCCCCGCGGGCTGCTCGAGATGCGCGCGGCCGAGGCCCTGCGCGACCCCGACGCGCCGATCGTCGTCTACTGCCAGAGCGGCCCCCGCGCCGCGCTCGCCGCGCGCACCCTGCGCGAGCTTGGCTACGCCCGGGTCGAGCGGGCCGAGCCCGGCTTCGCCCGCTGGCGCGAGCTCGGCCTGCCCGTCGAGGCGCCGCCGCGGCTCAGCGAGACGCAGCGCGAGCGCTACGGCCGGCACCTGCTCCTGCCCGAGGTGGGCGAGGCGGGCCAGGCGAAGCTGCTCGCCTCGAAGGTGCTCGTGCTCGGCGCCGGCGGCCTCGGCAGCCCCGCCGCCATCTACCTCGCCGCCGCCGGGGTCGGCACCCTCGGCCTCGTCGACCACGACGCCGTCGACCTGTCGAACCTGCAGCGGCAGATCGTGCACTCGGTCGCCCGGGTCGGCACCCCCAAGGTCGAGAGCGCCGCCCGCGCCCTCGCCGACCTGAACCCCGAGACGCGCGTCGTGCAGGTCGCCGAGCGCCTCGACGCCTCGAACGTCGACCGCGTCTTCGAGGGCTACGACATCGTCGTCGACGGGTGCGACAACTTTCCCACGCGGTACCTCGTCAACGACGCGAGCGTCTTGCGCAAGCAGCCCGTCGTGCACGGCAGCGTGCACCGCTTCGAGGGCCGCGTCACCCTCTTCGACCCCGGCCGCGGCGGCCCCTGCTACCGCTGCCTCTTCCCCGAGCCGCCCCCGCGGCACCTCGCCCCGTCGTGCCAAGAGGCCGGCGTGCTCGGCGTCTTGCCCGGCATCATCGGCACGCTGCAGGCCACCGAAGCGATCAAGTACCTGCTCGGCATCGGCGAGCCGCTCGTCGGCCGCCTGCTCACCTTCGACGCCCGGCGCGCCCGCGCGCGCGAGCTCGCCTTCGCCCGCGACCCCGCCTGCCCCGCCTGCGGCGACGCGCCCACCATCCGCGCGTACGTCGATTACGAGGGCTTTTGCGCCCGCGACGGCGCCCCCGCGGGCGCCACAAACTTGGCCGACGCCCGCCCGGGCGCGCTTTGATGCGACCGGCATGACGCGAGCCGCCCGAAGAGCGCGAAGCCTGCCGCGCCCCGCCCCCTGCGCCCCCGCCCGCCCCCGCGGCCCGCGGCGCGCGCGCCCGACGCGCGAGGCGGGGAGGTAGAGCGCCCGTGGCCTGGAAGGGTCGCCCCACCAAGCGGGGCAACGTCATCTTCGTCGCCTTCGGCCCGTCGCGCGCGGCCGGCGGCGCGGCCGCCGAGCAGGCGCCCCCGCCGCCCCCGCCCCCGCCGCCCATGCCCGAGGCCGGCGACAGCGTCGCCGCGTCCTTCACCGCCGCCGAGGCCGCGCGCCTCTGCGGCGTGACGCGCGCGCAGCTGCGCAGCCTCGACCGCGCCGGCATCGCCCCGCCGACGGGCCTGCACGCCGGCAAGCGCTACTACACCTTCCGCGACCTCATCGTCCTGCGCGCCGCCTCCGGCCTGCTCGCCCGCCGCGTGCGCACCGGCGAGCTCGCCGCCGCCGTGCGCGCCCTGCGCCAGGCCCTGCCCGAGGGCGCCGCCCCCCTCTCGCGCCTGCGCATCGTCTCCGACGGCAAGCGCATCCTCGTGCGCGACGGCACCGCCCCCTTCGAGGCCGTCACCGGCCAGACCGTGCTCGACTTCGAGGTCCGCACGCTGCGCGACGACGTCGTGCGCCTCCTGCGCCCCGCCGAGAGCGGCCGCCGCGTGCACGAGGCCTACGAGCTCTACGTCCGCGCCAGCGCCCTCGACGAGTCGCACGACACCCTCGCCGAGGCCGAAGACCTCTACCGCCGCGCCATCGCCCTCGACCCCTGGCTCGCCATGGCCTACACGAACTTGGGCAACGTCAAGTTCCGCCAGGGCCACACCGACGAGGCCCTCGGCCTCTACGAGCGAGCGCTCGCCCTCGATCCGCACCAGCCCGAGGCGCAGTACAACGTCGGCTACGTCCTGCTCGAGCGCGGCCAGCCGGCCTCCGCCCTGCCCCACCTCGAGGCCTCCGTCCGCGGCGACGGCACCTTCGCCGACGCCTTCTTCTACCTCGCCATGGCCCACGAGAGCGTCGGCCAGAGCGAGCGCGCCGCCCCCCACTGGCAGCGCTACCTCGCCCTCGAGCCCGAAGGCCCCTGGGCCGACATCGCCCGCCGCCACCTCGAAGGCGGCTGAGCGCCCCTCGGGGCCGCCCGCGCCCCCGCCTTACAGGCGCCGGTGCTGGAGCGACGGCAAAGTCCGCCGCACCTCCGCCACCCGCGCCGGCTCGAGCCGCGCCGTCACCACGCCGACCCCTTCCGAGGCCTGCGCGACGACGTCGCCCCAGGGGTCGACCACGAGCGACTTGCCGTACGTCGCGCGCCCCTTCGGGTGCCGCCCCCACTGGGCCGCGGCCACCACGTACGCCTGGCTCTCGATCGCGCGCGCCCGCAAGAGCACGTGCCAGTGGTCTTTGCCCGTCACCAGCGTGAAGGCCGCCGGCACCAGGAGCACCTCGGCCCCCTCGTCGACCAGCCGCCGGTACAACTCGGGGAACCTGAGATCGTAGCACACCGAGAGCCCCACCTTGAGCGGCCCGACCTTCACCACCACGGGCCGATCGCCGCCCGTCACGCCCGCGCTCTCGCGGTAGGTCTGCCCGTCGCCCACCTCGACGTCGAAGAGGTGAATCTTGCGGTAGCGCGCCGCCACCTCGCCGTCGGGCCCGACCACCACGCAGGTGTTGTACGGGCGCGCCGGGTCGCCCGACGCTTCGGGCATTCCGCCGCCGACGATGGTCACGCGGTGCTCGCGCGCGAGCTCGGCGAGCGTGCGCACGATGGGCCCGCCCCCGCCCTCGACCGCCTCGGCCACCGCCCGCCGCTCTTCGTCGGTGCCCCCCATGAAGGCGAAGTTCTCGGGCAGCACCACGAGCGACGCCCCGAGGGCCCGCGCCTCCGCGACGCGCGCGCGCACCGCCTCGAGGTTCGCCCCCACCTCGTTCTGGCTATTCATCTGGACCGCGGCCACCACGAGCGCTTCGGACATGCCGCAACCCTACCCCGGGTCCCGCCCGCGTCGACTGCCGCCGCGCCCCGCGGCGCCGCGCCCCGCCCCCGAGGGCCTCCCGGGCCGCCCGCCCCCCGGCTCGGCTGCCCCCCTGCCCCCCGCCTCCCTCGCCCCCGGAAGGGCACCCCCTCGCCCCCGCCTCCCCTGCCCTCGGAAGGCCCCCCTCGCCCCCGCCTCCCCTGCCCCCGGAAGGGCACCCCCTCGCCCCCGCCTCCCCCGCCCCGGGAAAGGGACCCCCGGCCCCCGGTTGCCCCGCCCGAGGCAGGCTTTTTTTCGCCCCGCCCCCGCCCCGCGGGCCCTCCCCTGGGGGGTCGACCGGCGATCGTATAAGCTACCTCCGACGTCGACCACGATGGGCTCCCTGCCGCCGCCGCCGACCACGGCCAGCATGGCCATGTTCGACCTGACCGCCAACACGGGCACGAGGCCCGTGGCCGGGCTCATCCCGCTCTTGGTCGCGGGCGCCTCGCACGTGCCGAGCGTCTACTTTCTGTCGGGGCGCGAGGCGACGCTCGGGCGCGACCGCGGCGTCGAGGTCTTCGTCGACGCGCACGCCGTCTCGCGCCGCCACGCCCGCTTCGCCCGCGAGGGCGAGCAGTGGACGGTGACCGACCTGCAGAGCCGCAACGGCACCCTGGTCAACGGCGTCTTCGTCGCGAGCGCCCCGCTCGGCCACGGCTCGGTCGTGCGCACGGGCGACGCCCTGCACAAGTTCGTCGCCTTCGGCGCCGAGCACTACCGCGGCTACCGCTACGACGGCACCCTCGAGCCCGGCGCCCAGCGCCTCGCCCGCCACGAGAGCGCGCTCATCGGCGGCGCCCAGATGGACCGCATCGTCGCCCACTTCGAGAAGATCGCCCCCACCATGCTCTCGGTCATCGTGCACGGCGAGAGCGGCACGGGCAAAGAGGTGGTCGCCCGCGAGGTGCACCGGCTCTCGGGCCGGCGCGGCACCTTCGTCGCCGTCAACTGCGCCGCCATCCCCGCGCAGTTGCTCGAGAGCGAGCTCTTCGGCTACCGCCGCGGCGCCTTCTCCGGCGCCGACCGCGACAAGGTCGGCCTCGTCAAGGCCGCCCACGGCGGCACGCTCTTCCTCGACGAGATCGGCGACATGCCGCTCGAGGCGCAGGCCAAGCTCTTGCGCGTCTTGCAGACCCGCGAGGTCATGCCCCTCGGCTCGACCCAGGCCGAGCCCGTCGACGTGCGTGTCGTGTGCGCCACCCACCGCGATCTGAACGCCCAGCAGGCCCGCGGGGCCTTCCGCGGCGACCTCTTCGCCCGCCTGAACGAGTACTCGGTCGTCCTGCCCGCCTTGCGCGACCGCAAAGAAGACCTCTACCTGCTGACGCGCGCCTTGCTCGCCCGCCACGGCCGCCCCGAGGTCGTGCCCGCCTTCGGCTTCCTGCTCGGCCTCGTGCACTACGACTGGCCCTTCAACGTGCGCGAGCTCGAGGCCTGCGTCCGCCGCGCCCTCGCCCTCGCCGAGGGCGCCGCGCTCGACGTGCAGCACCTGCCCGACGCCCTGCGCCACGCCATCGCCCGCTACGGCCGCGCCCCCGGCGCCGGCCCCGGCTCGGCCCCGCCGACGCCCCAGCTCTCGCCCTCGGTGCACACGCCCCTGCCCCAGGCCGCCCCGCCGCACGTCGCCGCCGCCCTCCACGCCGCCGGCGGCCAGGCCCCGAGCGAGGCCGAGCTGCGCGCCCTGCTCGCCAGCCACCAGGGCAACGTCGCCGCCGTCGGCCGCGTGCTCGGCAAAGAGCGAATGCAGATTCACCGTTGGATGAAGAAATACGGCATCGTCGTCGACGAATACCGGCAGGGCTAGCGCGGCGCGGCCCCGCGGCCGCGCCGACCGAGGCGCCGCCGCGCCCTCGCAGCCCCGCGGCCGCGCCGACCGAGGCGCCGCCGCGCCCTCGCAGCCTCGCCCCCCGCGCTCAGGGCGGAAAGAAGACGCCCTGCCCGTCGCCGAGCGGGGGCGGCGTGAGCCAGAACCCGGTCGGGATGGGGAACCGCTCGAGGATCGGCGCGAGGCGGTTCCGCCGGTCGACGTGGGCGCGGTCGTCGGGCGGGGCCGAACCGGCTCGAGAAGGCGAGCAGCTTCGCGATATCGCGATACGACCCGGGCCGGAGCACCGCGACGGGCCGGCGGTGAGCGCGGTGCCCGAAGTCGTCGGCCGCCTCGTCGAGCGCGACCGGGCCCGTCGGCGGCTCGCCGTCGAGGCCCGGCGCCGGCGCGGCCGACCCGCCCGACGCCGGCGCCTCCGTCACCCACGAGCGCCGCGACGTGTCGAACCCGACGACCCACCCCGATCGGATACTCGAACTATCCGACGTCGGCACCGGGCCAGCCGCCATTGACCCGCTCACGAACGATGTGAGATGAGTCGGGTCGTGCTGCGAGACCTGCCGTCGTTGCCCGGCGAGCTCGGCTGGGCGACCGATCAGGGCGAGGTGCGGGTCAGCGAGCCGGCCGCCGGGGTCGTCCTCTTCGTCGAGAAGGGGTATCTCGGCGCCGCCTTCGTCGAGAAGCTCATCGGCGTCTACGAGCGTTCGGTCGAGGGCGGCGGCCGCCCGCACGTGTTCATCGACGGCGGGTTTCTGACCGGGTACGAGCCCCCGCTGCGGGCCGATCTGACGACCTGGCTGCGAAAGAACCGGGGCCGCCTCGGCTCGGTGCACGTGCTCGTCCGCTCGCGCATCGTCAAGATGGCCATCGCCGTCAGCAACCTCACGCTCGGCGGCATGATGCACACCTACAACGAACGCGGCCCCTTCCAGATCGCGCTCAACCAGGCCGTCGCCCGCACGCAAGCCGGCGCGCCCCGCCTGCTCTTCCCCCCGTCGCGCGGCAGCTCGGCCTGAGCTCGCCGACCCCGCCCCCCGCGTCGGGGTGCGGGCGCCGTCACGCCTCGCCGCTCACCCCGCGCCGTGCGCCCCCGGCGCTTCGAGCCCCGCGAAGAAGCCGGCCGCCACCCAGCCCCGAAACCATTGCATGATCGCGCCCCCCGCGTCCGCCGGCGCCCCGCCCGCCGCGAGGGCTTGCTCGAGCGCCGCGAGCGCCTCGCCGAGCGTCCGCCCTGCCACCAGCGCCCCGAGCAGCTCGGCCATCGGCGGCGTCATGGCTTGGCGCCATAGCCTCGGCCCCTGCCGGTAGACCGCCGTCGCCGAGGTCGCGGCGCCCGGCAGCGCGGGCTCGCGGCCCTCGCGAAAGGCCTGCAAGAACGCGTCGACCGGGTACCTGAACCGGAGCAGGCGCAGCGCCGGGCTCGGGCGCAGGCGCGCGCCCGCCCAGGCCTCGGGCGGCAGCGCCGCGAGGGCCTCGATCGGCCAGGGCGGCGGGGCGGGCGCGTGCAGCACCTCGACGAGCGCCCACTCGAGCTCGGCGAGCTCGGCGGCGAAGGCGGCCCAGGGCTCGGCGCGCTCGCGGCAGAAGGCCGGCAGGTGCCGGCCGAACGCGTTCAGGCTCGGCGAGCGCGACGGGTGACGCTCGACGTAGTCGCGGGCGAGCGAGTCGAAGGCCCCGTCGCCGATCGCGTACTGCAAGGCCGGGTAGTCGTCGGCGAGGCACTCGACGAGGCGCGAGCGGTACGCATTCCGGTAGATCGCGACGCCCGCCTCGGCCGAGAGCCCGGCGCCCGAGCGCAGCGCCCGCCCGAGCCCCCCGCCCGCCCCGAGCGGCGACCTCGCCTCGGCCGCCGCGATCGCCCCTTCGAGGCCTTCGGCGCCGGACGTCACCAGCTCGTGGAACCAGAGCTGCCTCGCGCGCAGATCGCTCACGGCGCCGCCCCGCCCGCCGCGAGCGCCGCGCCCTCGCGCAGGTAGCGCTCGGCGAGCCGCGCCTCGGCATGCGCCACCTCGAAGGGCGGAATGGACGCGTCCCACTCGAGCAGCACGGGCGCCTCGGCGCCGAGCCGGCGCGCCTCGCGCAAGAGGGCCCAGACGGCCGGGGCGACCGGCCCGTCGTGGGTGTCGACGACGTGCGTGCCGCAGTCGTCGTGGCCGGCGACGTGAAACTGCGCGACCCGGTCGAGGGGCAGGCCGCGCAGGAACTCGAGCGGGTCGAAGCCGTGGTTGCGCGCCGAGACGTAGACGTTGTTGACGTCGAGCAAGAGGGCGCAGTCGGCCTCTTCGGCCAGCGCGGCCAAGAACTGCCACTCGGTCATGGTCGACGACGCGAACGACGCGTAGCTCGAGACGTTCTCGAGCGCGAGCGGCGCGCCGAGAACGTCTTGCACCTGGCGCACGCGCCGCGCGACGTGCCCGAGCGTCTCCTCGTCGAAGGGCAGCGGCAAGAGGTCGTGCGCGTTCTTGCCCGCGACGCCCGTCCAGCAGAGGTGGTCCGACACCCAGAGCGCGCCGACCCGGTCGCGCAGCGCCTTCAGCTCGGCGAGGTACGCCCAGTCGAGCGGGTCGGTCGAGCCGATCGACATCGAGACGCCGTGCAAGGCCACCGGGTAGCGCTCGGCCACCCGGTCGAGCACCTCGAGCGGCTTGCCCCGGGTCTGCATGAAGTTCTCGCTCAGCGCCTCGAACCAGCCGACCTCGGGCCACTCACCCACGATATGCTCGTAGTGCGCGGTGCGCAGGCCCAGGCCGACGCCGGGCTGGGGCAGAGAGAAGCGACGGGGCATGGCGGGCGCGCGTCGCTAACTTCCGGCCGCCCATGTCGCCGCTGCCGTCGGTGCGGCAGCCGCCCTTGCCCGCGCACTCGTTCTGGCCCTTGCACGCGTTCTTGTCGGTCTTGCAGCCGCCCTTGCCCTTGCACGCGTTCTTGCCCTTGCAGGCGTGCTTGTCGTCGCCCGCGCCCTCGAGGGGCGTCGCGTCGTTCGTCGGGCCGGCGCCCGCGGCGCGCACGCCCGCCGCGTCGTCGGCCGAGCCCGAGAGAATGCCCGAAATCGCGGCGGCAAGAAGCATCGAGGTCATGTTCGTTCGTTCCCTTGTGGTGAATGAAATGATGGCTGTTGGCAAACCGGGGGGGGGCGCAGGCCGCCGGGGCGGCGGGGCGCGCTCGGCCGGCGGCGGGTTCCGCCCGCCGGCACGCACGTCGCCTCGCCCCCTCGCCCGCCCGAAAAAGACGCAGGCGGGGGCGCCAGTGCGACCATAAGCAGGCGGCCCTGAGCACCTGACCGGCCACCGCCGCCCGCGTCTCGCTGGCTGGTACGGCGCCCGCCCCGGCCGGTTTCGGCCGGCGTCCGATTTTGTCGGCCGCGGCCCCTTTCGGCCCCGATCGACCCGAACGAAGACACCGCCCGGGCGAGGCGCCCCCCTGGCGAGCTCTCGTTTCGGGGGCGACCGACCCGAACGAAGTCCTGAGAACTTGCCTCAGGTCGGGGATCGACCCGAACGAAGTCCTGAGAACCTGCCTCAGGTCGGGGATCGACCCAAACGAAGTCCTCAGGACTGCTCTTGGGGTCAGTAGCCGCCCCGAACGAAGTCCTCAGGACTTGCCTCAGGTCGGTGACCGACCCAGACGAAGTCCTCAGGACTTGCCTCAGGTCGGTAACCGACCCGGACGAAGTCCTCAGGACTTGCCCCAGGTCGGTAACCGACCCGGACGGAGTCCTCAGGACTTCGTCGCTCGGTGCTTCCCGCCGCTCGCCCCGCGACCTTGTCGGTCAGCGCTTTCCGCCGCCCGCCTTCGTCGGCGGCGGCGGGGGCGGCGGCGGAGGCGGCTGCGAAGGCCGGGGCGGCGGCGGAGGCGGCGGAGGCGGCGGCGGCCCCGTGATCGGCCGGGGCGGCGGGGGCAGCGGGGGCGGCGGGGGCACTGCCGTCGGCCGCGGAGGCGGCGGAGGGGGCGGCGGCGGCGGAGGTGGCCGCGTAATTGGCGGTGGGGGCGGCGGAGGCGGCGGGGGCCGCGTGATCGGCGGCGGTGGCGGTGGCGGCGGCGGCGGCGGAACCGTCGGGCGCGGCGGGGGCGGCGGAGGGGTGATCGTCGGCTTCGGCGGCGGGAGCGAAGGGGGCGGCGGAGGCGGCGGCGGAGGCGGGGTGATCGTCGGCTTCGGCGGCGGCAGGGGCGGAGGCGTCGTGGTCGGCGGGGGCGGCGCCGTGGTCGTCGGCGGCGGAGGGGGCGGCCGGGTCGGAGGCGGCGGGGGCGGCGGAGGGGGCACGGAGGTCGGCCGCGGGGGCGGCGTGACCGTCGGCGTGACCGTGGGCGGCGGGGGCGCCGGGGGCGGCGGGGGTGGCGGTGCGGAGGTCGGCTTCGGCGGCGGCGGCACGGGCGGCGGCACGGGCGGCGGCACGGGCGGTGGCGGCGGCACGGGCGGCGGCGGCTCGATCATCGGACGCGGGCGCGGGCCGGGGGTGGGCAAGCAGCGGTTGCCGTCCCATTTCGTGTCGGCGGGACAAAGGCAGGTCGCGCCGAGGCGAACCTGGCCGCCGCGGCACTCTTGCCAGAGCTCGCAGCGGTTGCCATCCCAGCGGGTGTCGGGCGGGCAGACGCACGAATCGCCCTTGCGTCGCTGCGTCGGGTGGCAGGGCACGAGGCAGCGGTCACCCTCCCAGGCGGTGCCGGACGGGCAGGCGCAGGTGGTGCCGGTGCGGACCATGCCGCCCTTGCATTCGGCATACGTGATAGGCAGCGGCGCCGGCGGCGGCGGCGGGCGCTGCGCGGTCGGGCGGTCGCGGCGGCGGGGCCGGTTGATGATCGTGATGTTGGTCTGCGCGCGCACGACGACGACGATGGGTTGGGGCGGCGGCGACGTGCCGGGCGAGACCGCGACGGCCGCGCAGCGGGAGCCGTCCCACGAGGTCTGGCTCGGGCAGACGCAGCCGTTGCCCTGGGCGACCGAGCCGCCCGGGCAGGTCGCGCACTGCTGGCCGTCCCAGTAGCTGCCCTCGCAGACGCACTCTTCGCCCCGCACCACCGCGCCGCCCTCGCAGTAGTACTCGGCGCCGCCCCCGGCCGTCGTCCCGCCCGGGTCGGGGCCCGGCGGCGGGGCGCCCGGGTCGACGGCGGTCGCGGCGCAGACGTCGCCGTCCCAGGCGGTGCCCTCGGGGCACATGCAGCCGCCCCCGGCCGGCACGGCGCCGCCGGTGCAGACCTCGCTACGGCGGACGCACGCGCCGAACACCGCGCCGGCAATCAGCAAAGAGGGGAGCGCACTCAGCACCGCCGATCGCATCGGGGCCGCATACCATTACGGGCCCAGCGCCCCTAGAGTGTCGAGCGGCGGCGGGGGCCCCGCGGGCCGCCCCTGGCGGATGACCTTTGCGAACCTGTTCGGGTGGTGGCCGGCTCGTCTGCCCGGGCCTTGCCTGGGGAGGGCCACCCGAGCAAATTCGCAAAGCTCATCCGTCCGGGGCACGTGAGGAACCCGCTCGTACGGAGAGCAAAGCCCGGCCGCCGTTTGGGCCGGGCGCCCTCGCCGCGAGCCGCGGCCGCTCGGAGGTCCGCTTGAGCGCGGCCGCACGCTAGCGCGCGATGACGCGTTGCGCGAAGCCGACCGCGCGCACCAGCCGCACCGGCTCCCCCTTCCGGCTTTACTATTTCGGGTCCGCTTCGGTACCTTCGCTCCGAGCATCGACCTGCGCAGTGCGCCGAGAGCCGGCTTACATGTCATCGTTGGGAGCGTTGTGATGATTGTCGCTGCTCCTGACCGGCTCGACAATGAGGAGTAGCGAATGGGCGAAACAGCGGAGTCTGGGGATGCGACGGAGATCCCCGAGCTGCGGCGGCGAATTGCGGAGCTCTCGGAGGCGCTCGCCGCGTCCGAGCAGCGCGAGAAGGCGCTGCGGGAAAGCGAGCAGCGGTTTCGCCTGATGCACGAGGGCAGCGACGACGGCGGGTGGGACTGGGACCTGGCGACCGGAGAGTCGTACCTGAGCCCGAGCTGGTATCGGCTCGTCGGCTGCGAGGTGGGCGAGCTGCCCGGCAACGTCGACTCTTGGGTACGGCTCGTGCACCCCGACGACGCCCCACGCGTGAACCAGGCGCTGGAGGACTACTTCGCCGGGCGCAGGGCGACGTACGAGATCGAGTATCGTATCCTCCACAAATCGGGCAAGTGGCGCTGGATCGTGAGCCGCGGCAAGGTCGTCCGCGACGAGCGCGGCAAGCCGCTGCGCATGGCGGGCACGCTCACGGACATCACCCGTCGGAGGGACGCGGAGGACGAGCTCCGGCGCAGCCAGTCGCTGCTCACCGCGCTCCTCGACCACTCGCCGGCGATCATCCACATCCGCGATCTTGAGGGGAGGTTCGTGCTCGTCAACGACAATCACGCGGCGTTCGTGAACATGGAGCGCGATCGGATCCTCGGGAAGACCGCGCAAGAGGTGTTCAGCCCCGAAGTCGCCGCGAGCTTCCGGAAGAGCGACCGCGTGGTGCTCGAGACCGGGCGGCCGGTCGCCGAGGAGGAGACGGTCCGCATCGATAACGAGCTGCGCACCTTCTTGTCCATCAGGTTCCCGCTCAACGACGACCGCGGGGAGCTCGCCGGCCTCGGCGGGATCTCCACCGACATCACCGAGCGGAAGCGCGCCGAGGAAGAGCGCGCCGCCTTGCAGGCGCGCGTCATCGAGGCGCAGCGGCTCGCGCTGCGCGAGCTCTCCACGCCGCTCATCCCGATCGCCGACGACGCGGTCGTCATGCCGCTCATCGGCGCGATCGACGCGCAGCGAGCGCAGCAGCTCATGGAGGTGCTCCTCGACGGCGTGGCGGCGCACCGCGCGGACACCGTGATCATCGACGTGACCGGCGTGCAGGTCGTGGACACGAAGGTCGCGGACGCGCTCGTGCGCGCCTCCCAGGCGGTCAAGCTGCTCGGCGCGGAGGTGGTGCTCACCGGCATTCGCCCCGAGGTCGCGCGGGCGCTCGTGCACCTGGGCGCGGTTCTCGGCGACATCGTCGTCCACGGCAGCCTGCGGGACGGGATCGCCTACGCGCTGGACCGGACTGGGGGGGCGCGATGGCGCCGGCGGGCGCCGCCCGGAAATCGAGCCGGCGCGCGCCGGTGACGCGCAGCGCGCGCGTCCGCGGCTCGCGCCGCGGGAGCCCTGCCTGCGGCAGGGCTTTGCGCGCCGTTTCCCGCGGGTTACCCGGGGCCCCGTCCTTCGTTCAGTGCGGGGCGCCGGCCCCGTGGTGCGCCCGGAAGTGCGCGAGAAACTCGCGCCTCGTCGAGGGCCCGGCGGGCCGCATGCGGGGCTCGGGCGCGGCGTCGTGCTCGGCCTTGCGCTTCGCGAGGGCGTCTTCGGTGATGGCGCAGCGGGTGGCGTGCGGGTCGACGCCGTACACCTTGGCGCCGTTCAGGCCCATGATCTTCGCCTTGAGGGCGGGCGTCAGCGCGGGGTAGCCGTGCTTCTCTTGCAGCTCGGGGGGTATCTCGAAGGCGCGGAAGGCCTCGAGCTGCGGCTGCGGGGTGCCATACCAGAGCGAGTCGGTGCCCCAGAGGACGTTGTCGGGGCCGAGGTACTTGAGCAGCTTGCCGAGCGCGTGCGCGGCGTCGGCGGGGCGGGTCATCAAGAGGCGAAAGGTCGAGCCGAGCTCGGCGTAGACGTTCGAGCCGGGGCCGAGGCCGGCGGCCTGCACCGACTTGATGAGCCGGTCGATGCCGCCGCCGGCGGGGTCGTAGGGGCCCTCGGGCTGCCCGGCCTCGTAGCCCGCGTGGTACGCGAGAAAGGCGAGGTCGGGGAAGGCCTTGGCCGCCGGGCCGAAGTCGTCGGGCGACGAGAAGCGCTCGGCCCCCACCGACGCGGGGAAGGTGAGGCCCTTGTGGGCGCAGACGATGCGCACGCCGAGCGCGCGCGCCCGCTCGAGAAACGGCAGGCCCACCTTCGGGTCGTCGAGGCGCCAACCGCCGAACTGGGTGTAGACCTTCCAGGCGGCGATCTTCGACGACTCTTTCATGCGCTGCATGTCGTCGAGCTGCGCCGGGCCCAGTTCGGGGCTGACCATGCCGTGAATGATGAGGCGGGGCGAGCGGGCGAGGCGGTCGACGAGCTCGCGCGTGGCGGCGGCCTCGGCGTCGAGCAGGGGGCGGGCGTCGGGGGTGGGGCCGGGCAGGAGCGTCAGGCAGGCGACGTCGGTGTCGCTCTTGACGAAGATCTCGCGCACGAAGTGCTCGGCCGACCAGCACGCGAGGCGCGTGGCCTCGCCGCAGCCGCCCTGCCGGTCGCCGGCGAGGGGCCCGGCGAGCAGGTTCTTCGCGGCCCAGTCGCGCCCGAGGTCGACGTGGTGCGTCTGCACGTCGAAGACGAACTCGTCGCCCTGCAGCTTCGCGCACGCGGCGCCCGGCTCGAGCGCGTCGGCGGGGGCCACGTTGTACGAGCCGCCCCCGCCGCAGCCGTAGGTCTGGTTGATGACGAGCAGGGCCGCCGCCGTGCCGCACGACGAGGTCACGAAGGCGCGGCGCGAGACGCCGAGCCGGCGGGCGCTCTCGTCGGCGAGGCGCCGGAAGGCCTCGTCGGCCCGGCGGTCGGCCTTCGTGGGGGGCAAGGGCGAAAATTCGCCGTTCGACCCGGGCCGAAACGGCACGGGAGACTCGAGGGGCTCGTCCGGCTGCGATTTGCGCATGGCCCAGGTCGAGACCCGCAGCGCGCCGAAGGTTCACGCGGCCGCGCCCCTGGCCACGCGGCCGCGCCCCTGGCCACGCGGCCGCCCCTGGGGTCAGAAGAAGTTGCCGATGGTGAACTCGAAGACGCTCGACTCTTCGTAGGGCAGCCGCTTGATGGGGAAGCCCCACTCGAAGCGCAGGGGCCCGAGGGGCGAGAACCAGCGGATGCCGACGCCCCACGAGGTGCGCAGCCGGCCGAAGCTGCTGGCGCTGAAGCACGGGTCGGTGACGGCGTAGCGGTTGCCGCCGAAGACGCCCGAGACGCCGTTGATCTCGCCGCCGCCGGCGGCGCGGCAGTAGAGATCTTCGAGGTTCCACGAGTTGCCGGCGTCGGTGAAGACGACGCCGCGCACGCCCACCTTCTCGATGATGGGGAACTCGAGCTCGACGTTCTGGTAGTACATCAGGTTGCCGCCGATGTTCGCCCCGTTCGGAATGGGAATCGAGTTCGGGTCGAGCGTGGCGTTGAGCGGCAGGCGCGGGCCGATGGTGCGCAGGCGGTAGCCGCGCAGGTCGAGAATGCCGCCGAGAAAGAAGCGGGCGAAGATGGGCACGCCCTCGGCGCGCGGGCTCGAGACGAGGCCGGCCTCGTTGCGCATCTTCAGCACGACGCCGCCGAAGATGGGGTAGTAGAAGTTGCCCGTCGCGCGGTAGCGGACGAACTCGTTCTCGCTGCCGAGAAAGGTGGGCGAGGCGAACTCGGCCGAGGCCTGCAGGTAGACGCCGTTGGTGGCGAAGAGGCGGTTGTCGCGCGTGTCGTAGGTGATGGCCGGCCGGATGCTCGAGGTCAGGCCGTCGTTGAAGAGGTTGGCGAGCGGCAGCCGCTGAAAGACGCTGACGGCGCTCGAGGTGCCGAAGAAGGTCGAGGCGTTGCCGGTGCTGACGGTGTCGCGCTGCAGGGTGTAGCTGACCGAGGTGCGCAGCTGCGGGTGCACGATCGGGTAGCCGAAGGTGAGCGAGCCGCCGAGGCTTCTCTGGCTGAAGTCGTTGAAGATGCGCAGCTGGTCGTACAGATCGATCGCGGCCGAGAAGGTCGTGTCGAAGACGTAGGGCTCGATCCACCTTATATTGATGAGCTGGCGCAGGCCCGAGACCTGGCCCTGCACCGAGAGCGACTGGCCGGTGCCGAACAGGTTGAGCTGCTGCACCTGCGCCGTCGCGATGAAGTTTTCGATCGAGCTGAAGCCGGCGCCCACCTGGAAGGTGCCGGTGGGCCGCTCGGTGACCTCGACGTTGACGCCGAGCTGGGTCGGGTCGTCGCCCTGCTCGGTGCTGACGTCGACGCGCTCGAAGTAGCCGAGGGCCATGATGCGCTTCTTCGAGCGCTCGAGCTTGGTCTCGCTGAAGAGCTCGCCCTCGGTCACCTCCATCTCGCGGCGGATGACCTTGTCGCGCGTCTTGGTGTTGCCGCGCACCTCGATGCGCCCGAAGTGCACGGGCGGCCCGCGCACCATGGGCACCTGCACGTCGACCTCGTTCGTCTCGGGGTCGACGTCGGTCTGCGGCTCGCCCTCGACGCTGGCGTAGCCCGCGTCACGGTACATCGTGCGAACCTCTTGGAGGTCTTTCGCGAGCTCGGCGCGGTTGAACACGTCGCCCGGCCGCGCCCGCACCATCTCGCGCAGGTGCCGCCGCCCGCCGACCGGCTCGACCTCTTTTCCGTTCTCGTCGCGCTCGAAAATTCGCAGCGTGCGGATGCGAAACTGCGGCCCCTCGTTGATGACGATGGTGACCTCGATGCCCGAGCGGTCGGGCGTGAGCATCACGCGGGGGGCGTTGATCTGGACGGCGAGGTAGCCGCGGTCGAGGTAGAGCGACTGGATGTAGTAGATGTCGCGGTCGAAGCCGTCTTGCCGGAAGGGGCCGCCCGAGCCGAACGAGAAGAAGCTCTGCTGGCCGGTGACCATGCCCTCGCGGATCTCGGCCTCGGGCAGGTGGTCGTTGCCGATGATGGTCACCCGCCGCACCGACAGCTGGGCGTTCTCGCGGATGGTGAACTTGAGCTTGACCTCGTTGTCGCGCTGGGGCTGAACCTCGGAGGTGACCTCGGCGAGAAAATAGCCCTTCTCGGCGTACAGGTCGCGAATCTTCTGCACCGCCCGCCGGATGGCGGGGTAGCTGAGCACGCTGCCGGCCTTGATCTCGACGCCCTCGTTGAGCTTCTCGTCGTCGAGCTCGCTGTTGCCGCTGTAGGCGACCGAGCGAATCGTCGGCCGCTCGCGCACGAGCACGCGCAAGGTGACCCCGCGGTCGCTCCGGGTGAGGTCGACCTCGATGTCGTCGAAGAAGCCCGAGTCCCACAGTTCGCGCACGTCTTTGGTGAGCGTCTCGGGGTTGAAGGGCTGGCCGACGCGCTCGTGCAAGTACGCGACGATTTCGTCGGTGGTCGTGCGGCGGTTGCCGGCGACCTCGATGGCGATGATGGGGGCGCCGCGGGCCTGCTCGGCCTCGGTGGCGGGCAGCGAAGGGGCGCGGGGGCTGACCTCGACGTCGGCGGGCGTGGGCGGGGGGCGGCCGCCGGGGCCGGGCGGGGGGCCGCCTGGGGCGGCCGAGCCGGGGGGGGCGGCGCCGGCGGGGGGGGGG
>DASTPP010000110.1:0-13091 GCA_035762175.1 Polyangiaceae bacterium | reverse complement strand
CAGAAGCTCGCCGAGCGGCTCGGGTTCTCGCTCCGCGAGGCGACCTTCTATTCGGACAGCGCGAGCGATCTGCCCCTCTTGCTCGCGGTCGGCGAGCCCGTCGCCGTCAACCCCGACCCGCGCCTGCGGCGCGAGGCGCGCCGGCGGGGCTGGCGCATCGAGGCGTGGTGAGCGCGCCCGCGGCCCCCGCGCGACCCCCGCGCGCGCGCTCCGGCGAGACAGGCCCCCCGACCACGCTTTCTCCAGCGAGACCGGCTCCCCCTCCCACGCTCTCTCCAGCGAGACAGGCCCCCCGATGACGATACCCCTGCCCCAGCTCGACGCGATCGTCGAGCGCGCGCTGCACGAAGATCTCGACGGCGGCGATCTGACGACCGAGGCGACGGTCGACGCCGCGACGCGCGCGACCGGCACCGCCGTCGCCCGCTCGCCCCTCGTCGCCTGCGGGGCCGAGGTGTTCTTCCGCGTGTTCGCGCGGCTCTGCCCCGAGGTCGAGCGCGAGCAGCTCGCCGCCGAGGGCGAGCTCGTGGCGCGCGACACGCCGCTCTGGCGGGTGCGCGGCCCGGCGCGGGCCCTCTTGATGGCCGAGCGGACGGCGCTCAACCTCACCCAGCGCATGAGCGGCATCGCCACGCTCTCGCGCCGCTACGTCGACGCGCTGCCGCCGGGCTCGAAGGCGCGCGTCACCGACACGCGCAAGACGACCCCGGGCCTGCGCCCGCTCGAGCGCTACGCGGTGCGCTGCGGCGGCGCCTTCAACCACCGCGACAGCCTCGGCAGCGCCGTGCTGATCAAGGACAACCACATCGTCGCGGCCGGCGGCATCGGGGCGGCCGTCGCGCGCGCCCGCGCCCGGGCCCCGCACACCTCGCGCGTCGAGGTCGAGGTCGACACGATGGCGCAGCTCGACGAGGCGCTCGCGGCCGGCGCCGACATCATCTTGCTCGACAACTTCTCGCTCGACGAGCTCGACGTCGGCGTGCGCCGCGTCGCCGGGCGCGCGATCGTCGAGGCCTCGGGCGGGGTGACGCTCGAGCGCATCTCGGCCATCGCCGCGACGGGCGTCGACGTCATCAGCGCCGGCGCCCTGACGCACTCGGCGCCGGCGGCCGACATCGGGCTCGACCTCACCCTCGACTGAGGCGCCCGTGCCCGACGACCGCGCGACCGGGGCGCTCTTCGACGAGCTCGCGGGGGGCGCCTTCGCCGCGGCCTACGCGGCGGCGGGGGGCCCCCCGCCGCCGCCCGAGGTCGTGGTGCTGGCCGAGACCGAGTCGACCAACGACGACGCGAAGCGGGCCGCGGCGGCGGGGGCGGCGGCGGGCACGGCGTTCGTGGCCGACCGGCAGCGCGCGGGGCGGGGCCGGCAGGGGCGGCGCTGGCACGCCGAGCCGGGCTCGTCGCTGCTCGTCTCGGTCGTCTCGCGGCCCGCGGTCGAGGCCGCGGCGCTGCCGCCGCTCGCGCTCGTCGCGGGCCTCGCGGTGATCGACGCGCTCGAGGCCCAGGCGCCCGGGCTCGACCTTCGGCTCAAGTGGCCGAACGACGTCTGGGCCGCGGGGCGCAAGATCGCGGGCGTGCTGGTCGAGGCGGCGTTCGCGGGCGGGCGGGCCTCGTGGGCGGTCGTGGGCGTCGGCGTGAACGTGCGGGCGGGCGCGCCGCCGCCCGAGCTCGCGCCGCTCGTGACGAGCCTCGAGGCGCTCGGGGTGCGGGGCGAGGGGCTCGGGCGGGGCGCGCTGCTCGGGCGGCTGCTCGCGCGGCTCACGGCGCGGACGGGCGAGCTCGAGCGCGGGGGCTTCGCGGCGCTCGCGGGCGAGGTGCGGGCGCGCGACGCGCTCGCCGGGCGCGCGGTGCGGGGCGAGGGGCTCGCGGGCGTCGCGGCGGGCGTCGCCGACGACGGGCGGCTGCGCGTGCGCACGCCCGAGGGGCGCGAGGCGCTCGTCGGCGCCGGCGAGGTTCGTCTCGACGACGAAGGCGGGCCGGGCGCGGGCGGCGGGCGCGGCCCTTCGGGCTGAGGCGGCGGGCGAGCAACCTCCCGCTATGGCGGGCGCGTCAGGGAGGCCCTCGCGGGGCGCGCGGGCGGCGGCGCCCCAGAGTCGGGCCCCCGAAGTTCGGGCGACGCGACTTCTGGCCGCGGGGCGGCCCGGCCGGGCTCGGCGCGGGCTTCGGCCCCGAACCTGCACGCGCCGGTAGAATTGAGTGCTACCGTGCAGGGTGCCCATGCGCTTGCGGCCCGGCGACGTCGTCCACGGCAAGTACCGCCTGGTTCGCCCCCTGGGCGACGGCGGCATGGGCACCATTTTCGAGGCGCGCCACGAGGTGCTCGGCACGCGCCTGGCGCTCAAGTTCTTGCACCCCGAGCTCGCCCGCCGCCCGGGGCTGGTCGCGCGCTTTCTGCAAGAGGCGCGCGTGTCGGCGACCTTGCGCTCGCCGCACATCGTGCACGTGATGGACATGGAGCAGGGCGGCCAGGGCGTCTTCCTGGTGATGGAGCTGCTCGAGGGCGAGACGCTGCAGGCGGCGCTCGACCGCCGCCGCAAGCTCGAGGTGCTCGCCGCGCTCGACGTCACGCTGCAGATGCTCGCCGGGCTCGAGGTCGCGCACCGCGCGGGCGTCGTGCACCGCGATCTGAAGCCCGACAACGTCTTTTTGCTGCCGACGCCCGAGGGCACGCTCGTCAAGCTGCTCGACTTCGGCATCGCCAAGCTCAAGGCCGCGCCCGAGTTCCAGCGCGGGCTGACGCGGCCGGGCGTGGTGATGGGCACGCCCGAGTACATGGCGCCCGAGCAGGCCTTCTCGGCCGACGCGGTCGACCCTCGCGCCGACCTCTACGCGCTCGGGGTCTTGCTCTTCGAGATGCTGAGCGGCCAGCGCCCGGTCGGCGGCGACGACGCGCGCTCGATCGCGCTGCACGTCACGCGCGGCCACGTCACGCCGCTGCAGTCGCTCGACCCGACGCTGCCGGCGGGCCTGGTCGCGGTCGTGCACCGCGCGATGGCGCCCGACCCCTCGCACCGCTACGCGAGCGCGGCCGAGATGCGCCGGGCGCTCTTGCCCTTCGCCCAGGCGCTCTCGCCGGCGGCCCGCCGCAGCATCCCCGATTTTGCCGCCGCCGAGGCCGCGTGGACCCCCTCCGCCGCGCTGCGCTCGCACTTCGGCGCCGCCACGGGCGGCGCGTCGGCGTCGATCGTGTACGGCGAGCTGATGCCGCCGGCGGGGCGGCCCTCCGAGCCGCCGCCGAACGCGCTCGCGCTCTTGCCGCCGGCGCCGCCCTTCCACCTGGCGGCGAACGGCGGGCCCCTGCCCGCGGGCCCCGGGCACGAGGGCCAGGCGCTCGGGCCGCAGGGCGGGCCCTCGACGGCGCGTGGCTGGCCCCCCGGCAACGGCGCCGAGCCCGCGTCGGCGCGCGGCTGGCCCTCCGGCAACGGCGCCGAGCCCGCGTCGGCGCGCGGCTGGCCGGCCGGCAACGGCGCCGAGCCGGCGACGGCCCGGGGCTGGCCCCCCGCCAACGACGCCCAGCCGGCAGGCGCCCAGGGCTGGCAGCCCGGCGCCGGGGCCGCGCCGGCGAGCGGCCGGGCGTGGCCGCCCGGCAACGGGGCCGAGCCGACGACCGCCCGAGCTTGGCCTCCCGCTCCCGCTGCCGCTCCGGCTCCCGCTCCGACGTCGGGCCGCCCTTCGGCGCAACCCACCCACGCCTTGGCCGTTGTTTCGGGGGGTTTTGTGGCCCCGCAGCCCCTTGGCATCGCTCCTGCTCTAGCCCCCTCCGCCATGCCCAACACCCAGCCGCCCGGCGGCCCGCCTCAGCCTCCTCCGCGCCCCGACGCGACCGCGCCCCGCGCCCCGATGCCTCATGCGTTCACGAGCCCGCCCTACGGGCAGAACACGCACGGGGGCGCGAGCCCGTCGAACTACGGGCCGCCGGGCGCCGGCCCCGGCTACACCGCGAACGCGGCGGCGCAAGGGGGGGGGGCCGGCTGGTACGGGTCACAGGGCCCTGATCCGAACGCCGGGCCCGGGGCGACGGCCGTCGCGCCGGCCTACGGCCACGAGCAGCCGCGCGGGCAGACGGCGCTGGCGCCCGTGCCGCAGGGCGGCGCGACGGCCCTCGGCTCGGCCTACGGCGTGGGCCCCTCGCAGTCGTCGTACGGCGCAGGGCCGCCGGGCTACGGCACCCCGCCGGGCGCCTACGGCACCTCGTACCCCTCGGCCACCTCGCACGGCGTCTCGCCCGTCGGCTTCACGCAGCCGCCGATGCGCCCGCGCCGCCGCTCGTCGTCGCTCTCGCTCTGGGTGGTGGCGCTCCTGGCGACGCTGGTGGGCAGCGGCGTGGTGATGGCGATCACGTTCCTCGGCGACGACGCCAAAGAGTCGCCCCCGCCCTACAGCCCCCCGCCGACGGCCCCGACCTCGCCGACCGTCGGCGCCCCGCCCCCCACGGCGCCGGGCACGCCGCCGCCGGTGCCGACGCTGACGGCGCCCCCGACGGCGCCCCCGACCGCGCCGCCGACGGCCGTGACGGGCCGGCCGCCGACGACCCGGCCCCCCGCCACGGGGGCGGGCGGCGCGGGGCCCGTCGGCACGGGCCCGGTCGGCGCGGGCGGCGCGGCGCCCACGGCGACGAACCCGGGCACGCTGCCCTTCCCGACGGCGCTGCCGACGGCGCTGCCGACCGCGCTGCCCTCGTCGCTGCCGCAGCTACCCATTCCGCTGCCGCCCATCCCGGGCTTCCCGCAGGCGCCCTCCGGGCAGCAGTGAGCGCGGGGCGGCCGGCCGGCCCGGCGCCCGGCGCGGCCCGGGGGGCGCGGGCCCAAGCGTAGGCCGGCGCGGGCCGGGGGGCGCGGGCCCAAGCGTCGGCCGGCGCGGCCGGGGGGCGCGGACCCAAGCGTCGGCCGGCGCGGCCCGGCGGACGCGCGCCGGAGCGTGGGCCGGCCCGGGCCGAGGGGCGGGCCCCGGGGCGTCGGCCGCGCTCAACGCGGGCGCGAACTGGGGTACAGTGCGCCGCCATGTCGGCCGGAGGCTCGATCAAGGTCATCATCGGCTCGCTCGCGGTCAACGTCGCCATCGCGCTCTCGAAGGGCGTCGCGGCGGCCGTCACGGGCTCGGGGGCCATGCTGGCCGAGGCGATTCACTCGTCGGCCGACTGCACCAACCAGATCTTGCTGCTCATCGGCGCCAAGCAGGCCGAGACGCCGGCCGACGAGACGCACCCGCTCGGCTACGGGCGCGCGGCCTACTTCTGGTCGTTCCTGGTGGCGCTGATGATCTTCTTCGGCGGGGGCGTGTTCTCGATCCGCGAGGGGGTGCACAAGATCATCCACCCCGACCCGGTCGAGCACGTGTGGGCGGGCTTCGCCGTGCTCGGCGTCTCGCTCGTGCTCGAGGGCGCGGCGACGGTGCAGTGCTACCGGGCGATCAACGCGCAGCGCGGGCCGGTGCCCTTCTTCGCCTTCCTGCGCCGGACGACCGACGTCGACGTGGTCGTGCTCTTCGCCGAGAACGCCGCGGCCGTCGTCGGCCTCTGCTTCGCCATCGCGGCGCTCGCGCTCGCCGTGCTGACGGGCGACGCCCACTGGGACGGCTACGGCAGCGCCGTCATCGGCGTGCTGCTCACGCTGGTCGCGGGCTTCCTCGGGCGCGAGGTCAAGTCGCTGCTCGACGGCGAGAAGGCCGACCCGCGCATCGAGCAGGCCTTCCGCGACGAGGTCAAGGCCGACGCCCGGCTGGGCGAGACCTTGCGCGTCATCACGCTGCAGCAGGGGCCCTCGCAGGTGCTGCTCGCGGCCAAGCTCTCGGTGCAGAAGGGCGTGGTCTCGCAGGAGCTCGTCGAGGCGTTCAACCGGCTCGAGGAGCGGGTCAAGAAGCGCTGCCCCGAGGTGAAGTGGCAGTTCATCGAGCCCGACTCCGAAGACTGATTCGGGCGGCGGCGCCCGGCCCCGCGCGCCCGGGGGCGGCGGAGCACGAGAGCGCCGAGGGGCACGTCTCGGGACCCCGGCCCCGCGCGCCCGGGGGCGGCGGGGCGGGCCGGGCTCCGCGCCTGAGCTCGACGGCGCTCGCCCCGCGCGCCCGGGGGCGGCGGCGCTCAGGGGGTGGCGACGAGGGCGGCGAGGCGCATCGTCACGAAGGCGATGGCGGCGGTCGCGGGGATGGTGAGCACCCACGCGAGCACGATGTTGCCCGCGACGCCCCAGCGGACGGCCGAGAGGCGCTTGCTCGCGCCGACGCCCATGATGCAGGCGTTGATGCAGTGGGTGGTCGAGACGGGCACGCCGAGGTGGCTGGCGGCGAGGATGGTGAGCGCGCCGCTCGTCTCGGCGGCGAAGCCCTGCAGGGGCGTGATCTTGATGATCTTCGAGCCCATCGTCTTGATGATCTTCTTGCCGCCGGCCATGGTGCCGAGCGCGATCGCCGAGGCGCACGAGAGCACGACCCAGAGCGGCACCGCGTTGCCCTTGCCCGGCAGGGCCCAGGGGGGCAGCGCGCCGGCGTGGCCGGCGGCGACGAACGAGGTGAGCGCGAGGGTGATGACGCCCATGGCCTTCTGCGCGTCGTTCGAGCCGTGCGAGAAGGCCATGGCGCAGGCCGAGAAGAGCTGCATGACGCGCGAGGCGCGGTGCACGCGGGGCGGGCGCATGCGGCGCACGATCCACAGGAGGATGATCATCACGACGAAGGCCATGAAGAAGCCGACGGTGGGCGAGACGACGAGCGGCACGAGCACCTTCTCGACGAGCGCGCCCCAGCGGAAGGCGCCCGGGCCCGCGTACCCGACGACGGCGCCGGCGAGGCCCCCGATGAGCGCGTGCGACGAGCTCGAGGGGATGCCATACCACCAGGTGATGAGGTTCCAAACGCAGGCGCCGATGAGGGCCGAGAGCACGACGAGCTGCGGCGCGGCCGAGGGGTCGGCGAAGCCCGAGGCGATCGTCTTGGCGACGGCGGTGCCGGTGATCGCGCCGACGAAGTTGAGCACGCCCGCGATGAAGACGGCGGTGCGGATGGGCAAGACGCCCGTCGACACCACCGTGGCGATGGCGTTCGCCGCGTCGTGAAAGCCGTTGATGTAATCGAAGAGCAGCGCGACGACGACGACCGTGATCAGCAGACTAACCATTCTTCACCGCCGGGGTGGGTTGGGGGCGCCGGGTGGGCCGGCGCGGCGCGCGGGCGGCCGGCTCGGGCGCCGCGGGCGCCCTTGTGGCGCGAGCGCGGGCGCGCGTCACGCGCCTCGAACGCGGGGGGGCGGCGCACGGGGCCTTCGTGCCGCCGGCCGCCGGGCGCCCAGGGGCCGGCGCGCGGGCCGGGCTTTTCGGCCGGGAGCGCGGAGACGCCGCTGGCACGCCGCGGAGAGGCGGGGGCGCTGTCTCGCGGGGGCATGTAGATCGTTCCCAGGCCGCAGCTTAGCGGCCTTCTGTGACAGGCCCGAGGCGCGCCCGCGACGGCCGCGAATCATGCGCCGTGGGGCCCGGCCCACGCGGCGCCGCAGGGGGCAGAGAGCCCCGGCCCCCGCCCGCACGGCGTGCTGGGGGGCAGGAGGGCGCCGGGCCCCCGCCCGCACGGCACGGTGGGGGGCAGAGGGCGCCAGCGACGGGGTGGGCCCCTCTAAAGTTCGGGTCAAAGAACGATTCTTGAACCCAAGAACCGACGTAGGCTTTATTTACCCTGGGAGGCTTGATCGGACGCCACGCCTGTCAGGAAGCCCTGGGCGAGGGGTTGGGGCTTCGGTTCGGCGCTTTGTTCGTCGATTAGGGGCTAGGCGCCTATCGGCACTTGTCGCACAATCCTGAGCAAGTGGCCTCGGTCGTGCACGAAGTTCGTCCATGGCGACGAGGCCGTGGTCATGCCAGGGGGCCCCGGGCGGGCCGTGGGGCGGCGAAGGTGGCCGGGCGCGCCGACTACGGGCTGCTCTTTCGGCTACGCTGGCGGGGCACGCAGGACGACGTGTTCGTCCGGTGGGACATTTCGCCCCGGGCGCGCGCCCGGGCGGCGCGGCTGGGGCTGCCGGGGCACGCGAAGACGGCGCCCTCGTCGCCGCCCTGGCCAGACGGCGCGTCGGACGGCGCGAGCATCGATCAGGCGATCGCGAACGTCGCGGAGCTGGCGTCGCGGCCGCGGTGGCGCGCCGAGTGCGCGGTGGTGGCGGTCGACGCGGGGCCGCCCTCGAGCTCGCACCTGCTGATCGCTTCGATCCCTTCCGACGAGGTTCCCTCGCGTCGTTTCCCGGGTCACGGTCGGCTCTCGCCGCCGGGCGGAGCGTTGGCGATGCGACGGTGGGGTAACGAGGGTGCGGCGGCGGGGGGTGCGGGCGACTCCGAGCGGCTGAGCCTGGGGCGGATGCGCGCGCAGGCGCGCCGCAAGGGCGGGGGCAAGCGGCGGAGCCGGCGCGAGCCGGCGCGCAAGGGGGGGGTGCGGGCGGCGGTGGCGGCGCAGCAGGCGGCGCGGGGGGCCGAGGCGAAGGCGCCGCCGGCGCCGGCGAAGGCGCCGCCGGCGGGCGACGCCGAGGGCCAGCGCTTCGCGCGGGGCGTGCTGGCGGTGAGCTGCCTGTCGGTGTTCATGTCGTCGCTGAACATCACGGCGCTCTACGTCGCGTTCGCGGACATCGGCCGCAGCTTCGAGGGCGCGTCGGTGGCGGACCTGTCGTGGGTGCTCAACGCGTACACGATCGTGTACGCGGCGCTGCTCGTGCCGGCGGGCCGGGTGGCCGACCGGCTCGGGCACAAGCGGGCGTTCTTCTCGGGGCTCGGGGCGTTCTGCGCGGCCTCGGCGCTCTGCGGGGCGGCGCCCTCGGTGGCGACGCTGGTGGGCGCGCGGGTGCTGCAGGCGTTCGGCGCGGCGCTGCTGATGCCGGCCTCGCTCGCGCTGGTGCTCGGCGCGCACGCGCCCGGGCGGCGGGCCTCGGCGCTCGGGGTCTGGAGCGCGGTGAGCGCGCTCGCGGCGGCGTTCGGCCCGGCGCTCGGGTCGGTGGTGGTGCAGAACCTGGGCTGGCGCTGGGCGTTCTTCATGAACGTGCCGCTCGCGCTCTACGCGATGCTGCGCGGCCGCCGCGCCATCGTCGAGGTGGCGCGCGACGGCGAGTCGCGGCTGCCCGACCTGGTGGGGGCGGCGCTGCTCGTCACGGCGCTGAGCGCGCTGGCGCTCGGGTCGGTCAAGGGGCCCGAGTGGGGCTGGACGAGCGGGCGCGTGCTCGGGGCGCTGCTCTTCGGCGGGGCGGCGTCGGCGGCGTTCGTCGCGCGGTCGCGGCGCGCGGCGGTGCCGGCGCTCGACCTCGCGCTCTTCTCGGACCGCTCGTTCTCGCTCGCCAACTTCGCCACCTTCGTCTTCAACGCGGGCTTTACGGCGGCCTTCTTCGGCAACGTGCTCTTTCTGACGAAGGCCTGGGGCTACTCGCTGCAGCAGGCGGGCCTGGCCGTCACGCCCGGGCCGCTGACGGTGGTGCCCGTGGCGATCGTGGGCGGGCGCCTCGCCGACCGCTACGGCTGCCGGCCCGTGCTCTTCGCGGGCGGCCTCGTGTCGGCCGCCGGCAGCGCCTGGCTGATGCGCGCGACGGGGCTCGAGCCCAACTTCTTCGCCACCTGGCTGCCCGGCATCGTGCTGACCGGCGCCGGCGTCGGGCTGGTGCTGCCCGTGATGAGCGGCGCGGCGACGTCGACGCTGCCCGCCGACAAGCTCGCGGTCGGCGGCGCGGTCAACCAGGCGGTGCGGCAGTTCGGCGCGGTGCTCGGCATCGCGCTCGTGGCCACGCTGCTCGCGGCGGCCGGCGAGTCGGGCATGACGACCGCGTTCGCCAAGGCCTACGCCTGCCTCATCGGGGCGGGGCTCATCGCCTCGCTCTGCGGCGCGGCGCTGCCCGCGTCCGCGCGCGCGAGAAAGCGCGCGCCGGAGCCCATCGAGGGCGCGGCGACGTAGAAAACGCGCGCCGGGGCCCCGCGAGGGCGCGGCGACGTAGTAAGTGCGCGTCGGGGCCCAGCGAGGGCGCGGCGACGTAGAGGCGGCGCGCGCTCCGGCGGGGCGCGGCCGTCGCCGTGCGGGCCGGGCTCGCGCGGCGAGCGGCCCGAGCGGGCCCGCTCGGCGTGGGGCCTCGGGCCGCGCCCCGCCAGGGCGGGGCGCCGGGCTCCGCCAGGGCCGGCGGGCGGCCCGCCGCGAAAATTGGCCTCGCGCCGGGCGGCACGGGGCTCGCTTGAGGGGCGGGCCATGCTGGCCACGACCGCTACTACCACCCTCTTCGGCCTCGAGGCGCACCTCGTGCGGGTCGAGGTCGAATGCTGCCCCGGGCCCTCGGGCTTCGAGCTCGTGGGCCTGGCCGAGGCGAGCGTGCGCGAGAGCCGCGTGCGCATCCGGTCGGCGCTCGCGCAGCTCGGCGTGGGGCTCGACGAGTACCGGCTGGTGGTGAACCTGGCGCCCGGCGACCTGCGCAAGGGCGGCAGCGGCTTCGACCTGGCCATCGCGCTCGCGGCGCTCGCGGCGCTCGGGCGCGTGCCGGCCGAGGCGCTCGCGGGCTTCCTCTTGCTCGGCGAGCTCTCGCTCGCGGGCGACGTGCGCCCGGTGCCGGGGCTCTTGCCGCAGCTGCTCTTCGCGCGGCGGCTGGGCTTCGCGAGCGCGCTGGTGCCGGCGGCGAACGGGGCCGAGGCGGCGGCGGTGGCGGGGGTGCGGGCGTGGCTCGCGCCGACCTTGGGCGCGGTGGTCGACCACTTCGAGCGGGGGGTGCACCTGCACCGGGCGCGGCCCTCGGGGGCGCCGGCGGCCGAGGCGCCCGAGGGCGAAGACCTCGCGGACGTGCGGGGGCAGGCGGCGGCGCGGCGCGCGCTCGAGATCGCGGCCGCGGGCCACCACCACCTGCTCATGGTGGGCCCGCCGGGCGGGGGCAAGACGATGCTGGCGCGGCGGCTCGCGGGCGTCCTGCCGCCGCTCTCCGAAGACGAGGCGCTCGAGGTGAGCGCGGTGCACAGCGTCGCGGGCCTGCTCTCGCCCGAGCGCGGGCTGCTCGCGCGGCGGCCCTTCCGCAGCCCGCACCACACCGCAAGCGACGCGGGCCTGGTCGGCGGCGGCTACCCGCCGCGGCCCGGCGAGCTGTCGCTCGCGCACCAGGGCGTGCTCTTCCTCGACGAGCTCGCCGAGTTCCGGCGCTCGGCGCTCGAGGCGCTGCGCCAGCCGCTCGAAGACGGCGAGATCACCATCGCGCGCGCCCGGTCGCGGGCGCGCTTTCCGGCGCGGCCGCTCGTCGTGGCGGCGAGCAACCCCTGCCCCTGCGGCTACCACGGCGACGGGCGGGGCCGCTGCGCCTGCTCGCCCGAGGCGGTGCGCCGCTACCTCGGGCGCCTGTCGGGCCCGCTCGTCGACCGCTTCGACCTGCACGTGGCGCTGCCCCCGGTCGACGTCGGCTCGCTCGCCTCGCCCGGCTCGGGCGAGGCCTCGGCGGCGGTGCGGGCGCGCGTCGAAGAGGCGCGGGCGCGGCAGCTCGCCCGCGCGAAGGCCGGGGGCCTGCGCGCGGCGCTCAACGCGTCGCTCTCGCCCGTCGAGCTCGCGGCCGTCGCGACGCCTGACGCCGAGGGGCGGCGGCTCTTGCTCGCGGCGGTCGACCGGCTGGGCCTGTCGGCGCGGGCCTACGGCAAGGCCCTGAAGGTCGCCCGCACGATCGCCGACCTCGCCGGCGCCGAGCGCGTGGGCGCCGCCCACCTGGCCGAGGCGATCGGGCTGCGGCCCTTCGATCGCGCGCCCTCGCGGGCCCGGCCGGCGCCCGCGCCCGCGGCCGAGGCGTCGCCCGAGACCGTGCGCTCGCTCAACGGCGCGGCCCGGGGCGAGCCCGCGGCCTGAGCGCGCCCCGGCCGCGGGCCCCGACGCGGCCCCGGCCCGAGACGAGCGCGGCCCCGGCCCGAGGCGAGCGCGGCCCCGCCCGAGGCGGCGGCCAGAGACCACCCGATTTCACCCACCAGCAGAGAGGGTTTCATCATGTTCAACGATCTGTCCGACAAGTTGCGTAGTTTGAAGACCGTCCTCGCCAGCATCGACAAGGCCTTCGGGCGGGGCGCCGTCATGACGCTCGGCGACGAAGAGGCCGCGCCGGACGTCGAGGTGATCCCCAGCGGCTCGCTCGCGCTCGACCTGGCGCTCGGGGTGGGCGGCTACCCGCGGGGGCGCATCGTCGAGATCTACGGGCCCGAGTCGAGCGGCAAGACGACGCTGGCGCTGCACGCCATCGCCGAGGTGCAGCGCAAGGGCGGCACGGCGGCCTTCATCGACGCCGAGCACGCCTTCGACCGCGCCTACGCGCGGGGCCTGGGCGTGCAGACCGAGGGGCTGCTCGTCTCGCAGCCCGACACGGGCGAGCAGGCGCTCGAGATCGTCGACATGCTGACGCGCTCGGGGGCGGTCGACATCGTGGTGGTCGACTCGGTGGCGGCGCTGGTGCCGAAGGCCGAGATCGAGGGCGACATGGGCGACGCGCACATGGGGCTGCAGGCGCGGCTGATGAGCCAGGCGCTGCGCAAGCTCACCGCGGTCGCGCACAAGACGGGCACGACGATCGTCTTCATCAACCAGCTCCGGCAGAAGATCGGCGTCGTCTTCGGCAACCCCGAGACGACGACGGGCGGCAACGCGCTCAAGTTCTACGCCTCGGTGCGCGTCGACGTGCGCCGGTGCGGGCAGGTCAAGGCGGGCGAAGAGGTGGTGGGCAGCCGCACCCGGGTCAAGGTGGTCAAGAACAAGCTCGCCGCGCCCTTCCGCGAGGCCGAGTTCGAGATCCGCTGGGGCACGGGCGTCGACGCCGCGCTCGACCTGCTCGACGTAGCGGTCGAGCGGGGGCTGGTCGAGAAGAGCGGCTCGCACCTGTCGTTCGGCGGCGAGCACCTCGGCCAGGGGCGCGAGCGGGCGCGCGAGGCGCTCACGGGCCGGCCCGAGCTCGGCGCCCAGCTCCGCGCCGCCGTGCTCGCGAGCGTGGCGAGCCAGCGGGCGGCGGCGGCCGAGTAGCGCCGGGGCGGCCCGGCGGGCCGGTGGCGGCCGGCCAGCGGCGTCGGGGCGGGGGGCGCGGCCGCGCGGCGCCCCGAAGCGGGCACGTGGCTTGACTTGACTCTGGTACGTCGGTACTTCGGTACCCATGG
>DASTPP010000109.1:0-4838 GCA_035762175.1 Polyangiaceae bacterium | reverse complement strand
CGGGCAAAGACGCGGGCGAGCGGCCCGCGGAGCCGACGGCCGCGCGCCCGCCCGCGCCGCACGGTTCGGCCGCCCCGCATTCGACGTCGGCCCCGGCCGGGCCGCGCCCTCCGGGGCGCACGTTCCGGACCGACATCGATTGAGCGGCCGGTGGTCCGCCCGCCGCGCGCGGCGTCCCGATCGCGCGCCCCTCGCGTCGGGTAGACTTCGGCGAAGAACGTAGCTTAATGAAGGCGCCGCCGTCGGAGGGACTCGACGGCGGCGGAGGCGTCATGGGCGGAGCAGGCGTGAGCGGGGCGACGTGGGCCGACTTCGTGGCGAAGCTGCGGGCGGCGGCCACGTTCGAGGCGGCGGCCGCCGCGACGCTCGGGCCCATGATCGACCTCTGCGCCGCGGCGCTCGCCGAGAGCCGCTTCGGCGCCTCGGGCAAGATCGTGCGCGGCATGGTGCACCTGCGCCCGGCCGACGGCTACCGGCGGCTCGCGGTGCTCGAGGCCGGCGGGCGCGCGGTGACGGGGGTCGAGGCGGGCGAGACGCGCCTGCCCTCGGCGACCGCGTGGCGCTGGGTCGCCGAGCTCAAGGTCGCGGTCGCGGTCGACGTGAACACCGGGCGCGTGCAGGTCGAGCGCGAGGGGCCGCCGCAGACCCTCGCCGACCGGCGCTTCGGCGAGGGCGAGTTCGCCAGCCAAGAGAGCCGCATGCGCCTCCTGCAGCGCGCGGCGACGCACCTTTACGTCCTGCCGCTGCGCGGCCCGCGCGACTCGGTCGACGGCATGATCTCGCTCGAGGCCGACTGCCGCGCCGCGATCGGCCTGCCCTTCGTCTGGGGCGAGGGCGCCGAGGCGCTGCAGCTCTTCGCCGACCTCGCCGCCCCCTACCTCGCGAGCCTGCCGCTCGCGCCCGCCCGCCCCCCGAGCGCCGACCCCTTGCTGCCCGTGGTCGGCGAGTCGCTCGCCGGCATCGTCGAGCTCTTGCGCGTGTTCGCGCAGCAAGAAGAGCCGATTCTGATCAGCGGCCCCACCGGCACGGGCAAGTCGCGCCTGGCGCGCTGGTGCCACGAGCAGTCGGCCGTGCGGGGGCGGCCCTTCGAGACGCTCGACCTCTCGGCCATCCCCGAAGAGTTGCAGATGGCCGAGCTCTTCGGCTGGAAGAAGGGCGCCTTCACCGGCGCCGTCAAGGACAACCCGGGCTTCGTCGCCCGCGCGCGCGGCGGCACGCTCTTCATCGACGAGGTCGACAACCTCTCGGCGCGCGCGCAGGCGGGCCTCTTGCACGTCATCGAAGAGCGCACCTACCACGTGCTCGGCGACGAGGGCGGCGAGCGGCCCGCCGACGTGCGCTTCATCATCGGCACGAACGCCAACCTCGACGAGGCGGTGCGCACCAAGCGCTTCCGCCAAGACCTGTACTATCGCATCAACGTCCTGCCCGTGCGCCTGCCGCCGCTCGCCGAGCGGCCCGACGAGATCGCGCTCTGGGCCCGCTACATGCTCGGGCGCAGGCACGCCGCGCGCTTCCCGAGCGGGCGCGCCGACCTGACCAAGGCCGCCCAAGATCTGCTCGCCCGCCAGCCCTGGCCCGGCAACCTGCGCCAGCTCGACAACATCGTGCGCCGCGCCTACGCCGTCGCCGCGCTCGACCAGGGCGGCGTCGCGCCCCACGATCTGCGCGTCGACGAGGCCCACGTGCGCCGCGCCCTCACCTACGAGGGCCCCCCGGGCGAGGCGACCTCGTCCGCCGTCGACGCCCTGCTCGCCGCCGCCGGCGCCCTCGTCGCCGTCGCCGAGCAGCGCGCCGGGGCCGGCGGCTCGCTCGACCTCGACTGGGCCGACGCCTTCAAGGGCTTCGTCTTGGGCGCCGCCACCGAGAAGCTCGGCGGCAACCGCGACGAGGCCTTCCGGCTGCTCGGCCGCGAGAAGCTCGTGGCCAGCCGCAACCACCACAAAGTCTGGAAGCGCGAGCTCGAGCGGGCCGAGCAGCTCTGCGCCGCGCTCGGGCGCAAGACGCCCTTTCCCTTCGCCAAGCTGCTCGCCGACTCGGACGACCCGCCTTCGAAGGGTTGAAGGCGGCGCGTCAAGGGGGCCGCGCTCGCCTCCGGCCCGCGCGGGCGCGGCGCGCCGCCGCGCGCCGCGAGCTCGACGCCGACCGTTGCGCGTGGCGGGGGGCAAAGGCATACTGTGTGCCAGCGAGGTGTCGCCGGGGTGCGCGTGGGGCAGGGCCGGGTGCCACCTTCTTCTTGGGCCGTTCGCCATGTCCGCCGAGAGCCCCCGATGACCACGTCGCCGAAGGCGGGCGACCGATGAGCACGCCGCCGAAGGCGGGCGACGTCGTGGCCGGCAAGTACGTGCTCGAGCGCGAGATCGGGCGCGGGGGCCTGGGCGTGGTCGTGGCGGCGCAGCACGCGGTGCTACGGCAGCGGGTGGCGCTCAAGTTCTTGCGGCCCGAGTTCGTGCGCGAGCCCGAGGCCGTGGGGCGCTTTCTGCGCGAGGCCCAGGCCGCCGCGAGAATGCGCGGCGAGCACGTCGCGCGCGTCATGGACGCGGGCATCCTCGAGACCGGCGAGGCCTTCCTCGTGATGGAGCACCTCGAGGGCCGCGACCTCGCGGCGGCGCTCGACGCCGAGGGGCCCCTGCCGGTCGAGGACGCGGTCGACTACCTCTTGCAGGCCTGCGAGGCCGTGGCCGAGGCGCACGCGCTCGGCATCGTGCACCGCGATCTGAAGCCCGCGAACCTCTTCCTCACCAGGGCGCCCGACGGCAGCGCCTTCGTCAAGGTGCTCGACTTCGGGCTCTCGAAGCTCGCGGCGGCCGAGTCGCGCGACTCGCTCACGGCCGACCACCAGGTCTTGGGCTCGCCGCACTTCATGTCGCCCGAGCAGATGCGCTCGTCGCGCAACGTCGACGCCCGCAGCGACG
This sequence comes from Polyangiaceae bacterium, assembly GCA_035762175.1. Lineage (GTDB taxonomy): Bacteria > Myxococcota_A > Polyangia > Polyangiales > Polyangiaceae > DASTPP01. The sequence goes on along the minus strand of DASTPP010000109.1, from coordinate 1,923 downwards.
TCTGGGCGCTCGGCGCCGTTCTCTTCACGCTGCTCGCCGGGCAGTACCCCTTCGAAGGCCGCCTGCTCACCGAGATCTGCGCGGCGATCCTCGGCGGCGAGCTGCGGCGCCTGCGCGATCTGCGCCCCGACGTCCCCGAGTCGCTCGAGGCGATCGTCGCGCGCTGCCTCCGCACGGCCCCCGAGGCGCGCTACGAGTCGGTCGCCGCGCTCGCCGCCGCCCTCGAGCCCTTCGCGCCGCAGCGGGCGCGCCCGCGGGCCGGGCGCGTCGGGCGCGTGCTCGAGTCGGCCCGCGCGTCGGCGCCCGCGCCCGTCGACGATCTGCCGCCCGGCTTCGCGCCCGCGGCGCCCCCGACCCCGCCCGGGCTCGCGCCCGTCGCCAATGCCCTGCTCGCCGGCGTTGCCGCGACCTCGACGCCCCCCTGGCTCGCCGACCCGCCCTCGTCTTCTTCGCCCGAACTGAGCCAGCCTTCGGCCCCGCCCTCGTTCGGGCTCAGGGCGCCGGTCCGCGATTCTGCTCCGCCTTCGTCGGCCACCTCGTCGGGGCAAGTGTTGCTGGCGTCGGGCCTTGCCGGGCAGAGCGATCGACCCCCTTGGGCGCAGTCGTCGCACGAGATCGTGGCGGCCGCGCCGGCCCAACCCACGAAGGCTCGCCTCTCGTTGGGCCTCACGCTCGGGGCGCTCGGCGCGTCCGGGGCCGCCCTGGCGATTTGGGGCGCCCTCCGGGCTGGCTCGGCGGGCGCGCCGCCCGCCTCACCGACGCCGCAGCGCGTTGTGGTGCCCCTCGCTGCCACGGCCGAGCTCGTCGTTTCGGCCGGCGTTCCGCCCTCGAAGTCTCCTTCCGACTCATCGGCCGGGGGGCAGGGGGGCCCACGAGAGGCAACTTCGGCGTCCCCGGGTGGCTCTCTGGGGGGCCTGCCCGAGAGCCCTCCGCGCAGCCCCGCTCAGGCGGCGAGCGCAACGGGGCCTGCTCCGCGCCCGCCTGCGCGGTCAGGCCCCCCGGTCGGCCCCCCCGCCAGCCCCCCCGCCGGCCCGCCCGCCAGCCCCCCTGGGAAGGGCCCCCTCGGCCCCGTGAGTGACGAAGACCTCATCAAGCGCCTACCCCACTGACGCGCCCAAGGTAGGCGAACGACGGGGCTTATCATGCTAAGCTTTCGCGGCGGGCCGGCCGACCGAGGTGGCCCCCGAGAGCCTACGCCGTTGATGAAAGGCCACTCTGTCGTTGCTTCGTCGCTGGCCGTCGCCCTCGCGGGCGCCCTGGCGTTCGCTCCGGCCGACGTGCGCGCCGAGCCGGCGGGCGGCGCCGATCGGGCCGTCGCCGAGGCGCTCGACGCCGAGGGCACCGCGCTGCTCGACCAGCGCCGCTACGACGAAGCGTGCGAGCGGTTCGGCCAGAGCTATCGCCTCCTTCCGGGCAACGGCGTCTTGTTGCGCCTTGGCCTGTGTCAAGAGCTGCAGGGCAAGACGGCCAGCGCGTGGCTCACCTTCCGAGATGCCGCGGCCCGGGCGCGCGCGTCGGGCGACGCGCAGAGCGAGCGCCTGGCGGCGAGGCGCGCCGCGGCCATCGAGCCGCGCTTGTCGCGGCTCACCGTGCGGCTCGACGCCGACGCGGGCGCCGCCGAGCAGGTGCGGGTGACGCGCGACGGCGTCAGCCTCGGCCGCGCGGCCCTCGGGGCGCCGCTCCCGATCGACCCGGGCTCGCACCTCATCGAGGCGATCGGGCCGGCCGGGCAGCGCTTCGCGCAGACGGTCGTCGTCGGCGCCGGCGGGGCCGAAACGGTCACCGTGACCTTCGCCGACGCGGGCGCGGGCCAGGCGGCCGCGGCGCGCGCGGGCGAGCCGACGGGCGCGCCGCGCGCGGGCGAGCCGACGGGCGCGCCGCGCGCGGGCGAGCCGACGGGCGCGCCGCCGGCCGACCAGGCGA
>DASTPP010000108.1:0-7320 GCA_035762175.1 Polyangiaceae bacterium | reverse complement strand
CCCCTAAAGACCCCTCGTAGACCACGAGGTCGATAGGCCGGGTGTGGAAGCGGCGACTCACGGAGCCGCGGAGCTGACCGGTACTAATCGGTCGTGCGGCTTGACCTATCTCTAAGGCAATCATCGTCGAATCGTTCGCGCTCGGGGTCCGGGCCGCGAAGCGGTTCGCCCCCCGCGGGCCCAAGCAATGGGCCCGCCGGGCGGCGGCCGGGCACGCACAGGACGCGTCGGAGGCGCCCCCCCTTACGTTGAGGGCTAAGAGCGTCGAGCACAACCCGCCCGGGCCTGGAAACTGGCTCGCAAAGGGGCGTTGGGCTCGGCACTCTCAGGGCGCTCGCCCCGACCACATTCTCGTCTTCGGCCCAACAAGTTTCCGGTGGTGATATCGAAAGGGCCATACCCGATCCCATCCCGAACTCGGAAGTCAAGCCTTTCGGAGCCGATGGTACTGCACGGGAAGCCGTGTGGGAGAGTAGGACGCCGCCGGGGTTATTCTTGGAAGCCTCGACACGCTCGCGCGTGTCGGGGCTTTCCTTTTTTTGTCTTCTCGTAGCCCGCGCGAACGCTCGTCGGCCCCGTCGCTTCTGCGCCCCGCGCCCGGGGCTCGTCCGCCCGGGGTAGCCGTCGCGAAGAGATGGCCCGACGCTTGTCAGGGCCGACATCGGCGTCCACCGCGCTTCGGGCGCGGTGAGGCCGCGCCATGCGCCGCTGCTCAGCCGCGCTGCGCCTCGCCGCTCAGCCCGCGGCGCACGTAGTATGCCAGCATCCCGATCGACCCGAGCGCCAGCGTCGCGAGCACGTACGGCCAGAGGGTGATCCCGCGGCGGCGGGCGTCGGGGGCGGCCAGCACCAGGAAGCCCACCGCCATCAGCACCAAGTCGGTGAACACCTGCATGGGCCAGCCGAACGAGCCGTCGGACAGGTGCGAAGGAATTAGCGCGCCGAGCCCCTGCGTCGCCACGACGGTGAGCGAGTAGGCGGTGAAGGCGAGGCCAGCGACCAACGGAATCACGACTTGGTTCATGCCCTCAGGGTGCGCCCGCGGGGTCAAGGCGGCCATGACGTCGGAGGTAATGTCGGCGCCTCCCCACCCGGGGTAGGCTCGCCGGTACGATGCCTGCGACCATCCACGCCGGCCGCTTCGGCCCGCTGCTCCGCGAGTGGCGGCTCGCGCGGCGGCTGACTCAGCAGGCGCTCGCCGAGCGGGCCGAAATCTCGACCCGCCACCTCAGTTTCCTCGAGACGGGGCGCTCGCAGGCCAGCCGCGAGATGGCGCTGGTGCTGGGCAACGCGCTCGAGCTGCCGCTGCGCGAGCGCAACTTGCTGCTCGCGGCGGCCGGCTACGTGGCGGCGTACCGCGAGACCTCGCTCGAGGACGCGCCCATGCAGCACGTCCGCCGCGCGCTCGACCGCATGCTCGCGCGGCAGGAGCCGTTCCCGGCGATGGTGCTCGACCGCACGTGGAACCTCCTGCGCATCAACGATGGCGGCACCCGTCTGTTCGCGCGCCTGCTCGCCGGGCGCGCGCCGAGGCCGGACGTGTTCGGCAACCTCGCGCACGCGCTCTTCCACCCCGAGGGGCTGCGCCACGTCATCGTCGACTGGCCCGACCTGGCCGCGGCGATGGCCGAGCGGCTGCACCGCGATGCGGAGGCCGACCCCGGCGCCGAGGGCGCGCGGGCGCTGCGGGACGCGGTGCTCGCCTACCCCGGCGTTCCCGACGCGCTGCGCCGGCCCGGACTGGGGCACCTGCCGCCGGTCGCCACGACCCTGCACCTGCGCGCCCCCGACGGCGGCGAGGCGCGGCTCTTCATCGTGCTCGCCTCCATCGGCACGCCCGTCGATGTGACCGCCGATGAGCTACGCGTCGAGCTCTACTTTCCGCTCGACGACGCCAGCGACGCGTTCCTCTGCGCGTGCTGACCCGAGCGCTCGCGCGGTCGATGCGGGTGCGGGGCGGGCCGGTGGGGCATCAGGGCTTCGCCTCGGTGCCGGCCGGGCCCGCCGCCATGTGCGGGAAGGCCTCGCGCACGCCGTCGAGCACGAATTGCACCGAGACGGCGGCGAGCAAGAGCCCCATCAGGCGGGCGATGACCGAGATGCCCGTCGCCCCGAGCACGCGCTCGAGCCGGCCGGCGAAGCGGAAGGAGAGCATCGCCCCGAGCGCGGTCAGGGCGATCGCGGCGAAGAGGGCGATGAATTCGGCGGGCTTCTGGGCGCGGCCCGCATGCACCACGACGGCCGCGATGGCCCCGGGGCCGCTCAGCAGGGGTATACCGAGCGGCAAGATGCCGACCTCGGGCCGGTGCTCGGCCTCTTCTTCTTCGCGGCGCGAGGTCTTGGTGCGAGATACCTTGGCCTGCAGCATCTCGACGGCGACGCCGAAGAGCAAGATACCGCCCGCGATCTTGAACGCGGGGATGGTGATGCCAAAGAAGCGGAACAGGCTGGTTCCGGCGGCGGCGAAGGCGCTGAGGACGAGCCAGCAGGTGAGCGCGGCGCGGTCGCCCTCGAGCCGGCGCCGGGCGGGCTCGTCGTGCGCCGTGAGGCCAAGATACACGGGGATCGCGGCGATCGGGTCGACGATGGCGATGAGCGAGCCCAAGGTGACCAGGCCGAAGGTGAGGACGCTGCCGTCGAGGTTCATGTGCGGGTGCGGGGGTCGGGCCGTTCAGAAGCGGCCGCCGAGGCCGACGAAGGAGGCCGCCGCCGCCTTCGGCTCGCGGGGCGGCGCGCCCAAGACGAGGTAGAAGCCGGCGCCGAGGCCGAGGGCGAGCCCGACGACATTGTAGACGAGCGCGCCGCCGGACGCGCCCGGTCGTGTCGCCCTGCCCGCGCCCGGGGCTCGTCGAGGCCGTTCCCCGACCGGCGAGGCCTTGCGTTATAAATACGGTGCCCGGGCTGCGCCGGGCGCCGAAGGGCGACGGGCGATGAATTTCAAGGCGTTGAAAGCGGAAGTGTCCCTCGAAGCCGATCTCGAGCGGCTCGTGAGGCCGAAGCGCCTCCGGGGGCGCAAGGCGCGGGCGGTCACACAGCCCTCGCCCCGGCCAGCGTCGGGCCCCGGGCGCTACGTCGTGCTCGAGCAGGACGCCGAGGTGGTGCTCAAGGCCACGGCTTACCTCGACCCGGACGGCGTCGTGCGCCTGCGCGCCTCATGCCCCGGCGGCTACGTTGTCGTCGAGGAGCGCGAGCCCACGGCCGACGAGCTCGAGCGGGCCGGCGCGCCCGACCGAGCCAGCGACCCTCGGCCGGTCGTCGGGCCGCCGCCAGCCGACGTCGACAAAGCAGGCGGCGGGGGCCCCGGGCTCGGGCGACGATGAACCGAAGCCAACGCGCCGCCCGGCCCGCCGCCCGCCCGCGATGAGCCGAAGCCGAAGCGCCGCCGTCCTCTTCGCCGCCTGCCTGAGCGCCGCCCCCGCCGCCGGGCAGTCGGCCGCCGATCGCGCCGCGGCGCGGCAGCTCGGCCGTGACGGCGCTGCAGCCCTCCGGGCGCACGACTCGCCGAGGGCGCTCGAGCTCTTCACACGCGCCGAGCAGCTCCACAAGACCCCCGCGCTGAGACTGGGGCGCGCCCGCGCGCTCGCCAACGTGGGCAAGCTGGTCGCCGCGTTCGAGCTCTACGCCGACATCGTGCGCGAGGGCCCAGGGCGCAGGCCCACCCGCGCGTCCCGCAAGGTGGTGGCGAGCGCGGCCGCCGAGGGCGCCAAGCTCGAGCGGCGGCTGGCCAACGTCGTCGTGCAGCTCGAGGGGGCGACCTCGGCCGAGGTCACCCTCGACGACGAGCCCCTGTCGGAGACGGCCATCGGCGTCAAAAAGCTGATCGATCCGGGCGCTCATGCCGTCCGCGCGCTGGCCGAAGGCTACGTGCCGGCTGAAGTTTCGTTCAAGGTCGGCGACGGCGCGACCGAGACCGTGACGCTGCGGCTCGAACGAAGTGTCGAGGCGCCGCCGGCCGCCCCCGAGGCCAGCGCCCCCCCGGCGCCGCCACCGCCCGCGCCGCCCGCGCCGACGCCGGTCTCGCCGCCCGCCCCTCGCGTCGCCGAAGCAGGCGGCTCGTCGGCGCAGGCGACCATCGGCTACGTGGCGCTCGGCGTCGGCGGCGCCGCGCTCGTGGCGGGCGGCGTCGCGGGGTACCTGGCGTGGAGTGAGCAGTCGGCGCTCGACGGGCCGTGCACCGACGGGCGCCGTTGCCCGCCCAGCGAGCAGGGGGCGATCGACGCCTATCGCCGGTTCGGTACGATCTCGACCATCGCCAGCATCGGCGGCCTCGCGGGCGCCGGTGCCGGCGCCGTCTTGCTCCTTACCGCCCCCAAAGCGAAGTCCGGCGCGGCGAGCGCGCGCCTCTGGGGCGGGCCCTCGGGCTTCGGCGTCGCGGGACGGTTCTGAACCCGTGACGATGCGAACGCCCCGGGCGCCCCTCGCCGCGCTTCTCGCCCTGCTCGCCGCGGCCGCGTGCACCCGGCTGCTCGGCGGCGACTATACCGTCGACCCGAGCCTCGCCGCCGGCTCCTCGACCGGCGGACGCGGCGGCCAAGGCGGCGGCGCGAGCGGCGGGGCGGGCGGCGCGCCCCCGACCGTGGTCGAGATCAAGGCCGGAGGGCGCATGAGCTGCGCCCGGCTGAGCGACGGCTCGGTGCGCTGCTGGGGCGTCGGCGGCCCGGCGCTCGGCACCAGACGCAGCAACAACCTCGGCGACGACGAGCCGCCGGGCTCGGCCGGGCCCGTCGATCTCGGCGGCGAGGCGACGCAGCTCGCCGTGGCGTACCACGCGTGCGCGCTGCTCGAGGGCGGCGCGGTGCGCTGCTGGGGGCTCAACGACTTCGCCGAGCTCGGCTACGGGAACACCAACCCCATCGGCGACAACGAAGCACCTGCCTCGGCCGGGCCCATCGATCTCGGCGGCAAGGCCACCCAAATCGCCGCGGGCTCGTTGCACACCTGTGCGTTGCTCGAGGACGGCTCGGCCCGATGCTGGGGGTTCAACGGCTCCGGCGAGCTCGGCTACGGGAACGTCGACCCCATCGGCGACGACGAAACGCCCGCCTCGGCCGGGCCCATCGATCTCGACGGCAGGGCCACCCAAATCGCCGCGGGCGTTTCTCATACCTGCGCGTTGCTCGAGGGCGGCGCGGTGCGCTGCTGGGGCAGCAACCAGCTCGGCCAGCTCGGCTTGGGCAACGCCGATCTCGTCGGCGACGACGAGCTGCCGGCGGCGGCCGAGCTCGTCGACGTCGGCGGCAAGGCCACCCAGATCGCCGCGGGCAACTATCACACCTGCGCGCTGCTCGAGGGCGGCGCGGTGCGCTGTTGGGGCGACAACACCGTCGGGCAGCTGGGCCAGGGCAACACCGACCTCGTCGGCGACGACGAACGGCCGAGCGAGACCGAGCCGGTCGCGCTCGGCGGCAAGGCCACCCAGATCGCGGCGGGCGGCGCGAGCTCTTGTGCGCGGCTCGAAGACGCCTCGTTGCGCTGCTGGGGGGCCAACGACGCCGGCCAGCTCGGCTACGGGCGCACCGACGACGTCGGCGACGACGAGCGGCCCGTCGACGCGGGCCCGCTCGACGTGGGCGGCCCGGTGAGCTCGTGCAGCCTCGGCGAAGAACACGCGTGCGCGCTGCTCGAGAGCGGCGCCGTGCGTTGCTGGGGGCAAAACCTGGACGGCCAGCTCGGCCTCGGCGCCGCGGGCAACGTCGGCGACGACGAGCCGCCCGCCCAGGCGCCGCCGGTGCAGCTCTTCTAGCGCTACCGCGGGCGGCCGAGCGGGCCGCCGGTTCGACGTCCGCGAGGGCCGGTGAGCGGTCGCGGCGAACGCGCCGGCGGTGCCCTCGCATGGGGCTTCTGTATATGACAAAAAATGTCAGCACGGGCCCTGGCGAGCTCTGCCGTGCGCGCTAGATTGGTCGGCGCGTCGAGCTGCAAGGCTTCGAGGCGGGGCGCGAACGCGCGAGGCACGATGACTCTTGGGGGCGGCGCGAACCCCGCCCAGAAGCCTGCAGGGTAGGCGCCACCGAACGCGGTGCGCGCGCCGGTACGTGTCGAAGAGAGCGTACGCTTTGTGGTGATCGAGCCGGGGGCGCCCGGCTCCATTCAGGCCCGCCCTCGGGCCGAGCCCGCTCGCGGCGACGCGGCCCTCGCGAGGGGGCCGCCGCCGCGCGGCGCGCGGGCCGGGTTCGGCGCGGGGGCGAGCCATTCGGGGCAAAACTCATGAGGCCATCTTCGTATTCATTCCTTCCCGCGTTGGCCGTCGTCGCTTCGACCGTGGCGGGCTGCCGAGGGGGTGACGACGGCGCGGGGGCGCCGGGCGGCGGGGCAGCGAGCGCCGCCGAGCAGGGCGGCTTGCACATCGCCATCGCGGCGAGCGGCTTGCGCCACGACGTCACGGCGATTCATTTCAAGGTCGTCGGCGCCGGCGACGCGTGCGACGCCCCGGCGCTCGCCGAGACGACGAGCGCCCTCGAGGCCGACGATCTGCCGGGCGGCGTGCTGCCGCCCGGCTCGGGGGCGCACGCGGGCGCGGGCGGCCTGTTCGTCCTGCCTTCCGGCGACTATCGCGTGTGCGTGACGCCGCTCGCCCTCGGCGGTCCCTCGCTCGTGTGTGCTCCGACCGAGGGGCTGGTCTCGGTCGCCCCCTCGGCCACGACCGAGGCGCTGCTGGCGCCCTCGTGCGGGGCCGGCGACGCGGGCGGCCTCGACGTGAACGTCGCGCTGAACGATCCGCCCCGCCTCACCGCCCTCGACGTCGCGCCGAGCAAGTTCATCACCCAATGCGAGGCGGCGACCCTCAGCGCGGCCGCGCTCGACCCCGACGGCGATCAAACGAGCTTCACCTGGCTCGTCACCTCGGCCCCGCCCGGCGCCACCGCGGGCCTCACGGTCAACGGGCCGGTCGCCCAGTTCTCGACCGACAGCCCCGGCGAATACCAGCTTCAGGTCGTCGCGACCGACGTGTACTCGGCCGCGAGCTTTCTCACCTTCCCCTTGCACGTGTCAGCGGCCGAATGCAATTCGGCGCCGAGCTGCCGGGGTGACGATGGCACGCCCTTCTGCGGCGGGCCGTCGCCCGACGGCTGCTTCTGCGACGAGCTGTGCGTGCAGTTCAACGACTGCTGCCCCGACAAGTTCGACGTCTGCGGCGGCGCGGGCGGCGCGGGCGGCGGTGGCGAAGCAGGCTCCGGCGGCGCGGGCGGCAGCGGCGAAGCGGGGGCGGGCGGCGGCGAGGCGGGCGCGGGCGGCGGCGAGGCGGGCGCGGGCGGCGCGGGCGGCGCGGAGGCGGGCTCCGGCGGCGCGGGCGGCGGCGAGGCCGGCGCAGGCGGTGCA
>DASTPP010000107.1:0-8269 GCA_035762175.1 Polyangiaceae bacterium | reverse complement strand
CTCTTAGTACGAGAGGACCAGAGTGGACAGACCCCTGGTGATCCGGTTATCCTGCCAAGGGTACAGCCGGGTAGCCATGTCTGGAACGGATAACCGCTGAAAGCATCTAAGCGGGAAGCCGGCCCCAAGATGAGGTGTCCCGGGCCGTAAGGCCCCTAAAGACCCCTCGTAGACCACGAGGTCGATAGGCCGGGTGTGGAAGCGGCGACTCACGGAGCCGCGGAGCTGACCGGTACTAATCGGTCGTGCGGCTTGACCTATCTCTAAGGCAATCAGAGAACTTGAACGCAGGATTGGGGCTTCGAGACGGCGACCAGGCTGAGCCCAAGGCTCGCCCGCCGTCCGGCATTTATGCCCCTCAAGTTTCCGGTGGTGATATCGAAAGGGCCATACCCGATCCCATCCCGAACTCGGAAGTCAAGCCTTTCGGAGCCGATGGTACTGCACGGGAAGCCGTGTGGGAGAGTAGGACGCCGCCGGGATTATTTTTCAAAGCCCTGGTGCCTCGTGCACCAGGGCTTTTTTTTGTTTGTCTCCGCTGCACCCCAGCTTTAGGCACCCGCCGTGCGACGTCCCGCCTTCGAACGCCTTTGGCCTCCGCCATGGCGTGCATTCGTCGCCTATGTAAGGTCTCTGCCTACCCCGCGGGTGCCGCGTTGGGCCCTTCATACCGGCCTTTTGCTCGTCGCCTTGGGCGTCGGTAGCTCGCTGCTGATCTTCCTGTTCGTTTGCTCTGGCAGAAAGAGCCTCGAAGAGCGGTATCACGCCTCGATCTCGTTCGGCGCGGTGACGCCTTGCGGCTTCGCCCTTTGCGTCCGCAACGTGCAGGTCCGCTTCGACGACGCGCCCGGGCTCACCCTCGCCGTGCCCGAAGCTCGGTTTCGGCCGGCACATCGGCGCGAGCCCCGCTCGGTGCAGCTCGCGGGAGTCGAGGCGGTCTGGACGGGGCCCATCGCGGAGGTCGAAGCGCAGACGCGCGCGCTCGCGCAGAGATTTTCGCGGCCCGCCGCGGGCGACACCGGGCCCAAGACGAGGTCACACGAGACCGCGCTGCAGGTGACGAACGGCACGTTCGCCTGGCAAGAGACGGCGGGGGGCGAGGGCATCAAGGCGCATGGGGTCGACGTCGAAAAGGCAGGCGGCGACGTTCGCGTGTTCGCCGAACAGGTTCGTGGCGTGCTCCGTCAGCGTTCGATCTTGCTGGTGCGGGGGCGTGCGGTGTTGCGTCGGGAGGGCGGCACGACCCGCTTCGTCTCGGCGGAGGCGCATGAGCTCCATGTCGATTCGGTGAGCGAGGGGCGCGTGGACGGGGCGTCGGCAGGAAAAGCCGGGCGCGGCCTGTCTACGCAATCGGGGGCGTCAGGGGGCAATCCGGCCGGGGCGCAAGGGGCGTCGAGGGGCAACCCGCCTGGGGCGCAAGAGGCGTCGGGAGGCAACCCGCCTGGGGCGCAAGAGGCGTCGGGGGTCAATCCGGCCGGGGCGCAAGCGGCGTCGGGAGGCAACCCGGCTGCGGCGCAAGGGGCGTCGGGGGGCAACCCGCCTGCAGCGCAGGGGCCTTCGAAGGGCGACCCGGCCGGGGTGCAGGGGCCTTCGAAGGGCGACCCGGCTGGGGCGCAGCGGCCTTCGAAAGGGGGCCCAGCGGAGGGGCAAGGCCCTCCGAAGGGCGGCCTCGCGCCGACGAGGGCCGGTGCGCAGGGCGGGGCTGCTATGGGCGAGGCCGTTTCGCGCGGGAGCTCCGAGGAGGAGGGGGCGCCGAACGTAGCGCCCTCGAAGCGGCGGGGCGGCGCGAAGAAGGGCGCGACGCGAGGTGGGGCGAAGGCGATTGCGGAGGCGGCGCGGGGGGGGGCGCACACGCTCGAGCCCCCGCCGCCAGGGGGCGAGCAGAGCGCGGCAGAGGCGTCGGGAGGGGTCGGGGCGCTGCTCGACAAGGCGCGGGTCTTGCGCGATGCGATGCCCGAGCTGCGGGCGGCGTTGGACCGGATCGAGGCCGTGGCGGTCGAGGACGCGAAGGTTTCGGTCGACGCCTTTTATGCGACCTTCGTTCGGGGCGGGGTGACCGTGCACCTCGGGCCCAACGCGGTGAGCGCGTTCCGGACGCCGTCGGCCTTCCGGCTCGATGTGACGCCGCAGGCGGCCGAGCGCGGGCCGACGTCGCTCAAGCTGGGGGTCGACGTGCCGGTCGACCCGGCGGCCGATCTGCGGGTGTCGCTCACCGGGGGGCCGGTTCCGCTCGCGGCGCTCGGCTTGCGCAAGGGCGATCTGGGGCTGCTCGACGTCGAAACGTCGCTCGTCGAGGCAGACATCGCGATGCGCCTGACGGGCGACGGGCGTCGCGCGTCGGCCGAGGTCGACGCGAAGCTCCACGAGCTGGCGGTCGAGCACCGGGCGCTCTCGTCCGAGCCGGTGCGGGGCGCGGACTTGCGCCTGCGCGGCGAGGTCGTGCTCGAGACCGACGGCAGCTCGCTCGTCGTCGAGCGGGGCGAGCTCGGGGTCGGGCGCGTGGGCGTCACCTTTGCGGGCACGCTGCGGCGTCCGGGCGAGGGGTGGGCGCTGCGCGGGCGGGTCGAGGTGCCGCCGACGCCCTGCCAGGCGGCGCTCGACGCGCTGCCGGCGGGCCTGACGCCGCTGATCGCGGGCACGCGCATGGACGGCTCGTTCTCGCTGGTGACGGCGGTCGACTTCGATTCGTCGCGGCCCGACGACGCCGACGTGCACTTCGCGCTCGGCAACGGGTGCAAGGTGACGAGCGTGCCGCCCGAGATCGACGTCAAGCGATTCAAGGCGCGCTTTCGGCGGCGGGTGTACGGGCCGAGCGGCGAGCGGGTCGAGCTCGAGATGGGCCCGGGCTCGGAGGGCTGGGTGCCCTACGGCGCCATCAGCCCGTTCATGACGGCGGCCGTGCTGACGACCGAAGACGGGGGCTTCCGGCATCATCGGGGGTTCGACCCGGGGGCGATCCGGAATTCGATCCGCGACAATTTGCGCGAGGGGCGCTTTCTGCGCGGGGCGAGCACGATCACGATGCAGACCGTCAAGAACCTGTACCTCGAGCGGGAGAAGACGCTCGGGCGCAAGATTCAAGAGGCGGTGTTGACGGTGTACATCGAGCAGGCGCTCGAGAAGGAAGACATTCTCGAGCTCTACTTCAACTGCATCGAGTTCGGGCCCATGCTCTACGGCATCGGGCCCGCGGCCGGGCACTATTTTCATTCGACGCCGGGCGAGCTCTCGCTCGGCCAGGCGCTCTTCCTGTCGTCGATCTTGCCGAGCCCGAAGGTCAACCGCTTCGGCCCGGACGGCCGCTTGAAGGCCGGTTGGATGTCGTACCTGCGCAAGCTCATGCAGATCATGGTGAAGCGACGTCTGATCGACGAGTCGGAGCTCCGCGTCGGAGCGAGCGAGTGGCTCGTGTTCGGCGAGCCCGCGCCGGCGCGCGAAGAGGCGGCGGGGCTCGACTCGGTCGACGAGGTCTACCCCTTCCCGAACGGGCCCTGAGCCAGGCGGCGGGGGCGCTTGTCCGCTCGTCGGGCGGCGGGGGGGCGGCCTACTTTTGCCCTTCGGCGCGGAGGCGGCGGAAGAAGCCGCGCAGCAGGTCGGCGCACTCGTCGGCGCGCACGCCCTCGATGATCTCGAGGCGGTGGTTGAGCCGAGGGTCTTCGGCGAGGCGGTAGAGCGAGCGCAGAGCGCCGGCCTTGGGGTCGAGCGCGCCGAAGACCACGCGCCGGACGCGCGCGTTGACCAGGGCGCCCGCGCACATGACGCAGGGCTCGAGGGTGACGACCAGGGTGGTGCCTTCGAGGCGCCAGTGGCGCGCGAGGCCCGCGGCCTGGCGCAACACGAGTACCTCGGCGTGAGCGGTGGGATCGCCGTCGCGTTCGCGCCGGTTGCCCGCGGCCGCCAAGACGAGCCCGCCCTCGTCGAGCAGGACGGCGCCTACGGGCACGTCGCTGCCCTCGGCGGCCTCGGCCGCCTCGGCGAGGGCGAGGCCCATGGCGCCGTGCCAGGGCGGCGTGGCGGGCGTAGCAGCGTCGAGGCCTTCGGAGGGGGTGCGCTCGGAGCGGCTCACGAAGGAGTGCTGCTTGAGTGGCGCGCCCAGGAAGATTCGAACTTCCGACAACTGGTTCCGTAGACCAGTGCTCTATCCAGCTGAGCTATGGGCGCGAAGGCGGGTCGGAAGTTTCCTCAAGTGCCGTCTCTTGTCAAGGCCTTCCTGCGCGCCTGGAGAAACCAGCCGTACTTGCGGGCAGAAGCCCCCCCGGCGGACAAGGGGGGCAGAGGCGCGGGCTTGCTCGGGGAGCGACCCTTCGTCGGGCGTGGGGCTGGCGGCTGAGGGGGCTGGGTCACCCCGGAGCCCTGCTCTCGGGCACCGGCCCCGCTCGGGGGCGGGGGGGCGGTGGTTGGGCGGGGTGAGGTGATGGGTCTCAGGTCGGTAGGAACCCATTGCTGAGGGGGCAACGGGGGTGGTGGCGGAAGGGTGTTGCGCCAAGGGTCCGCGCACCGCGACAGCGATGTCAGATCGTGAGGGGGGCTGGCCGGGGGGAGCTTGGAGGTCGGGCCGAAAATAAGGCTCGCGCGGGGCCTGGCATCGAAGGTGCAGTTAGGGGCGTTCGGTAGCAACGGGGCGCGACGAACTCTCAACCCCGGCCATGTTTGCGGCGTGCTTGCTTGCTGACGAGCTTCGCAACCAGCTCGAAGCGACCTCCTAGCCCTTGCTTCTTACTTCTGGCGTTTTGGCGTTGGCGTTTTGGTGTTTTGGCGTTTGGTCTGGCGGTGTGCTTGGGCTTAGCTGGCCTACCTTAGAAGCGGCAGACTCGACTGGTAACGTTGCGTGCGGCGTGGTTCGAACCCGCGGGGAACCGGGTTCGGATCACGCCGTACGCGCTTTTGTCTGTCCGCGTCGCGGCGGAAGATGCCAGTGCGCGCCCGCTTAGCGTTTCGGGGGGCGGGAGGGGGCGGGAGCGGTCTTCGTGGGGGGGGCGGTATCTTCGGGTGGCGAGAGGCCCTCGTCGGTCTGGTCGGGGCCCTGCGAGTGGGCGTTGCTCTGACCCGGCGGGGCGCCGTGCAGGCGGCGTCGCGCTTCGGTTCGGGGCCCGAAGAGAAACTGATGGGGGGCGTCGGCGTGGCAGCGGGCGCAGAACGAGAGGTCGCCGACGTTCTGGGGGGTGCCGTCGGAGGCGACGACGGCGTAGGACCAGTCGCCGGCGTCGGGGTGTTGCCCCGGCTCGAGCTTTCGCATCGCGTAGGTGGGCCCGGGCGAGCCGTCGGCGGCGTTGTGCCGCTCGACGACGATGGCGCCGGGGGGCCAAGGCTCGTGCGAAGCGCCGAGGGTCTGGTAGGCGGACTCGAGGCCCGGGCTGACGTGCACGAGGCCGGCCCAGGACGGCGGGTTGTGGCCGAGCGAGGGCTGGGGGCGGTCGTCGACGGCGGCGAGGGCGGCGAAGGCCTGAGGCGTCGCCCAGGAGCTCGTGGCGGGGGCGGCGGACGAAGGGGGGCGGGCGCGAGGGGAGACGGGGGGGCGGTCGGAGACGCCGACCATGCCGAGGTCGGTCGAGCGGCACCCGGCGCAGAGCGCGAGCGCGAGCGCGAGCGCGGGGCCGGCGGAGGCGAGAGCGAGGGCGGCGGTGGCGGGGGCGATCGCGGACGTGAAGGTGGGGGCGGGGCCGAGCGGGCGCTTCGCGCGCGGGGGGGGCGAGGCTCGGCCGCGGCGTTCAGGTGGGCCCCGAAGCCCGCGCTTCGCGCGCGGGTAGGGCGAGGGCGAGGGCGAGGGCGCGGGCCGCGCGCTTGGTCGCTCGACAGACGGGAGGCTTGCCTTCACCATGAAGTTCGATGCGCTGGCAGTTCGGTCGTGGGCTCGTGACGCGTGGCGCCGCCGGGGCGTTGTTCGTGGCATCAACCCTGGGGCTTCGCGTAGCACACGCGCAGGACGACGGGCGGCCTTGGTTGGGGGTCGACTTGACGACCCCCGCCGCGGCGGCGCCGGGGGCCACGACGAGAGGTGTCGTGGCGCGGCATGTATTCCGGTCGTCGCCGGCCGACCGGGCGGGGCTGCGCGACGGCGACGTGATGGTGCGGGTGGCGGGCCAGGCGGTCAACCGCCCCGCCGACGTCATCGCGATGCTGCGGGTGCGGCGTCCGGGCGACACGCTGCAGGTCGACCTCGAGCGGCAGGGGCGGGCCTCGACGGTCAACGTGAAGCTCGCGCCCCTGCCGAACGCCGAAGAGATGCTGCGGGCCGACAAGCTCGGGCGCGA
The DNA here is from genome assembly GCA_035762175.1 of Polyangiaceae bacterium. Lineage (GTDB taxonomy): Bacteria > Myxococcota_A > Polyangia > Polyangiales > Polyangiaceae > DASTPP01. Next base: position 2,018 of record DASTPP010000107.1, on the reverse strand, counting down.
GGCGCCCTCGGTGGCGGGCCTGCAGCCGGTGCGCGGGGTGATGCCGCGCGAGGGGCTGCCGAAGGGCAAGGTGGTGGTGCTCGACTTCTGGGCGGCCTGGTGCGGGGTGTGCCGGGCGGTGACGCCGGTGCTCAACCACTGGCAGAACAAGTACGGCGCCCAGGGGCTGGTGGTGCTGGGGGTCAGCAGCGACACGCACCCGGTGGCGACGAAGGCGAGCGAGGCGTTCGGCATCAAGTACGCGGTGGGCGCCGACGCCGAAGAGAAGGTGTTCAACGCCTTCGGGGTGCGGGCGCTGCCGACCATGTTCATCGTCGACAAGCGCGGGGTCGTGCGCGAGCTGACGGTGGGGGTCGACGTCGAGCACCTCGCCAAGGTCGAGGCGCTCATCGCGCGGCTTTTGGCCGAGAAGTTAGGGCGGGGTCGGGGGGCTTCGGGCGGAAGGGTGCTGCGCGTCCTCGACGAGTTCTTGTGGTCGCTGCGCCGGGCGGGGGTCGAGGTCTCGACGGCGCAGGCGATCGAGGCGGCGCGGGCGCTCGGCCTGGTGGGCTGGGGCGACCGGGCGCTCTTGCGCGAGGCGCTCGCGTGCGTGCTGGTGCGGCGACGGGGCGAGCGGGGGCGCTTCGACGAGGCGTTCGCGGCGTTCTTCCGGGCGGAGGGGGCGCACCGGCGCGACTGGGAGGCGAGGCTCCGGCAGCGGGGCGTCTCGGGCGACGAGATGGGGCTCGTGCGCTCGCTGCTCGGGGCGCTCGCGCCGGCCGAGGGCGACGCGACGTCGGACCTGTCGCTGCTCGCGTCGCTGGTCGAGGGCGGGGGCGAGCTCGACCGGCGCCTGGTCGACGCCTCGATGGGGCGGCTGCTCGAGGGGCTGCGGGGCGAGGCGCAGCTCGGCTACTTCGCGCAGCGGGCGATCGATCGGGTGGGCGTGGGCCGGGCGCGGCGGGGGCTCGACCGGCTCGAGCGCGAGCTCGCCGACGTGCTGGGCGCGGAGCGGGCGCGGGCGGTGGTCGAGGCCTTGCGGGCCGAGCTCGGGCTGATGGCCGACGAGGTGCGGGCGTACGTCGAGGCGAGGCTGCACGCGTCGCGGCGCCCGGCGGAGACCGGGGCGGCGGGGGCGCGCGACGTGCCCTTCGCCGGGCTCAACGAGGCGGAGCTCGACGAGGTGCGGGCCTCGGTGCGCACGCTGGCCGAGCGGCTGCGGGGGGCGGCGCGCGTGCGCGAGCGGCGGGCGCGGCGGGGGGCGAGGCTCGACGGCGGGGCGACGGTGCGGGCGGCGATGGCGACGGCGGGGGTGCCGGTCGTGCTCGTGCGGAGGTCGCCGCGGCGGGACCGTCCGAAGCTCTGGGTGCTCTGCGACGTGAGCGACTCGGTGCGGCGGGCGGCCGGGTTCATGCTCGAGTTCGTCGCGCAGGTGCACGAGCTCTTCGAGCGCACGCGCAGCTTCGTGTTCGTGAGCGAGGTGGGCGAGGTGAGCCGGCTCTTCGAGCGCGAGCCCGCGCGCGTCGCGCTGGCGAAGGCGTACGGGGGCGAGGTCGTGCCGGTGTCGCACAACTCGAACTACGGGCGGGTCTTCGCGAGCTTCGACGAGCGCTACGGGCGCAGGCTCGACCGGCGCTCGACGCTGGTGGTGCTGGGCGACGGGCGGACGAACTTCCATCCGCCCGGGGTCGAGGCGCTGGCGAGGCTGCGCGAGCGGGTGCATACGCTGCTCTGGCTCTGCCCCGAGCCGCGCGCGGGGTGGGGGACGGGCGATAGTGCGATGGGGCGGTATGCGTCCGTCGTGGACGCGGTGCTGCCGGCGACGACGGCGCGCGAGCTCGAGCACGCGGCGCGGCAGCTGGTGGTGCGGCGGTAACGCGGGCGGCGGCGGCCGGCGTTGCGGCGGCCGGCGTCGTGGCGGCGGCCGGCGTTGCGGCGGCCGGCGTCGTGGCCGCGCGCGGCCCGCGGCCCGGCGGCCCCTCCGGACACCCCAAACTCGCCCTCCTGGAAGGAGGGCTCAGGCAGTGGGGGCCCCGTCC
>DASTPP010000106.1:0-66327 GCA_035762175.1 Polyangiaceae bacterium | reverse complement strand
CCCGCGGGGGGCAGCGCGCGGGCCCCCTCGCCCCGCGCGCGTTGCAGATAGAGCGCGCGGCAGGACAGCGAACAGAACGCGTAAAGGCGCTCGTCGAAGCAGGCGACGTGGCCGGCGCGCAGCGCGTCGAGGGGGCGCCCGCAGCCGGGGCAGGGCCGCGCGTCGGGCCGCACCGCCGCCGTCAGTCGGCCCCGAGCGCCGCCTCGACCGCGGCGACCGCCTCATCGAGTTCGGATTCGCGCACGACGAGCGGGGGCGAGAAGCGCAACGCCCTCGCCCCCGCGAGCGTCATGAGCACGCCCTTGTCGCGCACCTTGGCGAGCGCCGCCCGCGGCTCGAGGGTCGGCGCGAGGTCGAGCGCGCGCAAGAGCCCCCGCCCCCGCTCGGCCGCGAAGCGGTCGGGGCGCCGCGCCACGAGGTCGGCGAGGCGGCGGCCGAGGTGCTCGCCCTTCGTTCGGGCCCCCTCGATGAGGCCCTCGTCGTCGAGCACCGCGAGCACCGTCAGCGCCGCCGTCGACGCGAGCGCGTTGCCCCCGTAGGTCGAGCCGTGCGTGCCGGGCGGCAGCGCCCCGGAGAGCGCCTCGCGGCAGAGCATCGCCCCGACCGGGAAGCCCCCGCCGAGCCCCTTGGCCAGCGAGATGACGTCGGCGCGCACGCCGTCTTGCTCGTGGCCGAGGAAGGTGCCCGTGCGGCCGACGCCCGTCTGGATCTCGTCGACGAACAGGAGCGCCCCCGCCGCGTCGCACGCCTCGCGCAGCGCCTTCAAGAAGCCCGGCGGCGCCGGCACCACGCCCCCCTCGCCCTGCACCGGCTCGACCACCACGGCCGCGACGTCGGGGCCCAGCGCCGCGCGCACCGCCGCGAGGTCGCCGAAGGGCACGTGCGTGACCGCGCCCACCCCCGGCCCGAAGCCCTCTTGGTACTTCGCCTGCCCCGTCAGCGCGAGCGCGCCCATCGTGCGCCCGTGGAACGACCCGTCGAACGCCACGACGCGCACCCGCTCGCGCTCGCCCCGGGCGTAAAAGTGCCGGCGAATGAGCTTGAGCGCCGCCTCGTTCGCCTCGGCGCCCGAGTTGCAAAAGAACGCGCGGTCGAAGCCCGTGCGGCGGCAGAGCTCGTCGGCCAGCCGCACGTTCGGCTCGTTGTAAAAGTAGTTCGAAACGTGCGCCAGGCGCCCCGCCTGTTCCGAAAGGGCGGCGACGTAGCGCGGGTGGGCGTGGCCGAGCGAGCAAACCGCCACGCCCGCGGCCATGTCGAGATAGCGCCGCCCTTCGGTGTCGAAGAGCTCGCAGCCTCGCCCGCTGCGTAGCACGAAGGGGGCGGGGCGGTAGTTGGGGTAGAGCCTTCGTTGCGCGAGCGCGAGCAAGTCCTCGGTCACGCCCTACCCTTACCACGGCCGCGCCCGAGGGGGCGCCCCGCCCCCGCCCCGCCCGCTTCGGACGCCCGGGCTACCCGCCAAGGCGTTGAAAGCACACCACTTTTCGGCCCTCGCCCGCCGGGGCCCGGGGCCCACCGGCCTGCGCCCCCCGGCCGGCACGGGCGCCGCCCGGCCCCGGCTCGTTCGCGCCGGCCGGGGCTCAAAACCTCATGCTTTTGTGCACCGTCACCACGCCCCCCTGGAAGGGCGGCACCGTCGCCGAGCGCGCGCGCATGGCGATGCAGCCGCCGGCGGGCGTGCCCGCGAAGGGCGGCCCCTCGACCATCGCCTGCGTCACCCGGCCGCTGGGCGCGAAGGTGACGGCGACCCGGGCGACCCCGCCCATGCCCGCCGGGACGCAGCTTTGCGCGCTGCCCAGGGCCTTGCTGAGGGCGGTCGCGGCCGCGTCGCGGTCGAAGGGCGCGGTGGCGGCCGGGGTGGGGTGCAGCACGGGCGGCCTGGGCCCGCCGCGCTCTTCGGTGCCCTTCGGCGCCGTCGCGTGGCCGGCGCCGTGCTCGGGCCGGGGCGTTTCGGCCGGCGCGGTCGCCTGGGCCGGCGGGGGGGCGGGGGGCGGGGGGGTGGGGGGCAGGGGCGCGTCGGCCGTCGCCGACGGGCGCGGCGCTTCGGAGGCGGGCGGCGCGGGGGGCGGCGCGGGGGGCGGCGCGGGGCTCTCGGTGGCCTCGGGGGCGGGCTTGGTCTCGACCGGTGCCGCGCTCGGGGGCTCGACGGCGGGCGGAGACGTCTCGACGGGGACCGGCGGCGCGGCCGCGATGGGCACCGCCGCGGCGAGAAAGCGCGTCAGAACGAAGGCCACCACGATGACGAGCGGGACGGCGGCGAACAGCCAGCGCGGCAGGGCCCGGGCCTCGACGCGGGGCGGCGGCCGGACGGTGATGGCGTTGGTGGACGAGGTCTCGACTTCGGCCGGGCCCGCCGGCGGCGCGGCTTCTTTGGCGACCCTGAGGGTCTTGGGGGCCTCGGCGATCGAGATCGAGGGGGTGAGCGGGGGCGGCGGGACGACCGAGGGGTCGGCCCAGGGGTCGGGGGCGCGGCGCGAGGCGGGCGAAAAGATGCCCGAGTCGGCCATCTCGTCGGAGCCGGGGTGCAAGAGCTCGCTGCCCTCGGGGGGCGGCTCGTAGGCGATGAAGGGGCGCGAGGCCGAGGGCTTGCGCGCCGGCGGGGCGGGCGGCGGCAGGAGCCGCGGCGGCGCCTTCTTGGCCGTCGCGGGCAGGGGCGGGCTGACCGCGAGCCAATCTTTTTCGTCGAGCTCGAGCGTGCTGTCGGGCGAGCGCTCGCTCGCGGGGGAGCCCGTGGGCCCGGCGGCCGAGCGCCGCGTCGCGGGGACGGCCGAGGCCGGCCCCTGCGACGAGGGGGGCGCGTAATCGGCCTCGTCGACCTGCAGATAGCTGTCGGGGGCGCGCTCGCTCGCGGGCGCGGGCTCGGCCGCGGCCGCGGCGGCCGGCGTGACGGCGGGGCGCCGCGTGGACGCCCCGCTCGACGGGGGCGCCGCGGCCTTGGACGAGGCCGGGCCCGGCTCGCCCGAGGGCGGCCCGCCCCCGGGGGCGGCCCCATCACGTCGTAGAGTGGACATGGGGAAAAAGGCTCCGCGAGGGGGCGCCCCGAGCGCCCCAGTGCCCGCGATTTTAACGCACCCCTCGGTATTCGGAAAGGTTTGCACCGCTTTTGCCGTGCTACGGTCGCGCCCTCGAAAGGCCCCCCGGGGGCTCGGCGCCGGCGCGCGGGGCGGCGCGCCGGCCCGCGACGAAGCGCGCGAGCGACACGATCGGAGGTACCACGTGCGAGTTTATGTCATGCGACACGGCCCCGCCGAAGACTCCGCCCTGAGCGGCCGCGACGCCGACCGCGCGCTCACCCCCAACGGCCGCGCGCGCGTGCAGCGCGTCGCCCAAGAGCTCGTGCGACGGTCCGAGACGCCCAGGCTCATTCTGAGCAGCCCCCTCGTGCGCGCCCTGCAGACCGCCGAGATCGTCGCCGCCCTCGCCGAGCCCGAGCAGGGGGTCACCATCCACCCCGCCCTCTGCCCCGGCGGCGACTGCGTCCGCCTCGTGCACGACCTTTTGCGCCAGGGCGCCCGGCGCGTGATGGTCGTCGGGCACGAGCCCGACCTCTCCGGCCTCGCCACCACGCTCGTGCCCGGGCTCGGGCTCGGCTCGCTCGAGAAGGCCATGGTCGTCGGCCTGCGGCTGAGCGAGGGCGCGGCGCCCGAGCGGCGCTTCATCCTTTCGCCGAAAGATCTCGCGTGGTCCTGAGCGCCCGCGGCGGCGCGCCCGCGCTGCCCGCCTTCGCCACCGCGCACTCGCACGCCTTCCAGCGCGCGATGCGCGGCCGCGCCCAGCGCCCCGGCCCCGGCGGCGCCGACGACTTCTGGTCCTGGCGCCACGCGATGTACGAGCTCGCCGGGTCGCTGACGCCCGAGCGCGCGCACGAAGTCGCCCGCGTCGCCTTCCGCGAGCTGCGCGCGGCCGGCGTGCTGAGCGTCGGCGAGTTCCACTACGTGCACCACCAGCCCGACGGCACGCCCTACCGCGAGCGCACCGCCATGGCCGACGCCGTCATCGCCGCCGCCAAGGCCGAGGGGCTGCGCATCGCCCTCCTGCGCGCGGTCTACCACCGCGCCGGCCCCGGCAAGCCCGCCGAGGGCGTGCAGCGCCGCTTCGCCGACCCGAGCCCCGAGGCCGCCCTCGCCGACGTCGACGCCCTGCTCGCGCGCTACCGCGGCGACCCCGACGTGCGCGTCGGCCTCGCCCCGCACAGCGTGCGCGCCGTGCCGCCCGCCTGGCTCGCCGAGCTCGCCGCCTACGCCGCGGCGCGCGCGCTGCCGCTGCACGCGCACGTGGCCGAGCAGCCCGCCGAGGTCGAGGCGTGCCGCGCCGAGACGGGGCGCCGGCCGCTCGAGCTGCTCGCCGAGCGCGGCCTGCTCGGCCCCCGCTTCGTCGCCGTGCACGCCACCCACCTCGCGCCCCACGAGGCCCGCCTGCTCGGCGAGGCCCGCGCCTTCGCCTGCCTCGCCCCCACCACCGAGCGCGACCTCGGCGACGGGCTGCCCGACGTCGGCGCGCTGCGCCGCGCGGGCGCGCGCCTGTGCACCGGCGTCGACAGCCACGTGCTGAGCGACCCCTTCGAAGACATGCGCGGCGTCGAGCTCGGCGAGCGGCTGCGCACGCTCGGCCGGGTCACCGACCGCGGCGACCCGGCCGAGACGCCCGCCGAGCGCCTCTGGCGCGCCGCCTCGACCGAGGGCGCCGCCGCCCTCGGCTTCGACGACGCGGGCGGCGTGCTCGTCGTCGACCGCGACGCGCCCGCGCTCGCGCTCGTCGACGACGAGCACCTGCTCGACGCGCTCGTCTTCTCGGCCGGCCCCGCGGTCGTGCGCGAGGTGCGGCGCGAGTAGGCGCCCCGGCCGGCCGCACGCCGGCGGGGCGCGCCGCGGGCCGGCCCCCGGGCGGCGTTCGCCGTCGCCGGGCGGGGCCTAGCGCGCCCGGCTCACTTCTTCTTCGTCGCCGAGCACTTGATGGCGCAGTTGAGGTCGCCCGGGGGGCAGCCGCAGTTGCTGCTCGGCGAGGACGGCGGCTTTTGCGGGGGCGCCGCGGTCGTCGTGGGCGGCTTCTCGGCCGTGGGCTTGGCCCCCCCGCCCGGGCGGGGGCGGACGGGCGCGGTCGGCGCCGCCGTCACCGCCGCCGTCGCGCTCGGCGGCGGCGGCTCGTTCGTCTCGACGGGGGGCGGCGGGGGCGGGGGCTCGACGATGGCGCTGGCGCCCGGCACGTTGCCGCCGGTGGCGCCCCCGCCGCTCACCGGGTCGGGGCGCGACGAGAGCGCGATGATGATGGCGCTCGCCACGACCGCGGTGCCGAGCAGCGCCGAGGCGATGACGATGTACAGGCCCATCTTGCCCTTGGCCGGCGGCGCCACCGACCCGCTCATCGCCGGCGCCTCGAGCATCGTCGGGCCCAAGATCGGCGGCGCCCCGAGCACGCTCGGCCCGCCGAGCGGCACCGGCGCCATCGCCATCGCCATCGGCGCCGGGGCCGCCGCGTGCGACGCCGCCTGCGGCTGCTCGCCCGCCGCCTTCGCCAGCGCCGCCAGGTCGATGAGGCCCGAGTCGTCGGCCGAGGCGTTGCCCGCGCTCGTCGAGGACGACGCGGTGCTCGTGCTCGAGCCGCTCAGCGTCTGCAGCGAGAAGAGCACCGACTGCTCGTTGCGCGCGCCCGTCATCGTCGCCGAGGGGTCGTCGGCCGCCGAGGGCCGCTCGGGCTCGGCCCCCGCCCGGTCGACGTCGCCGAACAGGTCGACCCGCACCCGGCCCCCGTCGAGCCGCGCCGCCGGCACCGAGCCCGTCTCGGGCTGCGACGCGTCGGGCGACGAGGCGTGCCCCGCCACCGCCGACGCCAGCGCCGGCACGCTCGCCAGGGGCAGCCAGTCGTCCATGCCCTCCGTCCAGACGTACGTCTCTTGCGTCACCAGCCCCTGCTGGTACGCCCGCACGATCTCGTCGACCCCCATCGTGCGCTGGTCGTTCTCGGCGATGTTGACGGTATACGACGCCCCCTGGGCGTCGGCCCCGCCGCCGGGCGACTCGGCCGCCGCCGTGCCCGGCCCGTTGACAACGATCGTCGCCTGGCACCGCTTGCAGCGGATCTTCGCGATCTTGCCTTGGACCTTCTCGTCGGCAATCGTGTATTTCGCCCCGCACGCCTGGCAGCTGATCTTCATCGTTTCCTCGAAAAACTCGTTCGCGCCTTGCCCGATGCGGCCCCGGGCAGCCCGGCTGCGGGAAGGATACACCATTCCGTCCGGGCCGAACCACCTACCCGAGTAGCGTACACGCCCCGCGCCGCGCGCGCCCCCCACGTACGCCCGCGCTCGACGCGCGCGCCCCCGGGGCCGCGGGGCGGGGTGGAGCGGGGGAAATCTCGCCCCCTGGGGAGGGAGGTAGGGGCGGCCCCGCCACCGAGCCGCACGCGCCCGCCGCCCTCGACCATTTCTTGCTCACGTGACGTCATCGCACGCCCTTGCGAGCCCATCGTCGAGCCTCCACCGAGCGTAGAACGGCACCGGCCCGTGGGCCAATACTCCCGCGCCGCGCGCGCCCGCCGCGCTCGGCCCCGCCCCGGAGCCGACGCCCGCGCGCGGCCGCTCCAGATGCGGATGGGCTCGAACCGAGAGCAGAAAGCGCCGCCGTACGCATCGATTCCGCCGGGTTACGAAGCCTCGCAGCCACCCACGTTCGACGGGCACGAGCGCGGGCCGATCTGACGCCGGTCGCCAGCGCGGCCCGAAGCTCGAGCTCGACAGGCGCGGGGCCCCGGCGACCGGGGCGCGGGCCCGGCCCCGACCTCGGCGGGCCGAAGCGGACGCCAGGCAGGGCGGCGAAGGGGCGCGCCGGCCCTGGGCGGCCCCCCCGAGCGCCCCCCGGGCGGCGCGCGGCCGGGCCGACCCGGGCGCGAGATCAACGTCTCGGACGCCAGAGGCACGCCGGGGTCGCCCTGGCCGCCGGCCATCGCGGCGGCCCCGGCGAGGGCGCTGGGGGCGGCGCGCGGCCGGGCGCGCTCATCTCCGGGCGGCGGGTGCGCCTTGCGCGCTCGGAGGGCGGGTTTTCTGCGGGGTGAGCCGACGGCGAATGGTGGGGGCCCGCCGCGCGCGAGGGCCCCCGCCGCCTGGAGTCAGAGCCCGCAGGCGGTCCGGATCGGCTCGAGCGTCGTGAGGGCCCCGGCGCCGATGACGAGGCGCTTATCGATGCTGTAGAAGGCGCCGCTGTAGCGGCCCTTGTTGGTGCCCTCGATGCACCAGAATTGCATTTCCGAGACCGGCGAGTCGCCCTTGTCGTTGAATTCGACCGGGCCCGAGGCGCCGCTGAAATCGATTACGCCCTCCTGGGCGAGCAGGTTGAGGGTCGAGGCGAGCTGGCCCGGGCCGGCCTCGACGACGGGCGCGCCGGGGGCCACCATGCGCGTCATCATCGAGGCGATGTTGGCGCCCGTGATGGGCTGGGCGCCCAGGGCCACGGCCGCGAAGCCCAGCAGGTAGACCGCGTCGTACGAGTGCGACGGGCCCGAGGTGTCGGCCTCGCTGCCGGCGCCCGGGTAGGTGTCGCCGTAGAGCCGGCGGAAGCTGCCGAAGACGTTGTTGTTGGTGCCGGGCACGACGCCGAAGATGCGCGAGCGGACGTCGGTGGCCGCGCCCGCGCCCTCGAGGAAGGTGAACAGGCTCGGGGCGTAGGGGCCGGAGGCCGACAGGTAGATGGGCCGCGGCGCGCCGTCGCCCCACTTCGCCTCGAGCCGCGGCAAGACCTCGGTGTTGATCTCGTCGACGCCGAGCAAGAACACGACGTGGGGCCGGGCCGTGACGAGCACGTCGACGGCGGCCTCGTAGTCGTCCGCGGTGACGTCCTGTCTGGCGGGGTCGCCGTACCTCACCCCGGAGAAGTACCGGTCGTTCTCGAGGTTGGTGGCCGGGCGATTGTTGAACGTCAGCTGCGACCGCAGCCCCGCCGCCAGGCCCGCGCCGAACGCGTCGCCCTTCGACACCGTGGCCACGCGAATGGGGTCGCCCTCGTTGAGCCCGAACGTCGCGCGCACGCCCGGGTCGTACTCGACGATGGGCATGAACCTCGCGAGCGCCTCGACCTGCAAATCGACCGTGGGCGCCGTGCGCCAGACCAGGTTGCCGTCGTCGAGCGCCGAGATGGACTGCGTCGAGGCCGTGGGCGAGAGCAGGAAGATGCCGGCGTCGATCGTGATCTCGTCGGCCACCGAGTACGTGATGCCGCTGAACATGGGCCCGAGGACGGCGGGCAGCCCGGCGGCGGCGACGTGCCGGGCGGCCCGGCGGGCGACGTCGAGGTTGCCCCGGTCGTTGCACTCGAGCATCACGAAGGGCCGGGGCGAGGGCCCGCCGGGGCGCCCGGGCAGGCCCCCGGCCTCCGAGCGGAAGTCCGCGAGCGCCAGGCGCATCGCCTTGCGCAGGGGGTCGCCCGCGCTCAGCTCCCCTTCCGAGTTCGTCAGCGGCAAGATCGACGCGAAGATGAACGCCTCGTCGTTCTGGTAGTCGGCGCCCTCGATCGCACACTCTTCGGACGTGAGCTTCACGCAGACGCCGGTGTCCTTGCGGCAGACGGACGTGGGGTCGTTCCTCCGGGCGGCGCACTCGGCGTTGAAGAAGCACCTGGGCTCGATGATCTGATTTACCCGTTGGTAGTCGCTGACGCCGCTAATTTGATTGCAGCCGGACACCGTCAAGGCCGCGCCGGCCGGCGCGACCGCGAGAAACCACCACGGAAGGGAGCGCATGGGTGCACCTTGCAGGGCCAGCCGACGGGGGCGGGGCCCCGGCGGGGGGTCTTGGGGGGTTAGAACGAGCCTTCGAGCCCGACGGAGCCGAGCCCCACGCGCGGACGGATCGCGGGCCCGGGGGAGCCGGACGAGGTCGAGGAGCTCGACGAAGAGGTAAAAAGTAGCACGACGCCCCCCACGAGGCCCGCGCCCCCCACGCCGAAGGCCACGGTCGACCAGGTGCCGAGGCGGGTGGCGCTCTGGAGCTCGTCCTGCGCCTCGGGGGTGTAGCACTGCTTGTTCGGGCACTGCGCCTCGAGGTCGGAGGCCTTCGAGAGCGTGAGCGCGCCCAGCACCGAGCCGGTGATCACGCCGGCGGCGCCGATGCCGAGCAGGCCGTAGGCGACGAGGCGCGTAGTCGGGGTCGCCTTCGGCGCCTCGACCGCGCCCTGCGGCGGCACGCCCGGGCCGGACCCGGAGGTGACGCCGGGCCGCTCGGGAGTCGGCCCGACCGGGGGCGCGTCCGGCCGCGGGGCGTTCGGGTCGGGCTCGAGCGTGATCGTGACCGACTCGGACCCGCCCTCGCGCAACGTGACCGTGGCGCTCGCCGGCTTGAAGCCCACCGCGCTCGCCTCGACGTGGTGCGTGCCCGGGTCGGTCGGGCGGTCGACCTCGAGCAGCGCCGAGGAGATGGGCTCGTTGTCGATGGAGACCTGCGGCCGGGCCTCGGGCGGCGCCTTGACGGAGATCTTGAGCTTGGCGATCTTCGGCAGCGCCTGCTCGAGCACCTTCTGCGCCCGCGCCTTGGCGAGCACGAAGGCCTGGGGCGCGTTCGCCGCCAGCGGCTCGCGCACCACGCGCTGCAGCATCTCGGTGCCCAGCACGATCTGGCCGAGCTGCACGTGGCACTCGCCCAGGCGCCCGAGCGTCGTCGGCGCGTGGTGAAGGCGCTCGGCCCGGTCGAGCCGGGTCACCGCCTCGCCGCAGTTGCCCGCGTCGGCGAGCTTGACGCCCTCGACGCCGAGCGAGCGCGCGGTGGCCAGCTCGGCCGCGGTCGCGGACCCGGGCGCTTGCTGCGCCGAGGCGGACGGGGCGCCGAGCGCCGCCGCGAGGGCGAGGGCGCGCGAGAGGCGGCCGGCTGCGGGACGTCGGTGGTCCTTCATACTTTGCACCCGGATTTCGTCTACTTCGTCGTGCGCCCCCCGGCCAAGCCCTCTTCGTCCGGAGGGACTCGAATCAATACCCCAGGTCGGGCTCGCTCCCCTGGGCGCTGCCCTTCGGCGACGGCGGCCGCGCGACCGCGGGGCCCGCCGGCGGGCGCGGCGGCGCGGGGCGCGCCCCGCCCTTGGCGACGGCGGCCGGGGGCGGGCGCCGCGCCTCGGCCGAGGCCTCGTGCGGCGACGTGATCGGCGCGGGCCCGGGCGCGGCCGGGGCCGGGGCGAAGGCGGCCGACGCGGGCGCCGGCGGCGCCGTCGGGGCGGCCACCGCCGGCGGCTGGGCGGACGCCCCCGGCCGCGCCGGCGACCAGAGCCGGTAGCCGCCCCCGAGCGCCGCGAGCGCCACCAGGCCGACGGCGACGAAGCGCCCCCGGGGCGCTGTGCGCGCGCTCGGCTCGAGCGCCCGCGCCGCCGCCGCCGCGCCCGCGCCGCCCTCGACCGCCACGCCCATCGGAAAGAGCGACGAGCCGACCGCCGAGCGCGCCGGCCCCGACGCCGACGCGAGCGTCGAGGTCGCCGCGCCCTGCAGCGTGCCCCCGCCCGGCGGCGACGCGCCGAGCGCCGCGGGCGCGTCGCTGCCCCGGCGCAAGGGCATCGGCCCGCTCGCCGGCGGCGGCACCCGCGACGACCAAGGGGCCCCGCTGCCCGGCGGCACCGACGCGCCCGACACGCCCCGCAAGAGCGGCGAGCGCTCGGCCGCCAGCCGCGACTCTTCGGGCGCGTAGGGCATCAGGTCGCGCGCCAGCTCGATCACGCTCTGGTAGCGCAGCGTCGCGTCCTTCGCGAGGCAGCGGTGAATGACCGACTCGAGCTCGGGCGGCACGTCGGGCCGGAAGGCGCAGATCGGCTTCGGCGACCCCTCGAGGATCGTCGCCGTCAGCTTCGTGATCGACTCGGCGTTGAACGCCACCTCGCCCGTCAAGAGCTCGTAGACCACCACGCCGAGCGACCAGATGTCGCTCCGGGCGTCGGCCACGCGCGTCTCGCGCAGCTGCTCGGGCGACATGTAGAGCGGCGAGCCCATCAGCGACACCGTCTGCGTCAGCGACAGGTCGCCGAGCCCCGGCGCCCCCGGCACCGCCTTCGAAATGCCGAAGTCGAGCAGCTTGACGCAGCCCGAGTCGCCGTCCGACTGCAAGAAGATGTTCGCCGGCTTGATGTCGCGGTGCACGATGCCGAGGGCGTGCGCCCCCGCCAGCGCCTCGCACACCTGAATGGCGTAGCCGATCGTCTCGCCCACCGGCAGCGGCCCCCGATCTTCGAGCACCTGCGCGAGGTCGTTGCCCTCGAGGTACTCCATCACCATGAAGGGCGTGCCGTCCTCGAGCTCGCCCACGTCGAACACGCGCGCGACGTGCTTGCTCCGAATCTTCGCCGCCGCCCGCCCCTCGCGCCGGAAGCGCGACACGAGGTCGGACTTGCCCAGCATCTCGGGCCGCAAGAACTTGATCGCGACGCGCGTGTCGAGCTGCCGGTGCATCGCCGACACGACGATCGCCATCGCCCCGGCGCCGACGACGTGCTCGACGACGTACTTGCCCGCCAGCACCTGGCCCGGCGTCCACCGCTCGGAGAACGCCGCGGTCTCTTCGGCCGCGGGAGTGGCGTTATTCGATGATGCCAATACGCCTCGGGGGGGTAAAAAGGGACGCAGATTCGGACGGCAATTCACACACCTACCACAGCGCGCGCCTGCACCGCAAGGGTGGGCCCCCGCCCACCTCGGGCCGCCCCAAAGGCCAGAAAAGGCCTCACCAAAGGCGCATCGACGCGGCGCGTCGCCTTTGTCATTCGAGGGCGCATTTCAGCGAAGGCGGAACGCGGCCCCCCGCCGGCCCCCCCCGCAAAGCCAGGGGCCAAGCGCGCCCAAGCCCCTTGTTACTATTCTGATTCGTTACGAAAAAGCCCCGCGATCGTCACGCTGGCCCACGGGTCCGAGGCGAGGCCCCAACCCAGGCTCGCGTTGAGGCGTTCCGCCCCGTGCGGCCTAGCGCCTCGCGCCCCTGACCCGACCCCCTGTCACCGTACGAGTGAGACAGCCACCCATTCTTGCCTACATCGGCAAGGAGGCCCCCCCAACGCCTCTTGGGCCGACCTCAACCGTCGGGCCTCTCCTTCTTCAGGGTGGGCCCAGCCTGTACCCAAGGTGCCGGCCGACGCTCGCTTCGCCACCAAGGCCGCGTCGACGTCCCCGGGGCGTCACCAAGACTGCATCGACGCCCCCCGGGCGCCACCAAGGCCGCGTCGACGTCCCCCAGGCGCTACCAAGGCCGCGTTGACGTCCCCGGGGCGCCACCAAGGTCGCGTCGATGTAGCTGGGGCGCCCCTGCGGGGCGGCGCGCCCAGCCAACTTTGGGGCATTTTCGTCGCTCTGCGGCCCAGCGCGAGCGAAGCCGCCGCCGATGGAACGTCGCTCGCAATCCTGCCTTTGGTCCGATGCGAATCGCCCCGCTACGAGCCCCGAGGCCGCCCCGGCGCGCGCCCTTGCATGTGCCCAAGGGAGGCCGCCCGGCGCTCGGGGCCCTGCTCTGCGCGGCCGCGGCCGCCTGCGGCCCCTCGAAGCCCTCGCCGCCACCGCCCTCCGAGGCCGCCGGGCGCGGGGCGCCGGCCGCCCCGGCGAGCGCCGGAGCCGCCCCGGCGCTCGCCGGAGCCGCCGCGAACGAGCGCGGGCCCTTTCGCATAGCGACCTTCAATGCCGGGCTCGCGGTCGGATACCTGCCTTACGCCGAAGAGCGGGCGCCGCTCGTCGTCGACGCGCTCGCCCGCGCCCCGGCCGACCTGCTCTGCGTGCAAGAGTTCTGGCTCGAGGCGCACTGGCAGGCGCTGCGCACGGCCGCCGCGCCGCGCTTCCCGCACGCGTACCGCCTCCCGCCCGCCGCCGGCGCCGCGGCGGGGCCCACCTGCTCGCGCGCCGAGCTCGCGCCGCTCGTCGCCTGCGCGCGCCAGCACTGCGGAGGCGCCGGCCCGGGGGGGCTCGGCGGCTGCGTGCTGCAGCACTGCGCCGAGGGCGCCCGGCACATGTCGGCCGACTGCCTCAACTGCCTCATCCGGAACCCGGTCGGCGGCCTCGAGACGATCACCGCCGCCTGCTCAGCGCCCGACCCGCCCGGCCCCGTCGCCCGCGCCGCGCCGGCGCCCCGGCCCGGCGCCGAGGTCTTCGCGTACGGTGGCTCGTTCGGCACGGGCCTGCTCTCGCGCGAGCCGCTGCTCGAGACGGACGCGCTCGTCTTCGACGCGACGCTCAACCCCCGCGCGGCCCTCTACGCGCGGCTGCGCCCGGCCTCGCTCGGCGATCTGCACGTCGTCTGCACGCACCTGACCCCGGCGCTCTCGGCCCCGCTCGGCCGCGGCTCGCCGACCGCCGAGCAGCGCGCGCAGGTCGAGCGGCTGCTCGCGTGGATCGACCAGAAGGCGCGCGACGGCGCCCCGGTCGCGCTGGTCGGCGATCTGAACGCCGGGCCCCGCGCCGGCGGCGCCGACGCCCTGCTGCCCCAGCACTACGCGAAGCTGCTCGGGGCCGGCTTCCGGAACCCGTACGCCGCGCGCCCCGACGCGCGCTGCACCTTCTGCCCGAGCAACCCGCTGAACGGCGGCGGGCCGGGGCGCGGCGCCCTCATCGATCACGTCTTGCTCCGGGGGTACGCGGGCGGCGCGAGCGTCGAGCCCTTTTTGCGCGAGCCGGTCGAGCTCGAGGTCGGCGGCCGCAAGCTCCTCCGCGCGTACTCGGACCACTACGGTCTCGTCGCCACGCTCTCGCCCGCGGGGGGCTGAGGGGCGGCCCGCCGCTTGCTAGCCCCGGGGGCATGACCCTGCAACTGACCGTGGCCGCCCGCACCGACACGGGGCGCGTGCGGCGCATCAACGAAGACGCCTTCCTCGTCGCCGACGTCGAGCGCGGCGCCCTCGGCGACGCGCCGGGGGCGCACCAGTTCGAGGTGGGCCCGCGCGGGGCGCTGCTGGCGGTGTCCGACGGCATGGGCGGGCACAAGGCGGGCGAGGTGGCGAGCGCGCTGACGCTCGCCTCGCTCTACCGCGCGCTCGCCGGCGAGCGTCCCCCGCCCGACTCCGGGCCGGTCGACTCGGACGCGCTGGTCGAGCGCGCCGTCAAGGTCGCCAACCGCGACGTCTACGAGGCGGCGCTGCAGCCCGGGCGCGAGAAGATGGGCGCCACGCTGACGGCCGTGCTCGTCGACGAGGCCGGGGCGCACATCGCCGAGATCGGCGACTCGCGCGCGTACCTGATCCGCGACGGCGCCATCCGGCAGGTGACGCACGACCAGAGCTACGTGCAGGTGCTGCTCGACGTCGGCGCCATCGCGCCCGAAGAGGCGTCGCAGTCGCCGATGCGCAGCGTCATCTTGCAGGCGATGGGGCAGAAGCCGAGGGTCGCGGTCGCGCTCGGGAGGCTCGCCCTGCGCTGGGGCGACTGCCTACTGCTCTGCACCGACGGCCTCTCGGGCGCGCTGGCCCCCGAAGAGCTGCACGCCGTCGTGAAGTCCGCGGCCGACCTGCACGCGGCCTGCGACCGGCTCGTCGCGATCGCCAACGAGCGCGGCGGCGACGACAACATCACCGTCCTGCTCGCCAAGGTCAGCGGCGACCTGCCGGTGCCGGCGCCGGGCGAGCGCATCGAAGACACGTTCGACGTCCTGCGCTCCTTCGACGCCCCCATCGAGCGCTGAGCGCTCAGAACGTGACGACGACCTCGCGCACCGCGCCCGCGCGGCTCGTCTTGAGCGCCGGCGCCGCCGGGTCCGCGGGCGCCGCCGCCGGCGCCGCCGGGGGCTCGGCCCCCTTGCACTGGTACTTCACGCGCCACTCGCGCTTGTCTTCGGAGACCGAGTTGCTCTGCACCTGCCGGTCGCCGAAGAGCCCCCGCGTCGGCCGCGACGTCGTCGAGGTCTCCTGGCCGACGACGGCCTCGCCCTCCTCGAGCACGTCGTAGCCGCCGGGGCACTGGCCCGCCATGTACTCGTTCGCCTTCTGCTGCGCCCCCTCGCGCGCGCCGACCAGCGCGAGCTCGCCGCCCGAGGGGGTGCGCTTGACGACCCGGATGCCCGAGCAGCCCGCCGCCGCGAGCGAGAAGAAAGCAATCGCCATCAGACTTAGTTTGGTGTTCATGACCGCGTCCCGCTTCGAAAGAAGGTAGCCGCCGTCCCGCGCCCGCCGCGGGCCCGACGTGCCGCTCCATACGGCGCGGCGCGCGCGTTCCCCCCGGCCGAGGTTTTTTTCCTCCCACGAAGCGCAGGGCCGCGCCCCGCGACACACCTTTAGCGACAGCCCTACGCCGCTTGCCTTGAAACGAGCGCGCCGCCCGCGCCGGCCGTTTTCCGCGCCCGCGCGCGCCGGCCCGCGCCCCGGTTGAATACCCGCCGCCGGGCCCCGTCCAACGCCCCCCCGGGCCGCCGCCCGCGCCCCGCGGCGATTTCAGGGGCCGACGACGTGCACGCCGAGCTGTTCGATGACGGCGCGCGCGAACTCGGGGTGCCCGCTCGCGTGCCACGGGTACGTCGCCACCCAGCCCCAGAAGCTCGCGTTGACGACGCTCTGCAGCTTGTCGAGAAACTCGAACTGCGCGCGCGCGCCCGCGCGCCCGTGCCGGGTCAGGTCTTGCGCGAGCGCCTGCAGCCGCGAGGCCTCGGGCGTCTGCCGGTGCGTGCCCGCGAAGCTGACGACGCCGATGGGCGACTCGCCCGGCAGCGTGACGAGCGGCACCGCGACGAGCCAACGGTAGGGCGCGAGGTAGGGGCTGTTGTCGGGGGTACGGTCTTGAAAGATGAGCGAGCGAATCGACTGGTCGTCGTGCGACCAGAACACCGGCGCGCCGAACCGGAACGCCTGCCCCGCCACGCCCTCGCCCGCCCCGAAGCGCGCGCGCCACGAGGGCAGCGAGAAGCGCCCGAAGGCCGGCACGAGCTGCCGCCGCTCGTCGAACCAGAGCATGCCCATCCAGGAGCCCTCGGGCCCGAGCCAGGCCTTGCGCTCGGAGGCGCTCGGGCCGAACACGTGCGCGACGAGGTTCTGCTCGACCGCCCGCGTCAGCAGCGCGCTCAGCGGCTCGGGCGCGCCCTCGGCGATGGCGGCCTGCACGGCCTCGGCCAGCGGCGAGCCGGGCGCGGGCAGCGCGCCGCCCGAAAGGGCCTGCTCGACCGCCCGCACCAGCCGCGAGCTCAACCGAGAGCGCGCCGGCGTGTCAATGATGTGATCGGACGTCGACTCTCGACGCACCAACATCACCAGGTCTTCGGCGCAGCGCAGGGCGTTGGTCGAAAGGCGCCGGCCCGGCCGCGCGAGCCGGAAGACCAGCGTGTAGCGGTAGCCGACCACCGGCGACTCGACCTCGAGCCGCACCGCCCGGCATTCGGGCTCGACCCGCACCTTGCAGCGGTCCTCTTCTTTGATGACGCGGACCCACCGCTCGGCCCCGCCCTCGTCGACCAGCCGCTCGACGATCGCGCGGCCGCTGCCCGGCTCGACCACCCCCTCGGCGGTGCTCTCGAATTCGATCGCCTGCGCGAAGCGATCGCACGGGAAGCGGACGACGTGCGCCCGCGCCTCCTCGCCCTCCTTCAGCCTGGGCAGCCAAGGCTCGTGCTGGCCGAAGTGCGCGAGGTCGCCGCGGTCGAGCGCCACCGAGTTCGAGGCCCGGTAGCGCCACTCGAAGCACTCGTACTCGCCGCGCCCCTCGGAGACCACGAAGCGCTGGCGCTGGTCGGGCAGCGGCACCTCGGCCACGCGCAGCGACCGCGTCTGGGTCGTCGCCTCGTCGTCGCCCTCGATGCGCCCGTACGGCGGCGTCGCCACCGCGAGCGTCAGCGGGCCCCGCAGCTTGAGCGCCTTGAGCTTGACCGACACCTCGGCCAGGCCGTTCGTACAGTCGACGTACCAGGTGCGCGCGTGCTCTTCGGCCCAGCTGCGCCCGAAGGCCGACCCCTCGGCCTCGTCGTCGTGCAAGAGGTACGTGCGCCGCCCCCCCGCCCGCGCCTCGTACACCCCCGTCGCCCCGTCGCGCTCGAAGACCTCGACGTCGACCTGCCCGGGGAAGACCCGCACGACCGAGAACTGGTTGGCGATCGCGTCGGGCCGCTCGCTCGGCCCCGCCCCGATCGACCCCGTCGCCACGATCACGAAGCGCTCGCGGAAGAACTTCTCGAACGCGTCGGCCGCCGCCCGGTGCGTGTGCCCGTGCAGCCCCACCCGGAAGCCCTGGTTGTAGAGCAGCCCGAGGTCCTCGAGCGAGAGCCGGTCGGGCCGCCCCGGCTCGCTCTCGAAGCCGTGGTGCCACACCGCCACGCGCAGGAGCCCCGGCGCGTTCCGCTCGGCGTGCTGGCGCGCGCGCGCCACGGCCTTGCGGCTCAGGCGCGCCCCCGTCCAGTAGCGGTCGTTCAGGTGGCACGAGTTGAAGCCGTAGAAGGCCACCCCCGCCTCGGGGAAGACGTGCGCCGACCAGTGATCGTCTTCGCGCGGGCTCGTCAGCTCGAAGGGCCGGTGCGGCGCGCGCCCGAGCCGCCCGTCGTAGAAGTCGCGCAAGAACTCTTGCACCGCCTCGAAGCGGCTCGGGTAGCGCCGCGGGTCGACCCGCACGACCTTGAGCCGCCCCTCGTCGTCGATCGCGTGCCGGTATTCGGCCTGCTCGGGGTCGTAGTGCGCCCGCCGCAAGAGCGCCCCCGCCCGCGCCCCGAGCGACGCGACGTCGACCGCGTCGCCGATGTCGGCCCCCCAGTCGACGTCGTGGTTGCCCGGCACGAACACGACGCGCGCGCGGTCGCGCCCGTGCTCCTTGCGCAAAAGGTCGAGCAGCGTGCCCTCGGCGAAGGCCTTGAGCTCGGCGTACTCGTGCCGCCCCGCCCGCTGCGACAGGTCGCCGCTGACGACGACGAAGTCGAACTCGCGACGCAGCACCGCGCTCGGGCCGTGCCACACGTCTTCGAAGCTCGTGTTCGGCGCCGTCAGGTGCAGGTCGGAAAGATGGAGAATCCGCACCGTGTTAGTGTGCTCGCCGCCCCCGCGCCGGGGGCAAATCGCCTGGCCCCATCGCCCGGCCCCCGGGGCCTTGCCCTCGCGGGGTCGCCAGACGGCGCGCGCCGGCCTCTCGCCTTTCGCGCGGCCCGAGCCCGAAGGCCCACGGCAGGCGCGAGAAGGGGCCGGCGGCCAGCCTCAGGCCGCCGCCAGTAAACCGCCCGTGCCCGCGATATGGCCGCCTGGCGGCTCGACCGGGGCTTCGGACGCGCCCGCCGCCGCCGGCGGCGTACTCGCCACCGCCACGGCCAGCCCCATCTCGGTCAAGACCTGGCAAATCAGGCGCACGTTGGGCCGGAAGGGTTCTTGCGAGACCACGACCGCCTCCCGAAAGCGTCCCCGGTCCATCGAGTCCTCCGTGTTTGTCGAAGCCTAGCAACCGTTCGATCCGCCCGTCCAGGTTCGCGACCTCAGCCGAGGTCACACACCGCTTCGAGCGTTACCACCACCCATAGAAATTTTCGCCGCCCGGGTCAAGGGGGCTACCCCCAGAAACCGCCAGCAAGGACACCCTACGTCACACCGTCGGCACGCTTTCTGTGCGGCTCTCTACCACATCGTACGATAGCACGCCGCCCGACCTTCGCCACCCCCCGGACCTTGTCGTTCCGGGCCCGGCCCCGCCTTGACCGGGCCGGGCCGCGCCGGTAGGCCCGAGGCCATGTCTGACCCGATCTCTCGCGAGCTCTTTGCGCGGGCCCAGCGCGTAATTCCCGGGGGGGTCAACAGCCCCGTCCGGGCCTTCCGGGCGGTAGGCGGCGAGCCGATTTTCTTCCGGGAGGCGAAGGGCGCCGAGCTCGTCGCGGCCGACGGCGCCCGCTACGTCGACTGCGTCGGCTCGTGGGGGCCGGCCATCTTGGGCCACGCCCAGGGCGACGTCGTCGCGGCGGTGCGCGACGCGGCGACGCGGGGGCTCTCGTTCGGGGCGCCGACCGAGCTCGAGGTGCGCTTCGCCGAGGCCGTCTTGAAGCTCTACCCGAGCATGGGCAAGGTGCGCGCGGTCTCGTCGGGCACCGAGGCGACGATGAGCGCGCTGCGCGTCGCGCGCGGCTTCGCCAAGCGCGACGTCATCGTCAAGTTCGAGGGCTGCTACCACGGCCACGCCGACGCGCTGCTCGTCAAGGCGGGCAGCGGCCTCGCGACGGCGGGCGTGCCCGACAGCGCGGGCGTGGCGGCGGCGACGGCGGCGACGACCGCGACGCTGCCCTACAACGACGTGCCCGCGCTGCGCGAGCTCTTCGGGGCGCGCGGCCGCGAGATCGCCGCCGTCATCGTCGAGCCCGTGGTCGGCAACATGGGCTGCGTGCCGCCGAGGCCGGGCTTTCTCGAGGCCATCGTCGAGCTTTGCGCCGAGCACGGGGCGGTGTCGATCTTCGACGAGGTGATGACCGGCTGCCGCCTCGCCCCCGGCGGCGCCCAAGAGCGCTTCGGCCTGCGACCCGCGATGACCTGCCTCGGCAAGGTGGTCGGCGGCGGCATGCCGCTCGCGGCCTTCGGCGGCCGCGCCGACATCATGGACCTGGTCGCCCCCCTCGGGCCCGTCTACCAGGCCGGCACGCTCAGCGGCAACCCCCTCTCGGTCAGCGCCGGCCTCGCCACGCTCGAGCGCCTCACCCCCGCGCTCTACGAGCACCTCGAGGCGATGGGGCGGCGGCTCGAAGAGGGCCTTTTGCGCGGCGTGCGCGACGCGGGCAAGGGGCCGGCCGTGGTGCAGCGCGTCGGCAGCATGCTCACCCTCTTCTTCTGCGAGGGCCCGGTGCACTCGTGGTCGGACGCCGAGCGCGCCGACCGCAAGCGCTTCGCCGCCTGGCACGCGGGCCTGCTCGCGCGCGGGGTCTACTGGCCGCCCTCGCAGTTCGAGGCGGCGTTCCTGTCGGGGGCGCACACGCCCGATGTCATTGACCACATTGTGCGCGCGTCCGCCGAATCGCTGGCCGCGCTCGCGTTAGCGCGAGGGCGGTATTTTCGAGCGTCGCTGAGGGCCTCGCGCGCGCTCGGGCCCCCGCGACGCATGCCGGACGGCGGGGAGAGGGAACGGAGGGCGCACGCGGGACGTAAAATGGAGGGCGCACGCGGGACGTAAAACGGAGGGCGCACGCGGGGCGTAGAACGGAGGGCGCGCGGCCCCGGCGTTCCGCGCGCGAGGCCTTCGCCTCTCCGCGCTACGCTGCCGCCGGCGCGGGGCCGCGACCCTCGCGCGCGAGGCGTTCGCCGGCCGGGCGCGGCGCCCCCCAAAGGCCCCGGGGGGCGGTGGTTTTTTCGCTGGAAGGAGCCCCTACCGGACACAACACTGGGGCGTGCTCGCCGGGCGCTCGGGCCCGGGCGCGGGAGACTTGAAATCCCGAAACGAGACGGTCGCTTCTTCGGGCGGCGCGGCGGGGTTCGCGCCGGCGCATCGCAAACAACCTTAGACCGCGGCCCGCTTCGCCGCCGCGGGAGGGCGCATCATGAGACGGTCGAGGTCGTGGTGGTTTTCGAGCTTGACGTTGGCGGTCCTTTGCACGGCCTTCGCGACGCTGCCGGGCTGTAGCTGTGACGGCAGCGGCTCGGGCGACGACGACGGGGCGGGCGACGGCCCGGGCGGGGCGGCCGAGTGCCGCGTCGGGGCGCAGGGCGGGCTCTGCGTGCAGGGGCGCTGCCGGGTGCAGGTGCCGGGGCAGGCGCTCGAGGGCGAGATCGAGCTGACGGTGAAAGAGCGGCCGGCCGACGAGGTGATGGCGGCCGACACGCTCGGCGGCTTCGTCTGCGAGGTGGGGCCGCCCGGGCTCGCGCTCTCCTGGAAGGGCTCGCTGCTCGTGTCGTACGCGGCGGGCGAGGTGCCCGCGGGCTTCGGGGCCGAAGACCTGGTGGGCTTCGAGCAGCGGGGCGAGCGGCAGACGATCGTCGAGGGCTCGGGGGCGGAGGGCGAGTTCGTGCGCGTGCCCTTCGCGGCGGCGGGCACCTACGGGGCGACGGCGGTGCCGCTCGCGGCGGACGCGGGGGCGCAGGTCGGCGTCGACACGCTGCGGGTCTACGACGGCACGACGCTCGCGCGCAACCTCTCGGCCTCGGGCCTGATGGCCGCGTTCTTCGACGGCCGGCGGCTCTACGTCGGCAGCGGCACGCGCCTGCTCATCTGGAACGACGGCGTGCCCGACGACCCGAGCAAGCTGCCCGACGTGGTGGTGGGCAAGGCCGACCTGGTCGACACGCGGCCGACGGCGAGCGCGTCGAACTTCAGCGGCCTGGTCAAGGGCATCTGGAGCGACGGCGAGCGGCTGGTCGTGGCCGAGGGCAACCGGGTGCTCATCTGGACGCGGGTGCCGACGCGCAACGGGCAGCCGGCCGACCTGGTGCTGGGCCAGGACAACATGAACGCGACGGCGGCGAACGGCGGCAGCGCCTCGCCGGGGCCCTCGACGCTGTCCGACCCCGACGAGGTCGCGTCCGACGGCACGCGCCTGGTCGTCAGCGACGCGGGCAACCACCGCGTCCTCATCTGGAACACCTTCCCGCAGTACAACCGGCAGCCGGCCGACGTGGTCATCGGCCAAGAGTCGTTCGGCGACGCGGAGCAGCTCGGCGGTGCCATCAAGATGGCGCGCCCGCGGGGGCTGCTCTTCAACGGCCAGCGCCTGCTGATGACGAGCGTCGGCGGCGCCAGCAGCGTCTTCGGCCTGAACGCCCCGCCGGCGCAGAACAACCCCTACCCCGACTTTCAGATCGGCACCGACACGACGGGCCTGCGCGCGGTGACCGAGCGCGTCTTCCCGCTGCCGACGGCCATGAGCCCCTTCGGCGCGGGGGGCCTCGCGCTGCGCGACCGGCTCGGCTACCGCGTGTCCGTCTTCCGCCAGACGCCGGCGGCGGCGGCGGCGGCGAGCGACTTCGTGGTCGGGCGGCCCGACCGCGAGGTCGGCGGCAACGAGGTGGGCGGCGTGAGCGCGTCGACCCTCTTCTCGAGCGACGAGCGCGCGGGGCTCTACGCCGACGCGGCCATGATGCTCGTGCCCGACGAGACGCGCCTGCTCGTCTACCGCTCGCCGCCCCAGTACGACGGGGCCCCGGCCGACCTGGTGCTCGGCCAGCCCTCGTTCGTCACGGCGCAGCGCGCGGTCGACTACCGGGGCGTCGGGCGCGAGACGCTCAGCCACCCGACGGGCGTCTACCAGGCCGAGGGCCTGCGCGTCGTCGCCGACCGGGCGAACAACCGCGTCATCTTGACGCGCACCGAGTCCGGCTCGCCCTTCACCATCGTGCTGGGGCAGCCGACGGGCGAGGCCTTCGCGCCCAACCTCGACTGGAAGAGCCCCTCGGCCGCGACGCTCAACGCGCCCGAGGACGCGATCGTCGACGACGGGCGCCTCATCGTCGCCGACACGGGCAATCACCGCGTCCTCATCTGGAACAGCCTGCCGACCGCCGACGGGCAGCCCGCCGACGCCGTCGTCGGGCAGGCGGACTTCGCCGGCACGCGGCCCAACCGCGGCGCGCCCGACGGCGACGGCGACGGCGACTCGGACGCCGCGGCCAACGGCTTCTTCTCGCCCTCGGGCGTGGCCGTCGACGGCGACAAGCTCTTCGTCTCCGACGCGGCCAACCACCGGGTGCTCGTCTTCTCGCCCGTGCCGAGCGCGAACGGCGCCGCGGCGACCGCCGCGCTGGGGCAGCCGAGCTTCTCGGCCAACGAGCCGAACCGGGGCCAGGGCTGGTTCACGCCCCGGGCCGACGGGCTCGCCTGGCCGGCGGGCCTGACGGTCGACCCGGCGAACGGCCAGCTCTGGGTCGCCGACCGCGAGAACAACCGCGCCGTCGCCTTCGCCACCCGGCCCGCGATCGCGGCCACGGCGGTCGCGCTGGTCGGCCAGCCGAACTTCACGACCAACGCGTTCCCCAGTTTTTACACCAACGGCCTGAACAACGGCCTGCCCGTGGCCGAGTCGGGCGTCAGCAACCAGACGCTGCGCCGTCCGGGCGACGTCGCGCTCGCCGAGGGCCGGCTCTGGGTCAGCGACTCGAACCGCAACCGCGTGCTCGGCTTCGCGCTGCCGCTCGGCGCCGCGCCCGCCGCGGCCGTCGTGGTGCTCGGCCAGCCCGACTTCGCCTCGGGCGCGCCCAACGGCGACGGCCTCGGCGCCCGCTCGCTCAAGTCGCCGCGGGGCCTCTCGGCCTTCGGCGGCAAGCTCGTCGTCGCCGACGCCGACAACCACCGCGTGCTCACCTTCGACGCGCCGATCGCGAGCGCCGCGGCGGCCTCCGACGTCGCGGGGCAGTACGACTTCTTGACCAACGGCGAGAACCGCAGCGCCCCCGCCTTCGGCACCCTCGACCGCCCGACCGGCGTCGCCTGGGACGGCCAGCGGCTCTGGGTCGTCGACCGCGACAACCACCGCCTGCTCGCCTACCGCGACGTCGACGCGCCCGACGCGCCGGCCGAGCTGGTGCTCGGGCAGGTCGACTTCGCGCGCTCGCTCGTCAACGCCGGCCGCGCGGTCGGGCGCGACACGCTCAACGGGCCGACCGACGTGGCCACCGACGGCACCCGCTTCGCCGTCGCCGACCGCGACAACCACCGCGTCCTCCTCTGGAACAACATCCCCGGCTCGACCAACGCCCCGCCCGACGTCGTCGTCGGCCAGCCCGACTTCGCCTCCGGCCAGCCGAACGCCGGCGCCGGCCTCGGCGCCCCCTCGGCCGCGTCGCTCTCGGCGCCCGAGGGCGTCTTCCTGGCGGGCGGCAAGCTCTACGTCGCCGACACCGGCAACCACCGCGTGCTCGTCTTCGACCGGGTCCCGACCTCGAACGGCGCCGCCGCCGACCGCGTGCTCTGCCAGGCCGACTTCGCGAGCAACCTCGGCAACCGCGGCGAGCCCGACGCCGCCGCCGACCGCTGCTCGTGGCCGACCGACCTCGCCGTGGTCGGCGAGCGGCTCTACGTCGCCGACTCGCTCAACCACCGCCTCTTGCGCTTCGGCGCCGGGGCCGCGAGCGGCGCCGCGGCCGAGGGCGTCGTCGGCCAGCGCGACTTCGCCACGCGCTCGCCCTCCGGCGCCGACGGCAAGTCGGACGCGCGGACCTTGAACTCGCCGGTGTCGATCGAGTCCGACGGGGTGAACTTGTTCGTCGCCGACGCCGGCAACAACCGCGTGCTCGTCTTCCGCCCGATGCCCGACGGCACGGGCGAAGAAGAGGCCGTCGCGGTGCTCGGCCAGCCCACCTTCGCCACCTCGTCGCAGACGGCCGACTACGGCGGCCTGGGCCAGCCCTCGCGCCTCGCCGCCCTGCCCCGGCCCTACCACAGCACCCGGCTCTTCATCGCCGACACGGCCAAGAACCGCGTGCTCGTCTACGACAACGTGCTGCGCATCGAGGGCGAACGCTGACGCCGTGGGGCGTGGGCCCCCGCGCGGCCGCCCCGCTCGCCCTCGTCGCGCTCTCGGCCCCCGCCTGCGCCGGGGGCGGCCCCGCCGCGGCCCCGGCCGCCCCGCCCGGGCGAGTCGCCGCCGAGCCGGCCGCTTCGTCCGGGCGGGCCGCTGCCGCCCCGGCCGCCCCGCCCGCGGCGGGCCCCGCCGGGCCCGAGCGCGGCGTCGCCTCCCGCTCGACGCTGCCGCGCCTGGGGCGCCTCAACGCGTACGGCGGCGTCGCGCAGATCGCGTCGGGCGCGGGCGCGATCGTGCTCGCCCCCCTCGGCGTCGAGATCGGGCCGGCCGGCGTCGGGCGCGAAGAGATCGCCGCCGCGATCGAGGGCGCGCCGGCCTTCGGCTGCGGGCGCTGCAAAGGCTTCCGGGCCCGCCTCGGCGCCGTGCTGCGCGTTCACCTCGCCCCCCGCGCGCGCCTCGACCCCTGGGCCGGGCTCGGCGCCGGCGGGCAGCTCTTCGCGCTGCCGCGCCAGGCGGGCACGCCGGCGCCGCTGCTCGGGTTCCACCACACGCTGCAATTCGGCCTGGACCTCGGCCTCGCGCCCGGCTTGCGGGCCGGCGCCTTCGTCACCGGCTCGCTGCAGGCGCACGGACGGCCCATCGACAAGAAGGGCATCGACCCCGCGTGGCCCCTGCTCGACGCGAGCCCGCTCGAGCTCGGCGCGGGCCTGCGGGCGGGCGGGCTCTTCTGACGCGGGCCGCGCTCAGTCGGGCGGCCTCGCCGCCGGGCCGGCCTCGCGCGCGAGGCTGCTGCGCAGCCAGAGGCCGAGCAAGAAGGCGAAGCTAAGCACGCCCCAGAAGAGCCAGGGCGCGAGGAAGCGCTCGAGCCCGTGCGGCAGGTTCATGCCGAGAATGGAACCCAGCGCGGTGACGGGGAAGAACACGGCGGCGAGCAGGTTCAGCCGGTGGCTGGAGCGGGCGATGCGGTCGGCGGTCGCCGCTTGCTCTTCGCTGCGCTTGGCGATGAGGTAGTCGAGCCGGTTCTTGGCCTCGGCGGCGACGAGGTCGGCGGCGCGCTCGTTGTCGCCGGCCTCGTCGCGCAGGGCGATGAGGTCGCGGTCGTCGGGGCAGGCCTCGCGCGCCTCCTGCAGGGCGCGCAGCAGGTTGCGCGACGTGCGCGCGAGGGGCCCGGCCTCGCGCAAGACCTCGAAGAGCTCGGTCGCGCCGCGGGCGGCCTCGAGGCGCCGCTCGAGATCGTCGAGCGCCTTGGTGAACGAGCCGACCAGGGCGTAGAGCGCCGGCAGGCCGCCGGGCCCGGGGGTCGAGCGCCAGGCGGCGCCCGGCGCCCGCCAGAAGAGCGCCGCGCGCCGCCCGTGGTCGTCGGGCGAGGGCAGCTCGTGCAGCACGACGAGCAGGTGCCCGTCGTGCGCCATCGCGCGCTGGCGGCCGGCCTCGCGGCCGAGGCGTTGTCGGAAGCGGTCGGGCACCGGCCACGAGGGCGGGAGGGGGCTGCTCACGCCGGCAGGTG
Source organism: Polyangiaceae bacterium (assembly GCA_035762175.1). Lineage (GTDB taxonomy): Bacteria > Myxococcota_A > Polyangia > Polyangiales > Polyangiaceae > DASTPP01. The sequence continues at coordinate 40,519 of DASTPP010000106.1, read as the reverse complement.
TGGGGCCGGGCGGGCGGCGGACAATGCGCGCGCGCCGGCCGTCACCCCGATGTTGCAGGGGCCCGCGGGCTCAGGGGCGCGCGAGCCGTCACCCCGATGGTGCAGGGGCCCGCGGGCGGGGGCGGGCCCGCGCGCCGAGGGCCCCGCGAAGGCGGCCGGCGCCCGCGGGGGGCTCGCCGCGCCCGACGTTCCGGGTCCCCCGCGGCCCGGCGGGGCCCCCCCGGAGCGCCGCGCGGGCGGGGCAGCCGGCCGGGCGCCTCCCTGCTATATGGTCGGCCGACCACCGTCCCGGGGTGGCCCGCCGAGCAGTGGGGCGGGCCGGGGGCCGGCCGACGTTGGCGCCCGGCGCCCGCGAGCGGGCCCGGGCAGAACGCACGACGCACCAGAAAGACGCGGGAGACGACGATGCCCTCTCAGGTTTATTTTTTCGGCGCCGGGCAGGCCGACGGCGACGCCTCGATGAAGCCGCTGCTCGGGGGCAAGGGGGCGAACCTGGCCGAGATGACGCGGCTCGGGGTGCCGGTGCCGCCCGGCTTCACGCTGACGACCGAGGTCTGCAACGCCTTCTTCCGCGACGGCGGGCGGCTGCCCGAGGGCGCCCGCGAAGAGGCGAAGGCGGCGCTCGCGCGGGTCGAGGGCATCGTCGGCCGGCGCTTCGGCGACGCCGAGCGGCCGCTGCTCGTGAGCGTGCGCTCGGGCGCGCGCGCCTCGATGCCCGGCATGATGGATACGATCTTGAACCTCGGCCTGAACGACGACATCGCCCGCGGCATCGCCGAGCTGACGGGCGACCGGCGCTTCGCCTTCGACGCCTACCGGCGCTTCGTCGCCATGTACGCCGACGTCGTGCTCGGCGTCCCGAAAGAGCGCGTCGAGTCACTGCTCGACGAGGCGCGGCGGCAGGTGGCGCAGGCGCGCGGCCTGCGGCCGAGCCTGCTCAACGCCGAAGAGCTCAAGCAGCGCGTGCCCGACGGCGACCTGCCCGCCGAGGCGCTCGAGGCGCTCGTCGGCCGCTCGAAAGAGCTGGTGCAGAAGGCGACCGGCGCGCCCTTCCCCGACGACCCGTACGAGCAGCTCTGGGGCGCGGTCGCGGCCGTCTTCAAGAGCTGGCACAACGACCGGGCCGAGACCTACCGGCAGATGCACCGCATCCCCGAGGCGTGGGGCACCGCCTGCACCGTGCAGGCCATGGTCTTCGGCAACCGCGGCCAGACCTCGGCGACCGGCGTGGCCTTCACGCGCGACCCGCGCACGGGCGAGCGGCGCTTCTTCGGCGAGTGGCTGCCGAACGCCCAGGGCGAAGACGTGGTCGCCGGCACTCGCACGCCCTTCGGCCTGTCGCGCCACGACGGCGGCGACGACAGCCTCGAGGCGAAGATGCCCGCGGCCTACCGCGAGCTCGAGACGACCTACCAGACGCTCGAGAAGCACTACCGCGACATGCTCGACCTCGAGTTCACCGTCGAGGAGGACAAGCTCTACCTCTTGCAGTGCCGCGTCGGCGGCCGCAGCGGCCGGGCCGAGGTGCGCGTCGCGGTCGAGATGGTGCGCGAGGGGCTCATCAGCAAAGAAGAGGCCCTGCTGCGCGTCACGCCCTCGAAGCTCGACGAGCTCTTGCACCCGACGATCGACCAGCGCGCCCCGAAGCGCCTGCTCGCCAAGGGCCTGCCCGCCGGCCCCGGCGCCGCCACCGGGCAGGTCGTCTTCAACGCCGACGACGCCGAGCGGCGCGCCGCGCAGGGCCACTCGGTCATCCTGGTCCGGCGCGAGACCTCGCCCGAAGACATCCACGGCATGAAGGCCGCGTCCGGCATCTTGACCGCGCGCGGCGGCATGACCTCGCACGCCGCCGTCGTCGCCCGCGTCATCGGCAAGTGCTGCGTCGCGGGCTGCTCGTCGGCCTCGATCAACTACGAGGCCCAGACGATGACCGTCACCCCCGCGACCGACGAGGGCAAGCCCGGCGCCCCCGTCGTCGTCAAGGCCGGCGACCTCATCACGCTCTGGGTCGACGACAAGGCCGGGCACGTCTACCTCGGCGAGGTGCCGATGGTGCCCGCGCAGACCGGCGCCGACTTCGACGAGCTGATGGGCTGGGCCGACGAGGCGCGGCGGCTGCGCGTGCGCGCCAACGCCGACAAAGAGAGCGACGCCCGCAGCGCCCGCAGCTTCGGCGCCGAGGGCATCGGCCTCTGCCGCACCGAGCACATGTTCTTCGACCCCGAGCGCATCAACCTGATGCGCCAGATGATCGTCGCCGACGAGCGCGACGAGCGCCGCGCCGCCCTCGACAAGCTCTTGCCGTTCCAGCGGCAAGACTTCGCCGCCATCTTCCGGGTCATGGCCGGCCACCCCGTCACCGTCCGCCTGCTCGACCCGCCGCTGCACGAGTTCTTGCCCACCGACGAGGCGCAGTTCCAGCAGCTCGCCGAGCTGACGCGCCACGGCGTCGACGCCCTCAAGCGTCGGGCCGCCGAGCGGCACGAGGTCAACCCCATGCTCGGCCACCGCGGCGTGCGCCTCGCCGTCACCTACCCCGAGATCTACGCGATGCAGACCCGCGCCATCCTCGAGGCCGCGTGCGACGTCGCGGCCGAGGGCGTCGCCGTCGAGCCCGAGATCATGATCCCGCTCTCGATGATCCCCGGCGAGCTCGAGCACTGCCGCCGCCTCGTCGACGAGGTCGCCGCCCGGGTCTTCGCCCAGAAGGGCCGCAAGGTGCCCTTCGCCTACGGCACCATGATCGAGCTGCCGCGCGCCGCCCTGGTCGCCGGCGCGCTCGCCGAGACGGCCGAGTTCTTCAGCTTCGGCACCAACGATCTCACCCAGACCACCTGGGGCCTGTCGCGCGACGACGCCGGCCGCTTCGTCCCCTCCTATCAAGAGACGGGCCTCCTCAAAGACGACCCCTTCCAGACCCTCGACGTCGAGGGCGTCGGCGAGCTGGTCAAGACGGCCTGCGAGCGCGGCAAGAAGGCGCGCCCGAACATCAAGCTCGGCGTCTGCGGCGAGCACGGCGGCGACCCGGCCAGCATCCAGTTCTTCCACCAGGCGGGGCTCGCCTACGTGTCGTGCTCGCCCTTCCGGGTGCCGATCGCGCGGCTCGCGGCGGCGCAGGCGGCGCTGCGCGAGAAGGGCAACGAGAGCGACTCGAAGTCGGTCTGATACGTGGGGGCGCCCGGGCGGGGGGCGGGCGAACGCGGCACGATGGCGGGCCTCCGCGGAGCGCCAACGCTCTGGGCGGCGGGCGAGCACCTCGCGGCGGCGCGGCGGGGACGTCCGCCGGGCACCCCAAACTCGCCGCTAACGCGGCTCAAGCCGTGGGGCCCCCGCCCTCTGGACGTAGCCACCGCGCCGCCGCGAGGCGCTCGGGGTGGTTCGTAGGCCTTGGGGCAGCATTTGAGGTGCCCCAGCCTCATTTACCTATTACCATCCCTGGCTGCTGCGGTCAGGAATGGCCCCCACGCCGCAGCCTCGCCAGGCTTGGCCGAGGGCACGGGGCCGGGTGCAGGCTCGGGCGGATGGTACAAGAGCGCCGAGCACACCCCTTGCCGCGGCCTGAAAAATGGCTCCCAAAGGGGCGTTGGGCTCGGCACGCTAAGGGCACGTGGCCGCCACCGTCCAGGCGCCGAGATCGGCGACGGCGAAGGGCAGGTCGTTCGGGTCGGCGGTCGTGCCGTTCGTATCGCAATAGAGCGGGTCGCCCCCGTTGACCGAGACGCGATAGACGTAAGAGAAGCTGCCCACTTCAGCCTGTGCCGGCAGCGTCGCCTGGTACTCGTCGTTGTTCTGGGTGAAGTTGAAGCCCGAGTTGATCACGGCGGCCGCAAAGACCCAGCTGGCGTCGGTGCGCGGGTCCGTGCCGGCCTTGCCGAAGCCGATTTCTGATTTGATGCCCGGCGCGGGGCCGGTGTTGGTGTTGGTCAGGCCATCCACAAAGACCTGGCCGTACACGATCTTGGCCGGGGCGTTGCCGGGGGTCGAGCAGAGCGTGGCCGGAAATTGGACGTTGCAGAAGTTGATCACCTTGCCCCCGCCCCCCGCGCCCCCGCCGCCCTGCCCCGCCACGCCGCCCGTGCCGCCCCCGCCAGCGCTGCCGCCCGCGCCTCCGCCGCCCTGACCCGCGCCGCCAGCGCCGGCACCGCCGCCCGTACCGCTCGTGCCCCCGCCGGCGCCCATCGTGCCCGAGCCGCCCGTGCCCATCGTGCCCGAGCCGCCCGTGCCCGAGCCGCCCGTGCCCATCGTGCCCGAGCCACCCGTGCCCATCGTGCCTGAGCCGCCCGAGCCGCCCGAGCCGGCCCTGCCGCCGGCGCCGCCCCTTCCGGCCGTGGGCAAGGGGTCGTCTTCGAGTTCGGACCCGCAGGCGACGAAGGTCAACGGAGCCAGGCTGAGGGCGGCGACGAGCGACAAAGAAAAAACGCGCATGGAACCATTGTACACCGAGGCGGCTTGTGGCCGGCCTCCATCTTGTATCGGCGAGCCGAAGGGGGCCCGGGGGCCGGCGTCGTTGGGTTCGAGGTCGGAGCGCGATCGGAGCCCGGGCGCGGGCCGGGCGAGCCGGCGAGCGGGGTCGCGCGCCCGCGGCGAGGGGCGGGTCGACGGGGCGGCGGCGCGGGGTTGTTGGGTAAAGGCAACAGAGGCGCGCGGCGGTTCAAAATGTAAACCACGCCCGGCCCGGCGGGCCAGAAAACGCGGAAATCGAGGGGGGTTCAGGCCTGCCCAGAGCGCGCACCAATAGTAAAGAAGAGCCTGGCGTTGTGCTTTTCGGACGCTACCTTTCCGGCCGCCCGGTGTCCTTAGCGTCGAACGATGAAGTTCCGCTTGAGGTGCGTGTCCTTAGCCTTAATCGCGACCCACCACCCCTTGCCTCGGGGGCCCGCCCCGAGAACGAGCGCCCATCATGCGACCGAACCAGCTGTTGAAGTCCTGTCTCTTTCTGTTGTTGCCCGCCCTGCCCTTCGCCTGTAGCGAAAGCGACAGTGACGGCGAGACGCTGCAGAGCGTCGACAACCTGTCGGCCTCGAGCCGGCCGGGCATGGGCGCGATCGTGTACCCGGGCGGGGTGACCTTCCGGGTGTGGGCGCCGGGCGCGGCGCGGGTGTTCGTCGCCGGCGACTTCAACGGCTGGAGCGACTCGGCCACCGAGCTCGGCAACGAGTTCAACGGCAACTTCTCGGCCGACGTCGCCGGGGCGGCGGTGAACCAGAAGTACAAGTACGTGATTCAGACGCCCTGGGGCGAAAAGCTCTGGAAGAGCGACCCGCGCTCGGCCCGGGTCGAGAACTCGTCGGGCGCGAGCATCGTCTACAACCCGGGCGGCTACGCGTGGAAGAACGGCTTCGGCACGCCGAGCTTCAACGAGCAGGTCATCTACGAGATGCACGTCGGCACGTTCAACGACGCGCCGGGCTTCGGGCCGGGCAACTGGCAGAGCGCGACGGCGCGGCTCGACTACCTGCGCGACCTCGGCGTCAACATGCTGAAGATCATGCCGGTGGCCGAGTTCCCCGGCGACTTCTCGTGGGGGTACAACCCGAGCTTCCCCTTCGCGCCCGAGTCGTCGTACGGCACGCCCGAAGACATGAAGGCCTTCGTCGACGCGGCGCACGCGCGCGGCATCGGCGTCATCCTCGACGTGGTGCACAACCACTACGGGCCGTCCGACCTGCCGATGTGGTGCTTCACGGGCGAGTGCTTCGGCAAGGGCGGGCACTACTTCTACAACGACTGGAGGGCGTCGACGCCCTGGGGCGACACGCGGCCCGACTACGGCCGGCCCGAGGTGCGCGACTACATCAAGGACGCGGCGCTCTGGTGGCTGAACGAGTACCGGCTCGACGGCCTGCGCTGGGACGCGACGGCGTACATCCGCGACGACAACGGCAGCGGCACGGACATCGTCGACGGGTGGAACACGATGCGCTACGCGAACGACGAGATCGATCGCACGCAACCCTGGAAGATCAGCATCGCCGAAGACCTGCGCGACGACGCGGCCATCACGCGCTCGACCCCGGCGGGCGGCGCCGGCTTCGACTCCCAATGGGACGGGCGCTTCGTGCACCCGATCCGCAAGGCGATCATCGACCAGGGCGACGGCTCGCGCGACATGTTCGCGGTCGCGGGCGCCATCGGGGCCAAGTACAACGGGCAGGCGACCCAGCGCGTCATCTACACCGAGAGCCACGACGAGGTCGCCAACGGCAAGGCGCGCGTGCCCGAAGAGATCTGGCCGGGCAACGCCGGCAGCTGGGCGGCGAAGAAGCGCTCGACGCTCGGCGCGGCGCTCGTGTTCACCTCGCCCGGCATCCCCATGATCTTCCAGGGGCAGGAGCTCTTGGAGGACGGCTTCTTCAGCGACACCGACCCGGTCGACTGGAACAAGCTCACCTGGTTCGGCGGCATCAAGAACCTGTACGGCGACCTCATCAAGCTGCGCCGCAACTGGTTCAACAACACGCGCGGCCTGCGGGGCGAGCACGTCAACGTCCACCACATCAACGACGGCGCGAAGGTCATCGCCTTCCACCGCTGGCAGGACGGCGGCCCGGGCGACGACGTCGTCATCGTCGCCAACTTCAGCACCAACCAGTTCACGAACTACAAGGTCGGCTTCCCGCGCGGGGGCCTGTGGCGCGTGCGCTTCAACAGCGACTGGAACGGCTACTCGTCCGACTTCGGCAACGCCGCCGTCTTCGACACCGAGGCGAACGGCCCGGCGATGCACGGCATGGGGCAGAGCGCCAGCGTCACCACGCTCGCGCCCTACAGCGTCGTCATCTTCTCGCAGTGAGCGGGGGCGCGGCCCACGTTCCGGGGCCGCCGCCGGGCGTCGGCGCCTCCCTCGCGCCGGCGAGGGCGGCCCGCTGAGCCGTCGCGCCGGCGAGGGCGGCCCGCTGAGCCGCCGCGCCGGGCTCAGTGCGCGTCGGGGCCGCGGCCCTCGCCCTCGGGCGGCCGCCGCGGCAGCGCGAGCCGGAAGGCGGCGCCCGGGCCGCCCTCGCGCAAGAGCTCGACGTCGCCGCCGTGCGCCCGCGCGAGGTAGCGCGCGATGTAGAGGCCGAGGCCGAGGCCGCCGTAGTGCTGCGCCGAGACGGCGCGCTCGAAGCGGTCGAAGATGCGCACCGCGTCTTCGGGCCGCACGCCCGGGCCCCCGTCGCGCACCGTGACGCGCGCCCAGGCCTCGTCGGCCTCGACCGCCACCGCGACCGGGCGGCCCGCGCCGTACTTGATGGCGTTGATCAGCAAGTTCAAAAGGACCTGCTCGACGCGCGAGCGGTCCCAGGCGCCGGGGACGGGGCCGGAGCTCTCGACGACGATCTCGCTGCCGGCGCCACGGGCCGGCTCGCGCAGATCGTCGACGAGGTCGCCGACCGCGGCGACGAGGTCGAACTCTTCGCGCCGGAGCGAGAGCGTGCGGTTGGCGATGCGCGAGACGTCGAGCAGCGTGCGGACGAGCTCGGCGAGGCGCTCGGCGTTGCGCGAGGCCCGCCCGACCTTCTCGGCCACCTTCTCGCGGGTGAGCGGCTCGCCCTCGCGCGCGGACGCGCGGCGCAGCCACTCGAGCTGCAGCTGCAGCGCGGTCAGCGGCGTCCGCAGCTCGTGCGACGCGACCGAGAGGAACTCGTCGCGCAGCCGGAGGGCCTCTTGCGCCTGCGCGAGCCGCAGGCGCCCTTGCTCGGCGCGCTTGCGCTCGGACACGTCGCGGATGGCGGTCATCGCCACGAGGCCCCCCTCGGTCTCGAGGGGGCTCAGGCTGATCTCGGCCGGGAACTCGCTGCCGTCTTTGCGCAGGCCGTAGAGCTCGAGCCCCTCGCGGCCGCCCATGGTCCGGGTCTTCGGCTCGGCGAAGTAGCGGGCGCGGTGGCCGGCGTGGCCGTGGCGGAGGCGCTTGGGCACGAGCGCGTCGACCAGCTCGCCGACGAGCTCGTCGCGGCCGTAGCCGAAGAGCCGCTCGCCCTGGGCGTTGACGAAGACGATCTTGCCGCGCTGGTCGCTGATGACGATGGCGTCGGGGGCGGCCTCGAGCAGGTCGCGGAACATCGTCTCGCTCTTGCGCCGCGCCGAGGCGTCGCGGATGGCAGCGATGGCCAGCATGCCGTCTTCGGTCTCGAGGGGGCTCAGGCTGATCTCGACGTCGAACTCGGAGCCGTCGCGGCGGCGGGCCGAGAGCCGCAGCCCGGCCGCGCCCATGGGCCTGACCTTCGGCTCGAAGAAGTAGCCGTTGCGGTGGGCCGGGTGCTTGCCGCCGAAGCGCTCGGGGATGACGAGCTCGACGGGCCGCCCGACGAGCTCGTCGCGGCCGTAGCCGAAGAGCCGCTCGGCCTGCGCGTTGACGCTCACGACGCGGCCGACGCGGTCGACGACGACCATGGCGTCGGGCGCCGCCTCGAGCAGGACGCAGGCCGCCGGGGGCAGCTCGGCGAGGGGCCGGCCCTCGTTCGGCATGGAGGGCGCAGGATAGGGGCCGGCCGGCGGGCGCACAAGGCCCGGGGCGCCGCGCGCGCCCGCTCAGCCCCCGTCGCCGCCCGGCGGCGCGATCGCGCGCCGCACGAAGTCGACGAGCGCGGCGGCCTCGTGGGGCTTGCGGAAGAGCCCGGCGAGCCGCCCCTCGGCGACGGCGCGCGACGCCTCGGGCGGGGGCAGCGCCGAGAACATCACCAGCACCACACCGGGGTGGCGCTCGGCGACGGCGGCGAGCAGGCTCATGCCGGTCTCGCCCTGCATCGAGTGGTCGCTCACCACGACGTCGACGGGGCCCTCGCCGAGCAGCTCGCGCGCCCGCCCCGAGCCCTCGGCCAGGAGCACCTCGGCCCCGCCCCGCTGCCGCAGCAAGCGCCCGAGCGCGTTGCGCACGAGCTCGTCGTCATCGACGACGAGGACGCGCCGGCGGCTCGGCGGAGGCGGCGGGGCGTGCATGGGTTCGGTCTCGGCCGAGGAGCCGCGCGCCGGGGCGAGCCGGCCCGCCGCCTCAGGGCTTCGGCACGAGCACGAGCGAGCCGCGCGCGGGCACGCTCACGTTGCCGCTGACGACGACGTCGGCCCCCGTCAGCTCGTCGACGTAGGTGCCCGCCGGCACGCCCGCCACGGCCTGCGCGGCGTCGGACCGGTTGAGCGCCACGTAGACGGTGTCGCCGTCCGCCGGCGACGTCATCGAGTAGGCGAGCGTCTCGGTCGTGACCGAGACCGGCGCGCGCACGCCGCGGCGCGTGGCCGGGTGCGCCGCGCGGATGGCGGTCAGCTTCTTGATCTGCGCGTTGAGCGCGCTCTGGCCGGCGTTGTAGCCCGACCACTGCATGAAGCGGCGGTTGTCGGGGTCGCCGGCGCCCGGCATGCCGTACTCGTCGCCGTAGTAGATGAGCGGCGCGCCCTTGGTCGTCAGCAGCAGCGTGAAGCCGGTGGCGAGCCGCTCGTAGGCCTCGAGCCCGGCCGGGGCGGCGGGCAGGTTGGTCCAGTTGCGGTCCTTGCCGCCGTTCCATTCGTCGTTCCACAGCGGCACGTTCTGCGCGAAGTGCACGACGCGGGGAATGTCATGGTTGCCGAGGAAGGTGCTCATGACGGCGCGCCCGCCGCCGTAGAAATTTTCGTTGAACGAAAGAAACCCTTCGAGATCGTTCATGCTGCCCTTGCGCATGAGCAGCTTGGCCGTAACCTCCATGCGCCAGGGGAAGTCGAACTGCCCGTCGAGCTTGGCGCAGGGGTCGACGTACGCGTTGATGAGGCCCCGGTCGCCCGTGAAGGTCTCGCCGACCATGTAGAAGTGCTCGCCCCGGCCGGGCTCGACGTCGGCGCGCACGCGGCTGCGCAGGTCGACCAGCCACTGGTCTTCGATGTGCTTGACCGCGTCGAGCCGGAAGCCGTCGATGCCGAGGCGGTCGATCCACGCGACGGCGTTGTCGACCGAGAAGGCGCGCGCCGCGGGCTTGGTGAAGTCGAAGTCGGGCAGGTAGGGCGTGAACCAGCAGCGGCGGCCGTCGGGCCCGTCCCAGCTGCAGGCGGCGCCGCAGAGGCAGTCGCGCGTGCCGTCTTGCCGGGGCCAGAACCAGTCGGGGTGGTCGACGTAGACCTGGGACGTGTCGTGCACGTGGTTCATCACGTAGTCGACGATGACCTTGATGCCCTTGGCGTGCGCGGCGTCGACGATGCCCTTGAGCTCTTGCTCGGTGCCGAAGCGCGACTCGACCGCGTCGAGGTCTTTGGGCCAGTAGCCGTGGTAGGCGCTGTACTGGTAGGGGTCGCCGCCGAGGCCCTGGCCGGCGATGTCGGCGTTGTCGGCGGGCATGGTGAGCCAGAGCGTGTTGATGCCGAGCTCGTCGAAGTAGCCCTCGTCGAGCTTCTGCCGCACGCCGGCGAAGTCGCCGCCCTGGTAGTCGGCCGGCGTCTGCACGGGGGCGCCGAGCGGGTCGTTGTTCGCGGCGTCGCCGTCGAAGAAGCGGTCGATGAAGACGAAGTAGATGACCGAGTCGCGCCAGTCGAACTTGGCCTGCACGTCGCCCTCGCACACCGCGGAGCCCGTGCCGGGCCCGCTCGCGGTGCCCGAGCCGCCCGTGCCCGTGCCGCCCGTGCCGGGGCCCGAGCCGCCCGTGCCCGACCCGCCGGTGCCGGGGCCCGAGGCGCCCTGGCCGTAGGCGCCGGTGCCGTCGCCCGGCGGCGTGTCGCCCGGGTCGAAGCCGGCCGTGCCGTCGGGGGGCGCGGGCCGGTTGCGGCGGTTGCGCAACGGCTCTTCGTCGCACGCCGTGCTGGCCGCGGCGGCGAAGACAAGGAACGTCACGAGAGAGACGGTACGCGAGCGCATGGGGGGCCTCGGAAAGCGGGTGGGGCGGGAAGGGGGGGTCAGGGGGCGGCGAGAACGGAGAGGCAGGGGTCGCCCTCGGGCATGAGAAAGCGGGCCGAGAGCGGCGGCATGCGCACGGTGCCCCCCCCCGCGGGCACCGCGAGCGCCTCGCCCGAGAGCGCGTCGACGTAGGCCCCGGCCGCCTCGGCGGGCAGCGCGAGGTCGAGCGGCTCGGTCGCGCGCGAGAAGAGCGTGAGCACCTGGCGGCCGGACGCGTCGCGCCGGAGCGCCGCGTCGGCGTCGTCGCTCGTCGCGAGCACCGCGCGCTCGCCGCGCCGCAGGGCCTCCGAGCAGCGCCGCAGCCGCCCGAGCCGCGCGACCGCCTCGCGCGTCGCCACCTGCTCGGCCGACAGCGCCGGGTCGGCCGGCAAGACGCGCCGGCAGTCGGGGTCGGACGCGCCCGTCAGCCCGATCTCGTCGCCGGCGTAGATGACGGGCAGCCCCGGCAGCGAAAAGAGGAACGAGAGGGCGAGGCGCAGGCGGGCGTAGGGCTCGGGGTCGGTCGGCTGCGCGGGCCCGTCCGTCCAGGGGTCGTTGCCCTCTTCGCCCGTGGCGACGGCCATGAAGCGCGCGACGTCGTGGTTGTCGACCATGCGCGCGAGCAGCGCGCCCGAGCCCTCGAGCGCCGCGCCCGTCGCGGCGAACACCCGCTCGACCTCGCGGAAGCTGCCGCGCCCCGCGCCGACGACGTCGCGCAGCGCCCACATGAGCGGGAAGTCGAACGCGCTGTCGAGCCCGGAGGGCCCCATGAAATACCTGATCTCGCGGATGCCCCCGTCGCCCGGGCTGGTGAAGATCTCGCCCATCACGAACGCGGCGCGGTCGGGGCCCGCCGAGCGGCGCAGGGCGGCGGCGATGCGGCGCGTGGCCGCCCGCGGCATCATCGGCACCGCGTCGATGCGCACGCCGTCGACGTCGTAGGCCTCGAGCCAGTAGCGCGCGTCCTCGACGCCCTCCCACATCGCCTCGGCGTTCTGCCAGCGCACGTCGGGCAGGTAGGGCGTGAACCAGCAGTTCTCGATGCGCTGCCCCCACGAGCAGTTGTCGGTGCCGCAGATGCAGGCCTCGGGCCCGTCGTTGTAGAAGCCCGTGCGCCGGCGCGGGGCGTAGCGCGGGTTCATCTCGTAGACGTGGTTCGGCACGATGTCGAAGAGCACGCGCAGCCCGCGCGCGTGCGCCGCCTCGACGAGCGCCCGCACCGCCGCCTCGCCCCCGATGCGCGGCTCGACGCCGCGCGAGTCGAGCGGCCAGTAGCCGTGGTAGCTGTCGTACATGCGCCCGTCGCGGCCCGGGCGCGCCTCGACCGGGTTCAGGTAGACGGGCGAGATCCACAGGGCGGTGACGCCGAAGCGCGCGAAGTAGCCCTCTTCGATCGCCGCCCGCACCCCGTCGAGCGTGCCGCCCGCGCGCACCCCCGGCGAGGGCGGCGGCGAGAGCGCCGCGCCCCCGTCGCCCCGGAAGCGGTCGATCATCAGGTGGTAGAGGATGCCGTCGTCCCAGCTCGCCGCCTCGGGCTCGACCCAGGCCGACGCCCGCACCGGCCCGGCCGCCCGCCCCTTGCCGTCGGCCGCCTCGACGATCACCGTGTGCTTGCCGCGCGCAAGGCCCCGCGCGCCCAGCGTGAACGAGCCGCTCGACGGGTCGCTCGCGCGCAGCTCGAGCGGCACCCCCGCGAGCGTCGCCGCCTTCACCCGCGTCGGGTCGAGCCACACCTCGGGCTCGAGCGCGAGAAAGGACGCCCGCACCTCGACCTCGCCCGGGCCCACCTCGCGCGCCGACTCGACCCGCAGCTCGGGCGCGTCGCAGCGCTCGACCCGCAAGAGCGACACCTCTTGTTTGCCGTCGCGGAAGGTGGTGAGCGGGTTCGTCTTGTCGATGCGCTCGGCCCCGTCTTCGACGAGCAAATAGCCGTACTCGCCCGGCGGCAGCGAGAGCTCGAGCACGTGCCAGCCCTCGTAGCCCGAGGGCGCGGGGCGCAGGGGCGTGACCCACCCGTCCCAGCTGCCGCGCACCTCGACCGCCGCGCCCGGGGCCGAAGGCGCCACCCAGACCCGCGGCGTGCAGTCGCGCACGAGCGGCCCCTCGGCCCCCCCGCCGCACTGGCTCAACGCGACGAGGCCGACCGAGCAAAGCAGAGGGCGGAAGAGAGCGCGGACCTTCATCGACGTCACGGAGGGCGTGGGCGGGGCCCGCGACCGGGCGCGGCGGGGCGCCGCTTCGCCTAGGTTTCAGGCGAAGCTACGATACGCGCAGCCCCCGAGGCGAGCAATACCGAGCCTGCGGGCGCGCCCCCGGCCCTCTCGGGGCTTAAACGCCCCTCGGGCCCTTCGATCGGCGGCAGCGTCTTGGCGAGCACCGCCTGGCGCAGCCCCTCTTTGTACGCGGCGATGCGGTCGAGCAGCCCCTCGTCGCTCTCGGCGCCGCCGGCCCCCAGGATCTGCGCGGCGAGCAGGCCGGCGTTCCAGGCGTTGCCGATGGCGACGGAGGCGACGGGCACGCCGCGGGGCATCTGCACGATCGCGAGCAGGGCGTCCTGCCCGTGCAGCGGGGGCATGGGCACGGGCACCCCGACGACGGGCAGCTCGGTGTGGGCGGCGATCATGCCGGGCAGGTGCGCGGCGCCGCCGGCGCCGGCGACGACGACGCGCACGCCGCGCGCGCGGGCGGCGCGGGCGAAGTCGGCCATCTCGACGGGCGTGCGGTGGGCCGAGACGACGGACATCTCGTACGCGACGCCGAGCTCGGCGAGCGCCTCGGCGGCCGCGCGCATCACGGGGAAGTCGGAGTCGCTGCCCATGACGATGGCGACGCGGGGGGCGCGCTCGCGCAAGGCGGGCCCGGAGCTCAGGGGGGGGCGTTGTTCAGGCATCGGAGGTCGTCGGCCCAGCGGCCGCAGGCGTCGTCGAGCGAGGCGGCGAGCGCGTCGAGGTCGTCGACGGACGCGGCGACGCCGTTCAGGTGGCCGAGCTTGCGCCCGGGGCGCAGCTCGGCCTTGCCGTACCAGTGCAGGTGCGTGCCGGCGGCGACCGGCGGCCGCGGCGCCCCCCGCGCGCCCCCCCGCACGCCCTCGGGGCCGAGGAGGTTGCGCATCGCGAAGGCGGGCGCGCTCCGGGTCGAGCCGAGCGGCAGGCCGAGCAGCGCGCGCCAGTGGTTTTCGAACTGGCTCGTCTCGGCGGCGTCGAGCGTAAAGTGCGCGCTGTTGTGCACGCGGGGCGCGATCTCGTTGACCCAGAGCTCGCCCGACGCGAGCTCGAAGGCCTCGACGGCGAAGGCGCCGACGAGCCCGAGCCCCCGGGCGAGCCGCCGCGCGTAGTCGACCGCGCGCGCCTCGAGCGAGGCGTCGAGCCCGAGCGCCCGGGCCGGGCCCCGCACCTCGACGCAGATGCCCCGCTCTTGCCGGGTGACGACCAGCGGGTAGGCGCCGAACTCGCCCGCGACCGAGTGCAGCGCGCAGAGCGCCACCTCGCGCCGGAAGCGCACGCGCTCTTCGGCGAAGAGCCGGGCGCCGCGCGCGATCGCCTCTTCGCAGAAGGCCCCGAGCCCCGGCGGCAGCGGGCCCTCGCCGTCGAGCGCGAGCGTGCCCTTGCCGTCGTAGCCGTAGCTCGACCACTTGAGCACGCAGCCCGGCCCGTCGAAGGCCCCGCGCGCGCGCTCGGCCCAGGCCCCGAAGGGCTCGCCCGGCACGTGCTCGAGGAAGGGCGCGCTCGGCACGCCGAGCTCGGCGAGCGCCGCCTTCTGGCCGAGCTTGTCGCGCAGGCGCCCGAGCACGGGCAGCCCCGGCCCGAAGCGCACGCCCAGGCCCTCGGCCGCGCGCTCGAGCGCCTCGCTCGGCACGAACTCGTTCTCGAAGGCGACGAGCGAGACGCGCTCGAGAAAGGCCCGGAGCGCCGCCCCGTCGGCCACCTTGCCCTCGACCACGTCGCGGCAGACCTGCGCGGCGGGGTCGTCGGCCCCGTCGGCGAACACCACCGGCCGCAGGCCGAGGTCGAGCGCCGCCTGCGCCAGCATGCGCGCGAGCTGCCCGCCGCCGAGCAGGCCGACGGCGGTGCCGAGGGGCGGGGGGTTCGGGGGCGTCGACGCGGCATCCACCATGGCGGGCTCGGCTTCTCGGGCCCGTGCTTGACACGCACCTCCGCCGGCGTACAGGGGGAAAGGCCGGCGCAGGGCAGGGCATAAAGCGCCCGCCGCGGCGGTTCCGGTCGGCGTCACCCGCCGCCCACCCGGGCGGGGGCTCAGCCGGTGCTGAAGATCCGATTCGGCGTTCACCCGTCCGACCCCCTCTAGCGACATGGTTTCGCCCTCCCCCTTCGCCCTCCCTCCGCCCTCCCCGCTCAGCCCCCCCCGGCCCTCGCCCGCCCGGCGCGCCCCCGCCGCGCGCCGGCGACGGCTCGGGCCCGTCGCGCTCGCCGCGCTCGCCGCCGCGCTCGGCGCCTGCGCCCGGGGCGCGCCGGCCCCCGCGCCCGCCGCCGCGGCCACCGCCGTGCCGCCCCCCGAGGTCGCCCCCGCGGCCGGCACCGTCGTCGCGCCGCTCGCCGCGCCCGTGCCCGTGGTCGGCAACGCCGACGTCGCCTCGCTGGTCGAGCGGCTCAAGCCCACGGTCGTCAACATCACGACCACCTCGACGCGGGGCGGGCCCGACGGCGACGAAGCGGGGCTGCCCTTCGGCTTCCCCTTCGGCCTGCCGCCCGGCGGCGCCGGCCCGCGCCAGGCGCGCGCGCTCGGCACCGGCTTCATCGTCGACCCGGCCGGCTTCGTCGTCACCAACGCGCACGTCGTGCAGGGCGCCGACGAGATCAAGGTGCGCCTGAGCGACGAGCGAACCCTGCCCGCCAAGGTCGTCGGCCGCGACGCCGCGCTCGACCTCGCCGTCCTGCAGGTCGAAGGCGCCACCAACCTGAGCGCCGTCTCGCTCGGCGACTCCGACGGCCTGCGCGTCGGCGACTGGGTGCTCGCCATCGGCAACCCCTTCGGCCTCGGCCACACCGTCACGCTCGGCATCACCAGCGCCAAGGGCCGCAGCATGGGCGGCCTCTACGACGACTTCATCCAGACCGACGCGTCGATCAACCCGGGCAACTCGGGCGGCCCGCTCTTCAACCTCAAGGGCGAGGTGGTGGGCATCCCCACCGCCATCCGCCAGGGCGCCCAGGGCATCGGCTTCGCCGTGCCCGTCAACTCGCTGCGCGACGTCTTGCCCCAGCTGCGCGAGCGCGGCGCGGTCTCGCGCGGCTACCTCGGCGTGCGCTACCAGCCCGTCACCGACGAGCTCGCCCAGGGCCTCGGCGTCGCGGGCAAGCGCGGCGCGCTCGTGTCCGACGTCGAGGCGAACACGCCCGGCGCGAAGGCCGGCCTGCAGCCCGGCGACGTCATCACCTCGGTCAACGGCTCCGAGGTCGCCCGCTTCGAAGACCTCGCCCGCCTCATCGCGAAGAACGCCCCCGGCTCGAAGGTCAAGCTCGGCGTCGTGCGCAGCGGCAAGCCGCTCGAGCTCTCGACCACGCTCGACACGCGCCCCGACCGCGACGGCGACCGCGACGAGGGCGGCGGCAACGGCGCGCCCGGCCCCGCCGCGCCCCCCAAGGGCCGCCTCGGCATCGTGCTCGACGACGCGCCCGGCGGCGGCGCCGTCGTGCGCGGCATCGCCCCGCGCTCGCCCGCGTTCGGGCAGCTGCGCGCCGGCGACGTGATCCTCGAGGTCGACAAGAAGCCCGTGCGCAACGCCGCCGACCTCGCCCGCCGCGTCGAGGCCCTGCCCTCGGGCAAGGTGCTCGTCTTGCGCGTGCGCCAGGGCCGGCTCACCAACTACGTCGCCATCAAGCTCACCTAGCCCGAACGCCGCCCCCGCCCGGCGGCCCCGCGCCCCGAGGGGCGCGCTCGACCCCCACCGCTGATGACATGGCGCGCAAAGCGGCAGGCTGCCCCCGACTCACATAAACCCACATTATAAACAATCGATCAGATTTCGCATTCAAAGTTCAATCAGGTAACAATTTTTAGACTTATGTTCAGGTGGGCCAAGGTAACCGGGGGCTAGAATAATCTTCCTGATCGAAAATTTATGATAGCAATGTTAGCTTAAGGGCTTGCGGACATGTGGGCCGGTAGGCCATGCTGTGCCCCATGTACTTCGTCGAGCGTCGTGTTGGCCGCTTGATCGAAGCGCGCATTTGGTCGCTCGGGTCGGCGGCCGAGGTTGACGCCTACGCGCGCGACTTGGCGGCGGCGGTGACGCTCACGCCGCGGGGCGTCCGGCCGGTGCTCTGCGCCGACCACCGGCCGGTGGTGATCTACAACCAGGCGGTGGCCGACCGGCTGGCCAAGCTCTTGTCGGCGATGAACCACCGGCTCGAACGCGCGGCGCTCCTGGTGGCGCCGACGAACGCGACCTTCGCGATGCAGCTCGGGCGCATCGTGCGCGAGGCGAACAACCCGGCGCGGCGCCTGTTCGACGACGCCTTCGAGGCGGCGGTGTTCTTGCGGGGCGAGCTCGACGAGCCCGAGCGGGCGCGCCTCGGGCTCTTTCTCTCGGGCTTCGAGGGCGACGAGGGGGGCGAGGGGCCATCGACGCCGCGCTCGGCGCGGGTGCCGACGGGCGGGGCGGGGCCGAGCTCGCCGCGCTTCGCCCGCGTCGCGGGCGGCCAGGGGCGCTGACGCCGCCGCGGCGGGGCGCCCTTCGCCCCGGCCTTTCGGTCATCCGCCGCGGCGGGCCCCCCCTCGCCGCGGCCTCTGCCGGCGCGTCCGCCGCCCGGCGCCGGCTAGCGCCGCGGCGAGCCGCGCGCGGGCGCCGCGGCGCGGGCCGCGCCTCAGTCTTTCGAGCTGCCGCGGGCGAAGATGCTGGCGACGTAGTTGAGCACGTCCGTGGCGCTCACCTCGTTGTAGCCGAAGTACTTGATGAGGCGCGACTTGATGACGTCGATCTTCTCTTGCGTCTCGCGGTCGACGACCGAGCTGACGAGCGTCTTGAGCTTGATGCTGTCTTTCTGGTCTTCGAAGAGCTTGAGCTCGAGCGCGCGCCGCAGCCGGTCGTTGGTGTGCCAGTCGAAGCGCTTGCCCTCGACGGCGAGCGCGCCGATGTAATTCATGATCTCGCGCCGGAAGTCGTCTTTGCGGTTCTCGGGCACGTCGATCTTCTCTTCGATCGAGCGCATGAGCCGCTCGTCCGGCTCGTCGTCGGCGCCGGTGTAGCGGTTCTTGAGCTTCTCTTTCAGAATGTACGCCTTGATGTTGTCGATGTAGTTGGCCGCGAGCTTGCCGATCGCCTCCTCGTCGGCGCTGATGGCGCGCTGCACCTCGTTCTTGACGATCTCTTCGTACTCGCGCTTGACGATGGCGATGCACTCGACGAACTTCTTGCGCTGCTCGTCGGCGGTGATGAGCGAGTGGTGGCGCAGGCCCTTCTCGAGCTCGTTGAGCACCATGAACGGGTTGATGGTGCCCTCGCCCTCGTCGCTGACGAGCGCGTTCGAGATCTTGTCCTGCACGTAGCGGGCGCTGATGCCCTCCATGCCCTCGCGCTTGGTCTCTTTCCTCAGCTCTTTGACGGTGTCCTGCGTGTAGCCCGGCAAGATCTTGCCGTCGTAGAGCTTCATCTTCTGCAAGAGCGTCAGGTTGTGCTTCTTCGGCTCCTCGAGCCGGGTGAGCACCGCCCACATCGCCGCGACCTCGAGCGTGTGCGGGGCGATGTGCTTGCCGCTGATGCGCCGCGAGTTGAAGTCTTTCTCGTAGATGCGAATCTCTTCTTGCAGCTTCGTGATGTACGGTATGTCGATCTTGATCGTGCGGTCGCGCAGGGCCTCCATGAACTCGTTGTTCAGGAGCTTCTTGTACTCGGCCTCGTTCGTGTGGCCGATGATGACCTCGTCGATGTCGGTCTGGGCGAACTTCTTCGGCTTGATCTTGTGCTCCTGCGAGGCGCCGAGCAGGTCGTACAAGAAGGCGACGTCGAGCTTGAGCATCTCGACGAACTCGACGATGCCGCGGTTGGCGATGTTGAACTCGCCGTCGAAGTTGAAGGCGCGCGGGTCGCTGTCCGAGCCGTACTCGGCGATCTTGCGGTAGTTGATGTCGCCCGTCAGCTCGGTCGAATCTTGGTTCTTCTCGTCCTTCGGCTGGAAGGTGCCGATGCCCACCCGGTCCTTCTCGCTCAGCAAGAGGCGCTTCACGCGGATGTGCTTCGACACCATCTGCGACCAGTCGCCCTTGTAGCGGTCCATCAGCTGGCGGAAGATGAACCGGCAGGCCGGGTTCAAGTCGCCCTCGACCTTGACCCGGTAGTGCTCGTTCGACAGCCCCAGCTCGTCGACCGCCCGCCCGCGCCAGTCGAGCGGAATGAGCCGCAAGGGCTCGTCGTGCATCGGGCAGAGCTCGACGTCGTTGTGGCTCACCCCCGCGTCCTTCAGGCCGACCCACTCGTAGGTGTAGAGCGCGCCCTCGGGCGTCCGCGAGTAGGCCTCGAGCCCCTTCTTCAAGAGCCGCGCGATCGTCGACTTCGACGAGCCCACCGGCCCGTGCAGCAAGATCACGCGGCGCTCGGGCCCGAAGCCCTCGGCCGCCGCCTTGAGCACGTGCACCAGCCGCATCAGGGGGATGTCGAGCCCGAAGATGCCGTCTTTGCCGCTGTCGATCTCGTCGCGGAAGAAGTTGTACCGCACCAACTTCTTCTTGTTGTCGATGTACTCTTCTGTGCCGTAACTGATGATCATGTCGTACACGCGCTGAAAGGCGTTGCGCGTGACTTCGGGCCGCTTGCGAACCAGCTGAAGGTAGTCTTCGAAGCTGCCCTCCCAGCTCAGGTCGCGGTAAAGTTCGTAGTCTTGCAGGGACGCGATGCGCGCGACCATGCTCTGGGCTTTCGTTTCTGCCATCGCTTGAGCCTCGCTCGGTGGTTCGAGCCGGCCGCCTGCCCCGCCACCCAATACACAATCGCGCCCGCGCGCGAGCGGCCGGCCTCGTCGCACGACCTTAGCAGCCTCCCCCCCCGCCCGTCACGCCCGGCGCGGCGCAAAGCCCGGCCCGGCGAGGCCTGCCGGGGCCGCAACGGGCCGCCGCGGCGGGCCCCTCGCGCGCGGGCCGCCCCGCCGGCGGCCCGCGCGGGGGGCTCTTCAGCGCTCGGTGCCACCCCAGCCGGCGGGCACCTCGCGGTCGGGCACCCCGAGCGCGCGCCAGACCTCGGGCAGGCGCGCGCGGGGCACCGAGACGCGCGTCGGCATGCCGCCCGACAGCCCGAGCAGGCGCAAAAAGTCGATGCCGCTGTCGAAGGGGGCGGCGAGCGTCACCGTGTCGCGATCGATGACGACCGAGACGCGCTCGCGCTCTTGGCCGATCAGCAAGAGCTGCGTCTTGTCGACCGGCCCCTGCCGCTCGGTGCACTCGACCGCCGCGACGCCCGGGGGCAGGCGCACGTAGCCCTTGGCGATGCGCCGCGTCTCGGCCTCGACCGCGGCGAGCTCGCGCGCCGCCTCGTCGATGGGCCCCCAGAGCGAGGCGTCGCGCAGCCCCTCGACGAGGTGGCGCACCACGAGCCCGCGCAGGGCCGCGTCGCGGGGGCGGGCCCGCAGGGCGCGGTCGATGCGCGTGGCGTTGGGGCTCGGGCGGCCGAGGCAGGTGTCGATGGCGCGCGCGTCGGCGTCGGCCCCCGGGTACGGCTCGAGGCCGCCGCGCGCCCACTTGGCCGCGCTCACCAGGCCGTCGAAGTCGTCGTGGCAGACGATGGTGTCGACGGGGCCGATGCGCGCGACCAGCTCGGGCGTGATGAGCTCGGGGCAGGCGCCGTGCTCGGCCTTGGTCGTCAGCACGAAGCGCCCGTCGCCCGCGTAGCGCGCGTGCTCTTTGCTGTCGTGGTGGTCGACCCAGCCGACGAGCCTGGGCCCGAGCCCCTCGATGAAGGCCTTGGTGATCTTCTCGAACCCGCCCCCCGAGGCCTCGGACGCGAAGGCGATGTCGACGACGAGCACGCGGCCCTCGAGGTCGCGGGGCTTGGGCAGCTTGCGGGGCGAGGCGAAGGAGAGGTGCAAGGCCATGGCTTAGCACGGGCCGCCCCCCCGCGCGCCCGCCGCGGCCGGCGAGGGCCGCCCGCCCGCGCGCGGCCGCGAGCGAAGGCCGCTCGAGCTCAGGGCCGCGGCGCCGCCGACGCGGCCGCCCCGGCGCCGGGCGGCGACGCGGGCGCCGACGTGCCGGGCGACGCGGGCAACGCCGAGGCGCCGGGCGGCGGCGAGGGCGCCGGGGCGGCCGAAGCGACGAGCTCGCAGCGCCGCCCCGAGGGGCCGCGCGTGTCGCAGAGCAGCGCGAGCGGCGGCAGCGCCGAGGCCGACGGGGTCGCGCGCGGAAAGCGCAAGGTCAGGCGTTCGACCCCGGGCGGCGCGCCCGGCTCGACCGTCACGACGGGCGGGGGCGGCTAGCCGCACGCGGCGCAAACCAAGAGCGCCCACCAGCGCAGCCTCGCCATCGCCTCATAGAAAAAGGCCGAAGGCCCCCCCGTCAAGGGACAGCCGGGGCTGACGCGGGCGGCGGCTCGCCTTGCGCGCTTGGAGGGCGGGTTCCCTGCTGTTTGAGCCCGAAGGGCGAGGTCAGGGTGCCCGAAGAGCGCGCAAGGCGAGCCGCCGCCCGCGTCAGCCCCGGCCCCGCGCGCCGTACGCCCGCCACGCCTCGAGCGCGAGCGCGCGCAGCCAGAAGGCGGGCGCGACGACGACGAGCGCGAGGCGCAGCGCGAGCAGCGCGAGGGCGAGCAGGGCCAGGCCCGGGCGCCCGGCGATCAGCGCCGCGAAGGGGTCGCCCGAGGCGGCCTCGGCGGCCACGAGTTCGTGCGCGATCGCGGCGAGCGCCGTCAGCGCCGCCGGGCGAGCGTACCGCCGCAGGGCGACCCTCACCCGGGCCTCGCGGTCAGCATGGCGAGCAAGAGCGCGTTGCCGAGCGCGCCGCCGAGGGCGAAGTGCCGCGCCCCTTCGCGCTCGACGGGCGCGCCGAAGAGGTGCGCGCTGCGGTAGAGCTCGCGGAAGAACGCCTCGTCGCCGTGCGCGCGGGCCGAGCCGAGCGCGAAGCCCGTCGCGCCGACCGAGACGCCGAAGATGATGGGCCCGGCGTTCACGTCGCCCGCGCCGTGAACGCCGCGGGCGTACTCGCGCACGGCGGCGAAGCCGAAGAGCGTGCGGCGCCCCTCCGCTTTGAGCCCCTCGTGCAGCCGGCGCGAGAGGCCGCGGTGGGCGAAGCTCAGAAAGTAGGCCGCGATCGCCGTGCCCGAGCCCCGCGGCCCGTCGACCGGGGCGCAGGAGCCGCTCTTGACCTGCTGCACGAGGTAGCCCGAGCCGTCGACGGCGCAGCGGGCGAAGCGCTCGGCCCACGCCTCGAGCCAGGCGGGCGGGGGCCTCCCGGTCGCGCTCGCGTGCAGCCCGATCGAGCCCGCGACGGCCGCCACGTCGGGCGGGAAGGTCTCGCCCGGGTAGGTCTCGATGAGCCCCGTCGGGCTCGCCTCGAGGCGCCGCTCGAGCTCGCGCGTCAGCCGATCGTGCAGCGCCGCGTGCGGGGTCTCGGGGTCGAGCGCGCGCACGATGCCGAGCCCCAGGTTGATGTAGCCGGCGTACGCGTGCCCCTCGCCCGGGCCCAGGCGCGTGGCGGCGTGCTGCCCCCAGCGGCGCGCGGCGTAGCGCAGCGTGCGCGGGTCGGCGAGGCGGTCGGCCGCGCGGCGCAGCGCCGGCAGGTAGCCTTCGCGCCGCTCGGGGTGGTCGAGCGCGATCTGGCCGAGGCCGAGCGCGGCCATCTGGTAGGCGGCGACGGCCGACTGCCCGTCGAAGCGCTCGTTGCCGGTGTGATAGAAGGTGAGCTCGCGCTGCCCGAGCACCGCGCGCGCGACGTCGCGGGCGAGCTCGTCTTGGGCCTCGGCCTCGCCCGCGACGTAGGCGCCGGCCGGCCGGCCGCACACGACGCGGGGCACGGTCGCGGTCGCGACCAGCACGCTCGCGAGCCCGATCGCCGCCCGCAGCGCGCGGGCCGGCCCCGCCGCCCCCGGGGGCGCGGGCGCAGGCGTCGGCCCCTGGGCGCCCCACATGGGCCCGAGCTTACGCGGCCGCCGCCCCGCCCGGCAACGGGCCCCCTCGTCGCGGGGGGCGGACTGCGCTAAGGCCTGCCCCTGACCATGACGCTCCGCGAGCAACTACGTGCGGCCCTGCCCTCCGCGCTCGAGCGAACCGACCTCGGGGGGCTCGGGCGTCGCTACGAGGGCAAGGTTCGCGACAACTACGTCACCGGCGACGGCCGCCGCATTCTCGTCGCCACCGACCGCGTGAGCGCCTTCGATCGCGTGCTCGGCACGCTGCCCTACAAGGGGCAGATGCTCAACCGGCTCGCGGCCTTCTGGTTCGAGCAGACGCGCGCGGTCGCGCCGAACCACCTGCGGCGCGTGCCCGACCCGAACGTCACCGAGGCGATCGAGTGCGAGCCCCTGGCGGTCGAGTTCGTGATGCGGGCCTACATCACGGGCGTGACCTCGACGAGCCTGTGGACCCACTACGAGCGCGGCGAGCGCACCTTCTGCGGCCACCGCCTGCCCGAGGGGCTGCGCAAGAACCAGCGCCTCGAGCGCCCGATCTTGACCCCGAGCACCAAGGCCGAGAAGGGCGGGCACGATCTGTCGGTCTCGCGCGCCGAGCTGCTCGCCGCCGGGGCCATCTCGGCCCGCGACTTCGACGCCGCCGCCGCCCTCGCCGAGGCCCTCTTCGCCTTCGGGCAGCGGCACTGCGCCGAGCGGGGCCTCTTGCTCGTCGACACCAAGTACGAGTTCGGCCGCGCCCCCTCGGGCGAGATCGTCGTCATCGACGAGGTTCACACGCCCGACTCGTCGCGCCTCTGGTACGCGGCCGGCTACGAGGCGCGCTTCGCCGCCGGCGAAGAGCCCGAGGGCTTCGACAAAGAGTACGTGCGGCGCTGGCTGGCCGCCCAGGGCTACCGCGGCGACGGCCCCCCGCCTCCCCTGCCCGACGACCTGCGGGTCGAGGCCTCCTTCCGCTACGCCGAGGCCTTCGCGCGCATCACCGGCGAGGCCTTCGTGCCCGACGAGGCCGAGCCGCTCGGCCGCATCCGCCGCGCCCTCGGGCTGTCGTGAGGGCCGGCCGAAGGGGCCCGAAGGCCCCGCCCCGCCCCCCGCAGCCTGCCGCCGCGCGCCCCGCGGGGCGAAAGAGCGTCCGGGCGGGGGCCCGAAAGGTTGACAGCGCTGCGCGCGGCACGCGAACATTCGACCCGCCGCCAGGCTAGGGAGGAGGGCCCGAACCCATCGCCCACGCGGCGCCGCAGCCTTCCGCGGCCCCCCTCCCCCCACCCGAGCGGCCCCCCTCCGAGCGGGCCCGCCCGCAGCGAACCCCGTACCCCGCCCCGCAGGAGACCCCCCCCAGGTGACCACCACCCTGCTCGCCGTCGACGACAGCGTCACGATGCGGAAAGTCCTCGAGATTACCTTCGCCGGCGAGGACTACCGCCTACTTTCCGCCGAAAGCGCCGACGCCGCCCTGAAGCGGGCCTCGTCCGACCGACCCGCCGTGGTGCTCGTCGACGCCAACCTGCCGGACCAAGACGGCTACGCGGTTTGCAAGGCCCTGAAGGGTGACAACCCCGCGCTCGGGGTCGTCCTGCTCTCGTCGAAGCAGGGGCCTTACGACCCGACCCGGGGCTCGTCGGCCGGCGTCGACGACTTCATCGACAAGCCCTTCGATACCCAACAGCTCATCGAGAAGGTGCGCAAGCTCGTCCTGGCCAAGGCCTCGATCGCGGGCGCCGCCGCCCCGGCCCCGCAGCCCGTCGCCCCCGCGGCGCCGCCCCCGCCGCCCATGCGCCCCCCGATGGGCTCGGGCGAGATCCGCGGCGTCGCGCCGCCCATCATGACGCGGCCGACGGCCCCCTCGATCCAGGGCGCGAGCGCGATCAACCGCAGCGTCGCCTCCAACGCCGCCGGCGCCGCGCTCGACGGCCGCGCCACGCCGCAGCCCCCGCCCGTCGTCCAGCCCCGCCAGCCCTCGGCGCCCCTGCTCGACCCCGGCCCCCCGCCCGTCCAACCGCCGCCGCCGCAGCCGCCGCCCCCGGCCGCCGCCCCTCACGCGGCCGCCTCGGGCGTGGTCGCCATCGACCACCACGTCAACGAGCGCGTCGCCTCGCTCGGCCTGACGCCCGCCCAGGCCGAGGCCGTGCTCGCGCTCTCGCGCGAGATCGTCGAAAAAGTCGTCTGGGAGGTCGTCCCGACCCTCGCCGAGACCCTGATCAAAGAAGAGATTCGCCGCCTCACCCGCGAGGGCTGAGCGGCGGTTGCCCCCGACTGAAAGTCGGGGGCAGCGAACGCCATGTCGTGCCGCGCGGAAGCGGGTCGATTCGATGCGTTAAGCCCGCCCCCTCGCCGGGGGCAGGGCTCGCACGGGCTTCGGCGGCCGGGCGAGCCGGCGAATCCGCACGCGACGCGGGAGCCCTGCCTCCGGGCAGGGCTTGAAGCGCCGTTTCCGCGGGCGTTCGCTGCCCCCGAGTTCACTCGGGGGCAACCGCCGCGTTTCGAACCACCTTCTTTCGTCAGGGGCCGCCGGGCGCGCACCGTCACCAGCCGCCTAAATTCAGAGCGGCCGCAGCGCGAAGACCTCGACGTCGACGCCCGGGCTGTAAAGGGTGCTGACGATCGGGTGCTCGCCCTCGATGCCGTTGGCCGAGAGCATCGTCTGCTCGATCGGCCCGAGGTCGGCGTGCCGGACGGGGTAAGGCGGGTGGTGCACCTGCCCGACCAGCAAGGCCCCGCGGTGCTTCGAAAAGAGCAGGTAGCGCTCGACCAAGAAGTGCTCGAGGGTGTCGGGCCGGGCCTCGCCGAAGGGCGCCCCCACGGCGTAGCTCGCCCGCAGCACGGCCCCGCGCGCCCCCGGGCCGCGCCGGCGCGAGGCGTAGTCGATCGCGTCGCCGCGCTTCTTCATCTGCATCGACGCGTGTTCGTAGGGCAGGCCCCAGCCGAGGCGCGCCGCCCAGACGGCGAGCGGGTTGGCGGCGTCGAGGCTCAGGAACCAGACGCCCGGCCGCCCCCCGGCGTGCACGTAGACGCGCACGTTGAGCTCGAGAAAGTCGAAGCCGAAGGGCGCCCAGCGCGGACGCACCCCGAACATCGCGAAAGGCACGACGCCGACCAGGCAGCGGCCTTGCCACAGATCGAGCTCGAGCTCGCGGGGCACGAGCGGCCGCACGAGCTCGGGCGGGACGTCGTAGTGCACGAAGAGCAGATCGCGCCAACGCTGCGTGCCGGCGTTCGGGCCGGCGGGCCGGCGGGCGGGGGCGAGGCGGTCCATGAGGAAGAGGTGGGGTCGATAGCTTAGCGCGGCCACCCGGGCCGGCGCTCGCCCGGGAGCTCAGCCATTCAAGCAAGGGGCGTGCCTGGTGGCGCGAGAGCCCGCCGTCGAGCAGGCTATCGTCGCTGAAGCCAGGAATCGGCGGGGGGCGGCAGACCAAGCCGGGCCGGAATTCTGCCCCGCCGAAGCGCTCGACCGCTTCGACTGAGGTAGAAAGACCCCGAGCGAAGCACGCGAGTGCTTCCCGGAGGGTGGGAGCCACCTCGATCAAAGCACTCGCGTGCTCGCTTTGGGGTAGGTACCCCTCTGAGCGAAGCACTCGAGTGCTTCCCGGAGGGTGGGGGCCACCTCGAGCGAAGCACGCGAGTGCTTCCCGGAGGGTGGGGGCCACCTCAAGCGAAGCACTCGCGTGCTTCGCTCGGGTTAGAAAGGCCCTGAACGAAGCGCTCGCCTGCTCGCCTTGGGGGGAGGGCGCCGCGCTCGAAGCGCTCGACCGCGCGGGCCGAGGGCGTGGGCGGTCGGGCGGGGCGCGGCGGCGTCAGCGCGCCGGCGTCAGCGCGCGCAAGTTCGCCCGAATCGCCGCCAGCATCTTCTTCGCCGCGGCCGCGGGCGGCGTGCCGCGCTCGAGCACCGCCTTGATCGCCTCGTCGGCGGGCCCCCAGACCTCGCCCAGCGCGGGCGCGTTCGGGAAGGGCACGCTCGACTCGGCCTGCAACAGAAAGCTCTGCACGGCCGCGTTCTCGCGCACGGACGCGTCGCGGTAGACCGCCGAGAGCGCCGGCAGGTGGGCGGGGTTGACCGCCTTCACCCACTCGAGCTCGGCGTCGAGGCCCGAGAGCGACTCGGCGAACGCGAGGGCCGCCTCGACGCAGGGCGACTTGCTCGAGACGTAGAGCAGCTTCACCCCGAGGAAGGGCTTGGCCTCGCCGAGGCCGGCGGCCGGCAGCTTGGCGAGCTGCCAGTCGGAGCCGCGGGCGCGCTTGATGTCGGCCAAGTCCCAGGGGCCGGAGAAGTAGGCGCCGACGCGGCCCTCGAGGAAGAGCGCCTTGGCCGTCGCGCCCCGGCCGTCTTTGGGCATGCCGCCGGCCTGCTTGACCTTCTTTAGCAGGGCGAGCCAGCGCGTCGCGGCCCCCTCGTCGAGGATGAAGTTGCCCTCCTCGTCGAAGAGCTGGCCGCCGACGGCGTGGAGAAAGGCCACCGAGAAGTACGAGCTCGAGGCCTCGTAGGCGAGGACGTAGCGCCCCGGCGGCACCTTGCCCGCGGCGGCGGCGCCCTCGTCGAGGCGCGCGAGGCCGCCCGGCAAGAGCGCCGCGTTGTAGTACTGGGTGACGACCTCGAACGACTCGGGCACGCCGATCAGCTTGCCGCGGTACGACGCGGCCTTCGCCGTGAGGTCGAAATACTTCTTGGCGTCGAGGCGCCCGTCGAGGTCGGCGACCAGGCCCGCCTCGGCGAAGGCGCCGCCCCAGTCGTTCGGCCCGTAGAGCATGTCGGGGGGCGCGCCGGCCGCGCTCGCCTGCACGAAGCGCTGGCGCAGTTCGTCGAAGGGCACGTCGACGACCTCGACCGCGACGCCGCTCTGCCGCGCGAAGTCGCGCGCCCGCTCGGCCGCGTAGCGCAGCTCGTCGCCCTTGAGCGCGGGCCAGAGCGTCAGGGGCCGCCCGCACGCCGCCCGCGGGCGCGCCGGGGCCGAGGCGGAGGCCGGGGCCGAGGCGCTCGCGGCGGCCGCACCCTCGGGGCCCGCGTTGCCCCCGCAGGCCCCAAGGGCCGCGGTCGTGAGCAGGGCGAGCCCGAGCGGGGCGTGGCGAGTAAGCATGGGGCGTCGGCGCACGGCGGAGGCCGAGCGCGGGCGAAGAGTTTGTACGTACCGCAAAGGCCGCCGCCGCGCGAGCCCCGCGGCCGCGCTCGCGCCGGCGGTCGCCGAGGCTCGTTCGGGCCCCTTCGGCGGGGCACGCCGGCCATCGCCGAGGCCCGTTCGGGCTCCTTACGGCGGGGCGCGCCGGCCATCGCCGAGGCCCGTTCGGGCTCCTCACGGCGGGGCGCGCCGGCGGGCGCTCGCCCCGCCGAAGGGGCGCGGCCGCAAAGAGAGGCTGAAGGCGGCGCGGGGCGGGGCTAGACTCGACCCATGCCGAGGGTGCTGCGCGCGCGCGTGACGATGGGCCGGCTGACCCTCGACGAGCCCACCGACCTGCCCGAAGGCACCGAGGTCGAGCTCGTGGTGGTCTCGCGCGCAGGCGACGCCGACGCCCGCGAGGCGCACGCCTCCGAGGGCGGCGAGCCGAAGGGCGCGCGCTTCTTGTCCGCGCCCGCGGCCCCCGAAGACGAGCCCCCCGCGAGCGGGGCCCCCGACGCCATCATCGAGCAAGTGCAGCGCCAGACCCGCGGCTGAGCGCGCGCGGCGCCCGCGGCCGGCCCCGCGACGGTGCGAAGGCAGACGCGCCGGGCTCGCCGCCGGGTGGGCGCTTCCGGCGCCGGGCCCGCGAGCAGGCGTGGGCGCCTCGTACGCCGGGCTCGCGGCCGGGGGTGGACGGGTGCTCGGCCCCCGCGTGGCTTACACTCGAGGCATGACCCGCGAGCTCGCCCGCGCCCCGACCGGGCGTGACCCCGCCCTCGACGAGGGCCTCGAAGATCTGGCCCGCTGGATGGACGACGTCTTCCGCGTGCCCGCGGTCGGCGTCCGTTTCGGCCTCGACGCGCTGCTCGGGCTCGTGCCCGGCCTCGGCGACACGGCCACCTCGCTCGTGGCGTTCTACCTGCTCGTCGCCGCCGTCCGGCACCGCGTGCCGAAGGTGACCATCGCCCGCATGGGCCTCAACGTCGCCGTCGACTACCTGGCCGGCGCCCTGCCCGTCGTCGGCGACGCCTTCGACCTCTGGTGGAAGGCCAACCGGCGCAACCTCGAGCTCTTGCGCCGCCACGCCGCCGCGCCCGCGGGCGTCGCGCGCCGGGCGACGCTCGGCGATTGGCTCTTCGTCGGCGTCATCATGGCGTCGCTGGTCGCGCTGCTCGTCGGCTCGCTCGTGGTCGCGGCCTACCTGGCGAGCGGGCTCTGGCGCCTGCTGGCGGGGGGTTAGAGCATTTGCCGGGCCGGTGGCGCCCGCCCAGGGGCGGGGCCCCCGCTGGTCGAGCCCGAAGGCCCCGCCCGGCGTCGCGAGAGGGGTCGGGCGGGCCCGCCCTCGAACGCCGGGCGGGGGCCCGGGGCCCGCGGGCGCCTCACTTCTCGGGCCGGCGCCGGACGACGACGCGGTAGAGCGAGTAGGCGTCGCCCTTGCCGAGCACGGCCAGCGTGCCGACGCCGGGCTCGACGCCGAGCACGCCGATCAGGCGCGGGCTCTCGAGCGTGGCCTGGAACACGCCCTTGCTACGGATTTCGTACGAAAGCACCTCGGGCACCTCGAGCAGGCGCGTCTCGCCCGCGAGCAGGGGCACCTCGACGCCGCGCCGGGGCGGGCCGTCGGTCACCACCACGGTCGCGTGGATGGTCTTGCCGCCCCGCTGCTTGACGACCAGCGTCGTCTTGCCGGGGCGCAGGCCGCCGATCACCAGCCACTTCGGCGTCGTGGCGACGCTGACGACGCCGGCGCCGTCGATGCGGTAGTCTTCGAGCTCGGCCGACTTGAACACCGCCTGCTCGTCGACGGCGAGCTGGACGCTGGCCGGCAGCAGCCCCGAGGGGTCGTTCGGCTCGGGCTTGCCGCAGCCGGCCGACGCCGCGGCCAGGGCGAGGGCCAGGGCGGGCGCGACGCGGCCGGGCGGCGGGCGGGGCGGGGCGGCGGCGGTCTCGGGCGGGGCCCTCATCGCGGCCACTCTACTACGGCGCCCGCGGCGGGGTGAAACGCGCGCCCCGGCCGGCTCGGGGCGCGAGGGGGCCGGAGCTCGACGCGCCCCTCAGTAGCCGAGCCAGACCACGAGGGCGAGCAGCCCGAGCAGCCCGGCGCCGACGCCCAGCATCAGCGGCACGCTCGAGACAAAATAGGGGAAGGCCATCAGGGCGACGCCGACGAGCATCTGCGGCAGGCGGCCCTGCTTTCGGCCGTAGACGAACGAGACAAAGCCCGCCGAGCCGACGAGCAGGGAGGCGAGGAGCGAGTTGGCGTCGAAGCTCACGGCGGTGGTTCGGGCGCGCGGGCGCCCGGCAATGCCCGTCGAGCAGCGGGCCCGGGGAGTCTATTCCGCCGCGCGGGGCGGGTCGAGCCGGCGCCCCCCTCGCGGGGCGCTCAGGGCGCGGCGAGCAGCGCGGCGAGCGCCTGCCAGGCCCGGCGGCGGTGCGAGATGGCGTCTTTTTCGTGCGGGGCCATCTCGGCGAACGTACGCTCGCCGCCCTCGGGGACGAAGATGGCGTCCCAGCCGAAGCCGTTCGAGCCGCGGGGGGCGCGGGCGATGGCGCCTTCGATGCGCCCTTCGACGACGCGGGCGCCCGAGGCGTCGCAGACGCCGAGCGCGCAGACGGCGACGGCGCCGCGGTCGGGGGCGCCGTCGAGGGCGCGGCAGATCGAGGCGAGGCCGCCGAGGGCCTCCCAGTATTTGATGAAGGGGCCGGGGAAGCCGCCGAAGGCCCCGAGCTCGACGCCGGCGTCTTCGACGATGAGGGGGCGGCCGAGGGCGGCGAAGGCGGCGAGCGCCTTGGCCCGCGCGACCTCGACGGTGGTCGCCGCCTGAATCTCGGGCAGGTCGAGCGCGAGCCGCTCGAGGGGGCGGCCGAGCACGCGCTGGGCCTCGAGCCACTTGTGCTCGTTGCCGGTGACGAGGACGAAGCTCGTCACGGCAGGGGCTCGAGCCAGCCGTCGTCGACCGCGCGGTTCGAGTCGAAGCAGATGTACTCGGCGATGACCTTCTTCACGTCGAGCTCGGCGCCCGCTTCGACGGCCGCGCGCAGCTCGGCGACGGCGCGCTGGGCCTCGTCGAGGCCGACGCCGCGCGCGCGCAGGTTCAAGAAGCGCTGCGCGGGCTTGAGCGCGTTGTAGCTGAGGGGCACGGGGGTGCCGAGCCGGCGCGAGAACTCGGCCGAGAGCCGGCCGAGTTCTCGCATGTCGCCCTCGGAGAGGGGGCCCCGGCGGCCGTCGATGAGCAGGTGAAACTCGAAGTAACGATCGGCGGGCGAGCGCCGCCCCTCGGCCCCGGTCTGCGGCACGCCGGGGTTCTGGGCGACGGCCTCGACCTTCTCTCGCACCACCTCGAGGCCGGCCGCGCGCAGGGCCTCGGCGTCGGCGCGCGCGGCCGCGCGGGCGGAGGCGACGTCGCCCGTCACGTAGCGCGACGACTGCAGCACGCCGACGAAGCCGCGGTCGACGTAGTCGAGGCGCAAGAGCAGCGCCTTCATGGGCGCGGGGGCCGAGCGGCAGGCCGCGCCGAAGCGCTCGACGGCGCCGTCGGGCGGGTCGAGCGGGGCGACGAACACGTGCAGCTCGAACGTGCCGGTGACCGTCTCTTCGGGCGCCGCGGCGGCGTTCGCTTCGGGCATCGCGGCGACATTATGCCGCAGCCCCGCGGCGAGTTGTGCCATGATCGGCCCGCGCGCGATGCGGGCCTTCGACGCGGTGGTGATCGGGGCGGGGCCGGCGGGGCTCTCGGCCGCCGCCGAGCTCGCCGCCGGGGGCCGCTGCCTCGTGCTCGAGCGCGGGCCGCCCGCGGGCCGACGCGACCGGGGCTCGCCCGACGATCTGCTGAGCGGCGTCGGGGGCGCGGGCCTCTTCTCGGACGGCAAGCACTCGTTCTTCCCGGCGACGACGGCGCTCTGGGCCCTGCCCGACCGGGCCGCGCTCGCCGCGGCCTTCGAGCGCAGCGCCGCGCTCCTGCGCCGCCACGGCGTCGCGCCCGTCGCGCCGCCCGTCGCGCCGCCCGCGGCGCCCCCGCCCGCGCCCGGGGCCTGGCGCCCCAAAGACTACCCCTCGCTGTACGTGCCCTTCGGCGAGCGGCTCGCCATGATCGACGCGCTCTGGGCCGCGGGCGGCGAGCGCTGGCACGGCGCGACGGCGCTCGCGGCGGGGCGGGCGGGCGCCGAGATCGTGGTGCGGGTCGGGCGGGGCGGCGGGCACGAAGAGGTGCGCTGCGCGAGGCTGGTGGTGGCGACCGGGCGCTGGTCGCCGCGCTGGCTGCGGCCCTGGCTCGAGGGGCTCGGCGCCTCGTTCGGCTTCCGGCGGGTCGAGTTCGGGGTGCGCATCGAGGCGCCCGCGGGCTCGTCGCTCTTCGCCCGGCTGCCCGGCGTCGACGGCAAGCTGCGCTTCGTCGAGCCGGACGCGCCGGTCGAGGCGCGCACGTTCTGCACCTGCCGCGAGGGCGAGGTCGTCTTCGGGCGCGCCGCGGGCATGGGGGCCTTCTCGGGGCGCGCCGACGGGCCGAAGACGGGGCGCAGCAACGTCGGCCTGCTGGTGCGCACCGACGACCCCGCGCTCGGGCGCGACGTCGAGGCGCATGTCTACCGCGCCACCCCGGCCGCCTTCGACCTGGGCGAGTGGCTCGCGCGCGGCGCGGGGCTGCTCGCGCCGACCTTCGGCGAGGCGGGCGCGCGCGCGATCTTCCGGGCGATTTTGCGCCTGCTCGACGTCGCGCCGGGGCTGCGGGCCGAGGGCGCGCGCGTCTACGCCCCCTGCGTCGAGGGCGTCGGCGACTACCCGCTCGACGACGGCTCGCTCGGGGTCGCCGACGGCGTCTGGGTCGCGGGCGACGCGTGCGGGCGCTTCCGCGGCATCGTGGCCGGCCTGGTGAGCGGGCGCTACGCGGCGCTGCGGGCGCTCAGGGGCGGGGGCTGAAGAAAGCGGCGACGAGGGCCGCGGCCTTCGCATCGAGCTGGGCCAGGGTGCCGTCGTTGGCGACCGCCTCGTGCCAGAGCGAGGGGTCGTCGAGCTCGGTCTCGGTGGGGTGCCCGTCGGCGGCGGGGTCATGACGCCAGCCGGACGCGGCGCGGTGCGCGTCGGGGCGCAGGAGGCGCACGACGTGCAGGTCGAAGCGCGACGAGAGGTGCTCGATCTCGAGGCGCAGCCGCAAGTCGGTGACCAGCGGGGGCGAGGCCGAGGCGGCGATGCGGTCGGCGACGGCCCGGCAGAACACGAGCGGGTCGCGCGCGATGGCGTCGACGGTGAAGCGCGTCAGCTCGGGGCGGAGCCGCTCTTTGTAGGCGCGATCGTTCGTGAGCCGGCCGAGGTCGACGTCGACGCCCGCCGCGCGCCGGGCCTCGACGAAGAGGCGCTTGCTCTCGGCGGCGAAGGCGTGCGCCTCGAGCGACCGGCCGGCGGCGAGCGCGTGGCGCTGCAAGAGCCCGGCGAGCGTGTCTTTGCCGGAGAAGCGCTTGCCGGAGATGGCCAGCAGCTTGCGCATCGGCGCAGTCTACCCGTCCGGGCGCCGCCGCGCGGCCTCGGGGATGCCCCCCGTCACCTCGCCCGCGTCGAGCCGCCCGCGCGCCCAGAGCGTGCGCTCGACGGCGACGCGCAAGACCCGCTCGAGCGCTCGGCGCACGGGCTCGCCCTCGAGCTCGCCCATCGCCCGGGCGACGGCCTCGAGGGTCGAGAGGCCCTCTTCGTGCGGCCAGCGGCGCAGCCGGTAGCCCGAGGGGCCCTCGTTCGGCAGGGCGACGCAGGGCAGCGCGTCGAGCCCGGGCACGCGCTTGCGCACCTTCGAGGCCTGGCGCCAGGTGCCGTCGGGCACGACGAGCGTGACGGGCCGGCCGCCCGCCGCCTCGCGCGAGAGCGGCCGCGCCCCCGGGTGCGGGAAGAGAAAGAGCGGCCGCGTCGCGGGGTCGAAGGCGAAGGGCTCGGGCGGGCGGGCGCCGTCGCCGCGCAGCACGATCTCGCTGTTGGCCAGGCAGAGCGCGGCGAGCCGCCCGGTGTTCGTCGACTTGCGCGCCTCGAGGCGGTGCATGACGAGCACGAGCCGCGTGCGCGTCTCGAGGCGGGGCAAGAGCGCGCAGACGCAGAGGCCGAGGTGCAGGCGGCAGCGCGCGCAGCGCAGGCCCGGGGTCTCGCGGTCCCTCACGCGGGCCCCGCCGCGCGCGGGCGCGCGCCCCCGGGGCGGGTCAGGCGGGCGCGGGGCCTCGGGCCGGGCATGGGGGCAATCTAGCACCACGACGGCTGGCGGCGCCGCGGGGGCGCGCGCGCGGGCGCGGGCGGGGCGGCGCCGGGGGTATACTCGCCGCCGATGGGCACGATGGTCCTGGTGCGGCACGGGCAGGCGTCTTTCTTCAGCGAAGACTACGACCGGCTCTCGCCGCTCGGCGAAGAGCAGGCGCGGCGGCTCGGCGCCTACTGGGCCGCGCGCGGCGTCGCCTTCGACGAGGCGTACGCCGGCCCCCGCGTCCGGCAGCGTCGCACGGCCGAGATCGTCGGCGAAGAGTTCGCGCGCGCCGGCCGGCCCTTTCCCGCCGTCGAGGTGCTCGAGGGCTTCGACGAGTATGACGGCGACGCCGTCGTGCGCGAGCTCGGGCCGCTGCTCTCGGCCCGCGACGAGCGCGCGCGGCTGCTCGCCGAGGCCTTCGCCGAGGCGAAGGGCGACCCCGAGCGGCGGCGGCACTTTCAGCGCATGTTCGAGGCCGTGACGGGCGAGTGGCGGCGCGGCTCGCTCGCCGCGCCCGGCGTCGAGTCGTGGCGGTCGTTCCACGACCGCGTCCGCGAGGCGCTCGGCCGCGTGCGGCAGGGCGGCGGCGGGGGCGGCGGCCGGCGCGTCGCCGTCTTCACCTCGGGCGGGCCCGTCGCGATCGCGGCGCAGATCGCGACGCGCGCGCCCGAGGACGTCGCCCTCGAGCTGAGCTTCCGCGTGCGCAACGGCTCGGTCACCGAGATCGTCTTCTCGCCGGGCCGCGTCACCCTCGACGCCTTCAACGCCACGCCCCACCTCGACGAGGCGCTCGTGACCTTCCGTTGAGCGGCGCCGGCCGCCGGGCGGCGCGGCCGGCAACGGCCGGGGTCGAGGCCGGGCGTCGCCGGCCCGTCGGGCTTCGGGTATAAGCGGCCCCATGCGTCGAGAATGCTTGTCCGAAACGTCGACCGGCGCGGCGCCTCGCGCCGGCGGGCGCGCGCGGCCGGGGCGCGCGGCCGCGCTCGGGCGCGGGGCCCTGGCCGCGCTGGGCCTCTGCGCGCTGTCGTGCGGCGGCGCGGGGGCCGCCTCGCCGGCGCCCGCGGGCCGCTGGAAGGACCTGAAAACGAAGGACCAAGAGGTCGCCTTCATGAAGGCCGTCGTCGCCCCGCGCATGGAGAAAGTCTTTCGGGGCCACGACGAGAAGCGCCACGACGACTTCGGCTGCAAGACCTGCCACGGCCCGGCCTCGGCCGACCCGAAGGCCTTCTTGCCGAAGCTCGCCATGAAAGACGGCAAGCTCGCCGCCTTCTCCGAAAAGCCCGAGATTTCGAAATTCATGGCCGAGAAGGTCGTGCCCGAGATGGCCGCCGCCATGGGCGAGCCGCCCTACGACCCGGCGACCCACCAGGGCTTCGGCTGCGGCGGCTGCCACGCCATCGAAGCGAACTAGCGGCCGGAGGGCGCCGCCGCGGCCGGCGGCGGCGCCCGGCGCGGGGCGGGCGGTTCAGGGCGCGCCGAGCTCGGCGGGGGCCGGGCGCGTGCCGTCGGAGCGGAAGCGCGCGAGGTCGAGGTGGAAGTGGTTCTTGTGCCCGGCGTCGAAGAAGGGCGTCAGCACGTGCGAGAAGACGTCTTCGTCGTTGGCCCGCTGGGACACCGCCCGCAAGAAGGCCCCGGCGGGCCGCTTGGGCGGCTCGTCGCCGCGGTCGAAGTCGTGCAGCACGTCGATCACGGTGCCGTTCTTGAGCACGAAGCGCGCGAGGTCGATCGCGTTGGCGTAGCTGTGCTCGCTCACCCAGCCCGGGTAGGCCGCGATCTCGCGGCAGGCGTAGGTGCCGAGGTGGTCGACGCGGGCGACGGGCGAGCGCAGCAGGCGCTTGGCCTCGTCTTGCAAGATGCGCTCGAACGAGGCGAGCGCGAGGGCCATGCCGCACGTGAGCAGCGGCGGCGAGCTGTAGGCGACGTTGCCGGGCCCTTTCAGATACGTGATGACCTGTGGCGCCCCGCAGACCACCTTCGACCGCTTCGGCACGTGCACGGCGAGCGTCGCGCGCCGAAAGGTGACGCCCGCCCGGGCGAGCTCGGCCTCGCACTCGGCCATCTCGTCGGGCGGGCCGACCACGAGATCGTCGTCGGGGTCGAGGTTGGCGTACGCGCCGGGCCGGCGGGGCGGCGGGGCGGCCGGCAAGGGGCTCGGGGCGACGGCCGACGCGGCGGGCGCGGCGGTGGCGGCCCGGTCGCCCGACGCGGCGGGCGCGGCGGTGGCGGCCCGGTCGCTCGCCGCATCGGGCGAGGGTCGTGGCGGCGGGGCCGTGGGGCGCACCTCGACGCGCGGCGCCTCGGGAGCGCTCGCGGTACAACCGGGCGCGCCAGCGACCCCGAGCGCCGTGACGAACGCGGCGACGTGCAAATCAGAGCGGGCGCCCTCGGCGCGCATTCTTCAACGATAGCCGTGGGGCCCACCCGAAGGAGAGGCCTGCGTCGCGAGAGCGAGGGTCTTCGTGCGTCGTCTCGAACCCCCGAACGTTTGCCCTCGGGGTTGGCACCTGAACCTATCAAAACATGCTATCGGCGCGCCCCTTTCGGGTGGTAAAGGCGAGCTTGCCGTGAGAAGTGTGCGGAATGTGGGTCGTGGAAGAAGCTGGTGTCTTGATCTGCCGAAAGGGGTCGAGTCAGTATGAGAGGTTGGCTCGAAGCGAGAACCATCGTGTCGACGCCTTCCCTTTGAACTCGCCCTCTGCGCCACCCTTGCGTCGACGACCCCGCCCTCGCCTGGCCCTCTGGCCACGAAGTGAGCAGGTGTGCTACTACGGGGTTTCGTCAAGACTGTTTTTTTCCAGCGCAGTGCGCCGGGCCCTGACGTCGGGGCCCGAGCGCCAGCGCCGGCCC
The DNA here is from genome assembly GCA_035762175.1 of Polyangiaceae bacterium. Taxonomy (GTDB): domain Bacteria; phylum Myxococcota_A; class Polyangia; order Polyangiales; family Polyangiaceae; genus DASTPP01. The sequence continues at coordinate 3,502 of DASTPP010000106.1, read as the reverse complement.
CAGAGCCCCCTCCCTCAGCCCGTCGATCGAGGCGGCGCCGAATGAAGAACGAGACCGCGCCCGCACCATCGCCGACCAGCCCGCCCCCCGGCGACGATCGCTACATCGGGACGACGCTCGCGTCGCGCTACCAGATCGTCCGCAAGCTCGCCGAGGGCGCGCAGGCGCGCGTCTACATCGCGCGGCACACGCGCATCGGGCGCCACGTGGCCGTCAAGGTGCTCTTGCCGGCGCTCGCGACCGACCGCGATCTGGTCAATCGTTTCCTCAACGAGGGGCGCGCCGTCGGCACGCTCGGCCACCCCAATATCGTCGAGTTCATCGACATGGGCGTCGCGCCCGACGGCCTACCCTACCTCGTGATGGAGATGCTCGAGGGCGCCTCGCTCGCCTACGAGATCTCGCGCGCGGGCCCCTTCAACCCGGGCCGCGCCGCGTACATCGGGGCGCAGATCGCGTCCGCCGTTTCGCTCGCCAACCAGCGTGGCATCGTGCACCGCGACCTCAAGCCCGAGAACGTCTTTCTGGCCGAGAGCGGCGAGCGCCCCGACCACGTCAAGGTGCTCGACTTCGGCATCTCCAAGATCGCGGGCGCCGGCACCTTCATGGGCTCGGCGCAGGCGCGCGTGCTCGGCACCCCGGGCTTCATGGCCCCCGAGCAGCTCGAGAACCCCAGCAACGTCGACGCCCGGGCCGACGTCTACAGCCTCGGGGCCACGCTCTACGACATGCTCACGGGCGCGCCGCCCTACGCCGAAGTCGACTTCCTGAAGCTGCTCCGCGCGATCGCGACCGAGAAGCCCCGCCGCCTCGACGAGCTGCGCAGCGGCCTGCCGCCGGGCCTGGTCGCCGTCGTCGAACGCGCGATGAGCAAGTCGCCCGCCGACCGCTTCCAGACGATGTTCGACTTCGAGCAGGCGCTCTTGCCCTTCGTCGTCGAGCCCCTGCGGCGCAAGAGCGAGCCGGCGCCCTCCCCGCGCCCGACCTTCAGCCGGCGGCCGCCGAGCATGCTCCTCATCGAGGGCCTGCCCTCGCGCGAGCTCCCCGCGGCGTCGAAGGCCCCGCTCGCGGCGCCCAAGGCCCCGCTCGCGGCGCCCAAGGCGCCGGGCCTCCCGCCGGCGCGGTCGGCCCCGGCCCGGCCCGCGGCGATCTCCGCGGTCGCCTCGCGGGCGCTGCTCGCCAAGGCCAACAAGGCGGCGGTCCGGGTCAGCGACGTGACGCCGCGCTTGGCCCGGCCGAACCCGCCCCCGCCGCGCAAGCCCAAGCCCGCCCCGGGCGCGGGAGCCTACTGGCTGCACGCGCTCGTCGTCGCGGCCGTGACGGCCGGCGGCGGCATCGCCGCGTTGCGCTGGGCGTCCGCCCCGCGAGCGGTGCCGATCCGCAGCATCGGGCTGAGCCTCGCGCCCCCGACCCAGGCCCCGCTCCAGGCCAAAGCCTCGCTCGAACCCCCGGCGCCGCCCGAGTCGCAAGCCGCGCCGAGGCCCGAGCTTCCGGCGACCGCGCCGAAGGCCGCGGCCGCGCCCGAGGGCCGCCCCGCCGACGAGCCGAGCCCCCCGGCGCCCCCGCCCCCGAAGGCGCGACTGGCTTCGCACGCGCGCGGCCGCTCGCAGCCGCGCTGGGCGCCGACGACGCCGAACGCGCCTTCGGCCGCGGACCCGAGCGCGCCCGCGAACCCCGCCGAGACCGCGCCCCCCGCCGCCCCCACGACCAACGCCCCGGCGATCGCGACCGCGACCAACGCCCTGGCGACCGCGACTGGCGCCCCGGCGACCGCGACTGGCGCCCCGGCGAACGCGGCCGCCGCCGGCGCCCCGACGAACGCGACTGGCGCCCCGGCGAACGCGGCCGCGGCCAACGCCCCGGCGAACGCGACTGGCGCCCCGGCGAACGCGGCCGCGACCAACGCCCCGGCGAACGCGGTCAGCGCCGGCGCCCCGGCGCGCGCGGCCCCGAGGGCCGCGGGCGATTGCGACCCGCCGTATTACTACGAGGGCGCCAAGAAGCTCTCCAAGCCGGGTTGCCTCTGAGCCCGCGCCCTCAGCGCGCGAAGACGCGCGAGGGGTCTTTGAAGCTCTTGAACTCGAGGGCGTTGCCCGAGGGGTCGCGCAAGAAGAAGGTCGCCTGCTCGCCGACCTGGCCGGCGAAGCGAATCTTCGGCTCGATGCCAAAGCGCACGCCGGCCTCGCGCAGGCGCTCGGCCAGCGCGTGCCAGGCGCCCCACTCGAGGATCGCGCCGAAGTGCCGCACCGGCACGTCGTCGCCGTCGACCTCGTTCGAGTCGCGCGCGGCGTCGGCCTCGTCGACGAGGTGCGCCGTGATCTGATGGCCGAAGAAGTCGAAGTCGACCCAGCGCGCGTCTTCGCGCCCGACGCGGCAGCCGAGCAGCCCCGCGTAAAAGCCGCGCGCGGCCTCGAGATCGCGCACCGGAAAGGCCAGGTGAAAGCGCGGCATCGGCTGGTCGGACATCGCCCCCGGGGTTTGCCAGAGCGCGTCCGGGGCGGCAAGGCGGGGCGCTGCCAGGCTGCAAAATTTCACCGACAGCGGCCTTCGTGCTGGTAGCCCCCCTTGTCGTGTCGGGCCTCGGGGGGGCGACGGGGGCGGTTGCTCGTGCTGTGCTTCGCCGGCGGCGCGCGCTAAGTAAGGGGGTCAAAAATGAGCAAACCTGGCCGAAACGACCCCTGCCCTTGCGGCTCGGGCAAGAAATACAAGAAGTGCTGCCTGGCGAAAGACGAGCAGGCGGCGCTCGCGGCGTACAACGCGGCGGCGGCGGCAGCGGCCGAGGCGGCCGAGGCGAAGGCGGCGGCCGAGGCGGCGGCCGAGGGCGAGGGCGGCGAGGCGTCGAAGGCGCGGGGCGGCCCGAGCGCGGCGCGCTCGACGACGGCGCGGCAAGAGCGGCGCATGGCGACGCAGGTCTCGGCGCCGCCGCCGATCGTGCGCCGCAAGTCGGTCTGACGCGCCCGGCGTTCAGCGCCCTTCGGGCCCGCCGAAGCCGGCGGCGCCCGGGGCCATCGGGTTGACGTGCACCTCGCCCTTGCTGTCGACGATCATGTAGACGCCGGGGGCCAGCAAGAGCGCGCCGAGGGGCAGCGTGATGGCCCCCGCGGTGCAGAGCCCGCCCCGGTCGGTGCTGCAGCCGACGGCGGTGAGGGCGGTGCCGGTGGCGATGCCGAGGCCGCCGAAGGTCGTCAGAAGAATGCCGCCGACGAGCTCGCCGGTGTCGCGGGCCTCGGCGCGCACCACCATGCGCTCGAGCGAGGCGTGCTGGCGCAGGTCGGGCACGTCGATGTACTCGTTGCGCTGAAAGACGCCGGGGTCGTGCTTGAGGGTGTAGGGCATGGCCGGGTCGACCCAGCGCTCGCAGGGGGTGGTGCAGAGCTTGCGGTCGCCGACGACGACGTCCCATTCTTCGCCGGGGCGCACGGGCAAGAACTTCACCTTGACGGTGCCGGCGGGGCCCCGGTCGGCGATGGTCGAGGGCAGGGGCGACAAGAAGAGTTGCACG
>DASTPP010000105.1:0-39081 GCA_035762175.1 Polyangiaceae bacterium | reverse complement strand
CACGATCGAGGGGCGCTACGTCGTCGAAGAGCTCATCGGCGGCGGCAACATCGGGCTCGTGTACCGGGCGCGGCACAAGGTGATCGGCAAGACCGTGGCGGTCAAGCTGCTGCGCCCCGACTTCGCGCGCGACGACGAGGTGAGCGAGCGCTTCCTGGTCGAGGCGAAGGCGGCCTCGGGGGTCGACAACCCGCACGTGGTCGACATCGGCGACTTCGGCGCGCTGCCCGACGGCACGGCGTACTTCGTGATGGAGTACCTCGACGGCCGCCCGCTCTCCGAGCTGATTCGCGACGAGGCGCCCCTGCCGCTCGACCGCATCGCGCACATCGGCAAGCAGATCGCCGCCGGGGTCGGCGCCGCGCACGCCAAGGGCATCGTGCACCGCGATCTGAAGCCCGACAACCTGCTGCTCACGCGGCGCGGCGACGAAGAAGACTTCGTCACCGTGGTCGACTTCGGCATCGCCAAGGTGGCCGGCGCGGCCAACCGGCTGACCGTCGCCGGCACGCTCTACGGCACGCCCCACTACATGTCGCCCGAGCAGGGGCGCGGCGAGGAGGTCGACCTGCGCTCGGACGTCTACTCGCTCGGGGTCATTCTCTATGAGATGGCCACGGGCGAGGTGCCCTTCGACGCCGAGAGCCCCTTCGCCGTGGTGGCGCTGCACGTCAACGCCGAGCCGGTGCCGCCGCACGTCGCGCGCCCCGAGGCCGGCGTCTCGCCCGCGCTCAGCGCGATCATCGTCAAGTGCCTGGCCAAGTCCCCCGGCGACCGCTTCGGCTCGATGGCCGAGCTCGCGGCCGAACTCGAGCGGGCGCGGCGCGGGCGGCCGGGCGCGCTCGACCTGCCCGACGTCATCGCGCCCGCCTCGCTGCCCCGGCCGACGGTCACCCCGCTGCCGGCGCGGCGCTCGCGCTGGCCGCTCGTCGGCGCCGGGGCGGTTGCGCTCGCGGCCGCCGCCGCCCTGTCGCTGCGCGGGCGCCCCGCGCGCGACGCCGCGGCGCTCGCCCCGCAGGCGGCCGCGCCGTCCGCGAGCGCCCCGCCCCCCGCGCCCGCCGAGCCGGCCGCCGCCGCCTCGCAAGACGCGGCCGCGCGCCGCGGCCCGACGACCGACGTCGCCCTCGTCATCTCGCCCATCGACGCGCACGTCTACCAGCAGAAGGTCGACCTCGGCACGATGCCGATCTCGGTGCCCGTGCCGGCGGGCGAGACGGTCGAGGTCGAGATCAGGCGCGACGGCTTCTGGGCGAAGAAGCTCAAGCTCGACGCCTCGCAGCCCAAGCGCGTGATTCGGCTCATTCCGCACCTGAACCCGAACGCCAACGCCCACGTGTCCCGCACGTCCGGAGAGTGGGACAAGGGCCCGAGCGCGCCGCACGGCCCCGAAGAGGGCGCCGCCAAGGCCGAGACGTCGGGGCGCTCGTCCGCGAAGCCGGCCCCCGACTCGGGCGGGCCCGAGAGCGCGCCCGTCAACCCCTGGGAGGGCGACGAGGGGGGCCGGCCCACGCCGCCCCCGCCCCGCTGACGCGCGCCCGGCGCTCGCGCCGCTCGACCGCCCACTCTCGGGCGTGGCGCGGTCGGCGCTCCGGGCTCTGCCTGGCGGAGGCTCCCGCCGCCGGCGGGCGGTCGACGACTAGCGCGGCGCCTCGACGTCGACGTCGACGCGGCGGCCGCCGGGCTGCGTGAACGAGGCGCGGCCCTTTCCGTTTTCGAACGAAAACTCGAGGTCGATGCGCCCGCCCTCGACCACGTTCGGGTCGACGTCGCGCGTGCGGGCGCGCACCTTGAGCCGCACCTTGCCCGCGCCGGGCGCGCCGCCGCGCGGGGCGAAGACGCCGCCGCGCAGGAGCGCCGTGGTGCGCCGCACGAGCTCGCGCAGCGGCGCCGGCGCGCCCTCGCCCCGCACCTCGAAGCCCGCGAGCGAGCCCGTGGCGTCGACCTCGAGCGCCACGTCGATGGCGCCCGTCCAGCCCGCCGGCAGGCCCGACCAGGCCCGGTCGGCCTGCGAGCCGGGGGCGATGGCGCGCGTGAACGCCCGCCCGAGATCGCGCGGGTTGTTCGCCGTCGCGACGCCCACCCCCCGCGACGCCCCCGCCTCGCCCGCGCCCGGCGCGGCCCCCTCGCGCATCGCGCCCGGCGCGGCCCCCTCGCGCCCCGCGCCCGCGGCCTTCGCGCGCAGGGACGCCCTCGTGGCGCCCCCCCGCTCGGCGCGCGCCGCGGGCTCGGGCTCGCCCTCGCCTCGCTCGAGGGTCGGTCGCGTGGCGCGGGCCGCGGCCGTAGCGGGCGGCGCGCTCGCGGGCTCGGCGTTCTCGGGCGGCGCGCTCGCGGGCTCGGCGTTCTCGGGCGGCGCGGGCGGCGCGGGGGGAGCGGGCGGCGCGGGCGCCGCGGCGGCGCCTTCGCCGAACTCGAGGCTGACCTCGTCGCCGCCTTCGCCGCCGCCGGCCCAGGGGTCGGGCACGGCGGGGGGCAGGGCGCGGGGCCCGAAGAGCGCGGGGAAGAACGACGCGAGCGCGAGCGCGTGGGCGAGCGCCGAGAGGGCGAGGGCCGAGGGCAGGGCGAGGCGGGGGCGGGCGGGCAAGGGGCCTCAGGGGCGCCGGAGTCGCGTAGGTGTAGCGTGGAGGTGCACGGGGCGCGAAAGTTCCCGGCCGGGGCGCGGGCCCGCCCCGAGGGGCGGCTTCGTGCCGGTCGGGTCCCCGGCGCGCGGGGCGGCGCCGGGGCGGCCGTGATAGAGGGGCGGCCCGATGACGAGCCCCTCCCTCGACGATCTCGGGCGGCTGCCGCGCGGCTTCCGCCACGGGTACCTCACGTACGACGAACTGAGCGCGCAGCTCAGGGCGTGGGCCGACGCCTTCCCCGAGGTGGCGCGCCTCGACTCGATGGGCAAGAGCGCCGAGGGGCGCGAGCTCTGGGTGCTGACGCTCGGGCCGAGGCCCGACCTCAAGCGCCCCTCGCTCCTGGTCGACGGCAACATGCACGCGCAAGAGTTCTGCGGCTCGAGCGTCGCGCTCGGCATCGCCGAAGACGTCTTGCGGCTGCACCTCGGCGACGACGAGGCGCTCGCGCACGTGCCGAAGGCGGTGCGGGCGCGGGCGCGCGAGGTGCTGGTTTACGTGGCGCCGCGCCTGTCGCCCGACGGCGCCGAGCGCGTGCTCTCGACCGGGGCCTACGTCCGCTCGAACCCGCGCGACCGCCGCCACCACGGCGCGCGGCCGCGCTGGGTGCCGCGCGATCTCGACGGCGACGGGCTCGCCCTGCTGATGCGCAAGCAAGACCCGGCCGGCGAGTTCGTCGAGTCCGAAGAGCTGCCGGGCCTGCTCGTGCCGCGCGGCCTCGCCGACGAGGGCCCCTTCTACAAGGTCTACCCCGAGGGCGTCATCGAGCCCTTCGACGGGCGCACCGTGCCGCCGGCCGGGCTCTTCTCCGACAACGACACCGACCTGAACCGCAACTTCCCTTACGCCTGGGCGCCCGAGCCCGCGCAGGCCGGGGCGGGGGCCTTCCCGACGAGCGAGCCCGAGGCGCGCGCGGTGGTCGAGTTCGCCTCGGCGCGCCCCGAGATCTTCGCCTGGCTGAACCTGCACACCTACGGCGGCGTGTTCATCCGGCCCCTCGGCGACGGGCCCGACCACCAGATGGCCGCCTTCGACCGCGAGGTCTACCGCGAGCTCGCGGCCTGGGGCGACGCGATCGTGGGCTACCCGACGGTGAGCGGGCACGACGAGTTCCTCTACGAGCCGGGCAAGCCGCTGCGGGGCGACCTCGGCGACTACGCCTACCACCACCGCGGCTGCGTCACGCTCGTCTGCGAGCTCTGGTCGATCTTCCGCCAGATCGACCTCGCGCGCGCGACGCCCTTCATCGAGCACTACCGGCGCCTCGGCCGCGAGCACTTCGTGGCCCTGCACGCCTGGGACCGCGAGCAGAACCTGCAGCGCGCCTTCCGGCCCTGGGTGCCGGTGCGCCACCCGCAGCTCGGCGACGTCGAGGTCGGGGGCATCGACCCGCGCGTCGGCCTCGTCAACCCGCCGCCCGAGCGGCTGCACGAGCTCTGCGGCAAGCTCGCGCACTTCGCGCTCTGCCTCGCCTCGCTCGCGCCCGCATTCGCCGTCGCGCGCCGGGCCCTCACGCCCCTCGGCGGCGGCCTGAGCCGCCTCGACGTCACGGTCGAGAACCGCGGCTTCTTGCCGACCTACGTGCTCGAGTCGGCCCAGAAGCTCGCCTTCAACGGCCCGCTCTGGGCCGAGGCGACGCCCGCGGGCGGCTGCGAGCTCGCCGAGCCCGGCACCGGCAGGCTCGAGATCGGGCACCTCGGCGGCTGGGGCCAGCGCGACCCCTTCCTGTCGAGCCCCTTCTTTCTGCGCAGCTCGGCCTCGACGACCTCGAAGACCGTCTCGTTTCTGCTGCGCGGCGAAGGCTCCCTCACCTTGCGCGTGGGCGGCCCCCGCGTCGGCTTCGTCGAGGAGACGCTCAGCATCCGGCTCCGGGGCTGAGGCCTCGGGCGGGCGGCTCAGGGGCCGAGGCGGGGTGCGCGCTCGAGCACGCCGGGCAGCGCCGCGCGCGCCTCGTCGAGCAGCGCGGCGCAGGGCGGCGCGAGCCGGGCCAGGGCCTCGGGCCCGAGCGAGCCCAGGCCGAGCCGCGCGCGCATGCGCTCGACGCAGTAGGCGAGCCCGGGGCCCGCGGTGTAGGCGAGCACCCAGGCCCCCTCCTCGAGCGCGTCGCAGATGCCCCCGAGGCGGGCGACCTGGGCGGCCCCGAGCGCGGCGCCCGCGGGGCTTTGGGCGAAGAAGCGCACGTGCGCGAGCGCGCGGCCGAGCGCCCGCATCGTCGCGGGGTGCCCGGCGTCGAGGACGAGCGCGCCGTCGAGGCAGATCTCCCAGAGGGCGTGGCCGAAGGGGGCGAGCTTGCGCACGCCCGGCAGCGCTTCGCCGAGCGCGCGGGCGGCGCGCCGCTCGGCCTGCTCGAAGGGCGGGTCATGGTGGAACCAGCGGTCGATCGCGTGGTGGTGCGCGACGCCGCGGCCGAGCGGCGAGGCGGGGTCGGCGAGCGCCTCGGGTTTGGGGCGCGCGCCCGCCATGCGCACGAGGTCGGGCAGCATGGCGCCGGCGGCCGCCTCGTCGGAGCCGAGGTCGGACGCGCCGAGGTGCCGGTGCAAGAGGAAGTTCACCCCGCCCCCGCGCGGGGCGCCGGGCGCGCGCCGCCGCTCAGGGCTCGCCCCCGCCCTCGGCCGCGAAGACGTCGCCGTAGCGCTCGCGCAGCTTGGTCTTGAGGAACTTGCCCGTCGAGGTACGGGGGATCTCTTTCACGAAGAGGAACCGGTCGGGCACGCAGTACTTGGCGAAGCCCGCGGCGAGGTGCGAGGCGAGCTCGGCCTCGCCGGCGCTCGCGCCCTCTTTCAGGACGACGGCGGCGACGGGGCGCTCGCCCCACCGCGGGTGGTTCGCGGCGAAGACGGCGGCCTCGAGCACGGCCGGGTGGCCCATCAGGGCGTTCTCGAGCGCGACGCTGCTGATCCACTCGCCGCCGGACTTGATGACGTCCTTCGAGCGGTCGACGATGCGGACGTAGCCCTCGGGGTCGATCGTGACGACGTCGCCGGTCTTGAACCAGCCGTCGCTGGTGAAGCGGTCTTTGCCCTCGTCGCCGAAGTACGAGGCGGCGACCCAGGGGCCGCGCACCTCGAGCTCGCCGAAGGTCTTGCCGTCCCAGGGCAGGGCGCGCCCGTCGTCGCCCGTGTGCCGCTGCTCGACGAGGGGCACGGGCACGCCCTGCGAGGCGCGCAGCTCGAGCAGCTCGGCGGCGGGGCGGCCCTGCAGCGTGCCCTTGACGCGGGCGACGGTGCCGAGCGGGTTGAGCTCGGTCATGCCCCAGGCGTGCAGCACCTCGAGGCCGTGGCGCTCGCGGAAGCCGTCGATCATGGCGGCGGGCGCGGCCGAGCCCCCGACGACCATCGAGCGCAGGCGCGACAGGTCGTAGCGCTTGGGCTCGCGGTCGAGCGCCTGCAAGATGCCGAGCCAGATGGTCGGCACGCCCGCGGTCAGCGTCACCCGCTCGCGCTCGAGCAGCTCGAGCAGCGAGGGCGGGTCGAGCCTGGGCCCGGGGAAGACGACCTTGGCCCCGCAGGCGACGGCGGCGTAGGGCAGGCCCCAGGCGGCCGCGTGGAACATGGGCACCACCGGCATGACCGTGTCGTCGTTGCCGACGCCGAGGCCGTCGCGGGCGCAGACGGCCATCGAGTGCAGGACGCAAGAACGGTGGCTGTAGAGCACGCCCTTCGGGTTGCCCGTGGTGCCCGAGGTGTAACAGAGCATCGCGGCGGCGTTCTCTTCGAGCCGGGGGAAGTCGAAGTCGGCCGCCGCGCCGCCCACGAGCGCCTCGTAGTCGATCGTGCCCTCGGGCGCGGGGCCGTCGTCGGGCACGACGACGACGTGCCGGACGCTCGGCACGCGCGCGGCGAAGGCCGACCAGAGCTTATAGAGCGAGCGGTCGACGACGACGGCCTTGTCTTCGGCGTGCGCGGCGATGTAGGCGAGCTCGTCGGGGTGCAGGCGCAGGTTGAGCGTGTGCACGACCGCGCCCATGGCGGGCGCGGCGAGGTAGACCTCGAGGTGGCGCGCGTGGTTCCAGCAGAGGGTGGCGACGCGGTCGCCGGGCCGCACGCCGAGCCCGCGCAAGGCCGAGCAGAGCCGCGCGACGCGCCCGGCGACGGCGCCGTAGTCGCTGCGCTCGAGGCGCCCGTCGGGCAACCGCGAGACGATCTCGGAGCGGCCGAAGAGCGAGCGCGCGCGCTCGACAAAGTGCGTCAGCGTCAAGGGCACGTGCATCATGCGGCCTTCGAGCATGGTCCGGTCTCCCTCCGCGGCGGCGCCGCCGCGCCCCAATCATGGCACGCCCCCCGGCGCCCGCGCGAGGGCCCTCGCCCCGCCACGCCGCGTCGGACGCCGCCGGGCCGCGCCCCCCGCCTCGCGCCCCGCCGCGCCTCGCCGCGCGCTAGAGTCGGGCCCGCCGCCGCGCGCCCGCGGCCTCGCCTCGGCGCCCGGGCCGCGCTATGGGGCCGCCATGCGCACCCCGCGAACCTCCGCCTTCGCCCCCCTGCTCTGCGCCGCGCTCGCCGCGGCCTCCGCCCTCGGCTGCTCGAAGGCCGAGCCCGCCGGCAACGATCCCGGCGGCAACAAGCCCGCCGCCGGCTTGACGACCACCGCGACGGCCGCCGCGACCGCCGGCCCGAAGGCGGGCGGCGGCGGGGCCCTCGACCCCGCCGCGGCGACCGAGCGCGCGCCCGACACCTTCAAGGCGAAGTTCACCACGACCAAGGGCGACTTCGTCGTGCAGGTCAAGCGCGAGTGGTCGCCGAACGGCGCCGACCGCTTCTACAACCTCGTGAAGATGGGCTTTTACAACGACACCCGATTCTTCCGCACCATCGAGGGGTTCATGGTCCAGTTCGGCATTCACGGCGATCCGACCGTCACCGCCAAGTGGAAGAACGCGCGCATCCCCGACGACGTGCAGGCGAACAAGCAGTCGAACAAGCGCGGCTACGTCACCTTCGCCAAGACGGGCCTGCCCAACTCGCGCACGACGCAGATCTTCATCAACTACAGCGACTCGAACGCGCGCCTCGACGCGAGCGGCTTCACGCCCTTCGGCCAGGTGGTCGAGGGCATGAACGTCGTCGACTCGCTCTACAAGGGCTACGGCGAGGGCGCCCCGCAGGGGCAGGGGCCCGACCAGGGGCGCCTGCAGAGCGAGGGCAACGCCTACCTCGACAAAGAGTTCCCCAAGCTCGACGGGGTCAAGCGCGCCGAGATCGTGCCCTGAGCCGCGCCCGCCGGGCGGCCGCGAACCGGCGCCGCCCGGCCGCCCCGCCCCCCGGCTCGCTCACTCGCCGCCGGCGCCGTTGCCGGGCGCCGGCGCGGCCGTCGGGGCGGCGGCGAGCAGGCGCGCGAGCGGCGTGCCCTGCAGCAGGCGGCCGAGCACCTCGGCGACGCTCTCGCCGCCCAAGATGGCGAGCGGGGCCATCGACTGGGCCATGCGCTCGGCGAGCGCGCGGTCGCCGAAGGCCTGCAGCGCCGCGACGAGGTCGGGCGAGACGGCGTGCGCCTTGTCGACCGTCGCCTGCACCTCGGCCCCGAGCTGGCGCAGCCGCTGCTCGAGCTGCCGGGCGGCGACCTCGAGGGCCAGATCGTGGTCGGACTTCTTGCGCGCGAGCTCGGCCCGGTGAATGGCCTCGAGCGCCTGCTGTTCGGCGAGCTCGGCCTCGCGCCGCTTCTGCCGCGCCTCGGCCTCGGCCCGCGCCTTGGCGAGCTCGAGCTCGAGCGAGCGCGACACCTCGGCGACGCCGAGCGAGAGCGACTTGAGGCGCGTCGAGGCCTCGAGCTCCTCGATCTGCTGGCGCACGAGCTCGCCCTGGCGCGCCGCCTCGAGCCGCCGCTGGCCCGCCGCGAGCTCGAGCGCCTGGCGCACCGCGGCGTGCTGCGCCTCGACGAGCAGCCCCGCGATGGTCTCGTCGCCGAGCTCGACGCCGAGCACCTCGACGTCGTAGACCCGGAGGCCGTTCTCGGCGAAGAAGCGCCCGGCGCGCTTGCCCTCGTCGTTCTGCGGGCCGAGCACCACGTCGCGCACGACGCCGACCGCGTTGGCGTAGAAGGCCTCGACGCCGTACTGCCTGATCGCGTGCCTGAGCAGCGAGCGCAGGTGCTCGGTGAAGAACTTGACGTAGTTCTCGACGTCGAACCACCGCTCGGGCTCGCCCTCGAAGTTGACCCGGTACGACAGGCGCAGCCGGACCCGGCACAGGTCGCGCGTCTCGGCCTCGACCTCGTCGGACACCTTGTTGTTGAGCACGCGCAGGTACACCGTGTAGTAGGGCGACGCGTCGCCCTTCGGCACCCCGGTCGAGAGCTTGAGCGTCTGCAGCGTCTCGTCGTACTCGAGCAGGTAGGTCGCGGGGCCGACCACCACCTTGCGCTCGCCGCTCTTGCCGACGACGAGCACCGCGTAGCCCGTCCAGACCGAGATGGCCACGGCCCCGTCGAAGCGGGTGTCGAGCACGATGGTGCGCGGCTGGGTGAAGTTCGTGCCCCGGCGGAAGTCGTCGCCGGCGAAGCGCTCGCGCGCCGGCCGCAGCGCCGGGGTCGCCGCCGTCGCCGGCGCCGCCGGGGCCGGGGCGCCGGGCGCCGCGCCCTCGGCCCGCCCCTCCTCGCGCTTCTTGCGCTCGATCTCGCCGAGCAGCTGGTTGTGCGCGAGCGCGTCGGCGTTGCCGGGGAACCAAAGCTCGACCTGGCGCCGGTCGAGCACCCGCCGCACGATGACCTCGCGCCGCGGGTCGGGCAGGAACATGCAGGGCCCGCGCTGCAGCCGGATCTGCCCCGCCAGCCGGTCGAGCACGTAGCGCGCCTCGCCCGCGGGGATCGCGACCGCGTAGTGGATCTCTTGCTCGCCGTAGCGCACGAGCGCGTGCTCGGGCCGCGGGAAGTAGATCATCTGCTCGCGCCCGGTCAGGAAGATCTCGTCGCCGACCTTGTACGCCTGCCCCGTCGCCTCGTCGGCGTAGGGCGCGATGACCTTGAGGTAGATGCCGCTGTTCTCGTTCAGCTCGATCGCGCGAAACTTGCGCGACCCCTGCCGCTCGATGAACGTCTCGGTCGGCCGCGGGAAGACCACCGCCGGCCCCTGGATGTACCGCTTGTTGCCGTCCTCGCCGAGCAGAATGCAGTACTCGAGCCGCTCGAGCGTCACCGCCTCGCGCACGAGCGCCCCGTGCGCGTCGGCCGCCACCTCGACCCCCGTCGGGGGGATGTAGAACGCGACGTCGGTGCCCCGGATGATGAGCTGCTTGCCCATCGTCAGCTCGGGCAAGAGCCGCTCGGGGTCGAGCGAGCCGGCGTCGGGGCCCCCCTGCGCCTCGGGCGCGCCCTCGGGCGCCGCGGTCTGCGGCTTGATGACCGCGTTCTTCCAGTTCGCCTTGGCGGCCTCCTCGTCGTAGACCCGCACGACCAGGTACTGGTTCGAGCGCAGGTGGTGGCCCTGCAGCACGCGCGCCATCTGCCCCGGCCAGAGCGCGAACGAGACCGGGCCCGGCACGTTCACCTTGCGGCCCGTGTCGAGCTCGGGCAGGTTGTTGAGCGCGCCCGTGCGCGGGTGGCTCTTGTCGCGCGCCGGGTTCTTCAGCACCACGTACCAGCCCTCGGGCGCGATCGCGAGCGTGCGCGTCGCCTGCTCGAGCGAGCAGCGCGCGAAGCGCTTCGACGCCGGGTCGAAGACCACGGGCTGATCGGTATTGGCCAGGCTCGTCTTGTGCGGCCCGACGTACACGTTGATGTTGCCCTTGGTCTCGTCCGAAATGAAGGCGAACTCGTTCGGCGCCAGGACCAAGTCGCGCTCCCGCCCACGCTCTCGCTCGCGATCTGACATGAGCGCGCGAGCGTACTTGATGCCCCCCACCGCGTCACCGCCCCAGGGCGCCCCCCGGCCCCGAACGACGCGGCGCGCCCGACGCGCCCCTCAATGACGCGCGGCCGCCCTCGCGTGATCGAGTCGGGTGCCCCCGCCCTCGCGTGCCATGACGCGGCCTCGCCTGCCGCCCCGCAGCACGACGCCCGCCGAACGCCGGCCGAACGCGCGGGGCGCCAGCCGGACGCCCGCCCCGCGCTCGCCGCCCCCCTGCCCGCTCAGCCCGCCGCGCCGGACTCGCGCTCGGGCCGCCCCGCCGCCCGGACCGACGAGACCACCTCGTGCCAGGGCGCCTCGGCCGCTTCGCCCTCGACCGCCGTCCGCCGCAGCCGCATGATCACGCGCGTCACGGTCGACGAGTACGAGAAGCTCGCGACCTTGCCGCCCACTTCTTGCTCGAAGACGGCCTCGAAGCCGGCGGCCGGGAACGGGTGCATCAACTCGAGCCCGAGCTCGGTGCGGCGCTGGCCGCCCACGAGGCGCGCGCCGATCAGCCCGTGGTCGGGCACCGGGCGCAGCGAGCCGCGGTCGAGCACGTCGAAGCACCGCAGCCCGAGGTCGAGCGCGTAGATTCGGTTTTGCGTCCAGACCTCGAGAAAGCGCCAAGGCGCGCCCGAGGAGATGTTCTCCCGTCGTTCGTCGACCACCTCGACGTCCAAGCCCGCACTCAGCGCGAGGGGCATCGCCCCCGTCGTCGTTCTCTCCATGGCAGCGCCGCAGCCTACCCCGGTGCGCCGGCCCGGCGCTCGCGAAATCCGAAGCGCGGCCGGCTGCCCGACCCCGGCCGCGGCAGGGCGGCGCGCCCGCGGCGCGGCGGCGTGCCGGCAGCGCGGCGGCGCGCGCCTGCCCGCCGGGCGCCGCCCTCTTCGCCCGCGTACGCCTTGATGCCGCGGCGGGCGCGCCCCTGCCCGCCGGGCGCCGCCGCTCGGTCGCGAGCGGGCGCCCGGGGCTCGCGGGGGCCCCGTCCCGCGCGGCGGCCGCGACGCCGCGCGAAGGGCGCCGCGCGCCGGACGCTGCCCCGCCGCGCCGGGGGCGCCCGCCCCGGCCCCCGAACCTCACGAGCCCGGGCTGCCCCCGGGGCGCGCCGGCCCTTAACCCGAGTCGACGGGCCGGCGCGGTGCCTTCCGGCGCGAACCCCGTCGTAAATCGCCTTGCGCGCCCCTTCGATTCTCGATAGGTAACGAAAAAAGGTGGTGCGGGGTTTCAACGCGGACGCCGATCTCAAACCAAGCAAGGCGCGGGCCGCGTAGCGCGCGACGCGCCGGGCCAAGTCGAAAACCTGGCCCACCCGGTCGCGACATCGCGCACCCCACAACGTTACATTTTTAACAACGGTATTTCCCGTTACATTTAAGGGGCCGCGCGGCCCCTGCGCTCGCCTTGCGCCGCGCGCCGAAGGGCGCACGATCGAGGGCCCCTCATGCTGTCGTTCTCGCCTCCGCTCTGGCTCGTCTCCCTGCGCTCGCACCCCTCGCTCCGATCGCTGCGCTGGCTGTCGGCCGCCGAGGCCCAGGCGCGCCTGAACGTGCTGCGCGACCCGAAGGGGCCGCTGCTCGGCGAGGGGCTGCGCCCCGACGTCGAGGCCGTCGTGCGCGCCCGCCTCGCCTGCTTCTGGCCCGTCGCCGAGGGCCCGCCCGTGCCGTACCGCGGGCGCTGGGTCGGCGGCAGCGAGCGCGGGCCGCTCCGGCCGCCTTCGGCGACGCCGCTCTGGCTCGTCAACACCGACGCGCCCGACCGGCTCTGGCTCGCGCTCTCCGACACGCTCTCGCCGCTGCTCTGGGTCGACGCCGGCGCGACGGCCGAGCGCGTCCGCCGCTCGCTCGACGAGCACCTGGTGCCCCGGGCCGAGCCCGAGGCCGGGCTGCCGGGGCGGCTGCGCCTCTTCGCCGGCCGCGACGACGGCGCCGGGCTCGCGCACTTCGAGCGGCACTTCGCGACCGACCCCTTCTGCGACGGCCTCTCCTGGGGCACCTCGAGCCCGGGCGACCCCTACCTCGACGAGCCCTTCGCCGAGTCCATGGCGCGGCCCGAGGGCGCGCTCGCCTACCTCTTGCGCCGCCAAGAGGCGATGGCCCAGATGCCCGGCGAGCTGCCCGTCGTCTCGGTGCGCACGCGCCTGTCGAAGTCGGTCCTGCGCGCCGAGGCCCACGGCGACCACCTCGTCGTCGAGGTCCGCTACCGGCCCGTGCGCGCCGCCGCCGCCGCCCTCCGCCGGTGGAACGAAGTCGTCGGCGCCGACTACCCCGACGACCTGCCCCTCGACGTCGTCGCCGCCCTCGCCCCCTTCGGCCCCGCCTCGGCCGCCCAGGTGCTCGCCGAGCTCTTGAACGAGCCCGGCGAGCCGCCGCCGCACCCGCTGCACGTCGCCTTCCCGCTCTACGTGCTCGGCACCCTCGGCGGCCCCCCGCTCGCCGGCGCGCTCGCCCAGGCCCTCGCCCACCCCGACGCGCGCGTGCGCCGCCTCGCCGTCGCCGTCGCCCGCTGGCGCGGCGAGCCGCTCGAGCCGCACCGCACCCGCGCCGAGGGCGACCCCTTCCTGCGCCGCCGCCTCGCCGGCGAAGACGACCCCGCCCCGCCCTTCGAGGCGCCCGCGCGCGGCCCGCTCTCGGTCGCCCTCGCCTCCGACGTCACGCGCGAAGAGGTCAAGGCCGTCGCCCGCGAGCGGCGCTGGCTCTGGCTCTCCGCCTCCGGCGACGCCGAGGGCGACAAGCGCTACGAGCTCGCCTTCAGCGACGAGGCCAACACGCACTTCATCCGCTACCAAGAAGACCCCGTCCTCGGCGTCGCCCTCCTGCGCTTCGAGGGCCCCGACCCCGCCGCCTTCGCCAACGCCTTGCGCCCCGCGCTGCCGCTGCTCGGCCCCCGCACCCTGCTCGCCATGCTCGCCGACGCGGGCACCTACGCCGAGACCGCCTTCGCCATCGCCGCCCTCGGCGCCAGCAGCCCCCCCGAGCCCGGCGCCGAGTGGCGCGACGCCTTCGAGCGCGCCCTCGCCCACCCCGAGCCCGAGCTGCGAAAGATCGCCCTGATGTCGCTGAGCGGCGCGAGCTGGCCGGGCGCCCTCGAGCTCATCGAGCGCGTCGCCGAAGAAGACGAAGACGTCGAGGTCGGCGCCCTCGCCTGCGAGCTGCTCGACGCCGTCGGCGAAGAGTCCGCCGCCGCCTCGCCCCCCGCCTTCGGCCCCAACTGAGCGCCCGGCGGCCCCGGACTCGACGTCCGGGGCACGGCGTACCCACGTCGTGCCGCGCGGCTTCGGCACCGTGCCGGCCCGCCAAGTCCGGCCCTCGCGGGGGCCGGACTCCCGCGGGCTTTGGCTTGCCGGGCGAGCGCGCGAAGCGGCTCGCGGCGAGCGCGCCCGGCCCCAACGGCGGCCGGGCTTTGCCCTCCGTTCGAGCGGGCGAGCCCGTGCCCCGGACGTCGAGTCCGGGGCCGCCGGCCGCCTTCGGCCCGAACTGAGCGCCGGGTCAGCCGCCCGGCGCCGCCGGCACCAGGCGCCCGCCGCCGTAGCGCCGCCGCGCCCACTCGGCCATCGCGATGCCCGCCGCCACCGTTACCGGATACGAGTTGTTGATACCGAACATCGGAATGGCCACCACCTCGTCGGCCGCCGCCACGAGCTCGGCCGACACGCCCGCGTCCTCGCTGCCGAAGACGAGCACGGCGCCGTCCGGCAGCTCGGCCTCCCAGAGCCCGACCCGCGCCGCCTCGCGCTCGAAGACCACGAGCCGCTGCCCCTGCGCCCGCGCCCGCGCGACGAGCGCGGCCGCGTCGGGCAGCTCGACCAGCGTCTCGTAGCGGTGCATCCCCATCGCCGCCCGCTCGTACCAGGGCTCGGAGCCGACCAGCACGATCTCTTTCGCCAGGAACGAGTGCGCCGTGCGCACGATCGCCCCGATGTTGAACGGGTTCTTCGCCCGCTCGATCGCGACCGAGAAGGGGTGGCGCAGCGCCTCGAGCTCGCGCCGGATCTCGTCGCGCGGCAGGCCGAAGGGTGCGACCTTCATGCCCCGGCCCTCAGCCGCCCAGCGGCAGCGCGAGCACCGTCGGGTCGCGCAGCGTGACGCCCTCGCGCGGGCGCCCGTCGGGGCCCATCGCCCGGAGCTGGCTGTTGGCGATGACGTAGAAGACCTCGCCCGCCACCGCCCCCGTCGTCGGCAGCTCGAGCGCCGGGCTCGACGCCTCGAGCACCCGGAACGAGACGACCGCCGAGGCCCGCGCGTCGAGCTCGGCCCGCACGACGCGCGGCGCCCCGAGCGCGTTCTGCACGCCCAGCAGGGTGCGGCCCCGCAGCGCCATGCCGTCGAAGCCCCCGATCGCCTCGGCCGGCCCCCGGCCCACCTCGCGGAACGTCCGCGCCGCGGGGTCGACGGCCGCGACCCCCACCGAGTGCGCCACCAGCAGCACGCCCGCCTCCCCGAAGAAGGCGAGCCCGTTCGGCCCGTTGAAGGTGCCCGGCCCGAAGAGCGGGCGCAGCGGCCCCTCGGGCCCCTCGGCGACGAAGAGCGCCCCGGCGTTGCTGTCGGTCACGTAGAGCTCGCCCCGCGGGCCCACCGTGACGTCGTTGATCAGCCGGTCGCCTTCGACGTCGGGGGTCGGCACGAGCTTGTAGCGCTGCTCGCCCGTCTCGAGGTCGAAGCCATAGAGCGCCCGCTCGCCCCCGACCCCCCGGCCCGGCCGCGGCATGCTGACCGCCCAGAGCAGGCGCCGCCCCGGGTCGACGTACATGCCGAGCGTGGCGCCGAGCCCCCCCCGGCCCGAGGGCACGAAGTCGGACGCCCGCCCCCGCGCGTCGACCCGCACGATCTTCCGCTTGGCGATGCTGCTCAGAAAGAACGCCCCGCCCCGCTCGTCGTACGCGATGCCCTCGGGGATGAGGTCGGGCTCCGGCACGGTGAAGGCGACGCGGCCGCTCTGCACGCGGGGCGCGCGCGCGGCGAACGAGGCGGCGAGCGTTCGGTACTCGGGCCGGGCCCGCAGGGTCGCAAAGTCGCGCTCGTCGGGCGGAATGGACCACCCGATGGCGTCGAGTCGCCGCAGCCACCCGAGCGCCTCGTCGGCCGCCCCGGCCTGGTCGGCGAGCGCCGCCACGTTGTAAAGAACCGCCCCGTCGTTCGGGTCGCGCCGCGCCCGCTCTCGGAACGTCGCGAGCCAAGGGTCGGCCTTCGGTTGCCCCGCCGCGGCCACCGGCGACCCCGCGGGCGCCGGCGTCGAGCGCGCGGGCCGCGGCGCCTCGGCGCCGCCGCACCCCGCGGCCCAGCCCATCACGAGGGCCCCGAGGGCCCGAAACCGCAAGCCAGCCGCCATCGACCCGCACGCTACCACGGCGCGCGCGACGGCGCCCCGGCGCGCCACCCGGGGGGCGTCGCCCGCCCGGCCGCTCGAACGTGACGCGCGCAGGGGACGGCCCTCTTCGCGCTACCCGGCCATCGGGGCCCGGGACGGACGTGACGCGCGCAGGGGACGGCCCGGCGGGAGCACCCGCTCGGCCGGACCGTCCGCCGCGGCGTCGCCCCCCTCGCCCGCCTCGCCCCCCTCGCCCCGCTCGCCCGCCTCGCCCGCCTCACCCCCTGGTCGCCCCGCGGCCCTTACTCGGCCGCTTCGGCCATCGCCGACGAGCCGCCCGGGCGGCGCGGCGAGTTCAGCGTCACGTCGACGCGGCGGGCGAGCTCGCGCGCCACGCGGCCCACGCGCTCGACCTGGCCGCGCGCGGCGAAGCGCTCATAAAACCCCTCGGACCGGAAGTCGCGCGCGAGCTGCGACCACGGCTCGAGCCGCTCTTGCCACCGCCTCTGCCGCCCCTCGTCGGGCTCGGCGTCTTGCTTCGCGAGCGCCGCGCACACCCGCAGCATCGCCTTGATGGTGACGGGCTTGGTCACCATGAACGCGGGGTTGCCCCAGGCCTCGCCCCAGACCTTCTCGGCCGCCCGGAAGAAGTCGCGGATGGGGCCATAGAACGACTCGGCCGCCGCGGCCGGCGAGCGGCCGCCCGGCGCCCCCTCGGCCTGCACC
The DNA here is from genome assembly GCA_035762175.1 of Polyangiaceae bacterium. Taxonomy (GTDB): domain Bacteria; phylum Myxococcota_A; class Polyangia; order Polyangiales; family Polyangiaceae; genus DASTPP01. Next base: position 22,617 of record DASTPP010000105.1, on the reverse strand, counting down.
CAGCGCAAGAGCTCGTTGAAGAGCTCGGCCTGCAGCACCCACTTGGCCTGCCGGCTGCGCCCGCCGAGGCGGTTGATCTTGTAGCGCAGCGGGCTGTCGGCCCGCTCGTAGAGCATCTCGGCCACCTTCGCCGCCAGGCGCCGGTCGGGCGCCGCCCACGAGACCCGCTCGTACAGGTCGACGAGGTGGCTCTTGTTGATGCGCGTCGGCGTCGAGTTGATGGTGACGAACATCTCGACCGCGAAGTCTTCGCTGCGGCCGTCGAACACGACGCAGGGCACGTGCAGCGTGCGCGCCTCGTGCGGGTGGCGCTGCGCGTAGAAGTGCAGCGCCGCCAGCCGGTGCTGGCCGTCGATGATGAGGTACTTCTCGTTCGGCTCTTGCAGGTCGCCCACGTTGTCGAACGCCCCCACCGGGTCGAAGCGCAGCGCCTCGGGCGTGAAGAGCAGCACCGTGCCCGGAATCGGCGGCTGGCTCATCGCCGTCTCGTAGAAGTTCTCGATCGCCGCCACCTTGCGCTTCGACAAAGCCCGCTGGAACGACCGGTCGCTGCGCTCGATGCGGGCGATGAAGCGCCCCACCTCGTCGGCCGCGTCGACCTCTTCGGCGTCGATGCGCGCGCCCTCGTCGCCGTAGAAGCGGCTGATGAACCGCACCCGACGCAAGAGGTCTTCGGCCGGGTAGGCGACGAAATAAAACACCCCGTCTTTTTGGCGGATCTGCGTGGCGAGCATGGCGGCCTCGTGAGGGGCCGGGCCCCTCGGGCCGCCCCAGGGCCCTAACCAAGCACGCAGGCCTTATACTGTCAATCCGTTCAGTAGTTCAATGTCAGCCCCCTTGGCCGGCCCCCAGAGGCCCCCGCCGCCCCCGGGCGCCCCCCCCCGCCGCCGCCCCCGCCGGGGCCGCCAGCGGGTCGCGGGGCCCCCGCCCGGCGCGCGCCGAGGCGCTAGCCCGACGGCCCGCCCCGGGCCACGCTGGACCCTTCGCCCGCTCCGGCCTAAGAGTGCCCCCGCCGCCATGAAAAAGAAAAAGCCCGTCATCACCGGCCCCAAGCAGCGAGCGCGCGAGGCGAACACGACGCGCATCCGCGAGGGCATCTACCAGAAGGTCGACCGCCGCATCCGCGGCAAGGGCGAGATGGCGATGCCCTGCGCGCCCTCGCTCATCGACCACTACATGGACGGCTTCAAGGCCATCTTCACCGCGTTCGGCAAGCCCTTCACCGAGCCGGAGCTCGACCACCTGCGGGGCCTCTTGCGCGAGCAGCTCGACGAGGGCTTTCGCGCCTCGGCCATCGCCGAGCTGCGCGTGCGCTGGGAGACGCAGCCGCCGCCCAAGCGCGGCATCCAGTACCACATCCGGTACGTGGTGCCCTCGCTCAGCGAGCAGTACGACCTCTGGGTCGCCAACAAGAAGCCGCCGCTCTTCGGCAAGCACCCCGACCAGAAGCTCTTGCACGTGGCGGCCGAGCTGGGCGACCCGTCCGAGGTGCCGGTGCTCGACATCGGCGCGGGCACGGGGCGCAACTCGCTGCCGCTCGCGCGCATCGGCCACCCCGTCGACGCGCTCGAGATGACGGCCTCGTTCACCGACATCATCCGCGAGGCGGCCGAGAAAGATAAGCTCAAGGTCAACATCATCAACGCCGACGTGCACACGGCCGACCTGTCCGAGAAGCAGAACTACTACAAGGTCGTCGTCATCTCCGAGGTGCTCACGCACTTCCGGTCGGTGGCGCAGCTGCGCTCGCTCTTCGAGCGGCTCGGGGCCGCGATGGCGCCGGGCGGCTGCGTCGTCTGCAACACCTTCGTCAGCGACGAAGACTACGAGCTCGAGCAGATCGTGCGCGAATACTCCGAGGCGGTGTGGTCCTCGACCTTCACCCGGCAAGACTTCGCCGCCGCCATCCGCGGGCTGCCCTTCGAGCTCGTGTCCGACGAGTCGGTGATGGAGTACGAAAAGAAGTTCGTCCCCGCCGCCGACTGGCCGCCCACCGGCTGGTACATCAACTGGGCGACCGGGCGCGACATCATGACGATGCCCGACAACGCCGACCCGCCGGTCGAGCTGCGCTGGTTCGTCTTCCGCCGCACCCCCTGAGGGCGGCGGGCGGGCCGCGGCGGCGCGGGGCGGGGCCGGCCGCGCCCCCCGCGAGGGCGGGCGGCGCGGGCGCCGGGCCCGGGGCGGCCACGGCGCCGGCGCTGCGGGCCGAGGCCCCCTCCGCGCCAGCGCTGCGAGCCGAGGGGGGCCGGGCGTGGCCGGCGCGCGCGGGGCCGGCGGGCGCGGCGGCGAGCGGCGGGGCGCGAGGGGCCGGCGGCGGCGCGGCGAGCGGCGGGGCCCGGGGCGCGCGATCGGATAGTTGGGCCCGGCGCCGCGCCCGCGCTAGGGTGGTCGCGCGATGGCCGTAATTCACTCTCGAAGCGAACTGGCGACCCTGCTCGAGCGACAGATGGTGTCGGCGGCCGTGCGGCCGCCGGTCGGCCCCGACGAGGCCGACGAGGGGCGCACGGCGCTCAAGACGTACGTGCTGCAAGCCCAGGGCGAGATGGCGCGGCAGCCGCTGGCGGCGCTCGCCGAGGTCGGCGCGAAGGTGGGCTTCGAGGCGCGCCCCTGCCGCGACCCCGAGCTGCTCACGATCGCGCAGGGCGACCTGACGGCGTGGCTCGACACGAGCGACCGGGCGTACTTCCGGCTGCACACGACGGCCAACGTCAAAGAGGCCGACCGGCTGCACGAGGCGCTGGCGCACGCGACGCCGCTGCTCGAGCCGACGTACCTCCTGCCCGCGACGCTCGAGGCGCTCGCCGGGCGGGTCGAGGGCAAGATGGTGCTCTTCTCGCTGCGCCACGACCGGCGCGAGCTGCGCGGCGGCGACGACGAGAGCAAGGGCGACGAGGTCGACCTGGTGACGCTGCGCTTCTGGGCGCCCTCGGCCGCCGAGACGCTCGACCGCCTCCGCAAGAGCGAGGTGCTGCCGGGCGCCACCAGCGTCTACTCGGTGCGCGTGCGCGTCGGCCCGCCCGAGGCGTTCGCGCTGACCGAGGTCTTCCACAACGGCAAGTTCACCTCGTCGGGCAACTCGTTCGAGCAGCTCGAGCGCGTCCTGCGCGTGGTCCTGTCCGACCACGCCGCGACGGCCGCGGCGCTCGAGTCGTCGTCGCTCGGCCCGGTGCGCATCTGGGTGCCGGTGCCCTGGCCCGGGGGCGACCCCGCCCGCGCGATCGGGCGCCTGTTCGGCGGCGGCGAGCCCTTCCGGCTCTGGGGCCTGCCCGAGCACGTCGAGGGCTCGACCTACCACGTGCGCGCGGTCGACCTCGGCGTCGCCAAGCCCGTGCTCTTCGAGGTGGGCCCCGAGGGCCTCGGCGTCGAGCTGCCCCCGGGCACCCCCGTCTCGGTCGCCCAGCGCGTCGTCGCCGCCCTGCAGTACCACGTGCACGCCGACGTGCGCTGCGACGCCTTCGCCGCCGAGCCGCTGCTCGCCCGCGCGAAGACCCCCGCCCCCCGCCCCCTGCCCCCGCTCACCGAGCGCTCGCCGCTCGACCGCGTCGTGCGCTCGGTGCTCGCCGAGGCCTGCGCCGAGTGGCTGCGCGGCGGCCCGTTCGTCGCCGCGCCCCCCCTGGCGCGCGCCATCGCCGCCCCCGCGAGCATCACCCCCGCCTTCGTCGACCTCGTGCGCGCGGCCATGAGCGAGGCGGCCGCCTTCGAGTGGCACGAGTGGCTGCGGCCCGTCATCGGCCCCGACCGCTCGACCCTCTGGGAGTGGCGGGTCGAGCCCCCCCTCGTCACCACCGCCCGCGCGCGCGAGCTGATGCGCCTGAACCGCCACGCCCAACGCATGCTGACGCGCCTGACCGGCGGCGTCGCCGAGCCCTGGATGCAACTCTCGCTCTTCGGCGCCGAGGCGCTCGTGCCGCCGGTCGAGCTGCGCAGCCCGGGCTGAGGGCGCGGCCCGAACGCTTCGCGGCCTCACGCGGCCCGCTTCCGACGTCGCGCTCAGGCCCCGCCGACGTCGCGCTCAGGCCCCGCTGACGTCGCGCTCAGGCCCCGCCGGCTGGGGCGCCGGGGTAGGCGACGGCTCTTCGGCCGCCGCCCTCGCCCCCGCCCCCTCACTGCGGCAGCCGGTAGACCGCCCCGTCGGCCTGACCGCGCACCCCCTCGAGCCGCGGGTTGATCGCAGCCTCGACGTCGCCCGTCAGCGTGCCCTGGTCGCTGAAGTAGACGAAGCCGCCGCCGAAGGCCAGGTGCGCCGGCCGCAGCGACTGCGCCCGGTACGACGTGCCGTTGGCCACGGCCACGCGCCCGAGCACGCGCGCGCCCGTGCCGTCGAGGGCCACGCGATGCAGCGCCAACGTCGCCCCGCCCAAGCCCGCGACGAGGCGGCGACCGCCCGGGCCGGCGCCCGGCCCTCAGCGCGCGCCCCCGCCCCCGGCGTCACCCCGGCCCCCGCCCCCGGCGTCACCCCGGCCCCCCGCCCCCGGTGTCACCCGGGCCCCCCGCCCCCGGTTCGTGGGTGACGCTCAACACATCCAGCCGCCCCGGCGTGAGCGTGGCGAGATCGCCTTTGACCAGCTCGATCTCGCCCGCCTTGATGCGCTCGATGTCGCGCTCGGTCAGCTGCAGCGGCTCGCCGTCGGCCGCGCGCCGGAGCCGCTCTTCGAGCGGTAGCTCGTCGGGGCCCATGAAGTCGACCCACAGCTCGTCGAGCGCGCCGAAGAGCTCTTGCGCCGTTTGAAACCGTAGATGCGCAAAAGGCGACGTCGCCCGGGCCAAGACCCACTCGACGCGCGAGCCGGCGTACTCGGGGGCGAAGTGGCCGAGGGGGAAGAACCCTTCGCCGGCCACCATGCGCCTGCGGGCCCCCGGGTGGTAGGTGAGCCCCCGATCGTCGTCGAACAGGGGGTGTCGCCCGGCGAGCATCTCGTAAAAGATGACGCCCGCCGCGTAGAGGTCGGCTCGCCCGTCGACCGGCAACGCCGAATACTGCTCGGGCGCCAGGTAGTGCAGCACCCCCGGCACGTGCCCGCGCGCCTCGGGCGAACGCAACGACGCCTCGAACAGCGCGTCGCCGAGGCCGGCGTCCAAGACCCTCACGCTCTCGCCGTTGGCCCCCCCCAGCATGATCGTGTCGGTCGAGAGCGCGCGATGCACGAGGCCGAGGCCGTGCAGCTCTCCGAGCGCGGTCAGCACGCGCCGCGTGATGACGTACGCCAACGGCGGAAGCACCCGCCCGCCCAGGGCCCTCAGGTACGACGTCAGCGACGCCGCGCTCAGCGGCTCGGCCATGACGAGCGCCACCCGGCCCTGGGCGGTGACGACGACCTCGACGTAGCGAACGAAGTCGGTCTCGCCGAGCTCGGCCACCAGCCCGACGTCGTGGCGCAGGCGCTCGACCAGCCAATCGCGTTCGGCGGGCGAAGGGTAAAAGCACGGGTCGAGAACCTCGGCCGTCACCGCCTCGCCGGTCGAGCGCACGAAGGGCTCGAAGTGGCGCGCCTTGAACGTACCCAGCACCTCACGAACCTGCGGCTTGCGCCCCTGCGAGCGCCGTTGCCTCCTGCCGAATGAGCCCATGGCGCACGACTCTACCCCACCATGGCTTGAGCGCACCCACCTGGGACGCTCCTCGAGGGTCGGCCGGGGTTGTGCCAACAGGCAGCTCGACCGCTCGCGAGGCCCTTCGAAGGCTGGCACACTCAAAAAAGAGGCAAAAAAGGACCCCTGAGGGGTGGCCCAACCGCTCTCGAGAGCGGCACCGTGACCCCTGAGGGGTGGCCCAAGCGCTCTATGGCGCGACCGAACGACCCCGCCGGGGTGGCCCGGCCGTTCTACCGACCGGGCTTGTTGCGACCAGGAACGCGACCCGAGGCGCGCCGCCCAGGGTGAACTGGGCGGCTGGGCGGCTCCTGGGCAAACGTCGCTGACGTCCGAAACGCGCGGCGCGTTCGGCGTCCCGCGCCTGCGGCCGGCGCCGGGGCGGGGGACGACGCGGGCGCCGGGGCGGGGGGCGACGCGGGCGCCGGGGCGGCGGCCGGGTCGCACGCGAAGAGCCCGGCGAGCAACGCCGGCAGGGCGCGAGAACGGAGCATGGGCGGCCCCCTAGCACGGCCCGCGACGGGGCACGGGCGGGCCCCGTGACGAGGCCCGCGGCGGAGCCTGGCGGCGGCGCGGCGACGGCGGGCGCGGGCGGGGCCGCCCGCCGGACGGCCGCGAGAAGGTCGACGGCGCGGCGGGCGGGGCCCTTACAATGGCCCGGCGAGGGCCGGCGGCGTGCCCCGCCGAGCCATGCCGAGATCACGACGCGACGAGCGCGAGGCGGCCAGGGGCCTGGCGCTCTATTTCGCCATCCTCCTGCCGCTCAGCGCGCTCGGCTACTGGCTGTGGGTGGCGCGGCGGCAGCACACGGCCCTCATCTTCGTGCCCGCGGTCGCGTCCGCCGCGGCCCGACTCGCCCGCCGCGAGGGCTTCGCCGACGTCTCGTTCCGGCTCGGCCGGGGCTTCGGCCGCGCGGCGGCGGCCGCCCTCGGGGTGCCGCTCGCCGCGTGCTCCGTCGCGTACGGCGGCGCGTGGGCGGCCGGGCTCGTCGACTTCGCGCCGGCGCGCCTGCCGGCGCCGTTCCCGTCGCTCGGCGACCCGCGCCTGCACTTCGCGTGGACGGCGCTCCTGTCGCTCACGGTCGTGACGGCCTTCTTCGTGCCGCTCGCGGCGGGCGAAGAGGTCGGCTGGCGGGGCTACCTGTTGCCGCGCATGGTCGAAGCGGGCGTGCCGAGGCCGCTGCTCGCCTCGGGCCTCGTCTGGGCGCTGTGGCACGTGCCGTTGATCGTGGCGGGGGCCTACGGCCCCGGCGCCGGCGCGCCCGCCGCCGCGGCGCTGGTGTTCGTGCCGGTGGCGACCGCCTACGGCGTCTTCGTCGGGCACCTGCGGCTGACGACGGGCAGCGTCTGGCCGGCGGTGCTGGCGCACGCCGCCTGGAACGCGCTGACGCAGGCCTGCTTCAACCCGGCGGTCAAGCCCCGCCTTTGGCCCTGGCTCGGCGAGAGCGGCCTGCTCGTCGCGGCGGTCTTGCCCGCCGTCGTGGCGGCGGCGCTGCGCCTTCGGGCCCCCCGCCCGGCCGCCGGGGGCGCCGGCCCCTGAGCGAGGCCCGCCCGGGGGCGGCCGGCGCGCGGCGGCCTCAGGGGAAGATGTCGCGCTCGCGGTAAATCGACTGGATGCGCTCGAGCGCCACGGCGTAGGCGGCGACGCGCATCGGCAGCTTGCGGGCGCGGGCCATGCCGGTCACGTCGGCGTAGGCGCGCTTCATGCCGCGCTCGAGCTTGGCGTCGACCTCTTCGAGCGACCACGACTCGCTGCGCTTGTTCTGCACCCACTCGTAGTAGCTGACGGTGACGCCGCCCGAGTTGGCGAGCACGTCGGGCAGGATGTCGATGCCGCGCGACTCGAGCACGCGCTCGCCCTCGGGCGTCAGCGGGCCGTTGGCGCCCTCGGCCACGAGCTTGACGTCGAGCATCTTCGCCTCGCGCACGCCGACCTGGTTCTCGAGCGCGGCGGGCGCGAAGATGTCGGCCTTGACCGAGAAGAACTCGTCGCGCGAGATGCTCTTGCCCGCCGGGTAGCCGGCGATGCTGCCGTGGTCGGCGACCCAGTCTTGCAGCTTGTGGGCGTTGAAGCCCTCGGGGTTGAACAGGTAGCCGCTGTGGTCGCCGACGGCCACCGTCGAGACGCCCAGGCGCGACAGGATGACGGCGAGGTGCGAGCCGACGTTGCCGAAGCCCTGCACCGTCATGGTGGCGCCCTCGAGGTCGAAGTTGCGGTCGCGCGCCCACTCGGTCACGCAGTGCACGACGCCCTGGCCCGTGGCCTTGTCGCGCCCGAGCGTGCCGCCCGAGGCGACGGGCTTGCCCGTGACCACGCCCTTGACGGCCTGCTTGTTCACGTGCCCGACGGTGTTGGCGAAGGTGTCCATCGCCCACGCCATGATCTGGCCGTTGGTGCCGACGTCCGGCGCGGGGATGTCGAAGTCGGGCCCGATGTTGTTGCCGAGCGAGTGGAAGAACCGGCGCGTGATGCGCTGCAGCTCGTCGCGCGAGACGTTGCGCGGGTTGAACTTCACGCCGCCCTTGCCGCCGCCGTAGGGCAGCCGCATGAGCGAGCACTTCCAGGTCATCATGGCCGCGAGGGCCTTGCAGTCGTCGAGCGTGACGCCCTCGTGGTAGCGAATGCCCCCCTTGAAGGGCCCCGTGATGTTCGAGTGCTGCACGCGGTAGCCCTTGAAGAGCCGCACGGTGCCGTCGTCCATCTTGACGGGGAAGTTGACGATGATCTCGTTCTTCGGCTGCGACAGAATGGTGCGGACGTAGGGCTCGAGCTTGATGGCGTCCGCCGCCTGGTCGAGGTAGCTCTGAATGGTCTGAAAGAACGAGTAGGCGTGCCTGTCGGTGGGCGGGGTCTCGACCGGTGCGGCCGTCGCGTCACTGCTCATGGTCCGTGGCTCCGTGCGGGGGGGGGCGCCGCGCGGCCGCGTGCCTGCGGCGGCGCCAGTCTTCGGCGGGCTCGAGCCGCCTTCTGGTAGCCCCTTCTAACGGACCTTTCCGCGCCCTTCAACGCCGGGGCCGACCACGCAGCGCGTCGAAGCCCGGCCGGCGCGGCCTTTGGCGGCCCCGGCCCGCCCCCGCGGCCCCCGCCCGCCGGCCCGCGTCAGAGCGGCACGTGCGAGCTCAAGAAGTCGACGATCGCCGGCAGCGAGAGCACGTGGTGCGCGAGCCCCGCGCGCACGACCGCCCCCGGCATGCCGAAGACCACGGCGCTCTCGGGGCTCTCGACCAGCACCACCCCGCCCGCGTCGCGCACCGCCCGCGCCCCCTCGACGCCGTCGTCGCCCATGCCCGTCAGCACGACGGCCACCGAGCGCGCCCCCGCCACCGCCGCCACGCTGCGCAGGAGGCGGTCGGCGCTCGGCACGTAGCGGTCCGAGCCGCTCGGCGAGCCCGTGCGCAGGCGGTACTCGTTGTTCGGCAGGGCCATCAGCTCCATGCACTGGCGGCCGGGGCAGACGAACGCCGTGCCGGCGAGCACCGGGTCGTTGTCCTGCGCCTCGGACACGCGGAAGGCCACCTTGCTCTCGTCGCGGTTCTCGCGGCACTTGCGGTCGAGCCGCTCGGCGAAGGTGCGCGTGAACTTGTCGGGCATGTGCTGCGCGATGAGCAGCGCCGCCGGCAGCCGCGGCAGCCGCCCGAAGATGTCGAGCAGCGCCGTCGGGCCCCCCGTGCTCGAGGCGATGCCGACGACCACGCGCGGGTGCACCTGGGTCAGCGCGGGCGCCTGCGGCGCCTGGGGCAGCGAGGGCAGCGCGGCGCGCGGGGGCGGCGCCCGCCGCACGCGCGCCTTCGGGGCCATCAGCACCTTCTGCAAGAGCTCGGCGCGGATCTCGGTCACGTCCGGCGACAGCTGGCTCTTCGGCTTCTTCACGAAGTCGAGCGCGCCGAGCTCGATCGCCTTGAGCGTGTTCTCGGTCTGCTTGTAGCTCGAGACCACGATGACGTGCGTCGGCTGGCGCGCCATGATGATGCGCAGGAAGGTGAAGCCGTCCATGCGCGGCATCTCGAGGTCGAGCGTGATGACGTCGGGCTTGAGCTGGGTCGCGAGGCGCAGGGCCTCTTCGCCGTCGCCCGCCTTGCCCACCACCTCGATCTCGCCGCTCGAGCTCAAGATGTCGGCGATGTGCTTGCGGTTGTAGGCCGAGTCGTCGACGATGAGCACGCGGATGCGCTTGGGCTCGCCGGTCTCGCTCATGGCGCCCCCCCCCGGCGCGCCTGGGCGCCCTCGGGCTTTCGGTAGACGAGGTCGTCGCGCAGGCGCACCGGCTCGAAGCCGCTCGGCACGTGCAGGAGCGATTCGGAGTGGCCGAGCATCAGAAAGCCGCCCGGCAAGAGACACTCGTAGACGTTGTCGAGCACCCGGCGCCGTGCCTCCTGGTCGAGGTAGATGAGCACATTGCGGCAGAAGATGGCGTCGACCCGACCTACCACCGCGAGCCGGTCGCGGTCGAGCAAGTTCAGCTGGACGAACGAGCACATCGCCCGGATCGGGGGCGAAACGGCCGTGCCCTCGGCGGTCTCGGCGAAGTACTGCTGGCGGAATTCGAAGGGCACGCAGCGGAAGGCCGCCGGCCCGTAGACCGCCCGGCGCGCCGCGGCGACGCAGCGGCGCGACAGGTCGCTGCCGAGGACGCGCGCCTGCCAGCCCGGCGGCAGCGCCCCGTGCGCGAGCAGCATCGCCACCGTGTAGGCCTCCTCGCCCGTCGCGCAGCCCGCGCTCCAGACCGAGAGGCGCCGGCGCGCGCCGGCGAGCTGCCGCAGCCGCGGCACCACCTCGTCGCGGAAGGCCCGCAGCTGGTACTCCTCGCGGAAGAAGTACGTCTCGTGCGTCGTGACGAGCTCGAGCGCCTCTTCGAGCTCGCGCGCCCCGCCCGGGTCGTAGCGCAGGTAGTCGACGTAGTGCGCGAACGAGGGCAGCCCCAGCGCCGCCACCCGCTCGCGCAGCCGCCGCTCGAGCACGAAGCCCGAGTCGTCGGCGAAGACGAGCCCGGCCTCCTGCCGGAAGACCTCGGCGAGCTGGCGCATCTCGGCCGCGTCGGGCGCCTGCACCGACGAGGCGGGGGCGGCGCGCCGGGGGCTCACGACCTCGAGCCGGCCCCCACCGGCGGCGAGGCGCCGCTCAGCCGCGGCACCGACATCGACTGCGGCATCTGCGCCAGCGCCTGGAAGCGCCCCGTGTCGAGCACGAAGGTCATGCGCGCGCCGTGCGACGCCACCCCCAAGATGCCCTGCCGCTCGACCCCGAACGAGGGCGGCGCCCGCAAGGGCTCGCCCGGCGCGCCGAACACGTCGGTCACCCCGTCGACCACCAGCGCCAGCGGCCGGCCGCTCACGTCGAGCACCAGCCACTTCGTCTGGCGCGTCACCGGCTTCGGCTCGAGCCCGAAGTGGGTCCGCAGGTCGACCACCGCCGTCACGATGCCCCGGTACTCACAAACCCCGACGAGCCCCTCGGGCATGCGGGGCAGCACCGTCATCGGCAGGGGTTTGACGATCTGCATCACGCGCGCAATGTCGACGGCGTAATGTACGTCGCCCAGCTCGAAGCCCACCAGGGTCTTTTGCGGCCCGGAGCGCGCGCGCGACTCGGTCATCGGCCCGCCGCCAGCAGGGGCCCGAGGGCGAGCAGCACGATCACCTGGTCGTCGCGCCGCCCGATGCCCGCCACGTACTCGGCCGTGTTGCCCCCGAGCACGTTCGCCGCCGCCTCGACCTCCGACTCGGCGAGGCGGTAGACCTGCTCGACCTCGTCGACCAAGAGCCCGAACGTCTCGCCCTCCGGCCCCGGCACCAGCAAGATGCGCCCGCGCGCGCGCTCGTCGGCGGGCGTCAGCCGCAGCCGGCGCCGCAGATCGATGACCGTCACGAGCAGGCCGCGCACGAACAAGATGCCGATGACGTCCTCGGGCGCGCGCGGCACGTACGTCAGCGGCTTGTACGGGTACAGCTCTTGGACGTTGCGCAGCGGCAGCGCGAACAGCTCGTCGCCCAGCCGGAACGACAAATACTCGGTGAGCGCCCCGCCGCCCGCGCTCGCGCGCCGAAGGGCAGGTTCGTTCGCCCGCACGAGGTCCGCCACGAGGTCCGTTCTACCATAGGCGGGCCGCCGCGTCGCCCGCCGCCGGGGCCCCCGCCACGCCCGCCCCCGGGGCCCCCCGCCACATCGCCCGCCCCCGGGGCCACCGCCGCGCCCACCCCCGGGCCCCCGCTGCATCGCACGCTGCCGCCCCTCGCCGCATCGCCCACGGCCGGGGGCCCCCGCCGCGCCCGCCGGGGCCCCCCGCCGCGCCCGCCGCCGGCCCCAGCCGTGCCCGCCGGCCGCTGGCCGCGCCCCGAGGCCGGATCTTGCCGGTTCTTACCCTCCGCCCGCCGGCCGCGCCCCGGGGCCGGATCTTAATTAAGCCCGCCCCAGGAGCGACGCCTTGCCCAGATCGGCCCCGGCCAGCGCCTCCTCGAGGATGGCCGGCGCGTCGAGCACCAGGCCCACCCGCTGGTCGCCCAGGTCCGCCGCGCCCGCGAAGCCCCGCACCCGGCGCAGCGAGGCGCCGAGCGGCTTGATGACGATGTCCTGCTGGCCCTCGAGCCGGTCGACCACGATGCCCAGGCGCCGGGTGTGCGAGTTCACCACCACGACGAAGCCCCGCCCCCGCCCCTCGCCGCCCCCGCGCTCGAGCCCGAAGAGGCGGCCGAGCCGCACGAGCGGCAACGTCGCCCCGCGCATCGTCATCGTCTCGCGGCCGTCGATCGCCCGCACCCCGCGCTCGTCGAACACGAGCGCCTCCTGCACGTGCGAGAGCGGCAGCGCGAAGGCCTGGCCCGCGACCTCGACGATGAGCACGCTCAAGATGGCGAGCGTGATCGGCAGCGTGATGGTCATCTTCGTGCCGATGCCGAGCTCGCTGTGCACGTCGATGACGCCGCCGAGCCGGGCGATGTTCGTCCGCACGATGTCCATGCCGACGCCCCGGCCCGCCAGCATGTCGGGCGAGCTCTTGGTCGTGAAGCCGGGCAAGAAGATGAGGTTCAGAATCTCTTTCGGGCCGAGCTCGAGCGCCTCGCGCTCGGGCAGAAAGCCCCGCTCGACCGCGACCCGCAGCAGGCGGTTCGGGTCCATGCCCCGGCCGTCGTCTTCGAGCTCGATGAGCACGTGGCTGCCCTTCTGGAAGGCGTTGATCGCGATCGTGCCCGCCTCGGGCTTGCCCACCCGCAGCCGGTCGTCGCGCGGCTCGATGCCGTGGTCGATGCTGTTGCGCACGATGTGCACGAGCGGGTCGCTCAGCTCTTCGACGATCAGCTTGTCGACCTCGGTGTCGCCGCCGGTGATGACCAGGTTCAGCTGCTTGCCCGCCTCGCGCCCCGCCTGCCGCACCACGCGCTCGAGCTTGCTGAAGATCTGCCCGATCGGCACCATGCGCACCTCGAGGATGCCGTCCTGCATGGCGCCGAGCTGCCGCTCGAACGAGCGCTGCAGCCGGTGCAGCTCGAAGCCGACCTCGCGCATCGCGCCGCTGGCGCGCACCCGCTCGGTCAGGCGCGCGAGCGACGAGCGCACGATCGCGAGCTCGCCCACGATGGTCATCAGGTGGTCGAGCTTGCGGATGTCGACCCGCACCGTCTGGCTGACCGAGCGCAGCGACCCGCCCCCGCCCCCGGCCGGGGCCACCGCCGCCCCCCCCTCGCCCGCCCGCGCCGCCTCGCCCGGCCGCCCCGGCGCCTCGAGCGCCTCGGCCGGCGCGGCCCGCGCCGGCGCCGGCGCCGGCACCGAGAGCGGCCCCGGGCGCGCCGGCGGCGGCGGCAGGTCGCTCAGCCGGGGCGGCGGCGGCGGCGGGGGCTCGGACGGCGGCGGCGAGGGCGGCGGCAGCGCCCCGCCCGACGCCCGCCCCGGCGGGTCGGGCAAGGGCCGCCGCGCCATCGCCTCGATGATGAGCCCCGCGCCCAGCGCCTCGCGCACCTGGTCGGCCGTCGCCTTCGACGCCAGCAGCACGTCGAGGTCGATCGACTCGGCGTCGCCCCCCTCGCCCGTCGGCAGGTACGTGATGATCTCGCCGAGCCCGCGCGCCTTCGCCTTCAGATCGTCGAGGTCTTGGTCGATCGACGCGAGCCGGAACCGCGCGTGCAGCCGGTAGAGCGTCGAGCCGTTCTGCAGGTTCGTGCGCAGCCGGTGCTCTTCGTACTCGGTCAGCACCGCGAGCAGGTTCGGGTCGAGGTCGTACGCCCCCGACGCCGAGCCCTCGGCCGAGGGCCCCGCCGACCCCGTCGCCGCCCCGAGCCGCGCGAGCAGCGCGTCGAGCTCGGGCGCCGCGCCCCGGTCGCCCGCCTTCTCGAGGTGCAAGAGCTTGCCGTAGACCTCGATCGCCTCGAAGAGCAGGTCGAGCGTGTCGCGCGTCAGCGGGCGCTTGCCCAGGCGCAGCTCGTCGAGCAGGTCTTCGAGCTCGTGCGACAGGACGCTCATGCGCCGCGCGCCGAAGAGCCCCGCCAGCCCCTTCAGCGTGTGCACCCCGCGGAAGACGTCGTTGATCTGCTCGGGGTCGCCCTCGCCCGCCCGCAGCCGGTCGTCGAGCGACAAGAGATCGCGCGAGAGCGTCTCGAGGATCTCTTGCGCCTCGGCGAAGAACTCGTCTCTCGCCCGGTCGACGCCTTCGTTCACGGCGCCCCCTTCGCGCGAGCGTTTATCGCACCCTTACGCACCTCACGCACCTCGGGCGGGGCCCCCACGAAGGACACAACCCTCGCGAACGCGCTCTGGCGCCCTCGGGCGCCGGGGGGCCGCCTGCGCGCCCCGAACCGCCGAAGCCATTGGCCGCCACCCTAGCCCCAAACCCGGCCCTGCGCGAGGCCCGGCGCATAGGGTTTGACCCTGGGACCGCACTGGTTTTAGTGTGACTGGAAACACCCCCCCTTTTGCGAGACCCACCATGCCCGTCCAGATGCCCTCGCTGCGGATACTCGTGATCGACGACGACGAAGCCATCTGCGAATACGTCAAGACCCTGCTCGACAAAGACGGCTTCGTCGTCCAGACCCTCACCGACCCGCGCAAGGCCGAGGAGGAGCTGCGCCGCGAAGACTACCACCTCGTCATCTTGGACGTCATGATGCCGGAAATCGACGGCATCTCGCTCTTGCGCACCATCCGCAAGCAAGACTCGGACATCGCCGTCATTCTCTTCACCGGCTACCCGAACCTCGAGTCGGCGGTGGCGGGCATGCAGCTCGACGCGGTCGACTACATCAAGAAGCCCTTCCAGGTCGAAGAGCTGCGCGAGGCCATCAGCCGGGTGATGAAGCGCAAGGGCTTCTCGCGCACGCCCGAGGAAGAGCTGCACCGCATCATCGGCGACACCATCCGCAACCTTCGCAAAGAGCGCTCGCTCACGCTCAAGCAGATGAGCAAGCGCACGGGCCTCTCGGTCTCGCTGCTCTCGCAGATCGAGCGGGCCGAGTCGTCGGCGTCCATCCCCAGCCTGTACAAGATCGCCGTCGCGCTCGAGTCGCGCATGAAAGACCTCTTCGGCGAGATCTGAGCGCGGCGCCCGCGGGCCGGCGGCGGCCCCGGGGCGGGCCCCCGGCCGCGTCGGGGGCCGCGCTCGTCGCCCGGGGTCGCGGGGGCGCCCGGGCCCGGCCTCAGCGCCGGTGCGGCACGGCGACGCCGTGCCGGTCGGCGAACTCGGCGGCGTCGTCGTAGCCCGCGTCGGCGTGGCGAAGGACGCCCATGCCCGGGTCGCTCGTCAGCACGCGCTCGAGCCTCCGGCGCGCGCCGTCGGAGCCGTCGGCGACGACGACCATGCCGGCGTGCAGCGAGTTGCCGATGCCGACGCCGCCGCCGTGGTGGAAGCTGACCCACGAGGCGCCCGCGGCGGTGTTGACGAGGGCGTTCAAGACGGCCCAGTCGGCGATGGCGTCGCTGCCGTCTTTCATCGCCTCGGTCTCGCGGTAGGGCGAGGCGACCGAGCCGCAGTCGAGGTGGTCGCGGCCGATGACGACGGGGGCCTTGAGCCGGCCCGAGCGCACCGCCTCGTTGAAGGCGAGGCCCACCTCGGCCCGCTCGCCGTAGCCGAGCCAGCAGATGCGCGCCGGCAGGCCCTGGAAGGCGACGCGCGCCTGCGCCATCTCGACCCAGCGCCGGAGCGCCGGCCGGTCGGGGATGCGCTCGAGCAGGATGGCGTCGGTCGTGGCGATGTCGGCCGGGTCGCCCGAGAGCGCCACCCACCGGAAGGGCCCGCGCCCGGTGCAGAACTGCGGCCGGATGTACGCGGGGATGAACCCCACGATCTCGAAGGCCCGCGCGCAGCCCGCCTCGACGGCGCACGCGCGGATGTTGTTGCCGTAGTCGAAGGCCTCGGCCCCCGCGGCCTTCATCGCGAGCATCGCCTCGAGCTCGAGCGCCATGCCCTCTTTGGCGCGCGCGACGTAGCCGGCCGGGTCGCTCGTTCGCAGGGCGGCGGCCGCGTCGAGCGAGAGGCCCTTCGGCACGTAGCCGTTCAGCGGATCGTGCGCCGCGGTCTGCTCGGTGACCAGGTCGGGCACGAGGCCGAGCCGCACGAGCTCGGGGTAGACGTCGGCGGCGTTGGCGCAGACCGCGATCGAGCGGGGGCGGCCCGCCTCGGCGCTCTCGCGCGCGGCGGCGACGGCGCGGCCGAGGTCGTCGATGCGCTCGTCGACGTAGCGCGTCTCGAGGCGGCGGGCGATGCGCGAGGGATCGATCTCGACGCTGACCGAGCCGAGCCCGGCCATGGCGGCGGCGAGCGGCTGCGCGCCGCCCATGCCCCCGAGCCCGGCCGTGAGCAACCAGCGCGCCGGCCGCCCCGCCCGCGCCTCGAAGGCCGCGCGCGCGGCGACGAAGGTCTCGTAGGTGCCCTGCAAGATGCCCTGCGTGCCGATGTAGATCCACGAGCCGGCGGTCATCTGGCCGAACATGGTGAGCCCGAGCGCCTCGAGGCGGCGGAACTCGTCCCACGTGGCCCAGCGGCCCACCAGGTTCGAGTTGGCGATGAGCACGCGGGGGGCGTCTTCGTGCGTGCGGAAGCGCCCCACGGCCTTGCCCGACTGCACGAGCAAGGTCTCGTCGTTCTCGAGCGAGCGCAGCTCGCGCGCGATGACCTCGAAGGCCTGCCACGAGCGCGCGGCCTTGCCCGAGCCGCCGTAGACCACGAGCTCGTCGGGGCGCTCGGCGACCTCGGGGTCGAGGTTGTTGCAGAGCATGCGCAAGGCGGCCTCTTGCACCCAGCCCTTGCACGAGAGCGCGCTGCCGCGCGCGGCGCGTACGGGATGACGACCGGTCATGGCCGAACCCTACGACGGAACGCGGGGCCCCCCAAGGCACAAGGCCCCGCCGCCCCGCGTCAGAACCCCCGCCCCATGCCGCGCCACGCTCCCTCGAGCCGGCCCGCGTCGGCCTCGCTCAGGCAGCGCGGGTCGGCGTCGAAGCAGGCCTTGGCCTCGCCGAGCCAGCGCCCGGCCGCCGGGCCGTCACCGAGCGCCAGGTGCGCGAGGCCGCGGTAGAGCGCGTAGCGGGCCCGCTCGGGGCCCTCGAGCGAGCGCGCGTCGGCCTCGCGCGCCCGCAGCGCGTCGAGGGCGTCTTCGTAGCGGCCCTGCGCGAGCAGGGCGGGCGCGTCGTCGCGGACGACGTGGCAAGCGGGCGCGGCGAGCAGGGCCAGCCAGAGCGAGGCGGCCGGGCGGCGTTTCTTGGGGGTCATACCCTCCCTTCGGCCGCGGCGCGCCCGGGTTGCGTGCTTTGGGGCGCCCCCGAACGCCCGGGCCGCTTCCGCCGACGGGCCCCGGCGCATTGCCCCCCCGGCGCCCGCCCGGCATACTGAACGTCTGAGCACCCGATGCCCCTGCCCCCGGCCGAAAACCCGCCCAACCCCTGGCTCTCTTCGAGCGTCGAGTACCTCGGCGAGCCCCCCGCGGCGGCGCCCGAGGTCTACGAAGACCACAGCCGCACGATTCTGACGAAAAACGAAAGCCCCGACGTCGGCTTCCGGTGGAGCGTGAACCCGTACCGGGGCTGTTTTCACGCCTGCGCCTACTGCTACGCCCGCCCCGGCCACGAGCACCTCGGCTACGGCGCCGGCACCGACTTCGAGACGAAGCTCGTCGTCAAGCCGCGGGCGCCCGAGCTCCTGCGCGCGGCGCTGCTCGCGCCCTCGTGGGGGGGCGAGCCCATCGCCTTCAGCGGCGTGACCGACTGCTACCAGCCGCTCGAGGCGTCGTACCGGCTGACGCGGGGCTGCCTCGAGGTGTGCGCCGAGTTCCGGAACCCCGTCTGCGTCATCACCAAGGGCGCGCTCGTCGAGCGCGACCTCGACCTGCTCGCGCGCCTGCACCGCGAGGCGCGGGTCGCGGTGGCCGTCAGCGTGCCCTTCTTCGACGAGGCGAAGGCGCGCGCGATCGAGCCCCACGTGCCGACTCCGGCGCGGCGCCTCAAGGCGGTCGCGCGGCTCGCGGCGGCGGGCCTGCCGGTCGGCGTGATGGTCGCGCCCATCATCCCCGGGCTGAACGACGAAGACCTCGGCCCGCTGCTCGAGGCGGCGCGCGACGCGGGCGCGCGCTGGGCCTGCCGGGGCCTCTTGCGGCTGCCGGGCTCGACCCGCGAGGTGTTCACGGCGCGGCTCGAGCGCGCCCTGCCCCTGCGCTCGAAGCGCGTGCTCGCCCGCGTGCGCGAGGCGCGCGGCGGCCGCCTCAACGACCCCCGCTTCGGCGCGCGCATGCGGGGCGAGGGGCACTACGTCGAGGCGCTGCACGCGCTCTTCGAGGCCCACGCCCGGCGCCTCGGCCTGCCCACGCACTTTCCCGACGGGGGCGACGCCCCGAGCACCTTCCGGCGCCCGCCGCCGGCCGGCGCCCAGCTCTCGCTCTTCGACCCCCCGGGCCGATCGTAATCGCTCGCGCGCCCGCCCGGCGCCGGGGCGGGGCCGAAGGCGAGGCTTTGGAGCGAGGCCGACTGCCAGGTAGGCCGCAGCGAAAAAACGCCGCCTGCGGCCCCGCCCCGGCGCCGGGCGGGCGCGCTAGCCCGTCGGGGTGAGTTCGGCGAGGGGCCCGGTGCAGTAGGTGGGGTCGCCGAAGGTCGTGCCCTCGACGCCCATGCCGTTGAGGATCGAGACGAGCAGGTTGTTGTGCGGCACGACGCCCTCGTAGTTGAGGTAGCGGCCCGTCCGCCAGGCGCCGGCGGCGCCGCCGGCCAGCACGAAGTTCATGTTCGAGTGGCTATGGGTATTGCCGCGGCTGAGCTCGCTGCCGAGCAGGACGGCGGTGTTGTCGAGCATCGTCGAGCCGTCGCTCTCTTGGATGGAGTCGAGGCTGCGCAGGAGGTAGGCGAACTGCTCGAGGTACCAGCGGCGGATGACCCGGAGCTTGCCCCAGGTCTCGACGTCCGAGTCGGGCGAGTGGCCCATCAGGTGGTCGTCGCCGGTGATGGGCTGGCCGTTGTAGCTCAGGAAGGGGAAGGGCCGGTTGTTGGCCGACGAGGACCACTGCAAGGTGGCGACGCGCGTCAAATCGCACGCGAGCGCCATGACGAGCAGGTCGGTCTGCAGCTTGCCGATGAGGGGAAAATTGGCCGGATCGTTCAGGTCGAAGGCGGGCTCGCCCAGCTCGGGCCGCTTGCAGCCCGCGGCGACGAAGGAGCCCTGCCGGCTCAGCCGCCCCTCGACGTCGCGGATGGAGGCGAGGTGCTGCTCGAGCTTCTGCCGGTCGGCGGCGCCGAGGCGGGCGTTGACCGACTCGTACTGCCTGCCGACGACGTCGAGCACCGACTTGCGGCGCGCGCGCAGCTCGGCCGAGACGGAGCCGTCGGGGCCGAGGGGGGCGAACATGCGGTCGAAGACGGCGAAGGGGCTCGTCTCGTTGGCGATGGGCTGGTCGGAGCCGGCGTAGCTGATGATGGTGCGCACCTCGGTGCCGGCGTAGAGCGTCGACTGGACGCCGAGGTGCAGCGAGCGGTAGGGGGTGTCGACGCAGAGCACCTTGGCGACCTCCTGGTCGACCGAGATGCCGCTCGCCCAGCCCGCGTACGAGGCCGAGTCGCTGCCGAGGAAGGTGCCCTCGTTGAGCCGCCGCCCCGTCAGGAAGGCCATGCCCTGCTGGTGCGGCTCGCCGGGCGGCTCGTCGTGCACCGACATGTCGAGCCCGCGCACCAGGTTGAGCTTCGGGACGAAGGGCGCGAGCGGCTCGAACGTGGTGCCGGCGAAGTCGAGCGTCGGGGGCGGCTCGTACTGGCCGTTCGGCGTGTAGACGACGATGAAGCGCTTGGGGAAGGCGAGGCGCGACCTGGAGGCGCCCGGGGCCGGGCCCCGCCGGCCGTCGCAGCCGAGGCTCTCGAAGAGCGGCAGCGAGACGAGCACGCCGCCGGCGCCCCGCAGGAGGGCGCGGCGGGGCAGGCGGGGGCGGCTCACGGCGCGCCCCCGGCCGGGCGGAAGAGGAAGGCGTCGGTCTGGGTCATCGAGACGAGCAGCTCGCGGACGTTGCCGCCGGCGGCGTCGAAGGCCGAGCGCAGCGCCTCGAGCGAGCAGCGGTCTTGCTCGGTCTCGGCGCGCCCCTGCGCGAAGCGGAACCACTGCGTGACGTAACAGCCTCGCACCTGGTCGCTCCGGGCGAGGGCGGCGGCGAGCGCGGGCACGCCCACGAAGTCGCCGTCGACGTCGGTCGCGGTGAGCTTGCCCGAGGCGTCGACGGGCGTGCCGTCGGCCTCGAGCTCGCGGTAGCGCCCGACGCCGTCGAAGTTCTCGAAGCCGAAGCCGACGGGGTCGAGCAGCGCGTGGCAGCCCGCGCAGACGCGCTGCTGCGAGTGGGCGCGGAAGCGCTCGCGCGCGGTGGCGCCCGAGTCGACCTTGGGCACCGTGATGTCGAACTCGGGCGGCGGCGGCGGCACCGGGTCGCAGAGCAGGCGCTCGCGCACCATCTGGCCCCGGTGCACGGGCGAGGTCTGGTCGGAGTGCGCGTGGAAGGCCAACAGCGCGCCGAGCGTCAGGACGCCCGCGCGCCCGCCCGGCTCGACGCGCGCGAAGGCCTCGCCCGCGGGCGCGCCCTCGAAGCCGTAGAAGGCGCCGAGCGGCCCGTTGACGAAGGTGTAGGGCGCGGTCAAGAGCGTCGCGAGGTCGCCCGCCGGGTCGTCGAAGACGACGTGCCCGACGAAGGCGCGGGCCTCCTCGAGCATGAGCGGCGCGTACTCGGGCGCCCAGCCGGGGAAGTACTGCGCGCTCTTGCCCCGGCCGACGCTGAGCACGCGGTCGTAGTCGAGCCACTCTTCGTGGAAGCGCAGGACCAGCTCGCGCGCCTTCGGGTCGGCCAGCATGCGGCGCGCCTGCGCCGCCACCTCGTCGGGGGTGCCGAGCCGCCCCGCGTCGGCGGCGGCGAAGAGCTCGTCGTCGGGCATCGAGCCCCACAGAAAGTACGAGAGCCGCGAGGCGAGCTGCCAGGGGCCGAGCGGCTGCGAGGTCGCCCCGGCCTCGGGCGCCGCCTCGAGCTCGAGGCGATAGAGGAAGGGCGGCGACTGGAGCATCGCCTCGATGATCTGGCGCACCCCTTCGCGCGGCCCGCCCGCCGCGCTCGCCGCGCGGTAGAGCCCGAGAAGGCCCTCGACCTCGTCGCCGGCGAGCGGCCGCCGGAAGGCCCGCCGCCCGAACGACGCGACGAAGGGCTTGACGCAGGCCTCGCCCGCCGCCGGGTCGCAGCCCAGCAGCGCGGGCAGCGACGCGGTCGCCCGCTCGGACAGCCCCTCGGACGCCAGCATGTACGACTGCACCAGCGTCGACGAGGTCGTCAGGGCGAGCGCGTTGTTCGAAAACCCGAGGGCCTCTTCGTCGGCCGGGAACGCGTCGGCGGGGCGCGTCTCGTCGCCGAGCAGGTCGCGGACGGTGTTGTTGTACTCCCAGCGGGTGAGGCGTCGCGTCGGCGCGGGCCCCGGCGAGACCTCGCCGGTGCAAAGCGGCGCCTCGACCGGCGCCACGTCTTCTTCTGCCTCTTGGCAAGCGACCGCCGCCAAGCTCAAGGCAAGCCACCCGAGGGCGCGACGATGCAAAACGACGCCTCTCATGGCCGCCGAGGGTACACGACGTGCATACCCACACTCAAGGCCGAGAGCACCCGACATGGCCGCAGAAACACCCCTGCTCGAGCTTGCAAGCTCACCAGGACGTTCTCAACGGGCCAAGGACCATGAGCTCGATCGCCGACGGCGGGTGAAAAAATACCCCCGCCCGAGCGACATGACGCGCAAAGGGCGGGTTCAAAAAAACACCCCTACTTGAACCCGAACGTTTTTTAGCATGGTTCCGCAGGCAGCTTGCGAGGCCGCCGGCGAGGCTTGGTAAGCAAAACCCGCGCCGGCTGGCCCCCGCGAAAAAACGACGCCTGCTGCCGCACCCGAGCGGCCTGGCGCCGTCGCGAAAGCACCAGGTCGCCGTAGCCCAGGCGGCCCGACGCCCGCGCCAAAGACAGGCCGCCCTGATCCGGGTGTCGTGGCGCTCGCGCTAAAGCACGGTGCTGACGCGGGCGGCCGCGCGGCGACCCCGGCGGGGGCCGCGCAGTTCGTCGAGGGTGCTGCGGTGGTCGGGGGGGGCGGGCGCGGCGCCGTCGGCCGCGACGGACGGCTGGGGCAGCGAGCCGGCCGCGAGCGTGGGCGGGGCGAGCTCGGCCTGCTGCCAGCGGTCGGCGAGGTGGGCGGCGATCTTGTCGAGCAGGGCGCGGGTGGTCTCGCGGTGCAGGGCCGAGACGAGCGCGGCGTTGGCGCGGCCGGCGACGAGGCGCTCGCCCTCGCCGGGGGCGATGAGGTCGGCCTTGTTGTAGACGACGAGGCGGGGCAAGTCAGAGAGCTCGAGCTCGGTGAGCAGCGTCTCGGTGGTGCGAATGTGCTCGCCGCGGGCGGGGTCGGAGGCGTCGACGACGTGCAAGAGCAGGTCGGCGTCGGCGGCCTCTTCGAAGGTGGCGCGGAAGGCGGCGAAGAGGTCTTCGGGCAGGTCGCGGATGAACCCGACGGTGTCGGTGATGACGACCTCGCGCTCTTCGGGGAAGCGCAGCCGGCGCGAGC
>DASTPP010000104.1:0-32726 GCA_035762175.1 Polyangiaceae bacterium | reverse complement strand
GCGGATGAGCCCGGCCGCCTCGTCGCGCGCCTCCCACAGCTCGGCGAGCGCGAACTGCAACAGCGGCAGGCCGCCGGCCTGCGTCGCCGCCGCCACCAGCGCGTCGACCATGTCTTCGGACTCGAAGCGCAGCCCCGTCGCCCCCGCCGGGCCCACCACCGCCTCGCGCGCGTGCTCGGGCGAGAGCGGGCGCAAAAAGTAGAGCACCCGCGAGAGGTCCTCGCCGAGCGAGGGCAGGGCGGCGAAGCGGGTCAAGAAGTCGGCCCGCAGCGTCGCGAGCACGCGCAGCCCCGGCCGCCCGCCCGCCAGCTCCGCGAGCGCCGCCTGCGCCGCGTCGCGCTCCTGCGGGTCGCTCACGGTCAAGAGCTCTTCGACGTGGTCGACGAAGAGCAAGAGCCCGCCCGCCTCGCCGACGTGCCGCCCGAGCGCGTCGGCGAGGGCCGCCGGGTCGGTCTTCGCCGCGCGCGAGAGCTCCGCCGCGTCTACGCGCAGGAGCGTGGCGACGGCCGTCGCGAGCGCCGCGAGCGGGCGCTTGCCCGGGGCGAAGGCGAGCACCGACCAGGCCCGGCCGCCGCCGAGCGCCCCCTCGCGCACCGCCGGCAGCACCCCCGCGCGGCAGAGCGACGACTTGCCCGCGCCCGAGTCGCCCGTCACCACCACGAAGGGCTCCGACCGGAGCCGGTCGAGCACGACGCCCGCCTCGGCGTTGCGGCCGAAGAAGAGCCCGCGGTGGTCGGCGTCGAAGGGGCGCAGGCCCCGGTAGGGGTTGCCCGCCGGCAGGGGGGCGCCGGCGGTGCGCCGCCCGAGCTGCTCGAGCGCCTGGCGCAGCTCGTCGCCCGAGGCGTAGCGCTCGGTCGGGTTGCGCCGCAGGCAGCGGTCGACGATGGGGGCGAGGGGCGAGTCGCCGCCCGGCGCCGCGCGCGCGAGCGGCGGCGCGGCGTGCTCCTGCACATGGCGCGCGAGCTGGTCGGTCGGCACGCTCTCGAAGGGGCTCGCGCCGGCCGCCAGGTAGTACATCAGCGCGCCGAGGCCGTAGACGTCCGAGCGCTTCGAGGGCGGCTCGCCCCGCCAGAGCTCGGGCGCCATGAAGTGCGGGGTGCCGCGGATGACCCGCTCGCTCTCGGGCGCCAGCGCCCCGGCGCCCGCCCCCGCCTCGCCGGCATCGCCCCGCGGCTCGCCCGCGAGCCCCTGGATCAGCCGCGCCAGGCCGAAGTCGACCAGCTTCGCCCCCTCGTCGGTCAAGATGGCGTTCTGGGGCTTGAGGTCGCAATGCAGCAAGCCGCGGCGGTGCGCCGCCGAGAGCCCCCGCGAGAGGTCGAGCGCGACCGCGAGCACCTTGGCCCAGGGCAGCGGCAAGGGCAGCCGATCGAGCGGCTCGCCGCGCGCGAACTCGGTCACCAGGTAGGGCCGCCCCTCGTACTCGCCGACGCGGTAGATGCTGACCACGTTCGGGTGCTGCACGCGCGCGACCGCCCGCGCCTCGTTCAAGAACCGCTCGCGCGCGCCCTCGCCGGCGTCGACGAACTTGATCGCGACGTGCCGGGCGAGCAGGCGGTCTTCGGCCAGGTACACCGCCCCCATCGCGCCCCGGCCCAGCAGGCGCATGAGCACGTAGTCGTCGAATTCGGTCGGCGGGCTCCACGGACGGGCGGCGTCCCCGGCGGGCGGGGGCGCGTCGATCGTGGTTTGCTCCAACGCGCCCGGCATGGGGTCGCCCGACATGCTCACCCCCGCTAACGCCCCGACCCGAGGCCTTGGCCGGCGCCCCGGCCCGAAGAAGGGCGCCATCAACTAAAACCACACGCCGAGTGAGCGCATACTACGATTGCGCAATAAGCGCTCTCGCCAGCACCATTTTAAATCAGCGACCCCCGCAGCCTGTCAAGGCGCGCCCCCGCCCCAGAGCGCCCCCCCCTCGAAGCCCGCGACGCCGGCCCGCGCGACGATCTCGTTCGCGGCGCGCTCGGGCCCTGCTCGTTGGGAGCGCCCTGAGTCGTCGCAGCGACCGCGAAGACAGAAAATTACGGCGCGACGGCAGTGACCAGGCCTCCGTCGGCTCTGGTGCAAGGCCGCGCCGCCCGCGCCCGGCCCCGAGGGCCCTACCGCAGCGCGGCCCCGAGCACGGCCCCGAGCTCGGTCTTGCCCCGCACCGCGCGCCCCACCCCCTCGGGGCGCACCCGGCCCGCGCCGAGCGCCTCGGTTCTCTCGCGGTAGAGGCCGGCGACGTTCGGCGAGACGCCGAACCCGGTGAGCGCGGGCACCAGGCCCTCGATCGGCAAGTCGACCGCCCGGACGGGGCGCCCCAGCAGGGCCGAGGCCTCGCGGGCGGCGTCGTCGAAGCTGTACTCTCGCGGCCCCGACAGATCGACCACCTCGGTCGCGGCCGGCGGCGCGAGCAGCGCCGCGGCCGCGACCTCGCCGATGTCGGCGGTCGCCACCATCGGCAAGGCGTGGCCCCCCCCGCCGCCGAACACCGGCAGCACGCCGTCGGCCCGCATCGCGTGCGCGTACGCCAGGAGGTTCTCCATGAAGTAGGCGGCGCGCAGGAACGTGAAGGCCGTCGTCTTCACCGCCCCGAGCGCCCGCTCGGCCTCGTGCGCGGTGACGATGGGCCCCGTGCCGCTCGGCAGCGCCGCGCCGACCGACGAGAGCAGGACCGCGTGCCGGACCGGGCTCTTGCGCAGCGCCGCGGCGAAGTTGCCCGCGATGCGCCGCCCCGGCGCGACGAAGTCGTCGGACGACGGGTCTGGCGGCAGCAGGAGGTAGGCGCCCTCGGCCCCCCGCAGCGCCCGCTCGACGCTGGCGCCGGAGGTCGAGCGCCTGCTCGAGCAAGCGCGCGCGGTCGTCCGCCGCGCCGCCTTCGAGCCCCAGCGCCTCGAGCGTCGCTGCCGGCCGGCGCCCTGCGGCAACACCTGTTCGACGACCGGCTCGTGTGCGCGGTGCGCGCCGACCCCCCGCGCGTGCGCGGCAAGCTCACGCTCGAGGCCTACGTCGAGCTCGCCCACGTCCAGATCGCGCCCGCCGGCGACCTGGGCGGGCCGGTCGACGTCGCGCTGTCCGAGCGCGGGCACTCGCGCCGGGTCGCGGTTCGCACGCCCGCGTTCCTCGCCGCCCCGCTGCTCACCGCCCACTCGGACTTGGTGCTGACCGCGCCCTCGCTCGTGCTCAAGGCGCTCGCCGCGCCGCTCGGCCTGCGTCTCTACCCGCCGCCCCTCGAGCTGCCGGGGTTCCGCATATGAGCGGCCGCCCTCGCGGGGGCCCGGCGCGCCCGCCCCGCCGCCCGCGGGCTGCCTTACGAGCGCTCGCGCCGGGCCGCCGGCGGCGGCACCGGGTAGAGCTCTTCGAGCACCTGGTTTCGCCGGAAGCCGAGCGCCTCGCGGTGGATTTGTAGCTCCCAGCGCCGCGTGAGCGCCTCGCGCCGGAGCGCGTCGAAGCGCTCGGCCCGGGCGTCGTGCTCCGCGCTGCCCGGGCGCGCCCGCCCGAGCTCGAGCCCGGCGCGCTCGAGCTCGAGCAGGGCCACCAGAAGCTTCTCTTCGCTTTGCCCGAGCGCGTACGCCATTTCCGAGGCGATCTCGCGCTCGAGCCCGGCATGGTCGTAGGCCCGCCCGAGCCGTTCGCGCAGCCTCTCGAGGTGTGGGCTCTGGTGCCCGATGGCGATCAACTCGTCGACCAGCTTCTTCCACGGCGGCGGCATGGGCCGCTGCGAGCATGCCTCACGCCCCCGGCCCGCGCACGCCCGGCCCGAGCGCCGCCCGCCCCCTCGGCGGTCGCGACCGGCGGCCCCGCGCGGCCCGCGGCACCCGCGCCTTGCGCCCCCCTTGGCGCAGAACGCCGAGCTCTTGTGTACTTCGTAAGGCCCGGGCGTTGACCATGCACACCGAGCGCGCCACGTTGCTGCGCACCGAGCCCGCGGCGTTGCACGAGCGCGGCCCTGGGCTAGCGTTCTTTTTCACATGAGCGACGTCGCACAGACCTGCGGGCGATGCCGGCGATGGCGAAGCGTCACGATGGGGCCGAGCCTGCTCGGCCTGGCGCTGCTCGCGTGGTGTAGTCGCGGCGCCGCACAGAGCCCGCCGGAGCCGAGGCGAGAGCTTCACCTGCAACCGCTGCCCGCACCACAGGCCGAAGCGCGCGGGGCCACGCCGGGCCCCGGCGGGGGCGGTGAGGCGCCGAGAAACTGGGGCAACCTGCGCATCGGTGGCTCGACCGGCAACGGCAACGGAATGCCCGAGGTCTGCGGCGAGGTGTCGCCGCTCGCGTTCTTCTCGCTCGAGGCCTGCGGCACGGGCGCGGGGCTCTGGCACCGCGATCTCGCCCCCGAGACGGCGCACTTCCGGGCCAACGTGCGGCTCTTTTCGCTCTCGGTCGGCCCGATGTGGCTCGAGCCCCGCGTCGGGGCGGGGGTGGCCGAGATGTCCGTCGGCCCCGATGACGCGGGCTTTCGCTTCACGAGCACCGGGCCGCGAAGGGTCGAGACCGCGGGGCCGGAGGCGGCCGGCTCGCTCAAGGTATTGTACCCGGTCGCTCACGGCTTCGAAGCAATCGGAAACCTCTCGTTCGGCATCGCGTGGCTGCCCCACGCGCCCGAGCTCGCGCTCCCGCAGTCTCGACTTCAGCCCTTCTTCGGGGCCTCGCTCGGCGCCGGGTTCTGAGCGGCCCGGCTCGGGGTTCGCGGCAGCGCGACGCCCCGCCGCGGCGCTCGCCCCGGACCTCACCCCGCGAGCGCGTGCAGCCGAAAGGTGCCGAGGTCGACGAAGCCGAGGCGGCGGTAGACCGGGTGCCCGGCGCGCGTGGCCTGCAGCGTGCCGACGGCAAGGCCCCGGCGCCGGCCCTCGCGCAGCGCGGCCAGCGTCAGGGCGCGCCCGTAGCCCCGGCGCTCGTAGGCCGCGAGCGTCGCTACCGCATAGATGCCCGCGACGCCGGCGTCGGTCGTCAGCGCCGCGGTCGCGACGAGGCGGCCGTCGGCCCAACCGCCGAAGCGCGCGTAACGCTCGGTCGCGGGGTTCGCGGCCTCGAGCGCCGCGTACGCCGGCCCCGCCGGCCCGCTGACATGAAACACCTCGGTCACGACCCCGGCCCAGGCCCTCACCTCGTCGGGCTCTTCGACCGGCCGCACCTCGAGCCCGACCGGCGGCGCCTCGTCGGGCAAAGAAGCCAGATCGATCGCCATGAGCTCGGCCGCGTCGACCTGCGGAAAGCCGAGCGCCGCGAGCCGCTCGCCGAGATCGGCAGGCTCGCTGTCGGGCCCCACCCACCACGTCGCGGGCAGCCCGAGGGCAGCAAACTGCTCTCGGAGCCGCCCCGCCGTGGCGGGAAGCGCCGACGGGTCGAGCCGCGCGCTCAGCACGCCGTTGAAGAGCGGGTGCGAAAGCCCCGACGCGTAGGCGACCACCCCGGGCGCCGTGGGCGTGCTGACGCGCCGATCGTAGCCGCCCCAGTAGGCTTGCAGGTTGGCGAAGAGGGCAGGGTTCGCCGCGTTCACGGGGCCGCAGCGTGGCAGGTGGGTGCCGCCGGGGCAAGGCCCCGCGCTCCGCGAGCGCGCCTTCGCCCTCGTCGGCGACGAGGCGCACCCCGCGATGGGGGAGCGCGATCGACCCGGGCTCGCCCGACGAGATGCGCCGGGCCTGGGCCGGTTTCCAAGGCTGGTCAGGGCGGCGAAGGCCCCGGCGCGAACTTCGCGAGACAGGGGCGCGACGGCCCGGTTAGACTAAGGGCTTGTCGGGCGCCCAGTTGAGGGGGGCAAGGGGCGCAAGCAGCGCATGAACGCTCACCTTTCAGGCCCGCCCGGGGGGCTCGAGCTCGATCATGCGACCGCCGCACGCACAGCCATCGCCGCCGGTATCACGCCGGCCACTCACGCCCCGTCTCGCTGGCTCGCGCCCTGCAGACCCGCAGGGCGATCTCGCCTCGCACCTCGTGACGCGTCGCCCGGGCGCACCTTGTGGGGGGCGTCCTCGGATGGCCCCCTTCCTTGCCCTCGCCGCCACCGCGCTCGCGCTCGCCCTCGCCGCGGGGGGCTGCAGCGAGATCATCGGGCTCGGCCCCGAGCCGACGCGCGCGGCGAGCGCCACCGCGGGCGTCTGCGGGCTGCCCGCGCACCCGAACCCGGCCTGCGACGCCTGCCTCGACCGGCAGTGCTGCGAGCTCTCGTGGCGCTGCTTCGAGTCCGATGACGGTTGCGCCGAGCAAAGCCAGTGCGCGGTCGATTGCGCTTACGACGCGCCCTGCATCGACGCGTGCGCCCGCCGCTACGCGGCCGAGGCCTACGGGGTGCTGCAGACCTGCCTGGCGACCGACTGCCTGAGCCCCTGCCTGCCCTCCGGCCCTTGCACGCAGCTCATCGCCTGCTGCCCGAAGGCCCCCGCCGAGAGCGTGGTGTCCGCCGCCTGCGCCGGCGCCGTGAACCGAAATGACCCCGGCGCGTGCCAGGGCTTGATCGACGGCGGCGCGCTCGAGCCCTTCTGCCCCGAGCTCGCGGCGTCGGGGGCCGACGGGCCTCGGTAGCGGCGCGAGGGCGCCGCCTGACGCGAGCACTGCGGCCGGGCCGCCCTCCGCGCGAGCGGGCCCACCGCGTTCTCGCGTCGGCCATTACGTCGGTGCTGGGGCCGCGCCCCGCGCGAGCGGGCCCGCCGCGACGGCCTGGCGCGCCGGCCCGGGCCCCTGCTATGGCGTGGCCATGAGCCTACGCATCGAGCGCCCCCTCGGCGCCCTCAGCCGCGACGACGCCAAGGCCCGCCTCGAGGCCCTCGGCGAGTACTTTCAGAACAAGCACGGCCTCTCGGTCGCCTGGCAGGGTGACGCGGCCTCCGTGCGTGGCAAGTACCTCGTCGTAACGATCGACGGCACGATGCGCTTCGAGGGCGACAAGGTCGTCTTCGAGGGCCAAGACCCCGGCATGCTCTGGCGCGGCAAGGCCAAAGATTACCTCTCCGACAAGCTCGCCAAGTACCTCGACCCGTCGCGGGCGCTCGCCGACCTACCGCGCCGCTGACGCCCGCGGCGGGCCGCCGCCCGCGGGCCCGCCGCCGGCCCCCTCGCCGGCGATCGATTTTGGAGCGGGCGATCCGTTCTGGCGCGCCCGGCCGGGGCCGGCCGAGCCGCCGCGCCCGCGCGGGGCGCTGGCGCGCCGCGTGCTTTTGTGGGGGCCATGACGAACGCGACCGACGCCGCTTCTGCCCTGACCGCCGCGGGCCACGCCTGGCGCGCCGGCAAGCCCGCCGAGGACCCGGAGAAGATGAAGCGGTGGGGGTTCATCACCGCCAAGCCTTCCGAGTACCTGATTCACATGCGCCGGGGCAGAATCCGCCGCCGCAGCACCGGCCAGGGGGCAAGCTGCTTCAAGTGGCCGTGGGACTCGGTGGCCATCATTCCGACCACGATCAACCGCCTGCAGTTCACGGCCGACCAGGTCACGCTCGAGAAGGTGGGGGTTCAGATCACCGGCCTCGCCGTCTACCGCATCGTCGAGCCCGAGCTGACCTTCCGCATGCTCAACTTTTCGTACAGCGAGCGGGCGAGCGAGAAGCTCGGCGACATCTTGCAAGAGATGTTCGTCGGGGCGACGCGCCGGCTCGTCGCCAACCTCGGCATCGAAGACGTCATGACCCGCCGCAAGGAGGCGATCGCCGCCGAGCTGATCGCCGAGCTCGCCCCGGTGGTCGAGGGCCGCGGCGGCGGCGAGGACACGACCGCCTCGGGCTGGGGCGTCGTGCTCGACACGGTCGAGGTGCAGAACGTGCGCGTGCTCAGCGAGACGGTGTTCAACGACATGCAGGCGAGGTTCCGCGCCGAGCTGGCGATGCGCGCGCGGCGGGTCGAGCTCGAGAGCGCCCGCGAGGTGGCCACGGTCGAGGCCGCCTCCGCCCGCCAGATCGAGGAGGCCAAGATCGCCGGCGAGAGCGCGACCCGCGAGCTGCGCGCCCAGGCCGAGAGCCGCACCACGCAGATCGAGCTGACCGAGGAGGCCAAGCGCGAGCAGCTCCGGGCGCGCGCGGCCGAAGAGAAGATCGCGCGCGACCAGGCCCGCGCCCTCGCCGAGCTGCGGGCCCGGGCCGAGCTCGCCGCCGAGCAGGGCGCCCGCGAGCAGGCGCGCCTGCTCTCCGAGCTGCGGGCCAAGACCGAGCTCGAGGCCGAGGGGGCGCGGCAGGCCGAGGCCGCGCGCCTCGCCGAGCTCGCCCGCGACCAGAAGCTCGCCGAGGCCGAGCGGGCGGTGCTCGAGGCCCGGCACCAGAACGCGGCCCGCGAGGCCGAGGCGGCGGCGGCGCTGCGCGCCCAGCAGGCGCGCGCGGGCGCCGACCTGCGGGAGCTCGAGAGCGCCGCCGCCGCCAAGGTCCGCCAGCGCGACCTCGAGCTGACGCGCCTCGCGGGCGAGGTGCAGGCGGCGCTGTCGCGGGCCGAGCGCGAGATCGGCAACCTCGTGTCCGACGAAAAGATTCGCCTCGCCCTCGTCGAGACCGGCCTGCCCGCGGTCGCCTCGGCGTTCGCGCAGAAGTTCGACGAGGTCAAGTTCACCGCCATCGGCGGCGACGCGGCCGACCCGTCGGCGATGATCGGCAAGGGCATCGCCCAGGTGATGGAGCTCGTCCGCTCGGTCGGCGCCGACGTCCTCGAGCGCCCCCGCACGCCCCCCGCGCGCTAGCCCCCGCCCTCAGAAGCCCTCGAGCACGATCTTGCCGCGCGCCCGGCCGCTCTCGACGAGCGCGTGGGCGCGCTTCAGGTTCGCCGCGTTGACGGCGCCGAGGTTCTCGGTCGCGGTGCTGCGAATCAG
The DNA here is from genome assembly GCA_035762175.1 of Polyangiaceae bacterium. Classification (GTDB taxonomy): domain Bacteria; phylum Myxococcota_A; class Polyangia; order Polyangiales; family Polyangiaceae; genus DASTPP01. Next base: position 23,959 of record DASTPP010000104.1, on the reverse strand, counting down.
GCCGGCGTCGACCAGCGAGGCCACCTCGCCGAGCAGGCGGCCCTGCGCGCCCATGTCGGCCGTCTGGTAGAGCGAGCGCGTGAACATGAGCTCCCAGTGGAGCGACACGCTCTTGCGCTTCAGCTTGGTGACGTCGAAGGGCTTCGGGTCGTCGATCACGGCGAGGGCGCCCTGCGGGGCGAGGGCCTCGACGATCTGCGGAAAGTGCTCGTCGGTGTGCGTCAGGCTCGCGACGTAACGGACGTGCGGCAGCCCCAGGCCCGCGAGCCCCTCGGCGAAGGGGCGGGTGTGGTCGATGACGTGGTGGGCGCCGAGCTCGCGCGCCCAGGCCTGCGTCTCGGGCCGCGAGGCGGTGCCGATCACGGTGAGCGGGGTGAGGCGCCGCGCGAGCTGCAGCAGCGCCGAGCCGACGCCGCCGGCCGCGCCGATGACGAGGAGCGCGTCGCGGCCCGGCCCCTTGCCCGGGGCGACGCGCAGCCGCTCGAAGAGGAGCTCCCACGCGGTGATCGCGGTGAGCGGCAGCGCGGCGGCCGGCGCGAAGCCGAGGCTCGCCGGCGTCGGGCCGACCAGCCGCTCGTCGACGAGCTGCAGCTCCGCGTTGCTGCCCGGCCGGTCGATCGCGCCGGCGTAAAAGACGTGGTCGCCCGGGTGGAAGGCGGTAACCTGCTCGCCGACCGCGCGCACGACGCCCGCGGCGTCCCAGCCGAGCACCTTCCACTGCCCGGCCGGCGGCTCGACGCCGGCGCGGATCTTGACGTCGACCGGGTTCACCGAGACGGCCTTGACCTCGACCAGGAGGTCGCGCCCCCGGGCGACCGGCTCGGGCAGGGTCGTGTCGAGCAGGGCCTCGGGGTGGCTGATCGGCAGGGCTTTCTGGTAGGCGACGGCTTTCATCGGGCGGCTCCTTCGCGGGCGGGTGGCGAGTGGCGGGGGGCAAGGTGGCTCGGCCGTGGCGCCCCGAGAAGGCCGTTGCGCGGCGAATTACTTTCAAAGAAAATTTGAAAATGAAGTCCCTGCAGGGCCTCGCGCTCTTCGTCGCCACCGCCGAGGCGGGGGGCCTCTCGGCCGCCGCGCGGCGCCTCGGCCTGACCCCGGCCGCCGCCAGCGCCTCGCTCAAGCGGCTCGAGGCCGAGCTGGGCGCGCCGCTCTTCGTGCGCTCGACGCGCAGCCTGCGCCTCACCCCGGAGGGCGAACGCTTCCTGCGCCACGCCCGGCGGGCGCTGCAGCTCTTGCACGAGGGCCGCGAGGCGGTCGCCCGCGGCCGCGACGCGCCCGGCGGCACGCTGCGGCTCTCGGCGCCCTCCGACCTCGGGCGGCGGCACCTGCTCGCCTGGCTCGAAGAGTTCCTGGCCGGGCGCCCCGGCCTGCGCCTGCGCCTGCACCTGTCCGACCGGCTGGCGGGGCTGCACCGCGAGCCGATCGACGTCGCGCTGCGCTACGGCGAGCCCCGCGACTCGGCCCTCGTCGCGCTGCCAGTCGCGCCCGACAACCGGCGCGTGCTCTGCGCCTCGCCCGACTACCTCGCGCGCTTCGGCGCCCCCCGCTCGCCCGACGAGCTCGCGCGCCACAACTGCCTGAGCTTCGTGCTCGGCGAGGGGCTGCACGATCGGTGGCGCTTCGCCCGCGACGGCCGGGAGGTCGCGGTGGCCGTCCGGGGCGACCGCGCGGCCGACGACAGCGACGTGGTGCGCCGCTGGGCGCTCGCCGGGCGGGGGGTCGCCTACAAGTCGGCGCTCGACGTCGCGCAAGACCTGCGGGCGGGCGCGCTGGTGGCGCTCTGCCGCGAGTGGCAGGGCGAGCCGGCGCCCCTGTACCTGGCCTGCGCCGACCGGCGGCAGCTCAGCCCGGCCGTCAAGCGCCTGCGCGAATTCCTCGTCGGACGCTGCGCGGCGCTCGCGGGGCGCGAGGCCTCGCCTTCGTGATAAGCCCCGGCGGAAGCGAGGCCGCCGTGCCTTCGTGATAAGCCCTGACTCGAGCGAGGCCGACACGCCTTCGCGGTAAGCCCTGACTCGAGCGAAGCCGACGCAGCTCGGTGATAAGCCCCAACTCGAGCGAGGACGACACGGCTCCGTGATCAGCCCGACCTGAAAAAACGCGGGCGCGGCCGCCTTTGCCCGTATCGCCGCGCTCGAGGTGCCGCCGCCGGTATCGCCGCGCTCGAGGCGCCGCCGCCCGGGCGCGCGGCGCGCCGTGAATCCCCACAGGCGCGGGTGCCCGGGCGTGCTAGCCTCGCGGCGTGAACGGTCCAGGGTATCCGTATTATCACCACCCCCCTCCGCCCCCGCCCCCGCCCCCGCGGCGGGGCCCCTCCCCAGTTGTCATCGTCTTGCTCGCCGTCGGCGGGGCGTTCGCCCTCGGCGGCGGCGCCTGCGTCGTGCTCGGCGGGCTCGCGCTGCTCGGCGCGAGCGCCGACAGTGACCCCGCGAAGGCCGACGGCGACACGCCCGGCCTGCCTACCGCGCCCGGCCTGCCCACCGCGACCGCCTTGCCCACCGCGACCGCGGCGCCCACCGCGACGTCGCTCGTCGAGACGGGCGTCGACGACGGGCCGGGGCCCGCGGCGACCGACACGGCCAGGGGTGACGGCGGCCCCCCGACCACCGGCGCTCGGCCCCCGGCGACCGGCACGACGGGCGGCGGCGGCACCTGGCAGTGCACCGCGAGCGGGTCGGTGCGCGTCTGCGGGTTCGCCAACGTGTGCAACAACCAGATGGTCTTCGGCAACGGCTTCGGCAAAGACCGCTATCTCGCGTCGACGCAGGCGAAGAACGCCTGCGAGTCGATGGCCCGCGCGAAGGGCGGCTCCACGGTGTGCGTCGTCCAGTGCAGCCTGCGCTGACGCGACCGGCCGACCCCTTACCTGAGGGCGGCCCCCCCCTCGGGGCGCCCTCGTCGACCCCCCCGCCGGGTGCGCCCGGGGCAGAACGCGCCGGCGTCACCCATGCCCCGATCGTTGCGGCGCGCGCAAACGGGGCTTGCAGCGCGCGGCCGTGGTGCGGGCGCGGGGTCGCACCTAGCTTCGTCGCCGCGTGGGGCCGCGATGCCACCGCGCCGGGAGGTTCGATCATGACTAGCCGCTACGTTTCTCTCTTTCTCGCATCGCTCGCGCTCGGCGCCGGCTGCTCGGACGAGCGCGGGGCCGACGAGCCCCGTCCGGCCCGCGGCCCGGACGCGATCGCGTTGCCGGGCGAGAACTTCTACCCCGAGGGGGTCGCGGTCGCGAGCGACGGCACCCTCTACGTCGGCAGCCTCGGCACGGGCCGCATCATGTCGGTGCGCCCGGGGGCGGGGGTGGCCGACGAGTTCGTGCCGGAGGGCACGATCGCCGAGGCCTCCGGCATGGCGGTCGACGAGGCCCTCGGGCTGCTCTGGGTCTGCGACTCGGGGCTGACCTCGAGGGCGCCGACGGTGGTCGGCGTCGCGCGGGCGGACGGCCGCGTCGCCGTGCGGCACGCCTTCCCCGAGGGGGCGGGGCTCTGCAACGATCTCGCGCTCGACGGCGCGGGCAACCTGTACGCGACCGATTCGTTCCTGCCGCGCGTCGTTCGAATCGCCGCCGAGAGCCGCCTGCAGGCCGGCTCGGCGCGCGCCTGGGCCACCGACGCCGCCTGGGCGGTCGGGCCGGGGCAATTCGGCCTGAACGGCATCACGCCCGGCGACGGCGGCCTGTACGTCGCGCACACGCAAGGCAACGCCGTCTTCCACGTCGCGATCGGGCCCGACGGGGCGCCGGGGGCCGTCCGGCGGGTGGCCCTCGACCGCGTCCCCAACGGGCTCGACGGGCTCGAGGCGGCGCCGAACGGGGGCCTCCTCTTCGTCGAGGGGTATGCCAACCGCCTGACGCACATCACGCTCCAAAACGACGGGATGGGCCGCCTGCAGGTCGTCGCCGACGGCCTCGCGGGGCCCACCTCGTTCGCCCTCTTCGGAGGCAGCGCTTGGATCGCCGAGGGGCAGCTTTCGTTCCTCTTCGACCCTTCGTCGGGCGAGCCCGCGCTCCCCTTCCGCGTGGTGCGGGTGGGGCTCGAAGGGGGCGCCGGGCGGCCCTGACCCCGCGCGCCAGCCTCGCCTCGCCCGCCGCGCCTGCCACCCTGCCTCGCCTCGCCCACCGCGCCCGCCGCGCCCGCCGCGCCCGCCCCCCTGCCTCGCCTCGCCTCGCCGCGCCCTCCACGCTGCCTCGCCTCGACGCGCCTGCCGCCCTGCCCCGCCCCGCCACGCACTTCGGGCCCCGGCGCCAGGCCGCTGCGCCCGCCGCCGCTCCCGCGCTAAAGTCGCGCCGGTGGACTTCCTCGCGCAGATAGCGACCTTCCGTCGCGTGGTCGAGGCCGGCAGCTTCTCGGCGGCGACGCGGGGGCTCGGCATGTCGGTGGCCGCGGTGAGCCGCCAAATCTCGGCCCTCGAGGCGGAGCTCGGCGCGCCCCTGCTCATGCGCACCAGCCGGAAGCTCAGCATGACCGACCAGGGGCAACGCTTTTACGACTACTGCGTGCGGCTCACGCAGCTCACCGACGAGGCGCGCGCCAGCGTGCGCGAGGGGGCCGAGCTGCGGGGCGCGTTGACCGTCACCGCGCCGGTCGCCTTGGGCCTCGAGCGGGTCGGGCCCGCGCTCTATTCGTTCTCGGCGCAGCACCCGGGGGTCGAGCTCGAGCTGCGCCTCGAAGAGCGCACCGTCGACCTCGTGGCCGAGGGGGTGCACGTGGCCGTACGCGCCGCGCCGGCGCCGCCCCCGAGCGCGCTGCTCGTCGCGACGCCGCTCACCCGCTCGGCGCGCCTCGTCGTGGCGTCGCCCGACTACCTGCGGGCGCGCGGCGAGCCGAAGGCGCCCGCGGCGCTCGCGGGCCACGACGCGCTCGTGCACGTGACCGACGCGGGCCCGGCGAGCGACTGGCGCTTCCGCCGGGGGGGCGAAGAGCACACGATCAAGGCCGGGGGGCCCTTCCGGGCGACGACCTTGCTCGCGCTCCGCGACGCCGCCCTCGGGGGGCTGGGGCTCGCGCTCTTGCCCGAGTGGCTGGTCCGCGACGCCCTGGCCGAAGGCCGGTTGCGCGCCGTCCTCGCCGGCTACGAGGTTCCGCCCATCTCGGTGTTCGCGCTCTACCGGGTCGATCTGCGCCACGTGGCGCGGGTGCGCGCGCTGCTCGAGCACCTGCGGGCGGCGTTCGCCGAGCCGAAGCAAGCCGCCGCCCCGGGCCCGCCCGGCGCCCCGCGACGCCGGGGCCCCCCGCCCGGGCGCGCCCGTAGTACGAAGCGCCCGCCTCCCGGAGGCGGCCTGCCATGAGCATTCCCCTGAGTACGATGTTCGTCGAATACATGCGCCAGCCCACGGCCGGGGGCTTCGCCCGCCTGCGGCAGCTCGTCCTGGCCGACCCGCGTTATGAGCCCTACTCTGGCGCCGACAAAGACCTCGAGGCGCTCGTGCTCGAGGGGCGCTTCGCCGAGGTGCGGCCGGCCTTCGACGCGATGATGCCCGGCTGGCTGCTCAGCCCGAAGGCCCACACGCTCGCGTCGTTCGCCGCGATGAAGCTCGGCGACGCCCGGGGCGCGCAGATGGAGCAATTCATCGCCTCCCGCTGCCTGCAGGCCATCCTGCAGACCGGCGACGGCAGCGACGAGAGCCCGTACGTCGTCACCCAGATCGCCGACGAGTACGACATCTTGCAGGACCACGGTCGCCGCTCGGTCGCCCAGTCGCTCTACACCGTCGACGACCGGCACCTCGACGTCCACCGGCTCGACAACGGCGTGACGGCCTGCTTCGACGTCACCGATCTGCAGCTCGCGCTGCGGCGGCGCCTGGGCGGCGCGCCGGCGGGCGGCACGTTACCGGCCGCCGCCCGCCGCGGGGGCGCCTCGGGCCGAGGGGGCGGGGGCGCGCCCGGCGGCCATGGCGGCTGCCATTCGTGCTCCGAGCGCGCGCCCCCCGTCAACCGCCGGCCGCGGCCGCCGAGATGCCCGCCCGGGCCCGGCGCCGCCCGCGCGGAGGGGCCGGCGAGGCGCGCCCCGGGCTCAGTCGCAGACCACGACGCCGCCGGCGTCGCACTGCGCGCGGCAGTCGGCCCTGACCTCGGCCTCGCAGGCGGCCGAAGCGCTCGCCTCGCAGCCCACGCGGCACTCGAGGTTGGCCTCCACCTTGGCCGCCGCCTGGCACGACGCGGCGCAATAGGCCGCGACGGTGGCGGTGACCTGCGCCGAGCAGCTCGCCGAGCACTCGACGTCGCACGAGGCCGCGCACGACGTGGCGCACGCCGCGCCGTCGGTCGAGCCCTCGCAGAGCGCCCCGCACTGCGCGCTACAGTCGGCGTCGCAGCTCGCCTCGCAGGACGCCGCCGCGCTCACGTCGGCCTCGACCAGGCATTGGGCCTGGCACGACAGGGCGAAGGCGACGTCGGCGGCGAGGTCGCACTCGGCCGAGCAGGCGACCCGGGCCTCGAGGGCGCAGCTCGCCGCCACCTCAAGCCCGTCGCAGTGCGCCTGGCAGGCGACGCCGGTCAGCGCCTGGCAGTCGGCCGCCAGGGCGTTGCCCGAGATGAGAGAGAGGCCGAGCGCGAGACCAACGAGAATGCTTTTCATGATAGATTGACTCCCTTTGTGTGCAGTGAGTGCGCGGGTGCGGCGCCGGCGGGGCGGCGTCACACGGGTCAGAGCGAACGCGGGGGCGGCGCCGCGCCGGCCCGGACGAACGGGGGGTCGGCGGCGAAGGCCGGGGCCGGGCGCGCCGACGTCGGCGGCCAGCGGAACGGTTCACGATTCGATCGAACGTCGACGGCGGGCGGGGCGGCCCGACGCGGCGAGGGCCCCGTCGGCGGGGGCGGCGAGCGCCGCGTACGCTTTCTTATAGTGCAGCGCTGATGCCCATGTTCGCAATGAGAGGTGCCGAACGCCTCCGCCCGGCCGGCGCCCCCCCTCGCCCGCCACCCCGCCCCGCGTTTCGCCCCCTCCCCGCCGTGTTGGGGCCTCGCCGGCGTGCGACCGACCGCGGGCGAGGGCGGCCGGCGACGGCCGCCGCCCCGGGCGCGCTGGCGGCCCGATCAGAGAACACCTCGGCCGGAACATGTACCGGAACGTCGGGCCCGCCCCCCGCCGCCCGCCTCGGCCGGCCCCCGGGTCGGGGGCGCGCGGGCGCGCCGCTGTATCGGGGCATTTCGATCAGGGCCTATCTGGTTTCAACGTGCCGCCCCGATTTCACCCTCACCCCAAGGGGGCCGAAGGGGCCGTCGGGCGAGGCCGGGGGGCGTCGGGGCCTGGGGCCCGACCGCCGCCGCGCGACCGGGCGCGAAGCGCCTTGTTGCCTCGGCGCTTCGGGGTATACTCTTAGGTTGCTTCGTCTTCATTACGGGGGTTCCCCTTATGCCGTTTCTTCGCGCCCCCCCTGCACCCGTCGGCGCCGGGGCTTCGCGCGGCCGGCCGGCATGTTGGCCGCAGGCCCCCCGCCGTTGTCGGCCGCGGGGCGTGACGACGTTGGTTCGCGCGGCCGAGCGTGGCGGGCGGGCGGTGGGGCGTTCGGCCGCCGGCGCCTTGGGGGTCGACCGATGACCTTACATGGCCCGGGCGGACACCGCGACCGGCCGAACGTTCCGGTCGTGTCGTTCGGCGGCCCATCGGCGGACGATCGATCTTCGTTCCGAGCTCGTCGGCGCCCCGGCACGGGTTCCTCGAGAACGTCCGGAAGGTCTCGAGCACCCTGAAACAGGTTCTTCGAAGGTGTCTCCGGGTTCGCTGGCGCTCCGGCGCAGGCTCCTCGACGACGTCTCGGAGGCCGTCGACGCCCCCGGACGGGTTCATCAGGAACCTCCCGGAGGGCCTCAACGCCTCCGGACAGGTTTCTCGAGAACGTCCCAGAGGTCGTCGACGCGCCCGGGTGGGTCCCTCAAGAACTTCTCCGAGGTCGTCCACGCCCCGGGTGGGTTCCTCGAGGGCCTCGCGGAGGTCGTCGATGCCCCTGCGCAGGTTCGTCGAGATTGTCTCCGACGTCGTCAGGCCACGAGGGTAGGCTCTGCGGGTCTCGGCGAGGTCGCCGGCGCCTGAGGTTGGCCTCTCGAGAACCTCGCCGGGGTCGTAGGCTCATGCCGCGAGGCTCTCGAAGGTGGTCGCCGGGGTCGTAGGCTCATGCCGCGGGGCCCTCGAAGGAGGTCGCCGGGGTCGTAGGCTCATGCCGCGGGGCTCTCGAAGGAGGTCGCCGACGACGTGCACGAGCCGAGGGACAGGCTCGGGGTTCGTTTGGGTAACAAAGGCCCCCGGCGAAGCATTGGTCGGCTTCGCCGGGGGCCCGGGCCCTCGGGTCGCGGGCGTGATCACCGCGGCTTCGGGGCCCCTCGACGCGCGGTGTCGGCTATGGTTGCGTCACCGAGCTCGTTCGAACCATGGTCAGCCCCCGTCGGCCTCGCCGTCGGCCGGGGCGGGCGGCGGGGCGTCGGGCTCGGCGCCGTCGGGCTCGTCGGCCTGCGGGCGGCGGCGGGGCCGACGGCTTTGCCCGAGCGGCGGGGCGATGGTGTCGGCGTCGCCCTCGTGGCGGCGCACGTACACGACGGCGTGGCGGCAGGTCTCGTAGGCGCGGCGGAAGAGCTCGTAGGCCTTGGCGAGCTGGTCGTCGAGTTCGTCCGGCTCGTCCGAGCCGTCGGTGCGCTGTTGGCGGCGGCCGAGCGCTTCGAGCAGGCGGTCGCCGAGCTCGGCCGCCCGCTCGACGTCGGCCCGGGTGAAGGGGGTCTTCGACGCGAGCGCGGGCCAGGAGCCGAGGTAGAGCGTGGCGAGGGCGGTCAGATCTTGGGCCGCGTCGAGCCGGCCCGTGCCGCGGCGAATGCCCGCCACCTTGTTCGCGTCGAGGAGGCCGCAGCTGGCCAGAAACTCGGCCCCGAGCAGCAAGCGCTCGCGCAAGGGCGACGCCTCGGCGAGCAGGGCGCGCAGCTCGCTCTCGCCGTTGTCTCGCAGCACGAGGCAGGCGTGGGCGCGGGCGGCGGCGAGGGCGTAGTCGCGCAGCTTGTCGAGCGCCTCGGTCGGCGGGTCGACGAGCTGGGCCACCATCGCCTCGCGCAAGGCCAGCATCTTGGGCAGGGCGCCGAGGGCCAGCATGGCCGCGGCGGGCACGCTCACGCTGATGTGCCGCGTCTGCTCGCGGGGCAGCGCCATGATCTCGGCCCGAACGCGCGCGAAGGCCGCGTCGTGCTCGACGGTAATCAGCGCCGGTTCGCCGTCGCCCTCGCCGCCCTCGCCGCCCTCGCCGCCCTCGCCGCCCTCACGACCGCGGGCCGCCCGGGCCGCGCGGGCCGCGGCCATGCCCGTCTTCGGGGCGCGGCCGGCGCTCAGGCCGGTACGGGGTTTTCTGGTGGGCTGAGGGGCGTCGTTCGGAGGCTTGCTCGAGGGTCGAGGGCTGGCATGGTCAGCGAGGCGTTCGGGTTGAGGGTAGAGGAGCTCTTCGGGCTTCGATCGGGTCATGGTCGGGGTCGCTCGACCGCCAACCCCCCGTCCGAAACTGGGCAGGTTCGTGGCGGTTTACTGACCTGCTCGGCCAGCGCCCGGGCCAGTTGCTAGGCGCCTCGACTTTTTTTTCATGGCCCTCGTTTTTGGCCCCCGAGCGCGACGCCAGGCGCCAGGCGCCGTCAGGCCGGTAGCCCCCGCCCGGCTCAGGGCGCGATGGCGACGCCGACGCGCAGGCCGAAGAACTGGTCGACCGAGCCGGCGGCGATGTAGCCGGTCGGCGAGTCGAGGTCGGCCTGGAGGTTGCCGCGGTAGCGGGTGTAGTTGAGGTTGAAGCGCCCCTCGAGGGCGTCGGTGATGGGCACGGCGAGGCCGAGCTGGGCGTCGAGGCCGAACACGCTGGCGTTGGGGAAGCGATCGCCGAGCGCGCCGGAGTCGTTGACGAAGTGGTAGCCGCCCTCGACGAGCAGGGCGACGGGGCCGGCGGGCAGGCGCAGCCCCACGCCGGGGCGGATCGATTGGTAGATGAACGAGGGCGTGACGCCGTTCGGGTCGGTGAAGGTGAAGGCCAGGCGCGAGTACGAGACCTCGCCCGTGAGCAGGGCCGGATTGGGGCCGACGCCGAGCGGGAAGCGCAGCTTCGGCCCGATGCGGAAGTGGAAAAAGGTGGTCTCGACGTCGTTCAGGTCGCTGAAGTTCGACGTGAGGCCGAACGCGCCGCCGACGGCGGCGGTCAGGCCGATGCCGTTGGCGAACGAGTCGCCCGGGCCGGCGAAGGGGTACACGTCGCCCCGCACGGAGAGGTGCGGGGCGGCCAAGAGGTCGTACGACCTGATGTTGTCGCCCCGCTCGAGGCCCGACGGGAAGATGTAAAAGAACGAGCGGCCTTGCGTGCCGATGCCGGCCTCGAGCAGGTACTTGCCGCGCACGAAGTTGTTCGTCGGGGCCGGCTCGGGCTTCTTCTCTTCGGCCTTGGGCTCTTCGGCCTTGGGCTCTTCGGCCTTGGGCTCTTCGGCCTTGGGCTCTTCGGCCTTCGGCTCTTCGGCCTTCGGCTCTTCGGCCTTCGGCTCGGGGCCGGCCGAGACGATGGGCACGATGCCCGAGATGGCCGGGCTGACGAAGCCGGCGATGGCCTCGGCGCGCGGCTGGGCGCCGGCCCCGCCCTTGGCCGGCGCCTTGGCGTTGGTCGAGGCGAGCGGCGTCGCGTTGTCGAAGGGCACGATGAGCAGCGGGATGTCGTACTTGCCGCCCTTGGCCGCGGGGGCGTTCGCGACGATGGCGGCCTGCGCGCCCGACTCGCGGACGGCGGCCTGCACCTTGGGCGCGGCCTCTTGCCGCTCGGCCGGGCCCTTGAGGCTCTTGGCGAGGGGCAGGAGCCCTTGCTTTCTCAGCGACTCGACGAAGGGGCCCGCGGGCACGATGGTCACCCCGACCGGCAGCGCCATCTCGATCTCGGTCCGGACTTCGGCCGCCTTGGCCCCCTCGACGTAGATGACGACCTTCGTCTCGGCGGAGGGCGGGGCCGGCTTGTCGGCGGCCGGCGCGCCGCCGCCCGAGCCCGACTTCTCGGCCCCCTCTTGCCCGCCGCCCGAGGCCCCCTTCTGGGCGCCCGCCGCCGGCGCGCCGCCCGCGCCCGCCTTCTCGGCGCCCGCCTGGGCGTACGCCGCGTGCTCGAGCGCCCAGAGCGCGCCGAGCGACGAGATCGCCACGAGGGCGCGCAGCGCGCTGCGCGCGAGGTGGGGCCGGAGCACGCGAGACGCTACGTTCGCTCGGCGGCGCCCGTCACTGTGGGAGCCACCCCGGCCCTCTGGTCGCTGGGTCTCGTGCATGGGCGGCGTATCTTAGACGCCCTCGCCGCAAAGGGAAGGGCCGAGGGCCGCCGGCGGCGCTAGGCTCTGCCGGGCGAATGCCCCCGTCGCCCGGCGGCCGATCCGCATTCGTCCGACAGAGCCTAGGGCGCGTAGGGCTTGCCGTCCTTGTGCGTGAACACGTAGCGCCCGTCGGGCCCCTTGTGGCAACCCAGATCGTCGTCGGGGTACTCGGCCGAGTCGTCGGGGTGGCGGTTGCTGATCTCGAGGTAGCGGGCGGGCTTGTCGCTGCGGTTGATGAGATGGTGCCCGTCGCGCCCCCCGGCGGGGAAGCCCGCGCAGGTGCCCGCGGTCAAGATCTGCTCGCCGGCGTCGGTGTGGAGCACGACCTCGCCCTCGAGCACGAACACCAGCTCGTCTTCGTGCGAGTGGTGGTGGCGCACCGCCGACTCTTTGCCGGGCAGGAGGGTCGTCAGGTTCACGCCGATCTTCGTCAGGCCGAGGGGGTCGCCGAGGGCCCGCTTCTCGCGCGGCAGCACCCGCGAGCGGAAGGGCTCGGGGTAGCCCGAGGTCGAGCGGGGTTCGAGAAGCGAGGGGTCGAGCGCGGGGCGTTTCAGGGACATGGGGGCCTCCTCCTGCCGACGCATGGTCGCGCGCCGGGTGGCCCCCGCGCAACGGCCGCGCTCCGGAGGTCAGACCGCCCGGCGAGCCCGGGCCGCCGCGTCCGAGGATGCGACCCGCGATCGCGCCCGGGCGCGAGGCCGGCGTCCCTTGCACGTCGAGCGGCCGGGCGGCAGGCCGAGGGCGGCGCGGTCGTGCGCTTGCTTTACAGCCCCCGGGGCGCACCCTAGCCTGCGCCCGTGCCGTTGCCCCCACCCACGATCGGCCGGGCCCGCGCCCTGCTCTTCGTGGCCGGCGTGCTCTTCGGCCTCTCGGCGCTGCTCGCCCGGCTCGCGGCCCTGGGCGGCATGAGCGGCGGGCAGGTGTCGCTCGTCCGCTTCGCCGTCGGCATCGCCGTCGTGCTGGCGCTCTTCCGGGCGCGCCCGGGCACCTTCCGGCCGGTGCGCTACGGGCTCTTGGCCTCGCGGGGGTTCTTCGGGGGGCTCGCCGCGCTCTTGTACTTCCTCGCCCTCGCGCGCATCCCGGCCGGCGAGGCGACGCTGCTCAACAATACCTTTCCGATCTGGGCGATCGCGATCTCGTTCCTCTTTTTGAACGAGCGGCCCACGCTCCACCTCGCGATCGCCCTCGCCGTCGCGAGCGCGGGCGTGTTCCTCGTGCTGGGGGGCGGGCAGGTCTCGTTCCGGCTCGGCGCCGGCGAGATCTTCGGCATCGCCTCGGCCGTGTTCGGCGGGGCGGCGGTCACGTCCATTCGCGCGCTGCGTACCACCGACAACGCGCCGACGATCTTCTTCGCGTTCGCGGTGGGGGGGCTTTTGGTGTCGATGCCGTACGGCTTCGGCGCCTGGCCGGCGGCCCCCGCGGCCTGGGCGGCGGCGCTCGGCGTGGGGGTGACGGCCTTCCTGGCGCAGATCTTCATGACGGAGGCGTACGGCACGCTGTCGATCGCCGAGGCGGCGCTCTGGCAGCAGCTCACGCCGGTCGCGACCTACCTCTGGGCGCTGACCCTCGGCGAGCGGGTGGGGCCCGCGACGGCGCTCGGCGTGCTGCTCGGGGCGATCGGCATCGCGTACGGGTCGACCTTCGGGCACCGGCCGCAGGCGCCGGGCTCGCGCGAGGCGAAGATCGCCGCCGGCGCCCCGACGGAAGAGCCCTGAGCGGGGGCGGGCCGGGCGGCGGCCGCGGTCGCGGGCCCCGCCGCGCCGACCGCACCCGCAGGCCCGCCGCGCCCGCTCGCCCGCGGCGCCGGCCGCGCTCAGGGCTGGCCGACAAGGGATGACGGCACGGCGCGCCGGGGCGGCCGCCGCGTCACGTCGCCGCGAGCGACGCGCAGCCCTCGAGGTGGTCGTTCACCAGGCCGCCCGACTGCATGAGCGCGTACATCGTGGTGGGCCCGACGAAGCGAAAGCCCCGCGCGAGCAGCGCCTTCGAGAGCGCGGTCGACTCGGGCGTCGCCGCGGGGATCTCGTCGCGCGGCGTCAGCGGGCGCCCGCGGGGTCGGGGCGCGAACGACCAGCAGAGCGCGTCGAGCGACTCGCCCCGCTCGAGCATCGCGCGCGCCGCCCGGGCGTTGCCGATGGCGGCCTCGATCTTGGCGCGGTTGCGGACGATGGCGGCGTCGCCGAGCAGCCGGGCCACGTCGCGCTCGCCGAACTCGGCCACCGCGGCGATGCGGAAGCCGGCGAACGCCGCCCGGAAGGCCTCGCGCTTGCGCAAGATCGTGATCCACGACAGGCCCGCCTGCATGCCCTCGAGCACGAGCTTCTCGAAGACGGCGTCCTCGCCGTGCAGGGGCCGCCCCCACTCGCCGTCGTGGTAGCGCTGGTAGAGCGGGTCGTCGCCGCACCACCAGCAACGCGCCACCCCGTCGGCGCCGACGCGAACCGAACCCTTCATGCCGCGCAGCGTAGCGCAAGGGGCGCGAGCCCGGTTAGAATGTCGCGGAGCGCATGCCGCACTACGCCCTGGCCCTCGCCTGCGTCGCCGTCCCGATCGCGGCCGCCCTGCTCGCCTCGCGCGAGGTGCGGGCCTGGCTGCGCGGCACGGGCAGCGTCCGGCAGACCCTCTCGAACGCGGGCGTGGGGCTGCTCTTCCTCGCCGCGCAGCTCGCCCTGCGCGGCGCGCTGCTCGGGGCCTACGCCGGCGCCGCCGCGCTCGTGCCGTGGAAGCTACCGAACGCGCCCTGGGCCTTCGCGCTCGCGTTCTTCCTGCTCGACTTCGTCTACTACGTGCAGCACCGCCTCGAGCACGCCGTGCCGCTCTTGTGGGCGGTGCACTCGGTGCACCACCAGTCGCGCGACTACAACCTCTCGGTGTCGCTGCGCGTCGGGGCGCTCTCCTCGCTCTCGACGCTCGCCTTCCACGCGGCGCTCGCCCTCGCCGGGGTGGGCGTCGGGCTGTACGCGGCGGTCGTCACGCTGCACGCCGCCCTTCTGTTCGCGCTGCACGCGCGCACCAAGTTCCGGCTCGGCCCCGGGCGCTTCTTCAACGCGCCGGTCTTCCACCGGGTGCACCACGGGGCCGAGGCCGCGTACGTCGACAAGAACTTCGGCGGCGTCTTGCTGGCCTTCGACCGGCTCTTCGGCACCTTCGCCCCCTACGGCGCCGAGCCCTCGTTCGGCGTCGCCGGCGAGGGCTCGCCGCACGATCCGCTGCGCGCCAACGTCGCGCCCCTCGCCGCCCTCGCCGCCTCGCTGCGGCGGCAGCCGACCCTGGCGAAGAAGATCCGCGCGCTCTTCGTCCGCCCGACCTGAGGCGGCGCGGCCCCGCCATCTCGTTCGGTGGGGCCCTCGACACCGCGGGCGAGAATGGTATCGTCGCGCCATGCAGAGGCGGGGTCTGAAGCGCCGGGCTCGTGCCCTCGGCCGTCTGTTGCCCTTCGTCGCCCTCGGGGGCTGTGGCGCGGTATTGGGTATCGAAGACGTCGAGCCGTCGTCCGGGCAAGCGGGCGGCGGTGGCACCGCGGCAGACGGCGGCGCGGGGGCCGGGGGGCGCGCCGGGGGCTCCGGCGGCCGGGGCGGCTTCGGCGGCCGCGCCGGCGCCGGGGGCGGGGGCGGCGTCGACATCGGGGGCGGCGGGGGCGGCGGCCGCGCAGGCGGGGGCGGCGGGGGCGGCGTCGACATCGGCGGCGGGGGCGCGGGCGGGGGCGAGGCGGGGGTGGGCGGGTCGCCCCCCTGCGACGCCGGGCGCCTCGTCATCAACGAGGTCCAGACCGAAGGCCCCGGCGGCGGCATCGACGAGTTCATCGAGCTCTTGAACGCGAGCCCCTGCGAGGCGGCGCTCGACGGGCACGAGCTCGTCTACCTCCCGTCCTCGGGCGCGAATGCAATCTTGTTCTGGGTGCCGGCGTTGCCGGGGCGCGTCCTCGCCCCGGGCCAGTTTTTCGTGATTGCCAACTCAGACTATACGGGGCGAGTCCGCGACGAAGACGTCATCTCGGGGCAGGGCATGAACAAGACCGGCGCCGGCCTCGCCCTCTTCGACGGCGCGGGCACCCCGATCGACGCGATCGCCTGGGGCACCGTGTCCGAGACCCACCCGTACCTCGAGGGCCTCGACACCGCTCCCATCGCCAGCTCGGGCGAGTCGATCGCGCGCCGGGTCGACGGCGTCGACACCAACGACAACGCGGCCGACTTCGACCTCTCCCCCCTCCCCTCGCCCGGCAAGCCCAACGTGCCCCCCTGAGCGCGCCCGGCGCCGGCCGCGGCTTGGCCTCGAGGGGGCCGACGAAGCGCCCCCGGCCGCCGACGACGGGCGGTCCCGAGGCTAGGCTCTGTCGGGCGAATGCTCCCGTCGCCCGGCGGCCGATCCGCGGCGCGTTCGACGCCGGCGAAGCGCTTGAAGTCCGGGCGGATTCCGGCGCGCCCCGCCGGCGCCGAACGCTGGCGTCTCGGCCGCCGCGCTCGGTCCGCCTTCGCCCGACAGAGCCTAGCGCCCGCCCGCGGCCGGCGGACAAGCGCCCAGGCCCGCGACCCACTCGCGGAGCAGCGCCGTGCCCGGCGCGTCGACGACGCTGGTGGCGAGCGGGGGCATTCGGTACGTATCGAGGCGCTCGGGGCGCAGAACGAGCACCGAGCTCGAGGGCGAGCCGGGGTCGATGAGCTTCGCGTTCGCGACGCCGAGATCGCCCTTCTGCGCGGAGACGCCGCAGGCCTGCGTCGCGGCGAGCGGCGTCGTAAAGCGCAGATCGAAGGAGCCCGCGGGGGTGCCGGGCCGGTGGCACGGCGAGCAGTTGACGTGCAAGTACGAGCGGGCCCGGGCCTCGCGATCGCCCGGGCCGTAGGGGTCGGGCAGCACCGGCGGCGGCGCGCCGAGCGGGGCGTCGAACAGGCCCATCTGCTCGAGCGCCGCGAGCTGGTTGCCCACGTGCCCGTTCGGATACGATACGTCGCGGTCGAGCTGTGCGAGCTCGAGGCCGAGCGTGCGGCCGGCCGACGTCGTATGGCACGAGAGGCAGTCGGCGCGGCTCGGGTAGTACCAGCTCTGCCCGCCGCCGAGCGGCTCGACCTTGCTCGAGGGCAGCAAGAGCGCGTCGCTCTCGTCGTCGGCCCACTCGTACGTGTAGCCGGCCCAGTCGCCGTCGTCGTGGCGAACCAAGAGGCGCGTCTCGACCCGCTTGCCCCCGACCTTGAAGGTCTTGAGGGCCACGCTGCCGATCGGCAGATCGAGGTCGCCGTCGGGCCCGACCCCGATCGTGGTGTCGTCGGGTATAGCAAGGTAGCGCTCCTTGTCGGCGCCGTCGCTCCAGAGCGGGCTCCGCACGTCGAAGGGGATCAACCCCTCGGCCGGCAGCCTCGGATCGCGCGGGTCGACGCAGCCGGTCAGCGAGAGCTTGGCCGGCAGGGGCGATTCGGGCTCGATGGCCGCGGGCACCAGCTTGTAGACGTCGCCGTCGAGCCCGACCCCGTAGATCTCGCCCGCGAGGTCTTCGCTGAAGGCGACCCAGTTCGCCGTACCCTGGCCGAGCGCCTGCGCCTGGTAGGCGCCCGCGGCGTCTTGAACCAAGGCCCACGACTCGCCGGTGACGACGTCGCCGAAGACGTACGCGCCCACCAGCGAGGGTATCGCCGCGCCCCGGTAGACCGTGCCACCCGTGACCGACAAGGGGGCGTTGAACATGTGGGGGTACTCCCAGACCGGGTCGATGAGGCCCGCGGTCGGGCAGTTGGTCGCGGGGCTGAAGCAGTGCGCCCCCTCGCGGAAGCGCCAGCCGTAGTTGCCGCCCGCCTTGACCTTGGCGTCGATCTCTTCCCACTTGTCTTGGCCGACGTCGCCCACCCACACCTCGTTCGTGGCGCGGTCGATGCCGAAGCGAAAGGGGTTGCGGAAGCCGTACGCGAACGCGGCCGGCTCGCCCTCGTCGGGCGTAAAAGGGTTACCCGGGGGGATGCCGTAGAGCTTGCCCGGCGGCGCCCCGGGCGGGGGGTTGTCGACGTCGATGCGCACGATTTTCGAGAAGAACGTGAACTTGTTCTGCCCGTGGTTGAGCGGGTCGCCGCCGAAGCCGCCGTCGCCGAAGCTCAGGTAGAGAAACCCGTCGGTGCCGAAGTGCGCGTCGCCGCCATTATGATTGGTGAAGGGCTGGGGGAAGGGCCCGAGAATCTCGGTGTAGGTGCTGTCGGCGAAGGTCAGGCCGCCGTCGTCGCTCTTCATGCGGGCGACGACCGACGCCATCTTGCTCGGGTTCGAGGGCACGTTGTCGACGATCGTGTACGAAAGATAAACGTACCCGTTTTCGGCAAACTTCGGGTGAAAAGCGAAGCCCAGAAAACCGCCCTCGCCCTGCGTCGCGACGGGCCGGGGGATGGCGAGCGCGACGGTCTTGGCGACGTCCGACGGGTCGTCGGCCGGGAAGGTGACCAGGCTGCCGCGGCGCTCGGCCACCCAAACGCGCTCGGGGTGGCCGGGGGCCTGGGCGAGCGCCATCGGCTGCGCCAACGTGAGCGAGTTGTCGGGGGTCGGCGGCGAGGCGAAGAACACGCGCTGCCACTTCGCCGACACCGCGGAGGGCAGGCGGGCGAAGGCCAGGCAGGTCGGATTCGACGGGCGCGGGGGCGGCGGCACCGGAGAACCGCCCGCACCGCCCTCGCCGCCCCCGCCCGCACCGCCCGCACCCCCCCCGTCCGTGCCGCCTTCGCCGCCTCGGCCGCTCGCACCGCCCGCGCCGCCCGCGCCCCCACCGCCGCTGACGCCCCCCGCGCCACTCGCGCCGCCCCCGCCCTGTGCCCCCCCCACGCCGCCTTCGCCGCCCCCGCCGCCTTCGCCGCTCGTGCCATCGGCACCGCCCGCGCCGCCCACGCCGCTCGCGCCGCTCTCTCCGCCTACGCCCGCCCCGGCCGCCGCGCCCCCGCTGCCGGCGCTGGGGCCCGGCCCCGCGCCCTGCGCCGCGCTGCCACCGCCCCCGAGCGTGATGGGCTCGCCGGCGCTGCCGCCGCCGCAGTGCACGAGAAAGCCGCCGAACACCACCAACCCCAGGGCCCCGGGGGCGAAACGTCGTTGCGCGCGCACCATGGAGACATTCTGCGTAACGCCGGGGCCGGGCCGCCGGCTAGATCTTTTCCGGTCGGGGCTCCGGCCGCCGCCTTCTTTGACGGCCCGCCTCCTGTCTCGAAACGCTGCGCGCTGCCCCCCGTCGGCGAGGGGCCCCGAACGGCGCAGCGCGTTCACGCCCCCGACCGTCGGGCGGCTCGACGCCGGAAGTTTACGCCCTTCTCGAAGGGCCCGCGCTCGTGTCGCGGGCGAGGTTCACACAGCTCACGCCCGGGGCCGAAAAAAAGTCCCGGCAGGGGGCGGCCCACGTTGTGCGTGACGCACGCGCGGCGCTACCCTGCGCGCACCATGAAACGTTTGCTGCTCGGTATCGCCTTGCTTTTGTCCCTCGGGGCCGCGTGCGGGGTCGAGGGGGGCGGCGAGAGCCCCGCCGTCGAAGCGCTGAGCGAGGGGGGGGTCGGGGCGAGCGCGACGCCGACGGGGGTGCCGGCGCTCGACGCGCTGCTGGCCGAGTTGCCGGCGCTCTCGCCGGGGGCGCGCCCGGGCCGGGTCGAGGCGTTCCTGAACGACCAGGCGTACAGCGCCGGGGGCTTCCCGTTGCGCGAGGGCAACCGCGCGGCGTTCGCGTACTTCGACGCGACGAACCAGACCTCGTCGGTCGCGGTGGCGGGCGACTTCAACGGCTGGAACCCCGGCGCCGGCCCCATGACGCGCGCCATCAGCGGGCTCGGGTTCTTCTACCGCGTGGTGACCTTCGCGTCCTTCCCGGCGGGCCAGAGCATCTACAAGTTCGTCAAGGGCGGCGCCTACTTCGCCGACCCGAGCGCGCGGCGCTACGGCTACGACCAGTTCGGCGAGTACTCGCTGCTCTCGCACGACCCCGGCAAGAGCCGCCTCGAGCGCTGGCCCGGCTTCGGCGCGGGCAGCCCCACCTTCGCCAAGCGCCCGCTGCTCGTGTACGTGCCCCCCGCGGGCGGGGCCGGGGCGCTGCCCGTGCTCTACATGCACGACGGGCAGAACCTCTTCGACCCGAAGGCGGTCGGCGGCGGCTGGGGCGTGCAGGGCACCTTCGACGCCATGATCGCGGCGGGCGCCGCGCGCCGCGCGCTGGTCGTCGGCGTGCCCAACTCGGCCGCGCGCTTCGACGAGTACACGCCCACCACGGACGTCATCGACGGCCTCGGCACGGTCGGCGGCAAGGGCGACGCGTACGTCTCGTTCCTCGTCGACCACATCAAGCCCTTCGTCGACGGGCGCTACCCGACGCTGCGCGACCGCGCGAACACCGGCGTGCTCGGCTCGTCGCTCGGGGGCCTCATCAGCCTGCACGCGGCGCGGCGGCGCCCCGACGTCTTCGGCTTCGCCGGCTCGATGTCGGGCACCTGCGGCTGGGGCAGCATCGGCGCCCAGAACCCCACGGTCGTCTTTCAGTATCAGCAAAAGCTGCCCGTCTCGATCTACCTCGACAGCGGCGGCGACGACGGCGGCGGCTGCTTCGACGCCGACGGCGACGGGATGCGCGACGACAACGGCGAGGCCGACGACAACTTCTGCGAAAACCGCGACATGCTCGACCGGCTGCGCGCGCTCGGCTGGCGCGACGGCGTCGACCTGACCTACCGGCTCGACGGGGGCGCCCCGCACAACGAAGCCGCCTGGCGCGGGCGGCTGCCGGGGGCGCTGCACGACTGGTTCCCGCGGCCCTGAGCCGGCGCCCTCCGCGCCGCGCGAGCGCGGCCGCGGCTCGCCGCCGGCGGGGCGCCGCGCGAGCCCTTCGCTCGGCCCCGCGCGAGGGCCGGTGCGAGGCCCGCCGGGCGCCTTCGCCCTTCGCCCCGCGCGAGGGCGGGCGCGAGGCCCGCCGGGCGCCTTCGCCCTTCGGCCCCCCCTTACCCCGGCGGCAGCGCCTCGAACGCGCGCGCGAGGGCGGCGCAGGCGGCCGGGTCGACGTCGTTCTGCCAGCGCCCGCCTCGCTTCACCGACGAGCCCACGATGAAGCCGTGGGCCGAGGCGTAAAGGCGCAGGTTCTCGGGCGTGATGCCCGAGCCCACCAGCACGGGCAGCGGGCAGCCGCCGGCGACCGCGTCGACGTCCGACGGCAGGGCGGGGGCGCCGGTGGCGGTGCCGGTCACGATCACGCCGTCGGCCGAGAAGAACTCGGCCGCGTGGGCGGTCTCGAGCAGCGAGACGTCGGCCGTGATCGAGTGCGACGAGTGCTTCTTCTTGATGTCGGCGAAGACCCGCAGGTGCTCGGCCCCGACGGCGCGCCGGTAGCGCAAGAGGGGCCCCGCGCACGCCTCGATGAGGCCCTCGTCGGCCACGTGCGCGAAGGCGAACCCCTCGACGCGCACGAAGCTCGCGCCCGACGCGAGCGCCACCGCCAGCGCCTCGCGGTTCGCCGCCGCCAGCACCTGCACCCCCAGCGGTAGGCGCACCTCGCGCCGGACCTCGCGGGCGATGGCCGTCATGGCCGCCACGATCTCGGGGCCCACCGAGCCCGCCAGGTAGGGCCGATCGTGCATGTTCTCGAGCAAGAGGGCGGTGAAGCCCGCGTCCCGGTAGAGGCGCGCCTCGTCGACCGCGCGGCTCACGATCGCCTCGAGCGGATCGCGCGCGTGGGCCGTGCCGGGCAAGGCACCTGCGTGGATCATGCCGATGAGGGCGCGCGGGCGGCCGAAGAGCTCGACGACGGCGGGGTGGGCCACCCGACGAGGGTAGATCGCGCGCGCCGCCGTCGGAAGGGGCGGCGTCACGGCGGCGCGCGCCCGGCCGCGGTGATGATCAGGTGCCCCCTTCGCTGGGTGCCGAGCCGCGAGGCGCGCCGACGAAGCCGACGCGGGGCGGCGCTCGGCCCGCCCTCACTTCGCGCACGACACTTGCGCCGGGTGCGACTCGGCGATGAGGCACTTGCCCGGCGCGCACCCCGCGGCCTTGCAGGCGCCGGCCTCGACGACGTAGCAATTCTCGCTGTTGGGTATCACGTACTTGCACCCCGGCGAGCCGACGGGCACGACCGGCCCCTCGCCGCCGCCTTGAGGCTGCGCCCCCGGGGGCGCCGCGCCCGCGGGCGGCGAGGCCGGCGGGCCGTCGGGCGCGACCGCCGGTCGTTCTTCGCCGGCGCAAGCGGCGAGCAGCGAGAAAGAGAGCGCGAGGGCGAAGAGGGTCGGGGCGAGCTTCATGGCGGCGTCTCCGAGACGGCGTGACCGGCCCGAAGCTTACACGCCGCGGGGGTCGAGAGGCGCGCTTCGCCCGTCTCGGGCGACGCCCGAGCGCGAGGTCAGCGGCGGCCGCCCCGGTGGCTGGGCAGCCAAGGGCCCGCACGTCGGCTCAGCCCCGACGCCGGCCCCCGCCCCTCCGTCGGGGCGCCCGCCGGGCGGGGCCGGCCCGCGGGCGGGGTGCGCAAGGGGCGCAGGACGCGCTAGAACGTCGACCCCCCGCCGGGCGCGGGGCTCGGCGAGAAAGGGACGCGCGTCATGTCGGTCGAAGACGTGTTTCGGGGCGTGGTCGATGGGGCGCTGCGGGCGCTCGAGGCCGAAGGGCGGCTGCCGGCGGGGCTGCCGCGCGCCTTCGCCGTCGAGCGCCCGAAGCGGGCCGAGCACGGCGACCTCGCGACGAACGCGCCGCTGACGCTGGCGAAGGCGGCCCGGCTGCCGCCGCGCGAGATCGCGTCGATGCTGGCCGAGCGCGTCGCGGCCGACGCGCGCGTGACGTCGGCCGAGGCGGCCGGGGCGGGCTTCGTCAACGTGCGGCTCGCCCCCGCGGCCTACCACCCGGTGCTCGACGAGGTGCTGCGGGCCGGGCGCGGCTACGGCCGGGCGCCGGCGGCGACGGGCGAGCGGGTGCTCATCGAGTTCGTCAGCGCCAACCCCACGGGGCCCCTGCTCATCTCGCACGCCCGCGGCGCGCTCGTCGGCGACGCCATCGCGCGGCTGCTCGAGGCGACCGGCCACCTGGTCGCGCGCGAGTATTACATCAACGACTTCGGCAACCAGGTGCAGCTCTTCGCCCTCTCGGTGGCCGCGGCGGCCTTCGGCGAGCCCCTGCCCGAGGGCGGCTACCCGGGCGCGTACGTCGACGCCGTCGCCGGCTACCTCAAGGAGCGCGAGCCGGCCGCGCTCGAGGCCTACCGCGCCTCGCGCGGCGGCGACGAGCTCGCCGCGCTCGCCCGGCTCTGCGTGACGCGCATGCTCGACGGCGTGCCCGGCTCGGCCGACCTGCCCGGCATCAAGGCGACGCTGCGCTCGCTCGGGGTGCACTACGACGCGTGGTTCTCCGAAGAGTCGCTGCACCGCTGGGGCCGGGTGGGCGCGGCGCTCGCGCGGCTCGAGGCGGGCGGCTACCTGCGCGAGCTGCCCGACGGCGCGCTCGTCTTCCAGATGCCCGAGGGCGAAGGGCTCGCCGACGGCGCCTGGAAGCGGGCCGAGGCCAGCAAGGACGCGGGCGGCGGCCGCGTCGTGCGCAAGAGCGACCGCCGGACGTACACCTACTTCGCGAGCGACATCGCCTACCACGCCGACAAGATCGACCGCGGCTACGGCCGCGTCATGACCGTGCTCGGCGCCGACCACCACGGCTACCAGGCGCGCCTCGTCAACATGCTCGCCGCGCTCGGGCTGCCCAAGGAGCGCCTCGACATCTTGTTCTTCCAGCTCGTGTCGCTCGTGCGCGACGGCCAGGTGGTACGCATGGGCAAGCGGCTCGGCAACCTCATCACCGTCGACGAGGTGCTCGAAGAGATCGACGAGGCCCTCGGCCCCGGCGCGGGCGCCGACGCCCTGCGCTACTTCTACCTCTCGCGGCGGCTCGAAAACCCCGTCGAGCTGGACGTCGACCTCGCCAAGCGGGCGAGCATCGAGAACCCCGCCATCTACCTTCAGTACGGCCACGCGCGGCTCTGCTCGCTCCTGCGCGTCGCCAAGGCAGAGCTCGGCCTCTCGCCCCCGCCCTACGACCCGCGCCTCGCCGCCCGCCTGACGCACCCGCTCGAGCTGAGCATCGTGCAGCGACTCGGCGAGTACCCCAAGACCGTACGGCTCGCGGCCGACGAGCGCGCCCCCTCGCGCGTCGTCAGCTACCTTGACGACCTGGCGCGCGAGTTCAACGCTTACTACACCCAGACCAAAGACGACCCCATCTTGCCCAAGAAGAGCGTGCGGGCCCAGCCCAACTGGGAGGCCACCTGGGACCGCGAAAAGACGCTCGCGCGCCTCGGCTGGGTCGACGGCATTCGCACGGTGTACGCGTCGGGGCTCGCCCTCTTGGGCATTCGCGCCCCCGAGCGCCTCGAGCGCCTCGAGGGCCCGGCCGAGGCGGGCGAGGGCGCCGAAGCGCCCCCCGCGACGTAGGGGCGCAGCGGGCACCCCGCGCGGGCGCCCACAAAACGCGCCCGGCCGCGGCGCCCGAAGACGTCGCGGCCGGGGCGAGTGCGCGCGGGGCCACCCCGCCTTACGACGAGGGGGCCGCCGCGCCGTCGCCCCGCTCAGTAGAGGGCGTTCAGCGCCGTGACGTCGCTGCTCGTCCACTCGCCGCTCTCGCTCGAGCGGAAGCACGAGTTCATGACCGAGCCGCCCACGACCGCGCCCGTCGGCGTGCCGGGGATGTGAATCGCGCCCACCGTGCTCTGCCCCTCG
>DASTPP010000103.1:0-5656 GCA_035762175.1 Polyangiaceae bacterium | reverse complement strand
CGAAGCGCGACCCCGACACGAACGTCTATCTCGTTGACGACACGCCCGAGACCCGAGAGCAAATCCGTACCTTGCGCAAGCGCCTGGTCCCCAACCCACGGGTTCGGCGCTGAAGGGAGCACCAAGATGTCGACTCCGGTCGATTTTGCTCACCCCGCCCGCGCCCGCCTTCGAGCGCTGAGCCGAAGGGTTCTGCCCGGTCGGGGCGGCGCTCGCTTTCTGCCAAGCGTGCTTCCTGCGGCCCGAAATCGGCCGGGCACGCGCCCGCACTGAAGTACGGGGCACGGAGTAGCCCCTTCGAACGGAGAGCAAAGCCCACCCCTCGTTGGGGGTGGGCTCGCGCGCCGCGCGCCGCTCCGCAGGCTCGCCCGGCAGCCAGAGCCCGCGGGAGCCCGGCCCCAGCGAGGGCCGGGCTTTGCTCTCCGGATCGGGTCGAGGTCGCGCGGCACGAATTGGAGACGCCGTGCCCCGTACTTCAGTGCGGGGCGCGTGCCCGGGCCGCAGCAAGCGCGCTTGGCATCAAAGCCGAAACGACAAGATCTTCTCTTCGCCCTGCGCGCCCAGCTCGACCGCGAGCCCGTAGACGCGGGGCCCGACGCGCGCGCCCAGGTGCACCTTGAGCGGCAGCGGCGCGCCGTTCGACTTCTCCAGGCGCAGGGCGACGCGGTAGTAGCCGCGCTGCGGCTCGGCATCTTGCTCGAGGTAGACGTTCTCGAGGTTCTGGCCGTGGCACTGCCGGTCGGAGCCGGGGCAATCTTTCTCTTTGGTCAGCCCCGCGGCCGTGGTGGCGCCGGGGCGCACGAGCTCGCCGTTCGGGTCGGTGACGAGCAGATCGACGTCGGCCTCGGCCTCGGCCCAGGCGGCGACCATTTGCAAGACGCCCGCTTTGACGCCACAGCCCTCTTCGAGCAGCCCGTTGCAGTTGTTGTCGCGGGCGTCGAAGCAGAGCTCGGGGCCGCTGGTAACGCAGGTCTGCTCGAGGGCGACGCCGGGCGGCGGCGCGATCTCGCGGGCCGAGAGCTCGCGCCGCTCGGCGCGCGCGGCCGGGCCCGAGGGCGCGCCGCAGCCGGCGGCGAGGGCGAGGAGGGCGGCGGCGGCGGGGCGCGCCCTCATGGGCGGCCGGGCGGCGCGACGCGGACGGCGGAGGCCGAGGCGCGCGCGGGCACGGTCTCGGCGCCGGGCGACTTGGGGTTCATCAGCTCGAAGTAGGCGCGGCGGGCGAGGGTGCCGGTCTCGCCGGGCTGGTCGCGCAGGGCCATGAGCGTGCCCTGCTCGCGCAAGAACTTGAGCGTCGCGATGGCCGAGCGCTTCTGCTCGCCGTCGCCCGCCTTGGCCGCGTCGAAGAGCCGCCGGCGCAAGACGACGCGCGTGATCGAGTGCGGGCCGTTGTCGAATTCGAGGTTGTTCATCTGCGACTCGAGCCGGAGGCGCGCCCAGTCTTGGATCACGTCGCGCACGCGCACCCGGGCGACGGCCTCGGCGTTGGCCACCCAGCGGTAGAGCCGTCCCTTGCTCAGATCTTCGTCGGACCAGTACCCGAACGAGTCGAGGTAGAGCTCTTTCAGCTCGTCGAGCGCCTCGCGCGGGGCGCGTCCGTAGAGGGCGACGGCGCGCGCGGCGGCGTCGGGGGTGCCGCCGAGCACGAGGGCGAGGGCGGCGTCGGCGCGCAGCTCGGGGTCGTTGATCTTCTCGAGCAGGGCCTCTTCGGACTTGCTATCGAGGCCCGACCAGCCGAGGGCGCGGGCGAGCTTGTGCCGGAAGACGAAGTCGGCCTCGCGCGTGAACATCTCGAGCATCGGGCCGAGCGCGCCCTCGGCGGGCCTCCGCGCGAAGGCCTCGAGCAGGCAGGCGCGCATGGGCTTCGTCTTCGCGTCGGTGGCCGAGAGCGAGCGGGCGCGGTTGACGAACTCGCGGCGCTGCTCGTCGCTCGAGACCCACGCGAGCGCGGCGCAGGCCTCGCCGCGCGCGCCCTCGTTCTGCTTGGGGTCGTCGGCGAGCTTGAGCAGCGGGTTGACGGCGCGCGCGTCGCCCCACTGCGCGAAGCCCTGCGCCGCCCCGACCGAGAGGCCGCGCAGCGCCATGCCGAGCATCGAGAGGCCCGAGCCGACGAGGCCGCCTTCGCTGATGTCGTGCTTCGGGTCTTTGCGGTTGAGCTGCTTCTCGAGCAGGCCCCACGAGGGCGCGTCTTTGGACCAGCCGAGGTAGCGCAGCGCGCTCGGCGCCGTCTCGTACGACCCGGGGAAGGCGCCCGACTGCCCGACCTTGGGCAGGGGGTCTTTCGGGTTCGCCCAGCCGCGCAGGTCGGGCAAGACGCGCGTCGACTCGGCGGCGACGAGAAAGCGCAGCCCGTTGGCGTGCGGCTGCGGGTACTGGTGCACCCAGGCGAGCGCGCCCGCCTCGGCGTGCGCGCGCAGCTCGGGGTGCGAGGCCGGGTGCAGGACGGCGAGGTCGGCCAGCATGCGGGCGGCGACCACGCGCTCGCTATCATCGCGGACCCACTCGGGGTCTTTCGCCTTGTCGTAGAGCTGGTCGGGGGCGTGCTTGAGCCGCTCGCCGAGGTGGGACGCGGCGCGCAGGTCGCCGATCTCGGCGAGGCAGAGCGCGGCCTCGTGACGCCAGTGCGGCGCGGGGTTCGAGGTGGCGAGGTAGC
This sequence comes from Polyangiaceae bacterium, assembly GCA_035762175.1. Taxonomy (GTDB): domain Bacteria; phylum Myxococcota_A; class Polyangia; order Polyangiales; family Polyangiaceae; genus DASTPP01. Next base: position 3,006 of record DASTPP010000103.1, on the reverse strand, counting down.
GCGAGAGCGCGTCGCCGGCGCGCGGGTCGGCGAGCTTGTGCAAGAGGTCGAAGACCTGCTTGCGCTGCGCCTTGGCGAGGTTCGGATCGTTCGGGGCGACGGCGTCGAGGGCGAGCGCGAGCCCGGCGCCGCCGGCCCCGTCGCGCAGCGCCTCGAGGAAGCCCGCGCGGTCTTCGTGGCTGGCGCGCGTGAGCGCCTTGACGAGCGTCGCCGCCGTCGACGGGTCGCCGATGCGGCCGAGCCCGGCGGCCGCCTCGCGCGCGACGTTGCGGTTCGGGTCTTCGACGAGCTTCAAGAGCTGCGGCTCGAACTTCTTGTCGCCCGAGCGCGCGAGCACGCCCGCCGCGAGCGAGCGCACGCCCTCGTTCGGGTCGGCGACGAGCGCGGCCCACTGGTCGGGGCTCGCCAGGCGCGCGACCGACTCGACGTCGAAGGCGCGCCCGCCGCCGGGGCGCTCGATGTTGGTGAAGTGCCCGCCCTTGTAGACCTCGAGCAGCTCGCGGAAGAGCGACTTCTCGCCGAGCACGACGAGCGCCCAGCCGATCTGGGGCCGGTCGCCCATCTCGGCCTCGCCGAACGCCTTGACGAGCGCCGCGCGCGCGGGCTCGGCCGCCGGCGGCCCGAGCGCCGCGAGCACTTGGGCGGCGACCCCCCGCACGCGCCGGTCGGTCGCCGTCAGGGCCGCGGTCGCGAGCGGCACGATCTCTTTGTCTTCGAGGAAGAAGAGCTGCACGAGCGCCTCTTGGCGCATGAGCGGCTCGGCGCCCCCGGCGTGCGCCCGCCAGGCGGGCAGCTGCTCGGCCCGCGGCCGGGCGTAGAGCGCGGCCTTCGCCTCGACGATCTGCTCGATCGAGGGCCGGTCGGCGCTCGCCTTCAGGCCGAAATAGAGGGCCGCCCCGCCGGCGAGCGCCCCGAGGGCCCCGAGGGCGATCAGCGCAGGCCGCCCGCGGCCGCCCCGCAGCGCCCTGACTTCGTCCGTGCTCATGGCGCCACCATAGACGAGGGGCCCGCCCGACGAGAAGAAGACAGCCCGCCGGGGCCCGCGCGGGGGCCCGAGCTCGGCCGAGGCCGCCCGGAGCCGCGCGGGGGGTGCGCGCAGGGGCGACCCGAGCGCCTCTCGGACGAAGGCACGTGACCGGCGCCGGCCGCTGCCGCTAGAACAGTGCCGCCCGGGCCATGCCGCCCCTCCCCCCCCCACCCGGCCCGACGCCGCCCCGCCGCGCGGGCGAGGCGTTCGCGCGCGCGAAAGAGCCGCTCGCCGCCTCGGCCCTGGTGACCGTGGCGGTCACGGCGCTCTCGTGGCTCTTGCCGAGCGCGTACGCGGCGACGGGGGTGGGGCTCGCCTTCTTGGCGGCGACCTGGTGGCTGGTCTGGCGCCGGCCCGAGCGGCGCGCGGCCCGCTACGGCCTCGGCTTCGGCGACCTCTTCGAGCCGACGCCGCTGTCGGCGCCGAAGCTCGCCGCGGCCTTCGGGCGGGGGCTCGGCTGGGCGCTCGGCACCGCGCTCGTGGTCTTCCCGCCGTTCGTCGTCGGCTACGTCGTCTACCGGCACGTGAGCTGGCCGCCGCGGCTCGGGCTGCCGCCCGGCTTCGGCGACGAGGTGCTCGGCCAGCTCCTGGTCATCGCGCTGCCCGAAGAGGCGTTCTTCCGGGGCTACCTGCAGACCTCGCTCGAAGACCGGTGGCCGCCGCGCCGCCGCCTGTTCGGCGCGCCGGTGGGCCTCGCGCTCGTCGTCTCGAGCGCCATCTTCGCCCTGGGCCACCTCTTGACCGACCCGCGGCCGAGCCGCCTGGCGGTCTTCTTCCCCTCGTTGCTCTTCGGCTGGTTGCGGGCCCGGACGGGCGATACCCTGCCGGGCGTGTTCTTCCACGCCGCGTGCAACCTGCTCGTGCGCGGGCTCGCCTTCTGGTTCGGGGGGGCGCGGTGAGCCCGGCGGCCCCGCGCGCGGCGCTCTTCGACATGGACCGCACGCTCGTGCGCGTCGAGACGGCGAGCCTCTACGTGCGCCACCAGCGCCGCATGGGGCAGGCGACCCTGCGCGACGGCGCGCGCGTGGCGCTCTGGGTCGCGCAGTACACGCTCGGGGTCGTCGACGCCGCGCGCGTCACCGAGCGCGCCCTCGCCACGGTGGCGGGGCTGCCCGAGACGGCCATGGCCGCGCGCTGCGAAGAGCTCTTCCGCCTCTACGCCGAGCGGCACGTCGGCCACCGGGCCCGCGCCGCCGTGCTGCGCCACCAGGCCGCGGGGCACCTGACCGCCGTCGTGACGGCCGCCTCGCCCTACGCCGCCCGGCCGCTCGCGCGCCGGCTCGGCATCGACCACGTCGTCGCGTCCGAGCTCGAGGTGCGCGACCACCGCCTGACCGGCCGGGCCCTGCCGCCGCTCTGCTACGCCGAGGGCAAGGTCGAGCGGGCGCAGCGGCTCGCCGAGCGGCACGGCTTCTCGCTCCGCGACGCGACCTTCTATTCGGACAGCGTGAGCGACCTGCCCCTCTTGCTCGCGGTCGGCGAGCCCGTCGCCGTCAACCCCGACCCGCGCCTGCGGCGCGAGGCGCGCCGGCGGGGCTGGCGCGTCGAGGCGTGGTGAGCGCGCCCGCGGCGCCCCCGACTGAAGTCGGGGGCAACGAACGCCCGCGGAAACGGCGCGCAAAGCCCTGCCGGAGGCAGGGCTCCCTCGTCGCGAGGCGCTCTCGCGCGCTCGCCCGGGGGCCGCAGCCCGCGGGAGCCCGGCCCCCGGCGAGGGGGCGGGCTTGGCTCGCCGAATCGCGCCGAAGCCGCGTGGCACGAGGGGGCGTTCGTTGCCCCCGACTTCAGTCGGGGGCGCCGCGTTCCGCAACGCCCTTGCCCCCCCAAGCCCCCCCACGTTCTCCAGCGAGACAGGCCCCCCGATGACGATACCCGTGCCCCAGCTCGACGCGATCGTCGAGCGCGCGCTGCACGAAGATCTCGACGGCGGCGATCTGACGACCGAGGCGACGGTCGACGCCGCGACGCGCGCGACCGGCACC
>DASTPP010000102.1:0-9669 GCA_035762175.1 Polyangiaceae bacterium | reverse complement strand
CCCCTCGCCGGGGGCCGGGCTCCCGCGGGCGTTGGCTTCCGGGCGAGCGCGCGAGCGCGCCTCGCTCCGCGGGAGCCCTGCCTCCGGCAGGGCTTGAAGGGCCGTTTCCGAGGGCGTTCGCTGCCCCCGCATTCCCTCGGGGGCCGCCCGCCGCCCCCTCGTGCCCGCGCGGGCAAGCAGCCTACCCCCGCCGCTCCTTCGCCCGTCCGCCCCCGCGCCGCCACCCTACGAGCGGATGCCCCGCGGGGGCGCGCCCTCAGCCCCCGCCCGCCTCGAGGAAGGGGTAGTGCTCGCGCAGCTGCCGCGTGAGCTTCGACCTCGGCACGAGGGCGCGCAGGCGGCGAAAGCTCTGGGCGGCCTCGGCCCGCCGGCCGCCCTCGGCCTGCGAGCGCACGAGCCAGGCGAGCGAGGTGGCGCTGCGGTCGTAGGCCTTGGCGGCGGCGGAGAACTCGTCGGTCGCGCGGTCGAAGCGGCGGGCCCGGTAGTGCTCGAGGCCCCGGACGAAGTGGGCGAAGGGGTCGGCCCGGGCGGCCTGGTCGAAGCGCTCGAGCCACCGCGTCGCGAGCTCGGGCTGGCCGGCGGCGATGGCGAGCGAGGCGCCGTTGTTGTAGATGGGCGCATACCCGGGGAAGCGCGCGGCCGCGTGGTCGAAGACCGAGTTCGCCTCGGCGTGCTGGCCGCGGCGGTTCAGCACGAGGCCGTAGTTGTTGTAGATCTCGGCGGCGTTGACGCGGCGGTCGACCAGGTGCCCGAGAATGCGCTCGGCGGGCTCGATCTGGCCGGCGACGAGGCGGTCGGCGGCGATGCTGTTGTAGTAGAGGGCCGCGGCGTCGTCGTCGGCGATGCGCCGGAAGAGCAGCACCGTCCACTCGTCGGGCTCGCGGGGGAAGTCGCTGACGTAGTTGGTGGCGCCCTCGCTGTAGCCCACGGCGACGTGCGACGAGGTGAAGAACCAGCCGCCGTGCTCGTAGTGGTGCGGCACGTCGTTGATGTAGACGAAGTAGGTGTCGAGGCCGACCCGGCGCGCCAGCGCGTTGACGAGGTTGGCGAACGAGAGGCAGTCGCCGCGCCGCTCGTAGAAGGCGCGCTCGGCCGAGAAGGTCTCGAAGGGCGAGTACTGAAAGTGGAGCGACTGCCGGCTGGTGACGTAGCGCACCACGTGCCGGAAGCGCTGCAGCGGCGACTCGGCGCGCCCCACGGTCGCCTCGAGGTCGGCGACGATGCGGGCGTCGAGGGCGAGCGGGTCGTCGAGGCCGAGGCCGAGCGCGCGGACGCTCTCGACCACGCCCGGGCCCGGCGGCGCGGCGGGCCCCCGGGCGGGCGGGGCGCAGCCTGACGCGAGCAGCCCGAGCGCGGCGGCGAAGAGGGCGGCGGCGAGGCGCCCGGCGCCCGCGCGCGACGGAGGCGCCAGGGCGCGAGCGCCGGCGAGCGGGGCCGCGGTCGGGGCGAGGCGCCGTGGTGCGCCGGCCGTCGGAGACGTTCGTACGGAAGTCGCCTGACGCATCGCCTACCGCCGCCTCTCTGCCGGCCTCGCGGGCCCGGCGCCCCCGCGGGCTCGGGCGCCCCGAGGCCCCGCCAGGGCCCGCGGCGTGCGGGGGAGGCCCCCCGGGGCGCACGAGACTCGCCAGAAGCTCGCTCGAGCCTACCACGCCGTCTACCTTCGGCCCGCTGAGGAAAACCCGCAGGGTATACCGACCGTGTTTGATGCGGCCAGGAGTCGGGCCGGGCGCGGGCGGCCCCCGACGGAACTCGGGGGCAGCGAACGCCCTCGGAAACGGCCCTTCAAGCCCTGCCGGAGGCAGGGCTCCCGCGGAGCGAGGCGCGCTCGCGCGCTCGCCCGGAAGCCAACGCCCGCGGGAGCCCGGCCCCCGGCGAGGGGGCGGGCTTTGCGCGCCGAATCGGCTCGAGGCCGCGAGGCACGAGCGGGCGTCCGCGGCCCCCGAGTTCACTCGGGGGCCGCCCGCGCCCGGCCCGATTCCTGGTCCGAACAAGAACAGCTGGTATAAGCCGGAGCCGGGCCGCGCTCGGCCAACGGATGCGGCGGGGCCCGAGTACGAAACGGGTCGCGTCAGGGCGGCGGCGCGGCGTGCGGCACGGGGTCGTAGGCGGGCTCGGGGGCGTGCGCGGGCGGCTCGGGGAGCGACTCGAAGCTCAGGCCGGCGCCGAGCACGCCGACCGGGTCGGCGGTCTCGGTGGGCTCGGTGCCGGGCAGGAAGAGCTCGTCGAGGGCGTCTTCTTGGCCCTCGCTCGCGAGCTTGCCGGTCTCGGGGTCGATCTTGGTGATGCTGAGGCCGGGCGGCCGCGGGAAGTCGGTCGCGGGGCGGCCGGCGAGGGCGCTCTTCATGAACGTGACCCAGGCCGGCAGGGCCGCCGAGGCGCCCGCCTCGCGCCCGCCGCCGAGCGGGCGCGGGTCGTCGTAGCCCGTCCAGACGGCGCACACGACGTCGGGCGAGTAGCCGACGAACCACGCGTCCTTGGCCTGGTTGGTCGTGCCGGTCTTGCCGACGACGGGGCGCCCGAGCTCGCGCGCCTTGCCGCCCGTGCCCTTCGGGTGGTTGACGACCGAGCTCAAGAGGTCGGTCACCAGGTACGCCTCGGCTTCGTCGAGCACGCGGCGCGGCTCGGGGCGCGAGGGCAGGCGCACCTCGCGGCCGTCGGGGCCGACGACGCGCGTGATGAGCCGGGGCGCCTCGTAGACCCCGCCGGCGGCGAAGGTGGCGTAGGCGCCGGCCATCTCGAGCGGCGTGACCTCGTAGGCGCCGAGGGCGAGCGAGAGGTCTTTGCCGAGCTTCGACGCGATGCCCAGCGACTGGGCCCAGGGCACGACGTTCTCGGGCCCGACGGTGCGCATCACCTGCAGGGCGACCGGGTTGATGCTGCGGGCGACCGCCTCGCGCAGGCGCACCGGCTCGCGCGAGTTGCCGTCCTCGGCGTTGACGTTCTTGTACGCCTCTTGCACCGAGACGCCCGCGTCGACGAGCGTCGCGGCGGTGATCTTGCGGCTGTGCAGCGCGTAGCTGTAGAGAATCGGCTTGAAGGTCGAGCCCGGCTGCCGCCGCGACTGGGTCGCGCGGTCGAGGCCGCCGGGCACGCCCTCGAAGCTGCCGACGAGCGCGAGCACGTCGCGCGAGCGCGCGTCGAGCGCGACGAGGGCCGACTGCGGGCCGAGCTCGAGGCGCAGCGGCACGGGCGGGCGGCTGCCGTCGGGGCCGGGGGCGGGCGGGGGGCCGAAGAAGCTGACGCGCACGAGCGAGCCCGGCTCGGCGAAGGCGCTCGGGGGCAGCTTCTGGGGGTTGTAGCGCTCGAAGTCGGCGAGCTTGACGGTGCCGGCGACGTCGCCGACGCGCACGTCGAGCAGGCCCGTGTCGTCGTGCGCGCCGGTGACGACGCCGACGAGCGCGCGGTAGATCTCGTTCGGCTTGGGCGTGCCCTCGAAGGGGCGGTCGCCCGGGGGCGCGGCGCCCTTCTTGCCGCCCTTCTGCTTCTGGGCGTTGGGGGCGGGGGCGCGCAGCGGGGCCTGCGCCTTCAGGCGCTTGTCGAGGCTCTGCAGGTTCTGCCGGACGGCGTCGCGGGCGGCCTTCTGCAGCTTCGGGTCGATGGTGGTGTGCACCGTGTAGCCGCCCGCGCGCGCCGCCTCTTCGCCGACGAGCTCGCGCAGCGTCTTCTTCGCGATCTCGACGACCTCGGGCCCGAGCCCGGTCGGCCCCGGGTCGGGGTCGGCGAGCTTGGGCACGGCCTCGGCCTCGCGCGCGAGCTCGGGCGGGTCGAAGAAGCCCTTGCGCTTCATCTGGTCGAGGACGAAGGCGCGGCGGGCCTGGTGCTTCTCGAGGTTCTTGCGGGGCGAGAACGTCTCGGGCCCGGCCGGCAGGGTGGCGAGCGTGACGGCCTCGGCCGGGGTCAGGTCGATGGCCGACTTGCCGAAGTAATACTTCGCCGCCTCCTCGATGCCGTAGCGGCCGGCGCCCATGTAGATGTGGTTCAAGTAAAGCTCGAGGATCTCGGTCTTCGTCAGCTCTTGCTCGAGCCGCCGCGCCAAGACCGCCTCTTTGAGCTTGCGCTTGTAGGTGCGCTCGGGGTCGAGCAGCACGTTCTTGATGACCTGCTGGGTGATGGTCGAGCCGCCCTGGCGGGTGCGCCCCGAGCGCAGGTTGACCGCGAGCGCGCGCAGCATGCCCACGTAATTGAGGCCGGCGTGCCCGAAGAAGTCGGCGTCTTCGGCCGCCAGGAACGCGCGCCAGACGTAGTTCTTCTCGCGGGGCCAGCCCTCGAGCTGGATGACCGTACGCCGCTCGGTGAAGAGCTCGGCGAGCGGCGAGCCGTCGCGGGCGAGCACGCGCGTCACCTGCGGCGGCTTGTACGAGCCGCGCAGCTCGTGCACGTCGGGCAGCTGCCGCTCGACCCACGAGAGCAGCGCCCAGCCGGCGACGAAGGCGAGCGCGGCGGCGAAGGCGAGCGCGACCGCGGCCGCCTTGGCCACGCGCTGCCAGCGCATCTGCGCCAGCCGGTCGAGAAAGCCCTGCTTCGGCGGGGGGCCGGGCGGCAGGGCGGGGGCCGAGGGGTGCGAACCCCGGCCGTGGAACGAGGGCTGCGGGCCCCCGCCGTGGGCCGAGGGGTGCGAGCCCCGACCATGGAACGAAGGCTGCGAGCCCCCGCCAGGGGCCGAGGGGTGTGAGCCCTGGCCATGGAACGAAGGCTGCGAGCCCCCGCCAGGGGCCGAGGGGTGTGAACCCTGGCCGTGGAACGAGGGCTGCGAGCCCCCGCCAGGGCCCGAAGGGAGGTGGCCCCGGCCGTGGAACGAGGGGTCGGGAGCCCGGTTGGGGGGCGGGGGAGGGGGGTCGACGGGGAACGACAAGGCGGCCGCTGCCTCCAACGGGTGGGACGGAACCCGCTGGCCATAGCATGACGGTGCCGGGCCGAGAAAACTCAGGGCCGGGCCCCCGGCCGCGCTTGACCTCGGGGCCCGCGAGAGAAAGGGTTCGGGGCGAGCACGCCCGATGAGCGTCCGGCATTTGCCCAGCCCCGCCCTCTTCGAAGGCCCCGTGGGCCACGTCTGCCTCGCCCTCGAGGCTGGCGACATTGAAAGCTGGCCGCAACTCTTTGCCGACATCGCCCTGCCCGAGTCGCTCGCGAAGGCGGTGCCGAAGCGCAAGGCCGAGTTCGTCGCCGGCCGCCACTGCGCGCGCCTCGCGCTCGAGCAGGCCGCCGGCGGGGGGGGCGGGCCCTTCGCCCCCTTGCCGGTCGGGCCCGAGCGCGCGCCGGTCTGGCCCGCGGGCTACGTGGGCTCGATCACGCACACGCACGGCTACGTCGCGGCCGCGGCGGCGCGGGCGGGGGCCGTGCGCTCGCTCGGGCTCGACTCCGAGCGGGTGATGGGGGCGGAGACCGCCGAGAGCGTGCGATCGATGGTCGCGCTCGAGGGCGAGCTCGAGGCGCTCGCGGGCGAGGGGTTCGACCCCTGGCAGCTTCTGACGCTCGTCTTCTCGGTGAAAGAGACGCTCTACAAGTGCCTGCACCCGCTGGTGGGCCGCTTCTTCGGCTTCCACGAGGCGCGTCTGTGCTCGCTCGACGCGCGGGCGGGCCGCTACGTCGTCGAGCTGACGAAGGGGCTCTCGGGCGAGTTCGGGCCGGGCATGCGCTTCGGCGGCCGCTTCGCGCTCGGCGCGGGGCTCGTGCACACGGGCATGGTGCTCGCCGCGGGCGGGGGCGCCGCGGGCGGCGGGGCGGCGGGCGAGGGGGCGGGGGCGTGAAGCTCTACGCGCTCAGCGATCTGCACGTCTCGCACCCGCACAACCGGCGGGCCTTCGAGCGGCTGGGCGCGCGCCCGGACGACTGGCTGATCTTGGCGGGCGATCTCTGCGAGAGCCCCGACGATCTCGCGTTCGTGTTCGGCGTCGCGACGGCGCGCTTCGCCAAGGTCTTCTGGGTGCCGGGCAACCACGAGCTCTGGTCGGTGCCGAAGGGCAGCGCCCGCGGCGTCGCGCGCTACGAGGCGCTCGTCGCGCTCTGCCGCGAGGCGGGCGTGGTGAGCCCCGAAGACCCCTACGTCGCCTGGCCGGGCCCGGGGGCGCCTTGCGTCATCGCGCCGCTCTTCTTGCTCTACGACTACTCGTTCCGGCCGGCCGGCGTGCCGGCCGAGGCGGCGCTCGACTGGGCGCTCGAAGAGGGGCTGCTCTGCACCGACGAGGCGCTCTTGCACGCCGACCCCTACCCCTCGAAGGCCGCGTGGTGCCGCGCGCGCTGCGAGCAGACCGTGGCGCGGCTCGCGGCGCTCGACCCGGGCTGCGAGACGGTGCTCGTGAACCACTTCCCGCTGCGGTACGACCTGTCGAGCACGCCGGCGATCCCGCGGTTTTCGATCTGGTGCGGCACGCGGCGCACCGAAGACTGGCACCGGCGCTTCCGGGCGCGGGCGGTGGTCTCGGGGCATTTGCACATCCGGGCGACGGCGTACCGCGACGGCGTGCGCTTCGAGGAGGTGTCGCTCGGCTACCCGCGCCAGTGGCGGGCCGAGGCGGGCGTCGACGCGTACTTGCGCGAGATCTTGCCGGGGCCTTCGCCCTAGGCTCGGTCTGGCGAAGGCTCCCGGCGGCCGATCCGCCTTCGCCAGACCGAGCCTAGCCCGGCGGGCGCGCGTCGCGGCGCAGGCGGCGGCGGTCGTTGCGGCCGAGGGCCGAGGGGTCGAGGGCGGGGGGCGGGTGGCGCCAGGCGTCGACCGGGTCGAAGCCCTCGGGCACGAGGCCGCGCTCGCGCAAGATGACGATCGAGCCGGGCACGGTGAGCAGGAGGCCGCGGGCGACGAACCAGGCGCGCTCGTGCGGGGCGAGGTCGCCGGGGCGGCCGGCGAGGGCGTGCGAGAGCAGCACGGCGGCGGTCACGCTGACGTTCAGGCTCTCGGCGAAGCCCCGCATGGGCACGCGGGCCGAGAGCTCGCACGCCGCGCGCAGCTCGCGCCGGATGCCCTCGCGCTCGTTGCCGACGACGACGCAGGCGCGCGGCAGGCGCGCGAGCTCGTCGGGCACGAGGTCGCCGCCGGCCTCGGCCGCGACGAGCGCGTAGCCCGAGGCGCGCAGGGGCCCGAGGGCGGCCTCGAGGCCGTCGTACGTCCGCAGTTCGACCCACTTGTGCGCGCCGCGCGAGACCGAGGGCGCCAGCAGGAAGGGGCGGCCGCGCTGCTCGACGACGTGCATCGCGTGCACGCCGAACGCGTCGAGCGTGCGGGCGAGGGCGGCGCCGTTGTGGGGGTCGTGCGGCGCGTCCATGAGCACGGTGAGGGCGCCGACGCGCCCCGCGGCGACCGCGGCGAGGCGGGCGAGGCGGGCGGGCGTGGCGAAGGGCGCGAGGGCCTCGACGATCGCGCCGGCGCTCGCGTGGGCGAGGGCGCCCTCGAGCGGGGGCAGGCGGCCGGGGGCGAAGACGTTGGGGGTGGTTCGCCGCATGGGCCGGGCTCAGGCGTCGGGCCAGTAGAGGCGCAGGAAGCTCTCGAGGGCGAGGTCGACGGCGTTGGCGACGACGTTGGTCGGGTCGCCGCGGGCGTCGGGGGGGCTGCCGGGGGCGAGGCGCCGGAAGTCGCGCTGCTCGGGGTGGAACTGAAAGCCGACGACGGGGTAGCCCTCGTCGTCCGAGACGAAGGCCTGGGGCACGAGCACGCAGCGGCGGGCGGGGTCGCGCGGGTCGGGCCAGGTGGGCTCGGGGCCGTCGTCGCGCACCCAGGGGCGGCAGAAGTGGCTCCAGGCGACGAGCGAGAAGCGGTCGAGCGGGCCGCGCTCGAAGGCCGAGGCGCGGATCATGTCGCCGTGCGACGAGGGCAGCTCGCGGCTCGAGCGGCGGCCCTGCCAGCCGAGCGAGTCGAAGGGCGGGGCGCCGGCGGCGAAGGCGATGGCGGGGCGGGCGGGGTCGAGCTCGGGCCGGTCGTACCACCAGGCGCGCTCGTAGGGCTCGCTTCGCGTGAGCAGGCCGCGCACGGGGCCGTTCTCGTTGCGCAAAAGGACGCGGTCGATGAGCTCGTAGGCCCCCGCGCCGGGCGCGCGCGCGGCGGCCTCGAAGAGCGCGAGCGCCTGGGCGCCGCCGCAGAAGCCGAGGAAGGGCGCCCGGCGGGCGGCGAGGGCGGGCACGAGCCGGCCCATGCCGCGGCCGGGGCCGGCGCCGTCGGCGAGGGCGTTCCAGCGCCAGTGGCCGGGCTTGCGGGGCGAGGGCTCGGTCGTGGCGTCGAACTCCCAGTCGTAGGCGCCCGAGAGCACGACGAGGGGGGGCGGGTCGAGGCCGGCGACGAAGGCCTCGCCGAGCTGGGGGTCGTCGCCCTCGACGGCCTCGAGGAAGCGTCCGGTGGCGTCGGTGCGCGGGCGGCTCGCGTCGGTGGGCCAGCGCGTGTCGCTGTCGAAGTCGACGACCGCGCGGCGCAGCCGGTGGTAGAGGTCGCGCGCCATGGCGCCGTCGGCGAAGGCCTCGCCGCCGGGGCGGCGGGCGGTCAGCGGCGAGGGGTTGGCGTTGACGCTGAGAAAGAGCGGCTCGCGCACGACGGGGCGGGGGTCGCCGGCCGCGAAGGCGGCGAGCTCGCGCACGACGGGGCGGGCGAGCGCGTGCTCGGCCTCGCCCCAGGGCCCGCTCGCCCGCTCGACGCGCAGGCGCAGCGCCCGCACGGGGCGGGCGGTCGCGAGCTTGATCAGCCGGCGGCGCAAGGGCAGCGGCCCCGCCGGCCCTTCGGGCAGGCGCGCCTCGTCGACCGGCTGCCAGCGGCGGGGCTCGGCCGCGTCGGCGCTCGTCTCGACGGCGTACGCGAGCGGCAGGAGCGCGCCGGCGTAGAGCCGGCCCGGGCCGTCGCCCCGCGGGACGGTGACCGCGTCGAGCCCGAGCGTCAGCGCGACGCGGTCGACGAGCTCGGGGCGGGGCAAGAGCAGGGTGAGCTGCCAGGGGCCGCGCCCCGCCTCGCCCTCCCAGTACGTCTCGTAGCGGCCGTCGAGGGCGTCGCCGGGCGGGTGCGCGGGCGCGAGGGGCCCGGGCGGCGACGCTTCGGCGCGGGCGCCGGGCGAGGCCGCGAGCGAGGGCGCGCTCTCGAGCAGGCGCACCTCGCGCACGACGGGGCCGCTGTGGCCCGAGAAGGCCTCGACGTAGAGGCGCAGGGCGCAGGCGTCGGCGTCCAGGAAGGTCGCCTGGCGCTGGGCGTGCACGTCGGCGGGGCCGTGCAAGAACACGTTGGGGTGCCGGTCGTCGGCCGCGGCGCCGGGCAGCCGCTGCCAGGGCGCGTCGGGCTCGCAGCGGCCTTCGCGCGGGCGCCGTACCTCCCAGCGGTAGACCGAGGGCGTGCCTTCGGAGGCCGAGTCGCCGAAGACCGCGCGCACGAGGCCGAGGTGCACCGGGCGGGTGAAGGGCAGGGCCAGCCAGGCGGGGCCGGGGCCGGCCGGCGGGCGCCAGGCCGACGCGAGATCGCCGTCGACGGCGGCGAGGGCGGGCGAGTCGGGCTCTTCGCCCGAGGCCTCGGGCTCGGCGACGAGGGCGGGGTCGAGGGCGAGGTCGTGCGTGTCGCGCCGGCCCCGCTGCGCGAGGAGGTCGAGGCGGTGGGCGGCCTCGCGGCTCGCCCGCTGCGCCTCGCGCGGCTCGCCGAGCAGGGGCGGGCCCGGCGGCAGCGAGGGGCGGTCGCCGGCGGCGAGCGCGGGCCGGTCGCCCTCGCCGCGC
>DASTPP010000101.1:0-19211 GCA_035762175.1 Polyangiaceae bacterium | reverse complement strand
GGCACCGTCGAGGCCGTCGGCCCGGCCGTCACCCGCTTCGCGCCCGGGCAGCGCGTCTTCGGCATGCTCGACTACGTGCGCCGGCCGGGCTGCTACGCCGAGCTCGCGCTCTTCCGCGACGACGAGCTCGCCCCGGCCCCGGCCCCGCCCGCGCTCGGCGAGGGATAGGCATCATAGGTCGATGGCGTCTCTGGCGCTGCTCCTGACCTTCGCTGCCGCTGCCCTCCTGACCGCCCTGACGGGCGGGTGGCATCGCCGACGTCGCGTCCGCCTGGGCCGTGCTCGAGCGCGTCAAGGGTCGACGCAGAGCGTCGACCGCTTCGCGGCTCGCGCCCTTGACCCGCCCTCCGCGCGGCCTCGGGGAGCGGTTTCTACGTCGGCGATGCCTCCGGCTGCGCTGCCTCGAAGCGACGCGGGTCGGAGCAACAAGTGGCGCCCGCCTGTCTGGGAGCGAAGAGTTGTTGTTGCGGACACCAACTCCTTCCCAGCTCAGGAGGACGCCGATGGAGAGATATATCGGATTGGACGCGCACACGGCAAGCTGCACGCTCGTGGTGCTCGATGCCAAGGGCAAGCAGCTCACCCATCGCGTCGTCGAGACCAACGGCCAGGCGCTCGTCGAGGCCTTGCGCGACGTCGCCGGCACCAAGCACCTGTGCCTCGAGGAGGGCACCCACGCGAGCTGGCTCTTCGAGATCTTGCGGCCGCACGTCGCCACGATCGTCGTCGAGCACGTGGCGCAAAGCCGCGGGCCCAAGAGCGACGCGAAGGGCGCGGGGCATCCCGAAGTTGTAGATCGGCGTGCCGATTACGAGGGCGTCCGCGGCGTGAACGCGCGCCACGAGCGCGTCGGAGTCGGCGATGGCGCGCCGCATCGCGTCCGTATGTCGGGCCTCGGCGGTCGAGACCGCGGCGGTCTCGAGGGCGCCGAAATGGCGGGGCGGCTCCTTCGCGAGATCGAGGCGGTCGACCCCGAGCGAGGGGACGCACTTTCGCAGCGCGTCGACGAAGTGGCGGGAAAGCTCGCGAGAGGTCGAGCCCTCGGTGCGGACGGAGGCGTCGACGTGAAGGACATTCATCGGTCGGTGTCTTTCGGCATGAGCGAGGCTTCCCCTTCTACCCACGGGCAACGGACACGGTCTGGCAGTTGCGGAGCGCGCGGTACGTCGGGGCCGGCGAGCACCGAGGCGGGTCGCTCGCGCGCGCTCAGCTGCCAGAACGCTGTCACTTGGGTGCGGTTACCGTCGCGCCATGGACCACACGAAGACGAGGCAGATGAAGAAGCACGTTATCGAGACGGTGACCTTCCGGGGGAAGGACGGAGTGGCCGAGTCGGAGTTCCTCGCGGCGGCCGAGCGGGCGACGGCGTTCATGACGGCGTGCGCGGGCTTCCTCCGCCGGCGGCTGTCCCGTCAGAACGATGGGACTTGGATCGAACACGTCGAGTGGGCGAGCCTAGAGGACGCGAAGGCCGCCGCCGCCGCGATCGGCACGGACGAGCGCGCGCGGGCGTTCGTCCGCGCCATCGACGGTCCGAGCGTCGCAATGGCCCATTCCGAGCTCGCGATCTCGGTCGGGTAGATGCGCCGGACCGACCGGCTCTTCGAGATCTTGCAGCTCTTTCGCAGCGGCCGCCTCCTGCTCGGCCGCGAGAGCGCCGAGCGGCTCGAGGTCTCGTTGCGCACGGTCTACCGGGACATCGCGACGCTCGTCGCGTCCGGAGTGCCGATCGAGGGCGAGCGCGGCCTCGGGTACGTGTTGCGCGAGCCCATCTTCCTGCCTCCCTTGACCTTGACGCCCGAGGAGCTGCGCGCGCTCCACCTCGGGGTCGAGGTGGTAAGGCAGACGGGCGACGCCGAGCTCGCGCAGGCGGCCGAGAGGCTCGTCGGGAAGATCGCGGCCGTCCTTCCGTCCGACCGCCAGGCGCTACGCCCGCTCGAGGGCGTAGCGGTCTACTCCTCGGTCGCGGCGGCGCCTCGCGAGCAGCTGAGCGCACTCCGTCGCGCGGTGGCCGAACGACGGATCCTCGCGATCGGTTACCGCCGCCCGGACGGCGTCCTGACGTGGCGCCGCATCCGGCCGGTCCAGACGGAGTACTGGGGCCGGGTCTGGACGTGCCCGGCGTGGTGCGAGCTCCGGAACGAGTTCCGCGTCTTCCGGGTCGACCGAATCGAGTGGTGCGAAGACACGGGCGGCGTGTTCGCGCTCGAACCTGGCCGCACCTACGCCGATTATCTCGCGTCGCTGCAATTCCGGGAAGAGAAGGAACCCGCGACGCGTCCATCGACGACGGTCGCGTCGCCCCGGGAGCGACGGGAACGTGAAGCGGGGCGCGGCGTGCGGCGTCGGGGGCGAGCAGGGCAGGGAGATGGGTGAACGGGGCTCCGCGCGCGGGGCCCTACGGCCGTTAGGTATTCCAACCGGGTCTCGGCCGGGCGCTCGCGCGCGTCGGGCCGGCCCGCTCGGGTCGGCGCGAGGGCCGGGCCTGGCGTCCTTTCCGCGGTCGCTGGAAATCGGCGCCAAATGCCGAGAAAACTCTCGCACCGCGAGGAGAGCTTCGCCGCCGTCGCCTCGGCGCCCCTGCGCGGATGGGCCTGTGCTCGGCCGGGGCATCCGGCCTCATGTTCGCCCCGGCGCGGGGGGGGCTGGGGCAAGTTGTCCTGATGCCCGCTCGGGCCTGGCCCACGCGGGCGAGGTAGGTCCCGTGGCCTCATCGTTGCACCCCGCGAGGGCGTCCCAACGACCCACCACCACGGAGAACAAGCACAATGATGGGAGCACAAAGCATCTCGCCTGCGAGGGCGCGGGGGCCTGCGCCGAGGGCCGCCGACCGGGAGCGCGAGCGCCCCCGGGTGAACGTGAACCAGACCGAGCGCCTGGTGTCGACGCTGCTGGGCGGCGCGCTGGTCGTCTATGGCCTGAGGCCGCGGACGCTGCGCGAGTCGGCCCTGGCGCTGCTGGCCGGGGGCACGCTGGTGCACCGGGGCGTGACCGGTCGCTGCCAGCTCTACCGCGCGCTGGGCGTGAACAGCGAGGTCGACGTGCCGGTGGCGAGGCAGCTGATGCCGCCGCCGCAGGCGCAGGCCACGGTGACGATCGGCATGGCGCCGCAAGAGCTGTACGAGACGTGGCGCGACCCGGAGAAGCTGAAGCAGATCTTGGGGCACATCGCTGACGTGGCGCTGACCAGCGCGGGGCTGCGCTGGTCGATGCCAGGCCCGATGGGCAAGCGCCTCGAGTGGGACGCCGAGATCATCGAGGATCGCCCGGGTGAGCTGCTGCGCTGGCGGTCGGTGCCCGAGGCCAAGGTGAGCAGCGAGGGTGCGGTGAGCTTCCGCAAGGCGCCGGCCGACTGGGGCACCGAGGTGACCGTGCTGCTGCGCTTCGACCCGCCCGGGGGCGTGGTGGGCAACGCGCTGGCCAGGCTGCTGACGGCGCCGGTCGACGCGCTGGTGGCCGCCGCGCTGCGCCGGTTCAAGAGCCTGGTCGAGACGGGCGAGATCCCCAGCCTGGCCCACAACCCCTCGGGCCGCAGCGAGCGCAGCCACCGCCTGCCCTTGCTCCCCCGCGCCACCGCCAACGCCGAGTGAAGGAGAGACGACCATGCGAGCGCTCTGCTGGAACGGTATTAATGACCTGCGCGTCGAGACGGTGCCTGACCCGGTGATCGTCAACCCGCGCGACGCCATCTTGCGCGTGATCATGTCGACGACGTGCGGCTCCGATCTGCACTTCATCGACGGCTACATCCCCACGATCCGCGAGGGGGATGTGATCGGCCACGAGTTCATCGGCGAGGTGGTCGAGGTGGGCCGCGACGTGAAGAAGGTGAAGAAGGGCGACCGCGTGGTGGTGCCCTCGTTCATCTGCTGCGGCAACTGCTGGTACTGCAAGCATGACCTCTACTCGCTCTGCGACAACACCAACCCGCACGCCGAGATGCAGGCGCCGCTGCTGGGCTTCCCGACGGCGGGCATCTATGGCTATACGCAGGCTTTTGGCGGGTACGCGGGCTCGCATGCGCAGTACATCCGGGTGCCCCACGCCGACGTCGACTGCTTCAAGGTGCCCGACGGGGTGACCGACGAGCGGGTGGTCTTTCTGTCGGACGCGGGGCCCACGGGCTACATGGGCGCAGATTTTTGCGACATCAAGCCCGGGCAGACGGTGGCCGTGTGGGGCTGCGGCGGCGTCGGCCTGATGGCGCAGAAGAGCGCGTTCTTGCTGGGCGCCAGCCGCGTCATCGCCATCGATCGCTTCCCCGAGCGGCTCGAGATGGCGCGCTCTCACGTGGGCGCCGAGACGCTCGACTACACCCGCGTCGACGTCGCCGAGGCCCTCAAGGAGATGACCGGCGGCCGCGGCCCCGACGCCTGCATCGACGCCGTCGGCATGGAGGCCCACGGCACCGGCATCGACTACGCCTACGACCGCGCCAAGCAGGCGCTGCACCTGCACACCGACCGCGGCCAGGCCCTGCGGCAGGCCATCTACAGCTGCCGCAAGGGCGGCGTCGTGTCGATCCTCGGGGTGTACGGCGTGATGGACAAGTTCCCCGTCGGCATCATGATGAACAAGGGCCTCACGGTGCGCACCGCGCAGCAGCACGGGCAGAAATATGTCCCCAGGCTGCTCGAGCACGTGGCCCGCGGCGAGCTCGACCCGTCGTTCCTGGTGACGCACCGGATGTCGCTCGAGGAGGCACCGCGAGGCTACGAGATGTTCAAGAAGAAGCAGGACGGCTGCGTGCGCGTCGTCTTCGCGCCCTGAGCCGCGCAGGCCCCTCCCCCATGCCCCGCGGGCGGCCCGGTTGGTCGACCTTTTCAGACCGCCAGCGGGCCTCGAAGGCGGCTGGACATCGCCACGGCGCCCGCGCATTTTGCGGCCGAGCCAGGCAGGGGTCGAGGCCAGCCTCGCGCCCGCCGGGGGAGGAATTTCATGCAAAGCGCTCCAGCAGGTCTCGTCGTTCTGTCGTTGCTCGCTACCTCGCTCGCGGCCTCGGCCTGCGGTGACTCCCAGACAGGCACGAACGGCGCCAACGGGGCCTCGGGGGCGGCCGGGTCGAGCGCGGCGGGGCCGCCGAAGATCGAGGAGCCGACCTGCCAGGCCGCCAGCTACCAGGCGCCCTCGCGGAGGGTTAGGTATTCCAACCAGGTCTAGGGTTAGGTATTCCAACCGGGTCTCGGCCGGGCGCCCGCGCGCGTCGGGCCGTCCCGCTCGGGTCGGCGCGGGGGCCGGGCCTGGCGTCCTCTCCGCTGTCACTGAAAATCGGCGCCAAATGCCGAAAGCTCGTGAAGACGGCTCGGGGGCGGGGACCCCACGGTTCGAGCCGGAGGCGAGTTTGGGGTGCCTTCGAGCCGTCTTCACGAGCCTGGCAACTGCTCGAGAGGCGCGCGGCGAAGGCGTCGCCCGAATTTTCGCTTTCCTTATGAACTCACGGCCACGGCGCGCGCGCCGGGGGCGCCCCGGGCGGGGCGGCGGCGCTTTCGTCGTCGGCGCGATAGCGTTTGAGCTTTCGGTACAGCGTGGTCGTGCCGATGCCGAGGGCGCGCGCGGCGAGCGTCTGGTTGCCCCCGTGCGCGGCGAGGGTGGCGAGCACGTGCTCGCGCTCGACGTCGGCGAGCGTGCGCGGCGCCGGCGGGCGCGGGGCGGGGCCGGCGGGCGCGGGCCCGCGCCGCAGCTCTTCGGGCAGATCTTCGGGCTCGACGCGCGGCCCCGCGGCGAGCGCGACGGCGCGCTCGAGGGCGTTTTCGAGCTCGCGCACGTTGCCGGGCCAGGCGTGGCGCGTCAGCAGGTCGGCCGCCGCCGGGCCGAGCGGCGGCGGCGGGCGGCCGAGCCGCAGCGCGGCCTCGGCGAGCAGCACGCGCGCGAGCGGCAGCACGTCTTCGGGCCGCTCGGCGAGCGAGGGCACGCGCACCTCGACGACGCGCAGCCGGAAGTACAAGTCTTCGCGAAAGCGCCCCTCGGCCGCGTCGCGCCCGAGGTCGCGGTGCGTGGCGGCGACGATGCGCACGTCCACGCGCCGCGTCTTGTTCTCGCCCACGCGCCGCACCTCGCGCTCTTGCAGCGCGCGCAAGAGCTTGACCTGCACCGCGGGCGAGAGCTCGCCCACCTCGTCGAGAAAGAGCGTGCCGCCCGAGGCCGCCTCGAACAGCCCCGCGCGGTCATGGATCGCGCCGGTGAACGCGCCGCGCGCGTGCCCGAACAACTCGCTCTCGACCAGGTACTCGGGCAGCGCCCCGCAGTTGAGGGCGACGAAGGGCCCGCCCGCGCGCGGCGACCAGCCGTGCAAGAGCCGCGCGAGCCGCTCCTTGCCGACGCCGCTGCGGCCCGAGAACAGCACCGTCGCGTCGGCGCGCGCCGCGCGCCGGGTCAGATCGAGCGCGCGCCGCATCGCCGGGCTGCGCGAAACGACGCCCGCCGCCTCGCCCGCCTCCGCCCCCGCCGCCGCCAGCGCCCGGGCGCGCGCGCGCAACCGCCCCTCGGCGCGCTTGAGCGCGGCGACGACCTCGTCGAGCGAGTCGCCCAGGCCCTCGCCGTGAAAGTACGGCAGGTGCTCGTCGAGCCCCGCGCCCCAGGTCGCCGCCCGCCCCGTGCGCGCCCGGCAGATGGGGTCGCCCTTGGCCACGCACTCGTGCTCGACGCTGTACACCGCCTCGCCATGCAGCGCCGACAGAAAGCCGCTCGCGAAGCCCGAGAGCGTCCAGCACGCGCAGTAGTCGACCTGCCCCACCTGCCGTACGTGCTCGTCGGCCTCCCACGAGTACGCCCAGACGACCTCCGCCGGACCGTCGCCGGGCCGCCCCCTGCCCAAGCGCAGCAGCAGGTGTCCCTGCAGCCCCGCCAGCCGCGAGCCGAGCACGCCGAGCTCCGGCCGGGGCAGGTCAGGCAGCGCCTCGCGCAGCCGCTCGGCCAGGCCGTGGCCGTGGGCGTAGGCGAAGCGCGTCAGCACGCGCCGCGCGACCCGGACGCCGAAGGCCTCGAGCAACTCCTTGCGCAGGGAGCCGAGCGCGGCCGCGCCCACCATGACGCTGCGTTGACCGGCGCAGAGCAACTGCGCGTGCTCGGGGTCGAAGTCGAGCAGCGAGCGGGGGTCGAGCGGGAGCGGGTGGTCCGGGTCCATTCCACCATTTTGCATGGGTGCCGTTCAAAACGGTGGGCTATGTTCGGGTCTGTCTCGCAGAAATGCGATGATTCGGCCGTGGCACCCTCTTTGCCTAGGGGTTTGTCGCCATGAATCGACCTCTCTGCTCTCTGTTCGCTTTCACCCTCATCGCCTGCTCGTCTTCCCGCGCGGCCGAACGGGCCGACGCCGGGTCCGACGGCGCGGCCCCGGCCGCCGAAAGCGCCGCCGACGCGATCGACGCCGACGCCGACGCCGACGCCGACGCCGACGCCGACGCGTCGTTCGCCGCGGGGGCGCCGGCCGCATTCGAACCTGCGGTGGCCGGCGCGTGGGTCTTCGCGTCCGGCGCCGTCACTCTGCGCTCGGGCGGCGAGACGCGCCTGCTTCCGCAGCCCGCCCGGCGCGCGACGTTCGAGCGGCTCGGCCCTCGGCGCCTGCGCGCCACGCTGCCCGACGGGTGCGTGCTCGACTACCGCCTCGCGGGGCACCAGGCGCGGCTGCTCGGGCCCACCACCTGCGACGTCCAGACGCCCGAGGGCCCCTCGACGCAGCGCGTGGACCGCTCGTCGATCCAGTTTCGCTCGGCCGACGAGTCGTCGCTGCGCCTCGACGCGACGCTCGAGACGCCCTCGGGCCACTGGGCGCTCGGCGTCGACGCGCAGCTGACGCGCGAGGCGGCCGTCGCGCCGCCCGGCCCGGTCGAGCGCGTCGCATCGTTCGCGCCGGGGGCGTTTCTCGAGTCGGTGGCGGTCGACGCGGCGGGCGAGCTGTACGTGACCCGCCTGGTCGACAACGTCGACGCCGACCTCGTGCGTCTGCGCCCCGGCGAGCCGCCGCGCTCGGCCGCCGCTTACCCCGCGGGCGCGACGGGCACGCTCGCGTTCGACGCGAAGGAGGCCCTCTATGGCACCGTGGGCGGGTTCGCGACCGCGGTCACCCCGTCGATCGTGCGCGTCGAGCCCGACGGGCGCCTCATCACCGAGGCGACCCTTCCCGACGGCGCCGCGCCCAACGGCATCGCCGTGGGCCCCGGCGGCGACCTCTTCGTGGCCGACTCGAACCTCGGCCTCGTCTGGCGCCTGCGGCCGGGCTCGGGCCGGGCCGAGGTGTGGGCCGAGGGCGGGGCGCTCGCCGCCGACCGGGCGCTCGGGTTCCCCGGACCCAACGGCATCAAATTTTTCGGCCAACACGTGTACGTCTCGAACCCCTCGACCTTGTCGATCGTGCGGGCGCGCGTGGGCGACGGCTGCCGCCCCGGCGCCTTCGCGCCGTACGTGCGCGGGCTCGGCGTCGACGACTTCGCGTTCGACGAGGGCGGCAACCTGTACGCGACCACCCACCCGTTCAACACGCTCGCGCTCGTGCGCCCGGACCGCAGCGTGCGCCTGCTGCTCACGTCGGCCCAAGGCCTGTGGGGGCCGACGTCGGCGGCGTTCGGGCGCCGCCCCGGCGACGAGAGGTCGCTCTACGTCGTCACCGACGGAAACCTCTTCGGCGCCGCGCTGCCGCCGCCCGGCGGCGAGAGCACGTCGGTGTTCGCGGCCGAGGTGCTTCGCATCGACGTCGGGCGGCGCGGCGCGCCGCTGCCCTGAGCGCGGGGCCCCCGCCCGCCGCGCGCTCGCGGGTGCGGTGGCGGGGCGGGGCCGAGGGGTAGGTATTCCAACCGGGTCTCGGCCGGGCGCCCGCGCGCGTCGGGCCGTCCCGCTCGGGTCGGCGCGGGGGCCGGGCCTGGCGTCCTTTCCGCGGTCGCTGGAAATCGGCGCCAAATGCCGAAAAAAAACTCGCCGGACCTGCGTTCTTGGTTCGCTATGCCGATGACATCGCTCTCGTCTTTCGAGACGAGAGCGATGCTCGGCGCGTGCTGGCCGTTCTCGCGCAGCGTTTCGCACGGTACGGGCTGGCGCTTCACCCGGAGAAGACCCGGCTGGTCGCGTTCCAAAGACCCCCCCGAGGTCCAGCGGGACCTGGAGCCTCGGGGCTTACCCCCCCTGGAACGTTCGACCTGCTGGGCTTTACCCACCACTGGGCACGCTCCCGGCAAGGGAGCTGGGTGATCAAGCGCAGGACGTCGCAGGACCGCTTCCGCTGCACGCTCCAGCGCATCGCCGCGTGGTGCCGGCTTCACCGGCACGACGCGATCAAGCACCAAGCGCGAGGTCTGTCGCAGAAGCTCCGCGGGCACTTCGGGTACTTCGGCATCCGAGGCAACGCGGACGCTCTTGCGCGCTTGCGCGACCAGGTAGTGAAGATCTGGCGGAAGTGGCTCGATCGTCGTTCGCAGAAGGCGAAGGTGACCTGGGGGCGGATGGAGCAGATCCTGCGCCACCATCCGCTGCCGCCCGCCCGACTTCCTGCCGGCCGCACGTAGCGAACCCATGCTCCGAAGAGCCAGATGCCTCAATCGGGCACGTCCGGATCTGTGGGAACCCCGGGGGGCAACCCCCGGGGCGACCCGATAATCCCTGAGCCGCTCGCCGTCGGTGACGAAGTGCGTGTGCATGAGCGTCTCGTACTCGTCGACCGCCCGCGTGGCCCGAGAGCGTAGCAGTTCGGGCGGCGTGCCCGCCCCCTCGCGGGGCGGGGCCCGAAGGCGAGACGGCCGCGCCCTGAGGCATCCTGGCTGACGTCAACTACATTGGCTCTCCCGCACTCTCGATGATCGGGGGCGCCGGCCCCGGCTGAGCTCGCGGTCTTCTCTGCGACGAGGGCGGGCGACCTCCCGTTCACGCCGCGAGCAAGAGGCGCTGCCTCAGCAACGCCACGCTCCCGCGCCCGTACCCTTGTCGCTTCAACAGCTTCAACTTGTTGACCTGCCCCTCGGTCTGCCCGTTGCTCCACTCGTAGCGCAAGGCGGCTTCGACGGCGGCCTCATCGCGGCGAAGGCCGGCGGCGAAGTCGCGGAACTCGGCGAGCGAACTCGCTTCCGCCCGCTCGAACCAAGGCGCGAGGGCGGCGACGTCGCGCTCGCGCACCAGGCGCGCGAACTCGCACGCCAGGGCGCTTCCGAGGGCGAGGCCGTCGCTCTGCGCCAGCAGGCACGCGGCGAAGCGGGCGCGGTCGGGCGTTCGCTTCTCGACAGGCGTCATCAACCACCAGCGGGCCTGGCGAGGGGACGGTGGGCGGACCGCAGCACGAGCGCGGACCGCCAGCTCCCCACCCGCGGTCGCCTGCGAGCGCCACGCGGCGACGTGGCGCTGGACCGTGCGCGCGGTCCCGCCGAATCCTCGCGCCCGCAACTCCTGCCAGAGCACGACGGCATCGCGGCATCCCTCGCTCCAACGTTGGCGTAGGTGGGCGTCATACGCGCCCAAGTGCCCGACCTTCGTGCGGCGCGGGGCGCGCTCGGGAAAGGCGTCGGCGTGCAGGTACTTGCGCACGGTCGGCCGTGACAAGCCCGTCTGCCGGCCAATGGCGTGCAACGAGACGCCGTCGGCGTGGAGCGCCCGAACGCGCTCGTAAAGCGCCACCCGGTGGGCACGGCGCGCCGCCCGAAGGGCGTCGGTGGGGGCGGCCGGGAGCGCGGCGCGGGGCCCCTCGGGCGGGCAGGTCGGGGGAGCGCCTCGTGCCGGGGTCGCCTCCTCGTCGCCCCCATCGCCCTCGGGCGACGCGCCCGTCTCGGCCGCCGCGCGCTCGAGCGCCTTGCGGTGGCGCGTCAGCAGCCGCTCGAGGGCCTCGCCCGCGTTCTTGAGCCAGTGCCACCGGTCAGCGACCTGCACCGCGGCGGGTGCTCCGCGGCGGGCGCCTTCGGCGTACGCCTCGGCGCGATCCCGGCAGACGATCGCGACTCCGGACCGGTCGCGGAGCCACTGCGCGAGGGCGTCCGCAGTCCGATCCGGCAACAGGTCGACCGGAACCCGGCGCTCGAGGTCGACGAGAATCGTGCCGTAGGTGTGGCCCCGACGCCGCGCCCAATCCTCGACGCCGAGGACGCGGGGCGTCGGCGGTTCGGCGACCGGCGCGCGGTCGACGAGCCGCAGGACCGTGTCGGCACTCGCCCGCAGGCCGACGGCGGGTGCGAGGCGGGCGCCCGCCTCGCCTCCGAGCGCGGCGCCGACGTGCGTGAGGGCTTCCGCGGCCCGCCGGGTGCGGCGCGCGTACGCCGGCGCCAGCGCCGGCAGCCGCTCCGCGAAGACGGTGCGCTCGCAGCCGGCGTGCTCGCACCGAAATCGGCGAATGCGCACGAGCAGACGGACGGCGAGTCCGCCCCACGGCAGGTCGCTCAGGGTGCGCTGATACCGACTGTGCACGCGTCGGGCGTCGTGGCCGCAGGCCGGGCAAGGCGCGTGAGCCCGCGTTGTGCGAAGGCTGAGCAAGAGGACCCCCTCTTGGATTCGATCACTCTCGAGTTCGAGCCCCGGCTCGGCGAGGAGCGCAGACAGGCTTGGGTTTTCGCCGGGATACATCGCGTCCTAGATGGCTTGCCACGTCCGAAGAGAGGTCGCGGAGTGCGAGCCTAGGCAGGAGCGTGTTGCCGTGAACGAGTCGGAGCAAACGCCGCGAGCTCAGCCGGGGCCGGCGCCCCCGATCATCGAGAGTGCGGGAGAGCCGAAGTAGTTGA
Organism: Polyangiaceae bacterium; assembly: GCA_035762175.1. Classification (GTDB taxonomy): domain Bacteria; phylum Myxococcota_A; class Polyangia; order Polyangiales; family Polyangiaceae; genus DASTPP01. The sequence continues at coordinate 7,527 of DASTPP010000101.1, read as the reverse complement.
CGTTGATCAGCGCCGTTCGAACGCAGAAGGCGCGTCCGGCGGCGCCGATACCACCGAAGCGAGGCCGGCCCGTCGCCCACGAGCGCGACCGAGGTGGCGCGCACGTGTTCGGTGGCGTGATAGAAGTCGGTCGTGCGCCGGCGGCGCCCCACGGCTCGGTCGACCGTACGCTCGGGCCACTCGCCGCCGTCGCACACGCCCGAAAGGCACGCCTCGGGGCGGCACGCGCGCACTGCGCCGAGCCGCGAGCCGAGCGCGCGCCGCGCCCCCGGGCCTTTGGGCCACCCCTCTCAAGGTGTCATGAGATAGGGCGCCCGCGCAAAACCCGGGCCGTCGCGACATGCTGCTCGACGGCCGCCCGGGGCGCATACCCCTTGGGCTTGCTCGCCTTCGGACCGCGCGGATGCTTGCCCAGCGTCTTGGGGTCGACGCGCGCGGCCAGCCGCCGCAACGTCCGCGCCAACGTGGCCGGCGACTGGGCGTCGAAGGCGGCGGCCCACCACGCCGCCGGGACCGCCACCAGCATCCCCAGGTAGTGCGCCCGCACGTCGTCGGCCACGTAGTAGGTCGACACCTCGATCCCCTCGGCCTCCAAGTCGTGGGCCGCGGCCACGGCGGCCTCGATGACGCTCAGCACGTTGTACGCCACGACGGCCAGGGCGAAGGCCAGCAGCGCCGCGCGCGGGTAGCCGAGCGTGCGCACCTCGCTCGTCAGGGCCGCCTCGAGCCGGGCGAACAACCCTTCGATCGTCCAGCGCTTTCGGTACAGCCGCGCCACCGCCTTGGCCGTCACGTCCGCCGGCAACGTCGTCAGCCGCCGCACGGTCGTGTCGCCGTCCTCGGTCGGCGCGTTCAGTTCGATCTCGACGCGCCGCAGGCGCAGCACCTCGCCCCCGTCGCCCTCGTCGTCGAGCGGGATCGTGACAGGCTGCTCGTAGACCACGCCCGTCTCCACGCGCCCGACCCGGCGTCGGGCGCCGGCGGGGGCGGGCCGGGCGTTGGCGCCGTGCTCGCGCAGCAAGAGCGCGCTGCCGCGCGCGTGCCCCAGGCGCAGCGCCGCGCGCGTGCAGAAGTTGCGGTCGCCGAGCCACAGCTCGCCCGGCTCAGCGGCTGCGAGCCGCGCCATCCAGGGGCCGCGCTCACTGGCGTGCCCGTCCTCGCACGGCAGCACGTCCACCACCAAGCCCGCGTCCGGGTCGAAGACGACCAGCGAATGGCCCGGCAGCGCCGCGCCGCGCAAGCCGTGCAGCGGCCGCAGGCGCTTCTCGCTGGCCGGCAGGTGGTTGCCGTCGACCACGCGCACCCGGTAGCCGGGCAACCAGGGCGCGGCGCCCTGACGCAAGGGCGCCATCACGGGCGCGAGCCGCTCGGCGCTGCCGCGCACCAGCGCCCGCACGACGGACGGCTCGACGTGGTTGACCTTGTCGTAGAGCGCCGCGAGCGAGACGGGCAAGTCGCGTACTTTCTGCGCGGCGGCGTGCAACGACGGCCGCAGGCCGAGGGCCACCAGGCTCATCAGGTCGACGACGGTGGAGAAGAGCAGCTCGCGCGTGTACTGGGTGCGGCGGTGCTGCTCGAAGACCTCGTCGACCCAGTCGGCGCTCAGCGCCCGCTGCAAGCCCAGGCGCGCCAGGATGGCGACGGGGCACTGCTCGGCAAATCGCTCGAAGACTTCGTCCAGCATGGCGGCATCGTAGCCGCCAGCGCCTGGCCGAACCCCTGAACCGATCCGCAGTGCGGAAACACCTTGAGAGGGGTGGGCCTTTGGGCCCGTCGGCGGCGGGCATGGCGGTGACGACAAAGGTGGCGAGCCGAGGGCGCTCGAGCCCGACGCGTTCGAGCGACGGCTCGCCGCCGTCGTCGTGCACGGTGACCGTGCGCGGGCGCGCCGGGTCGGGCGTTCCGTACAACGTCACCGTGCCGAGGCGCGCTTCGCGCCAGGCGCGCGCCGCCGGCTCCTCCTGGCGCATGGGCACCATGGCTCCGTCGGCCGAGACCGTGACGAGCGCGACGTCGGGTCCGAGCGCCTTGAGCGTCGAGCCCACGAGCTCGCCGGCGCGCTCGCTCCACAGGGCCGCGAAGGCCTCGCCTTACTCGGTCGCCACGCGCTTGATCGTGCTCTCGCTCGGCACACTCGCGCGGAAGAGAGTTAGGCCTTCGCGCGCCTCGCGCGCGGTGCCTTGGGCGACGAAGAAGGCAGCCTGCTCGCGCACCGCCGGCGTGCAGCCGTGGCGAAGGCCGGCGCCAGCGAAGGCCTCGGGCCCGTCGGCGCGCAGCGTCAACCGGCCGAGGGCACTGTGCACGACGAACGCGCGGGCCGAGGGCGGCGCCCTGAGGCGGGCCTCGAGTTCGCGCTCGAAGGCCTGGCGCGCCCCCTCGAGCACGCTCTCGCAAAGCGGCCGGTCGAGCTCGCCGAGCGTCGAGGCGAGCGCGCGGTCTCGGAAGAGCGAAGGCAACACGGGGGCGAGGGCGCGGTAGACGGCTTGAACGACGGCGGGAAGCGGCGTAGAGGTCATGGCGGCACGGCGGGGGTGGAGGGAGTTTGGCAAGACGTCTTCTGCGTCCGCCCGTACCCTTTTTCAACCTGCCGCGAGCGCGTAAACTCGCGTAATTGCCCCGAGAACTGCACCCGGCTGGGCGGCGACGTAAATCGAAACGCTGGGCGGCAAGGTCAGCACGACGGCCTCGCCTCGAGCGCGTCGAGCAGGCGGACGAACTGGTCGAGCGTGAGCTCGCCGCGAAGGCGGACCGAGCGGCCTCCCGGGAGCACGACCTCGGCGTGCAAGGCGTCAGGCACGTCGGGCGAGGCGGGGGTCGGGGCCACGACACGCAAGGGCAGGAAGGTCACCTCGGCGCCGGCCTGCGCCTGCGGCGGGAGCGAGTCGGCGCCGGCCGCGCGGGCGAGGCGCGAGGCCCACCAGCGCAGCGTCGAGGGATGCATCTGCCGTCCGTGGGCGTAGGCCTCGGCGGTCTGGCCGCTGCGCTTCCAGGCGGCCACCTCGGTGGCTCAGTCGTCGGCGCGACGTCGGAGGGTGGGGTCGGGGGCGGAGCGGGCTGCGGTCTTGATCATGCCCCGAAGCCTGGGCTCGCCCCGCAGCGTCTGCACCCAGGCTCGTCATAAGGGGTTTACGGCCGGGCGCACCGCGCGCCAGGTCGAAACGCGACACGCCTGGCGGTGGCGCCTGGCGGGCCTGCCGCCAGGTTTCGCCAGGTGGCACCGGCCGGTGCGAGGCTGAGAATGGCCTGCCCGGCGGAGGCACGACGGTTGCATAGGGCCCCGGTACGCGCTGTGGCGCGAGAGGGGTTCTGGTCGCGCGTCAGCACGGGGCTGCGACGGCGCACCGCTTTCGGAGGTCATCGTGACGTCGAAATACGTTTGTCTTGTCGCTTACCTCGCGCTCTCGGCTGGGCCGTTTGCTGCGTCTTGCGCGCCTTCCGAAGAAACGCCGGGGGGTGACGTTCTTGCGCTCGAGGGGCCGAGCCCTGCCGGCGGTGGCGTGACGGTCGCTTCGCTAACGGCGCCGCCCGCTGTGAATGCATTTGGCTTTTCGGCGACGCCCGTCGGCAACGCACTGGCGTCGTACGTGGCTGCAGAGTTGAGCGTGCAAGGGGCGAGCGTTGCCAGCCGTTCTGCCGCCACTGCTTACCTGCGGGCGCATCCCTCGGAGGTGACGTCCGAGCTCTTGGCCGCCTACGACCGCCTCCCAGAGGGTCAGTATCAGGCACGCTGGTACATCGTCCGGACGCTGTCGGCGCTCGAACTGCGCGAAGCCGCGGGGGCGCTCGACTCGATCGTTCAGCGCGAGGTGCCGCCCGAGCGCTGGGCTCCCGCCCCCCACGGCAAGTCGTCTGTTCGCGAGGAAGAGATCGTGCGGGCGCGTGCCATCGGCGGCCTGAGATCGCTGGCGATCGCGGGCTCGCCGGAGGCGTCAGCTGCGCTCCGGCGGGCCCTGAGTTCGCCGCTCGTGCCGGTAAAAATGGCGGCGACCCAAGCGTATCTCGCGGCGGGGCGCCGGTCGACCGCGCGCGTGGCAGAGGCTCGCGCCTTGCTGCCCCCGGACCAGCAGCGCTGGGTCGACCTGCGGCCCGCGACGGCCACCGATCTGGCCGTCCCGACGCCCGAGGCGCCCCCGTCCGGTGACCCTTCGCCCGTCGACCTGCCCGCCCGCTGAGCCGGCCTGCCCCTTTGCCCGAGAAGAATCTATGAAGACCATTCGACTTTCCGCGACCGCCGCCCTGCTCGCCCTCGGCCCCGCGGGCGAAGCCCACGCCCAGGTGTGCGGCCAGCAATACCCCCTCGACCCCAGCATCAGCGGCGACCTTTACTACAGCGCGTTCGGCACTTGCGAGCCGTGGTTTTTTGACCACTTCTGGGACGCGTACGACTTCGACGAGGTCAACTGGAACGAGGGCTTCGGCCACGACAACACGTGCAACGTCAACCTGCCGCTCGCCCGGACGATGAACGCGATCTACGCTCTCACCTACTCGTCGCCGACGCCCGACTACCATAGCTCCGACGGCTATCAGGGCGACATTCTCGAGTGGGGCGGCCTCTACGCCCCCAAGAAAATCGATGAACTCGACGGGTCGTGCGAGGGCCCCCCGGGGGTCATTGCGTCGACGTGGAACGAGCCCATCATCGACAACTTGACGGAGCTTTACCTGCCATTTTTCTACAGCAACAACGTCGCGCAGAGGGCCGCGACCATCATTCACGAGGCCCGGCACGCGAGCGGCAGTGACCACGACGCGTACTGTGGGGGGGCGACGAAGCAATGCGACAGCTCGTGGGACTACAACGGTGCTTATCGATACGATGTCGCCTGGGCCGCCCAGTTCGTAGAGCGAGGCGTGGGGGCGCCGGCCCACCTCAAGGCTCGCCTGACCGACGACGCGAACAACGAACTCGCGGGGTTCTTTGCCGTCGACCCCGGCTTTCGGCTGATGCACTCGGACGTGCCCTTGCTGGCTGACTTCAACGGCGACGGGCGCGACGAGCTCGTCGCGTGGCGCCCCGACAACTGCGCTTGGTTCGCCATCGACGCCCTGGCGCTCGAGGCCAGGGTCGACTCGGTCGTGTGGGGCCTGGCCGGCCACGACGACCGGTCCCTGACGGGTGACTTCAACGACGACGGCAAGGACGATCTCATCATCTGGCGGCGTTGGGAGCGCAAATTTTACATGCTCTCCGTCAACGGGCCGCAGTGGGGCGAATTGAAGGTCGATGTGGACGCCGACGTCGCCCTCGTGGGCGATTTTGACAACGACGATCGCGACGACTTCGCCCTCTGGAACCGCACGACCGGGGCGTGGTGGGGGCGCACCGTCACCGGTTCGACGCTGTTCGAGTTCAAGCATTGGGGCGAACCTGCCGATCGGCCCTTGATCGGCGACTTCAACAAAGACGGCAAGGACGACCTCGCCATGTGGCGACCCTCGACGGGAGAATGGTTTGGCATCACGACCGGCGGCGCGTCCTTGTTCCACATCTTGCACTGGGGCGAGCTGGGGGACATGCCGATGGTGGGCGATTTCGACGGCGACGACAAAGATGACTTGGCCGTGTGGCGACCCTTGACGGGCGAGTGGTTCGCCATGACGGTCGAGGGCGCGCCGATCGTGACAGGGCAGCACTGGGGGGTGGTTGGCGACATTCCGCTCGTCGGCAAGATCGACCAAGGTAAGGCAGAAGATATGGTCGTTTGGAACCCCAGTGAAGGCACGTGGTGGGCCTTGAACAAGCAGGGGGCGGTGCTCATCGGGGGGGTCGAATTCGGCCAGCCCTACTGAACCTAGCGCCGCTGCCCGACTGGTCGGGGTCAACGCTCAGGTAGGTCACCCCGACCTCCGGGCTGCGCGGCGAGATGGTGCGAGAGCGACACCTGCGGGGTGGCCGATTGCCACCCCGGGTGGGCTCAGAGGCTGCTAAGGTCCGTCAAGTCGACACTCGATGGGAGAGCCTATGGCGGAGAGAACTGCGTTGTCGCTCGTACGATGGTTTGCGCCCGGCCTGGTTGCTACCGCGCTCGGTTGCGGCGACCCCCAGATCAACGTGAAGCCCGTGGGGGACGGTCCGGACGGTCTCGGACCGCTCGACCCGGACGGGCGCGCCGCCGGCCACTGGCCGCAGTCGTCGATGCAGGCTTCGACCTCCTGCGACTTCGCGTTCACGGCGCCGCCTACGTTCGACCCGAACGCTCGGGGGGGCGCCTGTCTGTGCTCGCGCCGCCCGGGGGCGCACGTCGAAGGTGATACCTGCCAGGTGGGCATCGACTGGGGGGTCGAGGCCACCATTGGCCCCGAGGGGGGGCAAATCGTGCTCGACAGCACACCGGCTATGGACGCCGCGGGCTGGGACATCACCCTTCGGATCCCGCCGAATGCGCTCGCCGAGCCGACGACGATTCGCATCATCGAGACGAGCGTGCCTCCGCCCGCCGGCTTCGCCGATTGGTCGCCCGCGTACGCGTTCGAACCGGCGGGGCTCACCTTCGCGACCCCAGCATCCGTCTGGGTGCCCTACCAGACGCCTTCGGGGGCCTACGGCCGGCCATCGATTTACTGGTCGAGCGAGGCCGATACCTGCCTTCTCGAGATACGAGACGGCGAACAAGTTGGTATGAACGTGAATCTCATCGAGGTCAGCCGGCTCGGTTGGGCAGTCGTGGGGCACCCCCTCCCGCCGTCGGCGCCCAACTGCCCCTGAACCCAGGGGGCGTGTGACCCTGCGCTCGGAGGCGACTGCCCCGCTGCCCGAGCCGCAGGCGATCTCTGGGGGCCAGAGGCGTGCTCGAGGAGGATTAGGCATCATAGGTCGATGGCGTCTCTGGCGCTGCTCCTCGGAACCTGTCAATGACGATGAGACAGCGTCGAAGCGAATTTAGGGAGGGGTGACGGGGAGCGAGGGCGAGGCCCGTCGTGCGCCGGAGCGTGCGCCCGTGCTCACCCTCGTCAAGGGTTCGCTCGCTCCGCTCGCCGGCTGCGCCGCCCTGGACGAGGGCTGCGCGCGGTCGCCTGGCGAGGCCGCAGGCGACGGGCGGAGGGATGCCTCCGGCGGAGGCTCCGAGCTCGGGATGGCCGGGGCCGAAGGCGCGTCGGCCTTCGACGGCCCGGGGAGCGGGTTGATGGCCACCTCGCGCGGCGGCAGCGGCACCACGGGGCGGCCGCGCACGAAGCGCTCGGGGTGCGCGGCGAAGGCCGCGTCGAGCGCCGCCTGCCGCCGCGCAGCCACGTCCGCCACGCGCCCGAAGTAGACGTCGGCGGGCGTGAAGAGCGCCAAGCCCTCGTGGTGGTGGTCGTCGTTGTGCCAGCCGAAGAACGCCCCGAGGTAGCCGCGCGCCTCGGGCGGCGAGTCGAAGCGCCCGGGGTAGTCGGGCTGGTACTTCGTAACCGCTGCATAAACCCGCGTTCTTCCGCGGCCGTCCGGCGGTGGGCATCCTTGCGGGCAGGACGACCTCGACAGCGATGACGACCGAGTCTCTTTGGGCGGAGCGCGTGCGCGCCTGGCGCGCCAGCGGCGAGCCG
>DASTPP010000100.1:0-65177 GCA_035762175.1 Polyangiaceae bacterium | reverse complement strand
ACCCGTGCGCCACTGTACCGGGGCCGAAGCCCTTTCTCGTGCGACTTGCATGTGTTAAGCGCGCCGCGAACGTTCGTTCTGAGCCAGGATCAAACTCTCCAAAAGAACTTTGGAGGAGGGCTGGCAAGCCCTCGGCTCTGCGTTGTTCGTGAGGGTCGCCCGGAAGCCGAAGCCCGACCGGAACTTGCGTGCCGATGAGCCCGACCCCGTGACGCCCCCAACAAAGGCTCACGTTCGATAAACTACCCGTACGATTCAGTTTTCAGAGACCGAGCGGGGCCGAAGCCCCGGGGACGCCCCCCAGCGCGTCAGCGCCGGGTTTGCGTCTCGAACTTGGGTAGCCTTTTATATGTCTTCGGCCGCCCTTGTCAACATCGAGATTTGGTCGCCGTCGCTTTTTTTTTCGGCAACCTCGAGCTTCACACGCCTTGGATACACCTCAGGCGTAGGAGGCTCGACCGTTCACTATACGGTTTGGCTCGGGCTCGCGCCCGCCGCGCCGTCGTCGTGAGCGAGGGCTGCCTTCTATGCGAACCAGGCAGCCGGCGTCAACACCCAAACGTCGTTTCGTCGTCACCGAGCCTTAACTGGCTCGGAACCGCCACCGAAGCGGCGGCGCCCCCCCGGCCGCCACGACCCTTTCGGGCCGCGACCACTCACGAGGAGGTAGCGACCATTTTGGTCACCCCTGCGCGGATGTCAAGTACTTCTCTACTCTCGACCCCGCCTCAGACCGCCGCCCCCCTTCGCCCGCGCCGACGAGGTCGCGGCGGGCTCTCGGAGGTAGGCCTCTAACGTAGCCTTCGACAGGCCCTGCACAAGGCCCGACGGCCCGAAACAGAGCTCGAACTCGAGCAGAAAACGGCCCCGGCGCGAGCTCGGCCGCGACGAGGCGAAGGGCAAACGCGAGCGGCCCACGCCGCGCTCGGGCCCCGCGCGGCGCGCGCCGGCGTCAGAGCGGCCGGCTCTCGCCGGCGCCCCTGCGCACGAGCACGCTCGGCGGGCCCCGCGCGGCGCGCGCCGGCGTCAGAGCGGCAGGCGCGCCGCGAAGCAGGTGCAGCACGTGGGCGCGTAGCTCTCGTCGGCGCCGAGCATCACCTGCTGGCCCTCGAGCGTCGGCCGGCCGTCGATGAGCCGCATGTTGAAGATGGCCTTGCGGTTGCAGAACTGGCAGGTGACCTTGACCTCTTCGATGCTGTCGGCGAGCTCGAGCAGGCGCTTCGACCCCTCGAAGAGGCGGGTCTGAAAGTCGGTGCGCAGGCCGTAGCAGATGACCGGCACGTTGTGGCTGAGCGTCACCCGGCGCAGCTGCTCGACGATCGCGGGCGAGAGAAACTGCGCCTCGTCGACCAGCACGCAGTGCAGCCCCTCGAAGAGCCCGGGCTCGAGCCGCGTCTCGGGGCCGACGAGCAGATCGGCCTGCGCCTCGAGCCCCGAGCGCGACACGATCGCTTCGCCCGAGAAGCGCGTGTCGAGGCGCGGCTTGATGAGCAAGACCCGCTTGCCCTGGCTGCGGTAGTTGTGCGCCACCGCCAGCAGGTTCAGCGTCTTGGCAGAGCTCATCGTGCCGTGACGAAAGTAAAGCTTGGCCACGAGGGCGGCGTACCCCGCCCGGCCCCCCACGGCCAAGTTCGGGCTCACGTAGCCTGTCCGAAGGCCCGCGCCATGAGTGCCTCGCTCGGCCGGGCCAAGGCCCGGTTCGCGCTCGCGCTCGCCCCGCCAGATCGCCGTCAGCCCTCGGCGATGGCCTGGCGCAGCGTCAGCGCGAACGCGAAGCGCTCGGGCCCGGCGGGCCGCCGGCCCAGCTTTCGCTCGAGCCACTTCCATTCGCGCTCGCCCGCCTCGTACTCGCCGTCGGGCTGGTAGAAGCCCTCCCGCAGGCCCTCGCGGGCGCAGGCATGGCCGAGCTCTTCGACCTGCAAGAGGGCGAGCTGCAACGCGCCGCGCAGCCGCTTCGGGCCCCCGATGACCACGAGGTGCTCGCCCCGCATCAGCGTGAGCGCCCCCTGGGCCTCGAAGTGCGCCACCAGGCCCGCCTCGCGCAGGCCGTGGTAAACGCCCAGGCTCGCGAAGGACTCGTCTTCGTCGGGTACGTCATCGCCGACCACGACCTCGCCTTCAGTGACCCACGCATAGAGCCCTTCGATCGCCATCTCGAACCTCTCGCTCGGCCGCCTCTAAGCCGCCCAGGTGGCCCGCGACGCGCCGCCCCCCGGGCAGGGCTTATCTTAGCCCAGGCGTGGCGGCGGGCCCCAAGTCTTCTTCCGATCGCGCCCCCCGCCCCCCGGGGGCCGCCCGGGCGGGCAGAGCGCCCCGTACCCGGGCGCAGGCGTTCCCTGTATCGTGGGCGCCCCGCCCCGCGCGGGCCCCCGGGAGGGCCGCCGATGGCCGACTTCGTCAAGACGACCGACACGTACCGCCAGGGCGCACTTACCCTGCCCGGCGCCTACTACACCTCGGCCGAGCTCTTCGCCGAAGAGCAGAAGACCCTCTTCGGGCGGCACTGGGTGCTGGTCGGGCGCGGGCGCGATCTCAAAGCGCCCGGCGAGTACGTGCTCGGCGAGGTCGGCGGCGAGAGCCTCATCGTGCTGCGCGACCGCGGCGGCGAGGCGCGCGCCTTCTACAACGTCTGCCGCCACCGCGGCACCCGCCTTTGCGAGGCCGAGCGCGGGCGCTTCGGCGAGACGATTCAGTGCCCCTACCACGCCTGGACGTACGCGCTCGACGGCGCGCTGCTCGGCGCCCCGCACATGAACGCCGTCGCCGGCTTCGACCGGCGCGACTACCCCCTCCACCCCGCCGCCCTCGCCGAGTGGGAGGGCTTCCTCTTTGCCTCCGCCGCCGAGCGGCCCGAGCCCTTCGAGCGCGCGTTCGCCCCCCTCGCCGGCCGCTTCGAGCGCTTTCGCCTGCCGTCGCTCGAGGCCGCGCGGCGGGTCGAGTACGACGTCGCGGCCAACTGGAAGCTCGTCTTCGAAAACTATTGCGAATGCCTGCACTGCCCGCGGGCCCACCCCGAGCTCGCCCGCCTCTCGCCCTACCAGAGCGGCGAGAACGATCTCGTCGAGGGCCCCTTTCTCGGCGGCCACATGCTCTTGAGCCCCGGCGTCGAGAGCCTGACGCGGAGCGGCCGGCCGGCCGGCCCCCCGGTCGGCGCGCTGCCCGCCGAGGACATGAACCGAGTTTATTACTACTCGATCTTCCCCAACATGCTGCTCAGCCTGCACCCCGACTACGTCATGGTGCACCGCCTCCGGCCGGTCTCGCCCGCGCGCACGCTCGTCACCTGCGAGTGGCTCTTCCACCCCGAGGCGGGCGAGCGCCCGGGCTTCGACCCCGACGACGCGGCAAGCTTCTGGGACGAGGTCAACCGGCAAGACTGGCGCCTCTGCGAGCTCAGCCAGGCGGGCGTCTCGTCGCGCGCCTACCGGCCGGGCCCCTACTCGCCGCGCGAGAGCGTGACGGCCGCCTGGGACCGCGAGTACCTGCGGGCGATGGGCCGCGCGGCCCCTTGAGCGGCGCGCGCCGCCGACTCGGCCCCGCCGACCTCGTCCTCTTCTACATCGTCACCGGCATCAGCCTGCGCTGGGTCGCCACCGCCGCGGCCGCCGGCCCCGCCGCGCTCGCCGTCTGGCTCGGCGCCTTCGCGCTCTTTTACCTGCCGCTCGCGCTCTCGGTCGTCGAGCTCTCGTCGCGGCTGCCGGGCGAGGGCGGGCTCTACCTCTGGACCAAGCACGCCTTCGGCGACTTCGCGGGCTTTCTGGCGGGCTGGTCGTACTGGGCGAGCAACCTCGCGTACTTCCCCGGCGTCTTGTACTTCGGCGCCGAGGCCGCGCTCTACGCCGGCCCGGGGCCCCGGGCGGGCCTCGCCGAGAGCCCCGGCTACTTCGTCGCCTTCTCGCTCGCGGGGCTCGCCCTCGCGACGGCGATGAACGCGGCGGGCCTGCGGATCGGCACCTGGCTGCACAACGCCGGCGCGCTCGGCACCTGGCTGCCGATCGCCGCCCTCTTCGGCCTCGCGCTCGCCTCGGGCGCCCGCGCCGGCAGCGTCACGGCCTTCGGCGCCTCGGCCCTCGCCCCGCGAGCGCGCCTCGCCGACCTCGTCTTCGCCGCCGCCATCGTCTACGCCTTCGGCGGCTGCGAGTCGGCCTCGCTGCTCGGCGACGAAATTCGTGACGCCCGGCGCAACGTGCCGCGGGCCCTCGTCGCCGCCGGCGCCATCATCGCCCTCAGCTACGTCGCCGGCACCGCCGCCGCGCTCGTGATGCTGCCCCCCGCCGAGCTCAGCTCGCTCGGCGGCTTCATGCAAGCCATCGACGCGGGCGCCCGCCGGGCGGGGGCCCCCTGGGCGAGCCCCGCCGTCGCCCTGCTCGTCGCCGTGGGCTGCCTGGGCGGCGTCGGCGCCTGGCTCGCCGCCACGGCCCGCCTGCCCTTCGTCGCCGGCCTCGACCGCTACCTACCGCCCGCCTTCGGCCGGACGCACCCGCGCACGGGCGCGCCCGTCGTCGCCCTGCTGACGCAGGCGGCGCTCGGCGTTCTCTTCGTGCTCTTCAGCCAGGCGGGCTCGAGCGTCAAAGGCGCCTACGACATCATCGTGAGCACCGGCGTCATCACGTACATGGTGCCGTACCTCTTTCTGTTCGCCGCCCTCGTGCGCGTGCAGCGCGAGCCCGCCGGCCCCTCGGCCGTGCGCGTGCCCGGCGGGCGCCCGGGGGCCGTCGCCCTCGCCGCCCTCGGCGTGGCCACCACGCTCGCCGCGATCGTCCTCTCGCTCCTGCCCCCCGAAGGCGAGCCCCGCCCCGCGCTCGCCGTCGCGAAGGTCGTGGGCCTGAGCGCCCTGCAGCTCGTCGCCGGCGCCGCGGTCTACGCCCGAGGGCGGGCGAAGAGGCGGCGCGAGGCCGCGGCCGCCTGACCCGAACCGGTTCGCCTTCGGCGGCGCGCGCCCCCCGGCACGCCGCGCCGATCGTCACGCTCGGCTCCCGTGACGCAGAGCGCAACCGCCCCGCCGGCGGAATTTTCTGCGCCCGCGCGACGCGCGGCCCGGCGCCCGAACGCCGTCGCGAAGCCGCGTGACGCCGGCGCAACGCCGTTGCGAAGCCGCGTGACATCGGTGCAACATCGCTCGCTTCGACGGGCGTAGCGCCCTCGGCCCGCTTGTCCGCCGCGGTCGCGCTGCCTACCTCAGGGGTGCAATCACCATGAGACTCACGCGGCTTTCGAAGGTGTTCATCGCGCTCGTCGTGCTCGCCGCGGCGGGCTACATTTTGTTCACGCTCTACGGCAAGGGCGACCGGGGCCCGGCGGCCACCGCCAAGCCCGACGAGAGCGGGGCGGCGCCGAAGCCGGCCGCGCCCCGCGACGGCAAGCGCATCGTCGTCGGGGTCAACGACTTCGGCGGCGCCTACCCGGGCGTCGTGGCCAACGACGGCGCGACGCCGGGGCCGCGCTCGAAGTTCAGCGAGGCCGGGCTCGACGTCGAGATCAAGCTCATTCGCGGCTCGAAAGAGCGGCTGCAGGCCTTCGACGAGGGCGAGGTCGACGTGATGCTCTTGAGCCTCGACTACTTCGCCAACCTGGTGCCCGTCTACAAGGAGAAGGGCGTCGAGCTGAAGGCCTTCATGATGGCCGACTGGAGCCGCGGCAACCTCGGCATCGTCTCGAAGCCGACGATCAAGTCGATCGAGGGCCTGAAGGACGCGAAGATCGCGACGACGCGCAACACGCCGACGCACTACTTTCTCATCGACCTCTTGAAGAAGTCGAACCTCAGCCAGGCCGAGGTCGACAAGGTCAAGTCGAACGTCGTCTTCGCGACGAAGACGCCGCAGGCGGGCGAGATGTTCCAGCGGGGCGAGGTCGACGCGGTGGCCATCTGGGAGCCGCACCTCTCGCAGGCGGCCGCGGCCGGCAAGGGGCGGGTCTTGGTGAGCACCGCGACCGCGACCAACCTCATCGCCGACGTGCTCTTCGCCCGGGCCGACTTCTTGGCCAAGCGCGAGGGCGACGTGACCAAGCTCGTGCGGGCCTGGCTCGAGGGGGTCAAGCAGATCGAGAAGGACCCGGGCGGGTCGGTCGCGACGGTGGCCAAGGCGTTCAAGCAGACCGACGACGAGACGCGCGGCGTGCTCGCCAAGATCAAGCCGACGACCTTCGCCGACAACCGCGTCTTCTTCGGCCTCGAGCGCGAAGACGCGCCCTACGTCACGCTCTTCGAGGGCGCCTCGCGGGTCTGGCAGTCGGAGGGGGTCATCAAGGCGGCGGCGCCGGCGGCCCCGACCCGCTGGCTCAAGGCGCTCGAGGCCCTCTCGAAGGAGCACGCGCAGGAGCAGGTGGTCGAGAACTTCCGCTTCGAAGGCGGCCCCAAGAAGGAGACCGCGCCGCTGCTCACCAAGAGCGTCAGCGTGTACTTTCCGACGGGCAGCGACAAGCTCGACCCGAACGCCAAGAAGGTGGTCGACGGGTTCGCGCAGACGGTGGCCGAGTTCGGCAACGCCTACGTGCGGGTCGAGGGCAACACCGACAACAAGGGCGGGCGCGAGGCCAACGTCGGGCTCTCGAAGCGGAGGGCCGACGCCCTCGTCGAGTACCTGGTGACCCGGCACCGCTTCGACAAGGGCCGCTTCGTCTCGGTCGGCAACGGCCCCGACAAGCCCGTCGGCGACAACGCCACCGAAGAGGGGCGCGAGCAGAACCGCCGGACCGACTTCCAGATCATTCCGAACCTTTGACGAGAGAGCGGGGCGCGACCATGGCGGGCATCGGCCGGTACCGGGGCGTCGTTGTTTCGATGGGGCTCGGGCTCGCCGCGGCGGCGGGCTGCCGCGACGCGGGCGCGCCGGGCGCGGCCCCGGGCGCGGGCTCGGCGGCGGGCGCCCAGGCCGGGCCCCCGGCGGGCGCGGCCGCGCGGCCGAAGCTCGTCGTGGTCGTCGTCATCGACCAGTTTCGCGCCGACTACCTGACGCGCTTCGAGCCGCACTTCGGCGACGCGGGCTTCCGCCGGCTCGCCCGCTCGGGCGCGGCCTGGACGGGGCACTACGGCCACTACGCGACCTACACCGGGCCGGGGCACGCCCTCGTCTTGTCGGGCAGCTACCCGTACGTCAACGGCATCGCGGCCAACAAGTTCTACAACGCCCAGTCGCAGCGCTCGGAGGCCATGGTCTTCGACGCCGAGGCCGAGATCATCGGCGTCAAGAAGACCGACCCCGACAACGACGTCTCGCCGCGCAACTTCGTCGGCTCGACGCTCGGCGACGAGCTCTCGCTCGCGAGCGCCGGCCGGTCGCGCACGGTCGCGATCGCGACCAAGGGCCGGGGCGCCATCTTGCTCGGGGGCCGGCTCGGCAAGGCCTACTTCATGAACGACGACACGGGCGAGATGACGACCTCGACCTATTACGCGTCGGTCTTGCCCAACTGGGTCGTCGGCTGGAACGCGAAGAAGCTCGCCGACGCCTCCTTCGGCAAAACCTGGGACCGCGCGCTGCCCGAGGCCGCCTACGTCCTCGCCGGCCCCGACGACGCCAAGGCCGAGGGCGACTCGAAGGGGCTCGGCAAGACCTTCCCCCACAAGGTGACGGGCAAGCTGCAGGCCCCCGGCGCCGACTACTACGAGGCCTTCACCCAGACGCCCTTCGCCAACGATCTCGAGTTCGACTTCGCCAAGGCGGCGGTCGAGAACGAGCAGCTCGGCGGCCGCGACGCCGTCGACCTGCTCGCCATCTCGCTCTCGGCCATCGATCTGGCGGGGCACACCTTCGGGCCTTCGAGCCAGGAGGTCGAAGATCTCGTCGTGCGCCTCGACCGGCAGCTCGGCGCCTTCCTCGACTGGCTCTACGCCCGGCTCGGCCCGCAGAACGTGCTCACCCTCGTCACCGCCGACCACGGCGCGACGCCCGTGCCCGAGCAGATGGCCGCGCTCGGCTTCGAGGCCGGGCGCATCAAGAAAAAGACCATCGGCGACGCCGTCGAGGCCGCGCTCGTCGCCCGCTTCGGCCCCCCGGGCGCCGGGGCCAAGGCCCCGCCCAAGGGCGCGGCCCCGAAGGAGGGCGGCGAGAAGGCCGCGGGCGACAAGTGGGTCGTCGCCCTCGAAGACCCCCACGTCTTTCTGAACCGCGCGGCCATCGCCGCCAAGAAGCTCGACCCGCACGAGGTCGAGCAGGTCGCCGGCCAGGCCGCCGCGAGCCTCAAGGGCTTCGGCGGCTACTTCACCCGCACGCAGCTCTTGCACGGGGCCGTGCCCCAGACGCCGCTCGGGCTCTCGATCTTGCGCTCGTACCACGCGCCCCGCGGCGGCGACGTCGTCTTGTGGACATTGCCCTTCTACTTCTGGGGCAAGTACGGCGAGAAAGACGTCGGCTCGACGCACGGCACCTTCTACCGCTACGACTCCGAGGTGCCCGTCTTGCTCTCGGGCCCCGGCGTCCGGCCCGGGCGCTACGGCGTGCGCGAGATGGTCGACGTCGCCCCCACCCTGAGCCAGCTGCTCGGCCTGACCGCCCCCGCCGCGAGCGAGGGCGCGGTGGTGCCGGTCGCCGATTGAGGGCGGCGCCCGCTTGACGGGGCGCGGGCGCGCGAGCATCTCCCCCCCTCCGCGCGAATGTCTACGCCCCCTGGCATGCCCGACCCGCCCGCTGGCCCGCCCGACCTGAGCTGGCTCGATCGCTTTCCCGCGCTGGCCGAGCTGCGCGATCGCGGCGGGCTCGAAGAGCTTGGGGTCGCGTGGGCTTCGGAACGAGAAGCGCGCGAAGAGGGCGAGTCGATCGAGGCGCTCTACGCCGACAACTGGCGGCTCGGCGTGCTGTGGACGGACGAGCTCTGGGCGCTCTGCCGCGACGAGGCCAAGGGCCTCTGGCGGGTGGCGGGCTGCCCGGGGGTGCCGGGCGGCACGGGCGTCGAGCAGATGGGCTCGCTCTTTCTTCGCCCCGAGCGGCCCGACGAGCTCATCTTCGCGCCCGGCTTCGAGGTGCCGACGGCGCTCTGGCTGCCGGTGCCCGCCGAGGCGGGGGCGCTCCGATCGTTGCTCGCCGAGATCTACCCGCCGCGCCGCGTGCCGCGCGACGAGCTGACGCACTCGCGACGGGCCTTCGTCGGGTACATTCGCTCGCTCGGCGTGCCGAACCCCTACTCGGGCGCGCCCGAGGCGGCGACGCCCCACGCGCTCGACCGCCACTGGACGTTCAGCCCGCACCTCGACGTCAAGCCCTGGGGCAGCGCCTACCGCGACGACCCCTGGCCCGAGGGCCCGGCCCCGCTCGGCCTCGCCTTCGCCGCCATGAGCCGCCAGGCCCGCGCCCAGCGCGAGGGCGCCGCGGTCGCGTCGTTCACCTACCGCACGCTCTTCACCCGCTCGCACGTCTCGTTCGAGATTCACCAAGACCGCTTCTACGTGGCCGAGGTGGGCTACCGGCCGAGCCCGCACGGGCGCGTCATCGAGCGGCTCAACGAGCGGCTCGGCACGGTGTTCCCGGCCGATTTGCCCTTCGACGTCGTCGGCGCCCTCTTCGGCTTCGACTGGGCCGAGAGCCCCGACATCGAGGCGCGCCTCGCCGCGCAGACCGAGCCCGCGAAGGTCGCCGCCTACCTGCAGGTCGCCGCCGCCCTGCGCTACGGCGACCTGCGCGTGACCGACCTGCTGCAGCGCTACCTGACCCACGACGACGTGATCGTACGGGGCACGCTGGCGAACCTGAGCGCCTGCTATAATTGGGAGTTTCTGCTCGAGAACCTCGCCCTGCGCGAGGCCGACCCGGGCCTCGCCGACTTCGCCAAGCGCGTGCTCGACGAGGGCATCGCCGCGCCGAGCTTCAACGGGCAGGGCGAGCCCGCCGGCCTCGACGAGGGCGGCGACGAAGACGAAGACGACGCCGACGAGGGCGACGTCGGCGAGGGAGGCGAACGATGACCGGCGAGCTCAGGCGCATCGCGCTCCGGCCCGAGGCCGCCATCGAGCGCTTCGACGAGTGGGCCCGCGCCCGCGGCTGGGCGCTCTTCGACGAGCTGCCCCGGGGCCACGCCGCGGCCTACGAGCGCGTGTACAAGCCCGCGGGCGAGGCGTCCGACGTCGCGGCCGGCTGGTGCGAAGAGCACACGGTAGGCGTGCGCCTCGTCTGGGTGCTCGGGGCGCCCGGCCTCGTCGCCGAGCTCGAGGCGGCCCTGCCGCACCACCCCCGCGCCGAGCTGCTCGAGCGCGCGGCGTCCGACGATCTCGGCGCCGCCGTCGACGCGCTGCGGGCGCTCGTGATGCTCGAGGCGAACCTGCCGCCCTCGGCCGAGCTGCTCTCGCTCTACGAGCGCTTCGCCGTGCACGAGAGCCCGGTCGTCAGGCGCATCGCCATTCACCTCGGCTGGGCCGGCAACTGGCGCGAGCTCTTGCCCCTCGTCGAGCGTCGCCGCGAGGCCGACACCACCCTGGCCGAGGGCTGGGGCAGGCTCGCCATGTGGCTGCAAGGGGCCGACAGGCGGGCTTGAGAGGGCGCCCGCCGCGCTCTTCATCGCCCCTCGATCGTGACCGATCGTCAGCGCCCCTCGATCGTGACCGAGTTCGATGCGTACTCGCCCCACAGGGCGTCGAGGCGGTTGACGTCGCTCGACCGGCCAGACAGGCCGCCTCGCGACGATCACGCCCGGAACGGTCGACCCTGGCAGGCCCCTTCTCGACCTTCACGCCCAGAACGGCTGACCCTGGTTGCAACCTCTCAAATATTACACTCGGAACGGCTGAACCTGGCCTGCCACCCCTACCTGTATTCGCGCGGATACGCCGCCCCATGGCATGTCCCCCTCGGCGACTACGCGCGGAAAGAAATGCGGGGAACTGGAGGCGGGTAGCGCTCTCCGGGTGGTGGCGGCGAGGGCCCGGGTCAACCCTCTTGGTCGCCGATGGCTCGAGGTGGGTGACGACGAGCGCGTCATCGGAGGCCTCGTGCGAGCCGGCGCGCGCAGCGCCGGGCGGCGGGCCTTGGGGCGGGTGACAGCGAGGCGTTGGCATGCTGTAAGGGGCCGCATGAAGGCGATGGATTTCCGAGACCGCTGGGTGCTCGTGACGGGGGCCTCGTCGGGCCTCGGCCGGCAGATGGCGAAGCTCTTGGCGACCGAATACGGGGCGAAGGTGCTGGCGGTGGCCCGCCGGGCCGACCGGCTCGCCGAGCTCGGGGCCGAGGTGGCGGCGGCGGGCGGCGGCACGATCGTGCCCATCACGGCCGACCTCTCGAAGCTGGCCGAGGTCGACCGCGCCGTGCGCGAGGCGACCGAGGGCCGCACGATCTACGGGGCGATCTTGAACGCGGGCGTCACGCACTTCGGCGACTACCACGAGCTGACGTGGGAGGGCTTCGAGGGCATGCTCGCGACGAACGTGACGAGCGTCGTGCGCATGGTGACCGACCTCGTGCCGCACATCGAGAAGGGCGCCGAGGGCGGCGGCCTGCTCATCGTCTCGAGCATGGCGGGGTTGACGCCGGTGCCGTACCAGACGGCGTACTCGGCGACGAAGGCCTTCCTGGTCAATTTCGGCTGCGGGCTCTACCACGAGCTGCGCGGGCGCAACGTGTCGGTGACGACCTTCGTGCCCGGCGGCATCAAGACCGAGATGACCTCGACGAGCCGCTTCGAGAAGCTCAGCGGCTACCTGATGCCGGTCGACGTCTGCGCCCGCGAGGCGCTCGAGGGCTTCCGCCGGCGGCGCTACCTGCACACCCCCGGCGTGATGAACCGGGTGGGCGTGACCCTGATGCGCTTCTTGCCGCAAGAGCTCTTGACCGGCCGCGTCGCGGCGACCTACCGGGGCTCGCTCGAGGCGTCGCGGCGCAAGGCGTAGCTCGGCGCTCGCTTCGCATAGGGCCCGGGCTCGACGTTCGCGTCAGGGGCCTGCTCCGGGCGCCGGAGGCGATACGCAAGCCTCTGCCCGAGCGGTGGCGGGCGAGCTCAGCGCCCGCCCTTCCCTGCCTTCGTCCCGACCTTCGGCCCAGCGCTCGCCTTCGCCGCCTTCGCGGGCGTCGATGCCTCCGCTGCCTTCGCCCCCCGGGCACGTTACGCGCGCGCGTCGCCGGCCCGCCGCAGCGCGACGACGAGCGTTGCGAGCCAGGCGGCGCCGACGAGGGCGCCGGCGGCGATGTCGCTCGGCCAGTGCGCGCCGATGCGCAGCCTGGCCGCGCCGACCAGCGCCAGGAGCAGCGCGAGCAGCCCCCACGCGGCCGCGCGCTCGAGCCGGCTCTGCGAGGCGGAGGCCCAGAACCAGGCGAGCAGGCCGTAGACGACCAGGGTCTGGGCGGTATGCCCCGAGGGGTACGCGTTGAGCGACGCCGGCACGGCGAGCCCGTCGGCGATGAAGTCGGGGCGGTCACGCCCCCAGAGCGCCCAGCCGAGCGCGACGAGCGCCTTGCTGCCGAGCAGGCCGAGCGGCAAGCTCAGCGCCCGCAGCGGCGCTCCGAGAGCCACGGCCAGGCCGGCCGCCAGGGCGACGGCCGGCACGACGACGGTCGAGCCGCCGAGGGTCTCGAGGACATGCGCGGCTTGAAACGAGAAGGCCTCGACGCGCTCGAGGCGTTCGAGGGCCGAGCGCTCCCAGGTGAGGTGGCCCCCCCGTTCGAGCCGCTGGCCTCCCCAGGTGAGCAGGCCGACGAGCGCCGCGCACGCGAGCGCACCGAGCGCCGTCGTCTTCAGCCAGCGCGCCCGCGCGTCGGCGGGCAAGAGGCGCCAGTCGCGGACGAAGCGAGCCCGGAGCGTCCCGACGAGGCGGAAGGCGGCGACGCGCGAGGCGGGGGGGCTCAAGGTGGGGGCTCGCTTCGATGGCGCGGGGGCGGGAGGGCCGAGGGCGGCTCGCGGCCCGGCGGGCTCAGCAGATGCGCGGCAGCGGGTCGGCGAGGGGCAGATCGAGGGCGCGTCGGCCGCCAACGCTGGTGCGGACGCTGAGCCCGCGGGCCGGGGTGGCGCGGGCGACCCGGGCGGCGCCCCGGCCGAGCGGGTGCGAGCGCAGGGCGGCGAGGGCGCGGCCTTCGCTCTCGGGGGCGCAGAAGGCGACGAACTTGCCTTCGTTGGCGACGAAGAGGGGGTCGAGGCCCAAGAGCTCGCAGGCGCCGCGCACCTCGGGCCGCACGGGCAGCGCGGCCTCGTCGATCTCGACGCCGACGCCCGAGCGCGCCGCGATCTCGCTGAGCGAGGCGGCGAGGCCCCCGCGGGTGGGGTCGCGCAGGCAGCGCAGATCGGCGCCCGAAGCGAGCAGGGCGGCGACGAGCTCGTGGAGCGGCGCCGTGTCGCTCGCGAGCGCGTCGCCGAAGCCGAGATCTTCGCGGGCCGAGAGCACGGCCATGCCGTGGTCGGCGAGGGTGCCCGACACGATCGCGACGTCGCCGGGGCGCACGCGGTCGCAGGAGAGGTCGACGCCCTCGGGCACGGCGCCGAGGCCCGAGGTGTTGACGAAGAGGCGGTCGGCGTGGCCGCGCCCCACGACCTTGGTGTCGCCAGTGGCGATCGCGACGCCGCAGGCGCGCGCCGCGTCGCGGATCGACGCCACGACGCGCCGGAGCGTCTCGAGCGGCAGCCCCTCTTCGAGGATGAACGAGACCGAGAGGAAGCGCGGCCGGGCGCCGGCCATGGCCAGATCGTTGACGGTGCCGTGCACGGCGAGCTTGCCGATGTCACCCCCGGGGAAGAAGAGCGGCGTCACGACGAAGCTGTCGGTCGTGAAGGCGACGCGCCCGGGCCCGAGCGAGAGCTGGGCCTGGTCGTCGCGCCGATCGAGCTCGGGGCTCGAGAAGGCGGGCAAGATGATCTCGTCGAGCAAGCGCTGGCTGAGGCGCCCGCCGCTGCCGTGGCCCAGGGTGACCACGCCTTCGTCGACGTGCGGCGCGGGGCAGGCGACGATCACGAGGGCCCCCGGCCGGCGTGGCGCGCGGGCCCCGAGGTGCCCCCGGCGGCCCGGCGCCCGCGGCTCAAGGCGCCCCCCCGACGGCCCGGCGGCGGTAGGCGTAGTAGGCCGCGCAGGCGCCTTCGGACGAGACCATGGTGGCGCCGAGGGGCCGCTCGGGGGTGCACTCGGTGCCGAAGGCGGGGCAGTCGGTCGGCCTCTTCTGGCCGCGGAGCACGAGCCCCGCGATGCAGACCTTCGGCTCGACCGCCGCGACGCCGCCGACGTCGAAGACGCGCTCGGCGTCGTGCGCGGCGTACCCAGGGCGCAGCCGCAGGCCGCTCTGGGCGATGACGCCGATGCCCCGCCAGGCCCGATCGCAGACCTCGAACACCTCGTCGACCACGCGACGGGCGGCCGCGTTGCCGTCGCCCCGCACCGCGCGCGCGTATTGGTTCTCGACCTCGGCGCGGCCCTCTTCGAGCTGGCGCAGGGCCATCAGCACGCCCTCGAGGATGTCGACCGGCTCGAAGCCCGTGATGACCACGGGCACGCGGAAGCGCCGCAGGAGCGCCTCGTAGTCGCCCGCCCCCGTCACGGCCGCGACGTGGCCCGGGCCGAGGTAGGCGTCGACGCGGGCCCCGGGCGACTCGAGAATGGAGGCCATCGCCGGCGGCACGAGCACGTGCGAGACGAGGGCCGAGAAGTTGGTCAGCCCCTCGGCCCGCGCCCGCGCCACGGCCATGGCGTTCGCCGGCGCCGTCGTCTCGAAGCCCACTGCGAAGAAGACGACCTGCCGGTCGGGGTGCTTGCGCGCGAGCGCGAGCGCGTCGAGCGGCGAGTAGACGACCCGCACGTCGGCCCCGCGCGCCTTGGCCGAGAGCAGGCTGCCCGACGAGCCGGGCACCCGCAGCATGTCGCCGAACGAGGCGAAGGTGACGCCTGGCCGCCCGGCGATGGCCAGGGCGCCGTCGAGCATCTCGAGCGGCGTGACGCAGACCGGGCAGCCCGGGCCGTGCGAGAGCTCGACCTCGGGCGGCAAGAGCCCGTCGACGCCGAAGCGCATGATCGAGTGCGTCTGGCCCCCGCAGACCTCCATGATCACCCAGGGCCGGGTCACCACGCGCCGGATCTCGGCCGCGAGCGCCTCGGCCCGCCGCCCATCGCGGAACTCGTCGACGTACCTCACCGGGCCCCCCCGCCCGCCTCGCCCTCGCCCTCGCCCTCGCCCTCGCCCTCGCCCTCGCCCTCGCCCTCGCCCTCGCCCTCGCCCTCGCCCTCGCCCTCGCCCTCGCCCTCGCCGTCGAGTAGCTCGTGCAGCTCGCCCAGCTCGTCGAGCAGCGCAAGCGTGCGCTGGGCTTCGGCCTCGTCGAGCGTGCTGATGGCGAAGCCGACGTGCACGACGACCCAGTCGCCCACCTGGGCCTCGGGCACGTAGGCCAGGCACACCTCGCGGCGCAGGCCGTTGAAGTCGACCCGGCCCATCGGCAGGCCCTCGCGCTCGCCGAGCTCGGTGATGCGCCCGGGGACGGCGAGGCACATGCTACGCCGCCCCCCCGAGCCGCGCGGCCGCCACCGCGGCCTGGCCGAGGCTCAGGCCCCCGTCGTTCGGCGGAAAGAGCGAGGGCCGCAGGGCCTCGAGCCCCCGCGCGGCGAGGCCCGCCTCGCACGCCCGCGCGAAGAGCCGGTTCTGAAAGCAGCCGCCCGTCAACACCGCCGTCGCTAGCCCGCGCTCACGCGCGAGCGCCGCCACGAGGTCTACCACGGCCGCCGCCAGCGTCGCGTGAAAGCGGGCACCGATCTCGCCCGCCGGGCGCCCCGCGCGCGCCGCCCGCGCCATGGCGCGCACCGCGGGGCGAAGGTCGAGCTCGGCCGGAGCGCGCCCCTCGACCCGGTACTCGTAGGGCGGGGCGTCGGGGCCGTAGGCGGCCGAGGCGGCTTCGAGCTCCATCGCCGCCTGGCCTTCGAACAGCGAGACCCGGCGCAGCCCCGCGATCGCGGCGACCGCGTCGAAGAGGCGCCCGGCGCTCGTGGTCGGGGGGCTCGCGACGCCCTTGCGGAGGGCGCGGCGGAGCGGCTCGAGCTCGGCCCCCCCGAGCGCGTCGGTCGGCTCGCCCGCGTCGTCGAGGTAGGCGAGCGCCATGCGGAAGGGCTCGCGCGCGGCCCGATCGCCACCCGGCATCGGCACCGGGCGGAGGCGGGCGGCGCGTTCGAAGCCCCGCCGGTCGGCCACCAGCACCTCGCCCCCCCAGGCCGTGCCGTCGTCGCCGTAGCCCATGCCGTCGAAGGCGACGCCCACGACGGGCCCGTCCCGCCCGTGCTCGGCCAGGCAGGCCGCCACGTGCGCATGGTGGTGCTGCACCCGCACGAGCGGCAGGCCGAGCGACTCGGCGTAGCGGGTCGAGGCGAGCTCGGGGTGCAGATCGCAGGCGACGGCCGCGGGCGCGAAGCCGAGCAGCGCCGAGAGCGAGGCGAGCGCCTCGGCCCACGCCGCCTGCGACTCGAGATCGCCGAGATCGCCGAGGTGCTGGCTCACGACGGCCTCGCGCCCGGTGGCGAGGCAGAAGGTGCTCTTCAGCTCGGCGCCGACGGCGAGCAGGGGCGCCGGCGAGGCGAGCGCGATGGCGTCGGGCACGTAGCCGCGGGCCCGGCGCAAGAGCCGCGGCACGCCGCGCTCGACCCGCAGCACCGAGTCGTCGACGCGCGCCGCGATCGCGCGGTCGTGCAGCAAGAACGCGTCGGCCACGGCGCCGAGGCGCCGGCGCGCCTCGGCGTCGCCCTTGGCGATGGGCTCGCCCGAGAGGTTACCGCTCGTCATCACGAGGGGGCCGCCGAAGGCCGCGGCCAGGAGCTCGTGCAGCGGCGAGGGCGGCAGCAGAAAGCCGAGCTCGGCGAGGCCCGGGGCGATCTCGTCGGCGAGGCCCGGGCCGGGGCGCCGCGCGAGGAGCACGACGGGCCGCTCGCGCGCGACGAGCGCGGCCCGCTCGCCCTCGCCGAGGTGCGCGTACGCGAGCACGTCGTCGGGGCGCGCGACCATCAGGGCGAAGGGCTTGGCCTCGCGGCGCTTTCGCTCGCGCAGCCTGCGCACGGCGGCGCCGTCGCGGGCGTCGCAGGCGAGGTGAAAGCCGCCCACCCCCTTGATCGCGACGACGGCGCCGGAGGCGAGGGCGCGCGCGCAGGCGTCGAGGGCGGCGCCGCCCCGCTCGACCGCGCCGCTCGGGCCGCCGGCGCCGCTCCGCTCGACCGCGCCCCCCGACCCGCCGGTGCCCCCCCCCTCGACCGCACCGCCCGGGCCGCCGGCGCCGCCCCACTCGAAGCGGAGCGAGGGCCCACAGCGGGCGCAGGCGTTCGGCTCGGCGTGAAAGCGCCGGCTCGCCGGGTCTTCGTACTCGCGAAGGCACTCGGCGCAGAGCTCGAAGGCGGCCATCGTGGTGCGGGCGCGGTCGTAGGGCAACCCCCGGACGATGGTGTAGCGGGGCCCGCAGGAGGTGCAGTTGATGAAAGGGTAGCGGTGCCGGCGGTCGCCCGGGTCGGCGAGCTCGCGGCGGCAGCTGTCGCAAGGGGCGACGTCGGCGGGGGGGCGGGCGTCGCGGGGGCGGGCGCCGTCGCTCGGGGCGATGGCGAAGGCGGTGGCGCCGGTGGGGGCGGCCTCGTCGACGTCGAGGCGCTCGACGCGCGCGAGCGGCGGCGCCCCCTCGCGCAGGGCCGAGAGCAGCCGGTCGACCGCCCCGGGGTCGCCCTCGACGTCGATGCGCACGCCCTCGGGCCCGTTCCGCACCGTGCCCCCGAGCCCGAGCGCGACCGCCGTCTGGTACACGAAGGGCCGGAACCCCACGCCCTGCACGACGCCGCGCGCGGTGATGACCCGCCGGACGACGCTCACGGGCGCCCCGCGGCGACCGCGGCGCGCAGCCCGAGCGGCAGGCGCACGGTGAAGGTCGTGCCGACGCCGCGCGCCGACTGCACCGTGACCGAGCCGCGGTGCCGCTTGACCGTGTTGGCCACGATCGAGAGGCCGAGCCCGGTGCCCTTGACCTTGCTGGTGAAGAGGGGCTCGAAGATCTTGCCCACGATCTCGTCGGGGATGCCCTCGCCGTCGTCGGCGACGGTGAGCACGATCTCGCCCCCCTCGGCCGCGCCGCCGACCCGCACGAGCCCCGGCCGGCCCGCGGGGATGGCCTCGGCCGCGTTCTGCACGAGGTTGACGACGACCTGGCGGAACTGGTCCTTGTCGAGGTCGGGCACCGGCAGCGTGTCGGGCACCTCGTTCGCGAGCCGCACGTTCGCCGGCCGCGGCACGACGCTGAAGGCGTCGTCGACCAGGGGGGCGAGCGGGCAGGCGACGAGCGCCGGGGGGCGCTCGCGGGCGAAGTCGAGCAGGTCGCTCACGATGCCGGTCGCGGCCTTCAGCTCTTTCTCGACGATGCCGATGAACTGGGCGATGCGCGGCTCGCCCGCGAGCGGCGAGGCCCGCACCTTCTTGGCGATGTAATAGAAGGCGTTCGTCACCGCCCCGAGCGGGTTGCGAATGTCGTGGCCGATGCTCGCGGCGAGCTGCCCGACGGCGGCGAGCCGCTCGGTGCGAATCTTGGCCTCCTGCGCCTCTTTGATCTGCTCGATGGCCCGCTTGCTCTCGGTGATGTCGAAGGCGATGCCCTGCAGAAAGAGCGGCCGGCCCGCGTCGTCGCGCACGAGGCGCGCCTCGCCGTGGATCCACACGACGCGCCCGTCGCGCGTCAGCACCCGGCACTCGGCCCGGAAGGGCCCGCCGGTGGCGATGCCGCGGGCGAACTCTTCGTTCCACAGGGCCTGGTCGTCGGGGTGTAGCTGCTTGAACCAGAGAATGGGGTCGTCGAGCCACTCTTTCTGCGAGAAGCCGAGGAGCGACTCGATCTGGGGGCTCACGTACATCTCGTTGTCGCCGCCGTCGAGCGCCGCCATGAACGTCACCGCCGGTATCGCCTCGACCAGCGCGCGGTAGCGGGCCTCGGCCTGGCGCGTCGGCGCCTCGAGCCGGCGCCGCTCGGACAGGTCGCTGACCAGCAGGCAGTGCCGCGACGCGCCCGCGAACGACAGCTCGGTCGTGCGGATCTCGAGCGCGAAGCGCCCGCCCGCCCGCCGCCCCGCGACGAAGGGCGAGACGACGAGCGCGCGGCGCCCGCGGCCCGCCGACACGCGCAGGGGCGGCTCGCCGTCGGGCCCCGCGAGCAGGGCGGTCACGTCCTGGTAGAGCGCGTCCTCGCGGGTGACGCCGAACATGCGCAGCGCCGCCTCGTTCAGCCCGACCACGCGCAGGTCGTCGTCGAGCACGAGCAGCCCCTCGCTCGCCTCGGAGACCCGCGACGGCTCTTCGCGGGCCGTCGCCGTCGGGACGACGATCTGCCGCCGCGCCGAGTCTTCGGAGGTGAGCGCCAGGGCCATCTGGCCGAGGAGCTCGAGCGCCCTCTCGAACTCGGCGGGCACGCCCGGCCGCTCGCTCACGGCGGCGAGACCCGCCCCGGCAGCGCCTCGCGCAGCCACGAGAGCCACGCGCCGACGCCGTCGCCGCGCGTCGCCGACACCTCGAGCAGGCGCGCGCGGGGGTTGACCTCGCGGGCGCGGGCGAAGAAGAGCGCCCGGTCGAAGGGCACGTAGGGCAAGAGGTCGACCTTGCTCAGCACGATCGCGTCGGCCCGGCGGAACATGTGCGGGTACTTGAGCGGCTTGTCGTCGCCCTCGGCCACCGAACAGACCACCGCCCGCGCCCCCTCGCCCAGGTCGAAGAGCGCGGGGCAGACGAGGTTGCCCACGTTCTCGATGACGAGCAGCGAGCCCGGCGGCGGGTCGAGCCCGGGCAGCGCCGAGAGCACCATCGCCGCGTCGAGATGGCAGCCCGCCCCCGTGTTGATCTGCACGACGCGCCCCCCCGCCGCCCGCACCCGCTCGGCGTCGCGCGAGGTCTCTTGATCGCCCTCGATCACCACCACCTCGGGCCGCCCCCCCGCCTCGCGAATCGTGCGCTCGATGAGCGCCGTCTTGCCCGCCCCCGGCGAGCCCATCAGGTTGAGCGCGAAGACCCCCCGCCCCGCGAACCAGCCGCGCCCGCGCTCGGCCAGCCGGTCGTTCTTCTCGAGCACCTCGCGCTCGAGTCGCACGACACGCGCCTCGCGCCCCGGTACGGGGACGGCCGCCGCGCGCGGCGGGCCCTGGTCATCATCACGATCGCGCCCGCGGCCATGGTCGTGCCCGGGCCCGTGATCATGGTCGTGGGGGCGCCCGTGCCCGTGCTCGCGCCCGTGGGCCCCCGCGTGATCGCGATCGTGCTCGTGGCCATGATCGTGCTCGTGGCCGTGAGCGTGTTCGCGCTTTGCCCCCCCGCCCGAGCAACCACAGACGCCGCACATCAGATCACCTCCATCTCGCGAATGCGGAGCTCTTCGCCCGAGAGCCATTCGAGATCACTCGAGCCGCACCCGCAATGCCCGAAGGGCCGGTCGAGCAACACCTGGCCGCCGCACGCCCCGCAGCGGGCGACGCCGGGCGTCTCGACGATCTCGAGCCGCGCGCCCTCGAGCGGCGTGCCCTGGGCGCAGGCGTCGAAGCAGAAGCGCAGGGCGTCGGGCACGACGGCCGCGAGCTTGCCGATCTCGAGCACGACGCGCGTGACGCGCTCGCCCTCGCCGCAGCGGGCGCTGACCGCCTCGACGATCTGCTCGGTGATGGCGAGTTCATGCACGGCCGGCCTCCGTGAGCAGGCGTCGGGCGAGATCTTCGACCAAGCATAGCGCCTCTTCGAGGGCCGCGCGCACCGGCGCGCTGAGGCCCCCCGCCTCGTCGGGCTCGAGCGTGAGCGGTTCGCAGCCGACGACGCGCAGGGCCCGGGGCCGGGCCCCCGCGGGCAACGAGGCGAGCACCCGCTCGGGCGTGAGCGAGTGGGCCTCGAAAAGCTCCGGCCGGTGGTCGACCTCGGGCTCGAGCACGTAGAGCGTGCCCGGCGCCCCCCCGCGCGGGGTAGCGTCGAGCAAGATGGCAGCGTCGTATTCTTCGAGCGCGTACGCGAGATCGAGCCCCCGAATGCCAAAGTCGACCACGCGCACCCCCTCGGGCAGCGCCCGCCCCAGCAGCGCCCGGGCGAGCTCGGTCCCGAAGCCGTCGTCGCCGAAGAACAGGTTGCCGATGCCGGCGACGAGCACGCCCGGCCGGCGCCCGGGTCGGGCCGGCCCGGGCGCCGCGGGGGCGCCCTCGCGGGGCGCGTCGGCCTCGCCGGCCCGCCGCTCGACCTCGTCGGGGCCGAAGAAGAAGCGGTGACCGATCTTGCCCTCGGCGCCGAGGTCGGCGCCCGGGTCGTCGTCGACCGTCACCGCCACGTGGACCCGGTCTTCGTAGTCTCGCTCGACGGCGACGACCGTCGCGTCGCGGCCCGCGAGCACCAGATCGATCGCGTCGGCGCGCTGGCGCGGCCGCAGAACGACCCGATCGCCGGGCGCGAAGGCCACGCCCCCGCCGGCCGAACGCCCCGGCGACCGGAGCGCCCCGTGCAGCCTGAGCAGGCCCTCGGGCCCGAGCGACTCGGCCCGCTCGAGCAGGGCCCGCGCGCGCTCGTCGGTGGCCGCCATCTGGCGCTTCTCGCCGTCGGTGAGCGTCAAAATGCGGAGCACGAGCATCTCGTCGATCTCGGTCGCGTCGAAGAAGTCGCCCGGGCTCTCGGGCGCGAGCGCCGGGTAATCGTAGAGAACGATCGGCGAGCAGAGCAGCAGGTCGCCCGCGCCGGGCCGGCCGACGAGCACCGGCCAGGCCGACCCGTTCGCGCAAGCCCCCGCGGCCTCCTCGAGCCCCGGCGGCGGGTCTTGGAGGGACACGAACTCGCCCCCCCGCACGCCGAGCACGAGGTGCGTCGAGGCGAGCGAGCGGAGGTTGGCGTCGGCCGGCGTCGCCTCGACCCCGAGCGGGGTGAGGTTCGCGACGCGGGCGTAAAGGCGATAGAGCCCCTCGCCTGCCCCCTCGGCGACGAGCTCGATTTCGCCCTCGAGCGCCGCCTGCTCGCGCGCGACGCCCCCCTCGACGACGCGCCGGGCGGCGAGCGAGAAGCGCCGGCGCCGGCCGCCCGCCCCGAGCTCGGCGAGGCCGAAGGGCCCGGCGTCGATCTCGCGCGGGGCGCCTTCATCCCACGGCTCGCCGGCGGGCGAGGCGGCCCCCGAACGGCGCACGAGCTGCAGAAAGCGCGCCTTCGCCTCGAGCTCGCAGGCGCCGCTCGCCCGCACGAGGCACTGGCTCTCGAGCCGAAAGGGCTCGCCGCCCCCCCGCACCTCGGCCCAGGCGCGCGGCAGCAGGCTGCCGAAGGTGAAGCGCGAGCGGTTCTTCGGCGCCGACGCCCGGTAGGGGTAAAGCACGTAGCCCTCGTAGAGCAGCGCGTCGGCGAGGGCGCGGACGGGGCCGAGATCCATCGTTATGCCCCCGGTCGGCCGGGCGACCCGCCCGCGAGGCGCTCGAGCCGCGCGAGAAAGGCCTCGACCTCGGCGGGCGCCGGGGCGCCGAAGAGCGAGCTGCGCAGCGTTCGGACCAAGCCGACGAGCCGGTAGCACTCGTCGACGGGCACGACGAAGTGCGCGCGCGCCCGGCCGAGCCGGTAGACGAGCAGGGCCTCGACGTCGTCTTCGAGGGCCCCGAGCTCGGGGTTGTCGCGAATGAGCTCGGCCCACGCCTCGGCCTTCACGTCGGCCTCGGTCGGCCCGGCCGGGCCCGGGTAGATCGCGACGGCGCGGCCAGATACGCTATTGCGAAACAGAAACGCCAGGCCCACCGGCACGCCGAGCTCGCGAAAGCGCCCGTCGTCGAGGCGCAAGCCCGCGAGCTTGCGCACCCGGCCCGGCACCCGCCGGTAGCGCCCGCCCGGCCCGATCGCCGCCGGGGCCGCGCAGGCGGCGCAGGCGCAGAGCAGCCGCCGGGCGGCCGGCTCGACCAGGTGCGGGTGCTCGGCGCCGAGGGCGACGCCGCAGAGCGCGCAGCGCTCGGCCGCGGGCTCGACGCCGCCCGCGAAGCGCCGCAACGCCTCGAGCCCCCGCGCGCTCAACCCGCCCCCCGCCCGGGCACGCGCAGCTGGACCAAGGGGGTGCGCTCGACCGCCTCGATCTCGAGCGCCGCGAGGTCGGGCGCCGCCTCGGCGATGGCCTCTTCGACCAGGGGCTTGAGGGCCGCGGGCCCGTCGAGCCGCACCCGCGCCGAGCCCGCCTCGAAGCTCCGCAAGGTGGCCACCGCGCCCCTCGCCTGCAGCCGGGGCCGCAGCCCCTCGAGCGCGGCCTTGACCCGCGCCTCGACCGGCACCGGGTGCAGGCCGTGCAGGCCCAGGACCGCGGCGACCAGCGGGTCGCGGCCGCACGCCTCGGCGAGCGCGACGCCCCCGGGCGAGGCGGCGATCCGGGCGAGCAGCCGCTCGAGCGCCGCCGCGTGCAGCCCGAGCACCGCCGCGGTCAGCTCGCGCGCCGCCGCGCGCGTCGCCCCGTCGGCCGAGGCCTCGATGGCCGCGACGAGGCCCTCGATGCGCGCGAGCCGGTCGTCGAGGTCGCTCATCGCCGCTCGTCGACGAAGCGGGCGCCGAGCGTCGGAGAATGCCGGACCTCGATCGCGCGGCCCTCGCCCAGGTACATGTGCACGCCGCAGGGCAGGCAGGGGTCGAAGCTGCGCACGGTGCGCATGATGTCGATGCCCTTGAAGGTCTCGGGCCCGTTCTCTTCGAAGAGCGGCATGCCCTGCACCGCATCTTCGTAGGGGCCGGGCGTGCCGAACGAGTCGCGGGGGCTCGCGTTCCAGGGGGTGGGGGGGTAGGGCTGGTAGTTGGCGATCTTGCCCCCCTCGATGACGAGGTGGTGCGAGAGCAGGCCGCGCACCGCCTCGTGAAAGCCGCAGCCGATCGCCTGGTCGGGCACCTTGAAGGGCGCCTGCGTCTCGACCCGCCCGGCGTGCACCTCTTTCAGCGCCCGCTCGACGAAGTAGAGGGCGAGCGCCGCGGCGTACGCCTGAAAGTAGGAGCGCGCCCGGTTGCGCTCGAGCGTGTTGCTATAGAGCGGTATCTGCCACGCGAGCTCGGTCTCGGGCAGCGACGCCGTCTTCGGCAGGCGAATGCGCACGCCGTGGCCCGTCGCCTTGACGTAGCCGACGTCGACCACGTCGGCGAGCGCCGTCGCCCAGAGCCGCGCGAGCGGGCCGCCGCCGGTGTCGAGCGCGAGGTGCTGCCCGCTCGCCGCGTCGAACCACCGGGGCGAGACGACCCAGGTGTACTTGCCGCCGAAGTCGCGCTTCTGCGGGCGGGGGCGGGTCTGCTGGTTCCACGGGTGGCGCGGGTCGACGGGGTTGCCGAGCGGGTCGGCCTTGACCAGGGGCGCCTCGCCCGCCCAATCGTCGTAGAACGAGCTGCCCAGCAAGACGCGCAT
This sequence comes from Polyangiaceae bacterium, assembly GCA_035762175.1. GTDB lineage: Bacteria > Myxococcota_A > Polyangia > Polyangiales > Polyangiaceae > DASTPP01. The sequence goes on along the minus strand of DASTPP010000100.1, from coordinate 40,928 downwards.
GCCGAGGTTGATGTCGACGAGGTCGGTCGTCAAAAGCTCGCCGTCGACGACGATGCCGGGCGTCACGTACATGGCCCGGCCCCAGCGGGCCATGGTCTCGTAGCGGTAGTCGCACGCCTCGGGGTTCTGGAACGACCCCCAGCACCCGAGCAGCACGCGCCGCCGCCCCACCTCCTCGTAGCCCGGCAGCGCCTCGTAGAAGAAGTCGAAGAGGTCGTCGTGCAGCGGCACCGCCCGCTTGACGAACTCGACGTACTTCATCAGCCGCACGAGGTAGTCGGTGAAGAGCTGCACCGTGGGCACCGTGCCGACGCCGCCCGGGTAGAGCGTCGAGGGGTGCACGTGCCGGCCCTCCATCAGGCAGAACATCTCGCGCGAGAGGCGGCTCATCTGCAGCGCCTCGCGGTAGAACGCCCCGGTGAAGGGGTTGAGCGCCCGCATGATGTCGGCGACCGTCCGGAAGCCGTGCACGTCCGCGTGCGCCGCCTCGGCCCGCTCGGCCCGCGCGAGCACCCCGGGGTTGGTCTCGCGCACCATCTGCTCGCAGTAATCGACCCCGACCAGGTTGTCTTGATAGAGGTTGTGGTCGAACATGTACTCGGCGGCCTCGCCGAGGTTCACGATCCACTCGGCGACCTCGGGCGGGCGCACGCCGAAGGCCATGTTCTGCGCGTACACGGCGCACGTCGCGTGGTTGTCGCCGCAGATGCCGCAGATGCGGCTGGTGATGAAGTGGGCGTCGCGCGGGTCTTTGCCGCGCATGAAGACGCTATACCCGCGGAAGATGGACGAGGTCGAGTGGCACTCGACCACGCGCCGCGCCTCGAAGTCGATCTTGGTGTAGATGCCGAGGCTGCCGATGACCCGCGTGACCGGGTCCCAGGACATCTCGACCAGCCTCTTGCCCGGGGCCCCCGCCCCGCCGCCCGTCGCGCTCACGCCCGTTCCGATGCCGGGCCGGCCCCGCCCGGTGCGGCCGCCGCCCCCTTCGCCCCCCGGCCCCGCCACTCGGGCTCGCGGTCGAGCGAGCCCTGGGTGAACTGCCGCAGCGCCCGCACCGTGCGCCCGTACAGGAGCACCGCCGACGACGACATCTTCGCCCCGGGGGGCTCGTCCATGAAGGGCATGAACTTGTCGGGGAAGCCCGGCATCGTGCAGCCGATGCAGATGCCGCCGACGTTGGGGCAGCCGCCGAGGCCCGCCATCCAGCCGCGCTTGGGCACGTTGCACCGGACGACCGGGCCCCAGCACCCGAGCTTGACGATGCACTTGGGCGAGCCGTAGCCCGCGGCGAAGTCGGCCTGCTCGTAGTAGCCGCCCCGGTCGCAGCCCTCGTGCGCCGTCTGGCCGAAGAGCCACGTCGGCCGCAGCGCCTCGTCGAGCGGGATCATCGGCGAGAGCCCCGCCGCCTGGAAGAGCAGGTAGAGCAGCGTCTCGGTCATGCTGTCGGGCTGCACCGGGCAGCCGGGCACGTTCACGATCGGCACGCCCGCCTTCGAGCGGAAGCCCCAGCCGAGGTAGTCGCAGAGCCCCATCGCCCCGGTGGGGTTGCCCGCCATCGCGTGGATGCCCCCGTACGTCGCGCAGGTGCCGCACGCCACGACCGCCATCGCCCGCGGCGCCAGCCGGTCGAGCCAGTCGCACGTGAGCATGGGCTGCCCCGTCGCGGGATCGTTGCCGAGCGCCGCCCAGTAGCCCTCGGCCTTGTTCGTCTCGTCGGGGATCGACCCCTCGACGACCAAGATGAAGGGGTCGAGCTCGCCCGCCGCCGCCCCGCGCAAGGCGCCCATGTAGCTCGCGGTGTCATAGGCCAGCACCGGGTTGTGCACCACGACCCGCGGCAGGCCCGGAATGGCCCCGAGCAGCAGGTCTTCGAGGCTGGGCTGCGTCGCGGCCGTCACCGCGATGGTATCGCCGTCGCACCCGAGACCCGCGGTGACCCACACGACGTGGACGACGCCGGCGTTGTCTTGCACCATCGGCTACATCGGCCCGAAGACCTCTCATTCTTTACCCGGGCGTCTTGCGTGCCCGCAAGAAGAATTCTCGGGTAGACGCGGGCTCTGCAGCCCCGCTATGGTATTGCTCACTAGGCCCACAATTGCCGCAGAGCTAGGGGGGCACGCCCGCCGCCCTGCAGAAAGCCGCCGATGAATGCCGGCACCACCGCGAAGCGCAGATTTCGAGTGCTCGTGGTGGACGACGACCCGTCGGGCCTCACGACGCTCGCGGCCGCCCTCTCGAAAGACTTCGACGTCACCGCCGCCGCCTCGCCCGAGCTGGCCCTCGCGGCGCTCGGCCAGGCCTCCTTCGACGTCGTCTGCTCCGACTACCAGATGCAAGGCATCGACGGCCTGTGCCTGCTGCAGCTCGCCGCCGAGCGCCTCCCCCACGTCGGGTGCGTGCTCGTGACGGGCTCCGAACATTACCTGCGCGGCACGCGCGCCGAGAGCGACCACTACGTCTTGCTCAAGCCCTACGACCCGGCGCGGCTCATCGGCATCATCGCGCAGCTCGCGCAGGTGACCGAGACCAAGCGCTCCATCGACGGGCGCCAGCCCTCGGGCGTCCGGCTGCGCAAGTGAGCGGCGGGCGCGCCCGCCGGCGGGGCGAATCAGACCGAGGCCGGCTCGCCGAGCGCGCGGCGGATGACGGCGAGCGCCTCGGGAAAGGGCATCGCCTTCGGCAGCACGCCGTCGGCGCCGCAGCTCGAGCCCTCGAGCTCGCTGATGCTGCCGCTGATGAGCACGGCCTTGGCCCCGGGCAGGTGCCGGCGCACCGCGCCGAGCAGATCGAGCCCCAGGCCGTCGCCGAGGTGCTGGTCGAGCAGCACCCCGTCGTAGGCGGCGCCCGGCGCGACGATCTTGGCGCGCGCCTCGGCGAACGACGCCGCGACGTCGACCTCGTAGCCCTCGTCTTCGAGCAGGACCGCGAGGGTCAGGCGGTTCGACTCGTCGTCGTCGACGAGCAAGAGCCTCATGGCTCGTCTTTCGGCGGCGTCAGGTCGCGCGTCAGGGTCAGGGCGAGGGCCGCGCCCGCGTCCGACGGCACGACGTACACGTCGCCGCCGTAGTGGCGCGCGATGCGGCGGGCGATGTTGAGGCCGAGCCCGACGTGGCCCGGCTTGGTGCCCGCGAGGGGCAAGAAGACGTCGTCGCGCCGCGCGGGGTCGATGCCCGGGCCCTGGTCGATCACCTGGAAGACGTAAGCCCTCTCGCCCGGGGCCCCCTCGAGCCGCACCACCCCCTGCTGCGCCACCGCCTCGGCGGCGTTCTCGACCAGGCAGCGCAGCGCGAGCGCCACCTCGCCCGGGTCGCAGTAGAGCTCGGCCCCCTGCACCTCGAGCTCGACCCGCAGCTCGGGCCCCACGCGCGCGCTCGCCGCCGCCAGCTCGGCCGGCTCGGCCGCCCCGACGCGCCGCGGGCGCCGCAAGCCCGCCGAGCGCGGGCCCAAGTTGCCGTGCAACAGGTCGTCGGCGCCCTGGGCCGAGTCGTCGATGATCTTGAAGAGCCGCGGCACGTTCGGGTCGTCGCCCCAGAGCTCGGTCTTCTGCGCCCGGCGCGCGAGGTAAAACGCGGCGTTGCGGATGCTCGCCAGCTTGTTGCGCAGGTCGTGCCGCAGCGTCGAGACGTACTCTTCGGAGAACGCCACGGCCTCGAGCAGCGCCAGCGGGTCGCGGGGCAAGCTCACGACTTCGCCGCGTCCCCCCGCGCCCGGGCGACGGCGCGGACCAGCTCGCCGAGCGGGTGCGGCCGGCGCAGGCACGCGTAGCCCCCCCCGCTCATGAAGCGGTGAATGCTCTCGGGCGGCGCCTCGGACGCCACGGCGATCAGCGAGACCGGCCGGCCCCGCCGCCCGAGCGCCGCCTGCGCGGCGAGCGCGCCCGCGCCCGCGTCGAGGTCGAGCACGCACACGTCGACGTCGTCGCCCGCGGCCTCGGCCGCCCCCGCCAGGTCGCCCGCCGCCCGCGCCCGCAGCCCCCGCGCCGAGAGCGCCGCGGCCAGCTCGGCCGCCCCCGCCCCCGCCACCAGCACCGCCGGCCGGCGCACCCCCTCGGCCACCAGGCGGAAGATCTGCCGCATCGGGAAGGGCTTGTACACCACCGCGAACGCGCCCTCGACGAGCGCGTCCTCGAGCAGCCCCTCGGTCGCGAACGCCGTCATCATCACCACCGGCACCTCGGGCCGCACCCGCTTCATCTCGCGGAAGGCCTCGACCCCGTTCATCTTCGGCATCCGCACGTCCGTGATCACCAGGTCGAAGGGGCGCCGCCGGAACGCCGCCACCGCCTCGACCCCGTCGGAGGCCTCGACCGCCTCGTAGCCCTCGAGTTCGAGGTTCGCCGCCAGGCTCGCGCGCACGCCTTCTTCATCGTCCACGACCAGTATGCTCTTCGAACTCATCTCGAGGCCCGCCGGGGCCGCCACTATATGACCCAGAGTCGACGCCCGCTGGCAAGGGTGCAGGGCCGCCACCCCGGCCCGCGCGCCTCGGACGACAAGCCTGCGCCCCGGCCCGTGATCTCGACGGCGAAGCCGCCCTCGTCGGCGAAGGCGCGCGGCGACACCTCGCCCGAAGAAGAGCGAGGCGCAGAGCGCGATCGGCAGGGCGAGGCCCACGCGCCGCGCCGCCCGGTCGCACCGCCAAGGCGCCCGCACGGCGGGCAGGCCGACGCCAGCGACCTCGACGCGCCAGTCGATGACTTCGAGGCCCTCGCCCGCGACGACCTCGCGAAGCTCGGCGGCCCGGGCGACGTGCAAGAGGCGGCCAGACCCTCGCCCCTGGTCCGGCCCCGGAGCCAAGGGGACGGTCGGACCCTACCCCCTCCCTCAGATCCGGGCTCGGAGGGGGGGTCGAACCCTCCCCCCTCCCTCGGATCTGGGCTCGGAGGGGCGGTCGGACCCTCCCCCCTTGCCCGGATCCGGGCTTGGAGGGACGGTCGGCCCCCCCCCTTTTGCTCAACTCCCAGCTTGGGGGCCGGTCAGACCGTCCCCTCTGTCGAAAGCGGGGCTTGGAGGGGCGGTCGAACCCTCGCCCCTCGCTCGGATTCGGGGGTCGGGGGGTTGGTCGAAATGCTCGCCGTGCCCTCGTTCCGAAGCTGGAGGGGCCGTCGGAGTGCCGACGCCGCCCCGGCTGGGGCCGGGCCGAACGGTTCGGCGGCCCCGGGGCTCGTTCGGCCGTCGCCCGGGGCGCGCTACGGGGCCTGCGCGGCCTAGATGCCCCCGAGCCCGCCGAAGCCGCCGAGGCCGCCGACGCCGCCGAAGCCGGCCGCGCCGGCGTTGCCCGCCGCGCCACCGATGCCGCCGGCGCCGCCCCCGCCGCCCACGCCCGTGGCCGCGACGTTGGCGGCGCCGGGCGTCGGCTCGCCGAAGGCGAAATCGGTCGCGTTGTTGCCGGTGTCGTTGCCGTCGGGCAAGCGCGAGAGGCTATCGAGCAAGTTGAGGCCGGAGGGCTGCAGCGCGAACTGGCCCTCACCCAGGGGGTTGGGCGGGTCGAACTTGCCCTGCTCGTCCGAATAGCTGACCGCGTCGATGGCCACGCCGCCGGGGGCGGTCAAGATGATGGTGTCGGGGCCGTCCTGCAGGTTGGCGATGGGGTCGATGACGAACGCGGCGTTCTGGGGCAGAACGACGGCGGCGTCTTGCGCGACGACGAAGTAGCCGTTCGCGTCGAGCGCGTGCGCCTCGGTGAACCGAAACTCGGCGTAGATCGCGCCGCCCTCGCCGTCGACCGCGCGCAGCCCGCGCCCGGCGAGCGGGGTGCCGGGCGTGCCCTTGATCTCGATGAAGCAGCCCGCGTCGTCGCCGGCGGGGTTGATCACGAGCTCGTTGATCACGAGGCTGCCGGCCCCGCCGCCCGCGCCGCCCGCGCCGCCCGCGCCGCCCGTCACGCCGCCGCCCGCGCCCTCTTCGGGCTCGCCGGTGCCGCCGGTGCCGCCCGTGTCGAAGACGGGGCCGCTCGGCGCGGGCTCTTCGTAGCACGTAGCCACGCCAAGGGGGGCGAGCAGGCCCGCGGCCCACAACCACCGAAGGAAGGACGGCTTCATGACGGCGCAAGCTACCAGACTTCCGCCGCCACGCCTCCGCGACTTCGGGGCGCGTCCGGGCCCGCGCGCGCCGGCCGCGCGACGAGCGCGCCGAGCCGATGAGCCAGGGGGCGCGTCCGGGCCCGCGCGACAAGGCCGGGAAGTGCGTGGGGCCCCGGCGCGAGATCAGCGCTTGCCGGGCACCGGCAGCCGGGGCTGGCCGGGCTGCCCGGGCGGGGCGGCGACGGGCAGGGCCGGCACGGCGGTGGGCAAGGTCGTGGGGACGCCGGGGAGGGCCGGCACGCGCCCGTCGAAGTTCGTCGGCACGGGCACGGCGGGCACCGGCAGGCCCTCGAGCGAGGGCGGCACGAAGGCGGGCGGGGGCGGGGCGCCTTCGGCCACGGGCGTGACGGGGCCGCCCCCCTCGCGCGTCGGGGGCGGGAAGCCCTCGGCCGTGGGCGGCGTGAAGCCCTCGAGGGCCGGGTTGGCGAGGGGCTGCTTCGCGCCGAGCACGCGCGCCTGATCTTTCGACGGATCGCGGTCGTTCGAGCAGGCCGCCATGCCCGCCGCCTCGAAGGCGATCAGGGCGACGAGGAATTTTTCTCGGTTCAATCGCATCGTGGTCGCCTTTCGCTGCGTTCTACGGAAGGGCGCGGTGGGCCCGCCGGGCCACCTCGCCGTCGTCGAAGGGCAGGGCCCCTTCGCCGAGCTCTTGCTGCCGCTCGTGCCCCTTGCCGGCGATGACGATCGCGTCGCGGGGCTCGGCCCAGGCGAGGGCCCGCCCGATGGCCGCGGCGCGATCGAGCTCGCGGCGTAGCTCGGCCGGGCCCCCGCGGGCGCCCGTCTCGACCGCGTCGGCGATGGCAGCGGGGTCTTCATGGCGGGGGTTGTCGGTGGTGACGAGGACGAGGTCGGCGAGATCGGCGGCCACGCGGCCCATGACGGGGCGCTTTTCGGCGTCGCGGCCGCCGCCACAGCCGAATACGCAGGCGACCCGGCCGCCCTCCCCCGCGACGAGGCCGCGGGCGGTGCGCAGGACGTGGCCCAGCGCGTCGGGCGTGTGGGCGTAGTCGACGATCACGAGGGGGCGCTCGATCACGATCTCGAAGCGGCCGGCGACCGGAGCCATCGCGGCGAGGCCCCGGCCGATGGCCGCCGGCTCGAGGCCGAGGGCCCGGCCGGCGCAGGCGGCGGCGAGCGCGTTCTCGGCGAAGGGGGCGCCGACCAGGGGCGTCTGCAGCGCGCCGCCCAGGGCGTCGGCGAGGGGCGAGGGCGCGAGGTCGACGTGGGTGCCGGCGCGGTGCGGGCGCAGGGCGGCGGCGCGGAGCGTGAGCTCGGCGCCCGCGCAGGCCGGGTCGACGGGGCGGGCGGCGTACCAGAGGCGCCGCACGCCGGGCGCCATGATCTCGTCGAGCAGCGCCGAGGCCTCGTCGGCCGCGTTGAGCACCGCCGCCGCCGAGGGCCCGAGGCCGACGAAGAGCCGGGCCTTGGCCGCCAGGTAGGCCTCCATCGTGCCGTGATAGTCGAGGTGGTCGTGCGTCAGGTTGGTGAAGACGGCCACGTCGACGGGCCAAGGCGGCGCGAAGCCCGCGGCGAGCGCCTGCGAGGTGACCTCGATGGCGAACGCGTCGGCGCCCCGCTCGGACGCCCGGCGCAAGGTCGCCTCGTAGGCCTCGATGCTGACCTCGGTCGCGATGGGCTCGTCGCCGACCCAGGAGCCGACGGTCGTGATGCGGGCGGGCGTCAAGCCGGCCGCGGCGGCGACGGCGGCCACCATCGAGGTGGTGGTGGTCTTTCCGTTGGTGCCGGTAATGCAAACGACGCGCACGACACGCGCGAGTCTACAGGGGCGGCGGCCCCGTTACCACCACGAGCCACCCTCGCCGTCGTCATCGCCGCCGCCCGCGCCGCCGCCGCCGCCCACGCCGCCTGCGCCGCTGCAGCCGCCGCCTGCGCCGCTGCAGCCGCCGCCCACGCCGCCGCCGCCGCCCGCGCCGCCACCGCCCACGCCGCCGCCCACGCCGCCCACGCCGTCGCGAGGCGAGTCGGGCACGTCGTCCGAGTCGTTCGGGTCGGAGCCGCCGCGTGGCTCGTCGCCGACGTCGTCGCCGTCCGAAACCTGGTATCGGTTCCGCTGGAGCGCGATCGCATCGAGCGACTCGTCGTCGAGGTTTCGCCCTAGCTTCAAGACGTCCCTGAGGTAGCGGCCGACGAAGAGGTTGACGAGCCCGCCGACGCCCCGTGGCGTTAGCGTGGCAGAAGCCGCAAGACGGAGCGACGGCGCGCGCGAAGAAGTCTTGCAAGGCGGGCGCGTCGCTGGGGCTTGTCGAGACGGCAGGGGGCGGCGCGGGCGGGGCGAGGGCGGCGGCGGCGACCAGCGGCGGCGCGCGCGGCGGCGGGGGTGCGCTCGCGGCGCGGGGGGCGCAGGCGCGTGGCGGTGCGATGGCGGGGGCGTTACGAGGTGGTTTGGCGCGTCGCCGGGCGCGGGGGTCGTCCGGGGCAGAGCGGGGCCCGGGTGGTTAAGCGCGTAAGTTTCCGTATTGAGTTAGTGTCGCCCGAACCTGGTGCGCGGCCGCAACGCCCGGGCCGTCTACCGCGTCGAATGGGGGGCGTACCTGGCGCCCTACCCTTCTACCCTTCTAGCCCCGCGCCGGGGGCCCGGGGGCGACGAAAGATGTCCTTTCAGAAAATCCGGACTCGCCATACCCCCCCTCGGGGTTGTACAAACTGCTCAGCTGCGAGTGGTCTGTTCGAACGATCCCGAACCCGTACGGCGCGGGGGGCGGCGCCGGCGACCGGCTTGCTCGCCTTGGCGATAGGTGTAGAGTTGTACCATGTTTTACGACGGGCCCACCGCGCGGGCGTTCTCGACAGAGGGCGTCCCGGTGGGCGACCGCGTGTCATTCTACGAGCGGGCCATCGGCTCGACCTTTTCGGCCCGCTACGTGGTGAAGCCGCTCGAGGCGAGCCCGCTCGAGGTCGAGATCGTCGGCTACCGGGGGCAGCGGCTGCAGTTCGCGTCGGTGCGCTTCTCGCCGCACTCGGGGCTGGCGGTCGGCGCGCCGCAGAACCGCTCGCGGTTCACGGTCAGCCTGCAGAAGGAGGGCGAGTCGCTCGTGGGGCAGGGCGGCCGCGAGTACCGCATCGAGCCGGGCGACTTGGTGCTCATCGACCCGTCGCGGCCCTTCCACTTCGAGACGGGCGAGGTGCGGGCGAACGTGCTCGAGTTCCCGGCCCAGACGCTGCGGTCGCTGGTGCCGCAGGTCGACGACCTGGTCGCCGCGCCCTTCCGGGCGTACGAGGGGGCGGCGGCGCTCTTCCGCGCCATGTTCGACGAGCTCTTCGTGATCGCGCCGGCGCTGAGCGACGAGGCGGCCGACCGCGCGGCCGACGCGCTGCCGCACGTGCTCGCCGCCGCCATCGGCTCGCTCGAGCAGGCGCGCGCGCCGTCGCCCTCGGCGCTCAAGCTCTTGCACAAGCAGCGCATCCGCAACTTCGTGCTCGACCACCTGAGCGACCCCGGGCTCGACGTGAACACCATCGCCGACGGGGTGAGGCTGTCGCCGCGCTACATCCACCAGCTCTTCGCCGACGAGCCGACGACGCTGATGAAGTGGCTCTGGGCCGAGCGCCTCGAGCGCTGCCGCAGCGAGCTGCTGCTGCCGCCGCTGCGGGCCCGCTCGATCAGCGAGATCGCGTACGGCTGGGGCTTCAACGACCTCGCTCACTTCAGCCGCGCCTTCCGCGAGCGCTTCGGGCAGTCGCCGCGCGAGCTGCGCAAGGCGGTGGCCGAGCCCTTCGACCTCGCGCGGCCCGAGCGGAACGCCCGGTCGACCTTCTGAGCGGCCCGCGCGCGGGTCGGGGGCGGCCGCCCCGGCCGGGCGGCGCCCGGCGCGCGCCCCGCGGTCGCCCGCGCGCGCCGGGGGCGCCTCGCTCAGCGGGCGGCGCCGCGGCGCAGGCGCTCGGCGAGCCAGGCGACGACGGTGTGCAGGGCCTGCGGGGTGCGCCCGGTGTGGCCGCCGGGGAAGAGGCGCACCGACTTCGGGCTGCCCCGCTCGAGCAGCAGGTAGGTGTCTTCGACGGGGTACTGCCGGTCGTGCTTGCCGCTGACGAGCAGCAGGGGCGCGCAGGGCCGGTCGAGCAGGCCCTGGTCGAGCAGCGACAGGCGCTTGAGGGCGGCCGCGTAGTCGATGCCGTTGGAGGAGCCGAGCATGTAGCGGTGGGTCTCGGCGAGCTCCATCAGGTAGCTCTCGGGGTGGCGCGAGGCCTCGAGCCACTCGGGCTGGAACATGAAGTGCACGCCCCCGCCCCAGCTCACGGCGCCGGCGATGCGCTCGGGCGCGGCGTGCGCGAGCTTGGTCGCCCAGTAGCCGCCGAACGAGCGGCCGAGGAGGCCGACCTTGCGCGCGTCGACGTCGAGCTGCGCGGCCGCCCAGTCGAAGACGGGCAGGAACTGCCGCTCGGCGTCGACGACGGCCTTGAGCGGCGACTCGCCCGTGCCGGGGCAGTCGACGGCGATGGTGGCGACGCCGGCGCCGAGGAGCGCGTCGCTCGCGCCCGTGAGCTGCTCTTTGTAGGCGTCGAGGCCGCCCCACATGACGACGACGGGGGGGCGCACCGCGCCCTCGGGGCGCCGGTAGAGGAAGACGACCTCGCGCCCCTCGCCGCGGCGCCCGTCGAAGGGCACGCTGACGCGCCGCACGGGCACCGACCAGTGGCGGCCGGCGGCGAGGTACGTCTCGCGCTCGAGCTCGGCGCAGCGCTGCTTGTCGGGGTGGTTGGGGCAGGGAAAGCGCCCCATGAAGTAGAGGCCGTGCGCCCGCAGGTAGAGCGCGGCGGCCGCCTTGCGCTCGCCGCGGCGCTCGGCCTCGGACGCCGCCTCGCGCGCCTGGTCGCCGGCGCGCCCCCAGACGCCGGCCCACGCGCGGCCGTCGAGGCCGCGCAGCTCGTCGATGAGCGCGCGCCCCTCGGTCGGCTCGACGAGGCTCATCGGGTAGACGCGCATCTCGAGGCGTTCGCGCATCCACTGCTTGGCTTCGTCGAGCGTCTTGGCGCGGCCCTGCACGCAGGAGTCGACTACACTCACTGGTATTCTCCTCGGGTCTATCGGACGACCGCATTCACTCTAGACGCACGACATCACGATACTTTTCTGCGGCCGCACCGGATGTTGACCGGCAGTGCACTGGCCCGCGCGGCGGCGCGCGGCCGTGTCGCTCGCCCCGAACCCGCGCCCCGCCCCGAACGTACCGCCGCGTCACGCCGAGCCGCCGCGCGCGGCCGCGTGCCGCGGCCCGGTGGCACGCCGCGTGCTATTAATTTAGTGTCGCTCGCGCCGTCGGCCGGCGTTCGCCCCGCCGCCGGGCTCGTTCGACGAGGGCGGCGCCGCGGCCGCGCGCCGGCTTGAGCCCGACGGCGTAGCGCGCTACGCAGCTCGGCCGCGCGTCCGGTTCGGGGCGGGCGGACGGCGCGTGAAATTCGGGCGAGGGCTCGAACGAAACGCCGCCTCGGGAGATACCACCGCATGACGCGACCGACCCTCCGACCCGCCCTCGCCCTGGCCGCGCTCGCGGCGTGTTCGGGCGAGGCCCCGACGCCGAAGCGCGCCGCCGCCCCGCCCCCGCCGGCGGCCGCGCCCGGGGCGCCCGCCCCCTCGCCGCCCTCGCTGCGCCTGCCGGCGGCGGCGGCGCCGACGCGCGCGGCGGTGACGCTCCGGCTCGTGCCGGCCGAGAGCACGATCGAGGGCGAGCTCGAGCTCGACCTCAACTTTAACGAGCCGACCGATCTGCTCTGGCTGAACGCGACCGAGATCGAGGTGCGCGAGGCGCGGCTCGAGGCGGGCGGCGCGCGGGTCGCGGCGCGGGCGGTGCCGGGCGGCGACGACTTCGTGGGCTTCGCGTTCGCGCGGCCGGCGCCGAAGGGGCCGGGCCGGCTGCACGTCGCCTACCGGGCCAAGATCAGCGACAAGGACGACCGGGGGGTCTTCCGCGAGACCGAGCGGGGCAAGACGTACATCTTCAGCCAGTTCGAGAACATCGAGGCGCGCCGGGCCTTCCCCTGCTTCGACGAGCCGGGGTTCAAGATCCCGTGGAAGGTGACCTTGCGCGTGCCCGAGGGCGACGCGGCCTTCTCGAACACGCCGGTCGAGCGCGAGGAGCGCGGCGAGGGGGGGCTGAAGACGCTGCACTTCGCCGAGACGAAGCCGCTGCCCGCGTACCTGGTCGCCTTCGCGGTCGGGCCCTTCGACGTGGTCGACGCGGGGCGGTCGAAGCGGGGCGTGCCGGTGCGGGTGGCGACGCCTTCGGGCCAGCAGGCCGAGGCGGCGTTCGCGGCCAAGACGACGGCGGCGCTGCTCGACCAGCTCGAGGCCTACTTCGGCGTGCCCTACCCCTACGAGAAGCTCGACGTCGTGCCCATCCCGCGGCTCGCGTCGTTCGGGGCGATGGAGAACGCCGGCCTCGTCACCATCGGCATGGACATCTCGCTGGCCAAGCCCGAGGACGAGTCGCTGCGCTTCCGGCAGGCGTACACGAGCATCATGGCGCACGAGCTCGGGCACCAGTGGTTCGGCGACCTGGTGACGATGGCCTGGTGGGACGACGTCTGGCTGAACGAGGCCTTCGCGACCTGGGTGGCGAGCAAGATCGCGCAGCGCCACCGGCCCGAGTGGAAGTTCGACGTGCGGCGGGCCGAGTCGGCGTCCTTCTCGATGGCGCAGGACTCGCTCGTGACGGCGCGCAAGATCCGCCAGGAGATCAAGACGAAGGACGACATCCAGAACGCCTTCGACGGCATCACGTACGAGAAGGGCGCGACGGTCATCGGCATGTTCGAGCAGTTCGTCGGCGAGGAGCCCTTCCGCAAGGGGGTGCAGACGTACTTCGCGCGGCACGCGATGAAGAACGCGACCTCGGCCGAATTCTTGGCCGACGTGAGCGAGGGCGCCGGCCGGGACCTGCGCGCCGCGTTCTCGACCTTCCTCGACCAGCCCGGGGTGCCGCTCGTCTCGGCGGCGCTCTCGTGCGAGGGGGGCGCGGCCAAGCTCGCGCTCGCGCAGGAGCGCTACCTGCCGATCGGCTCGGGGGGCGACGCGCGCGGCTCGACGTGGCAGGTGCCGGTCTGCGCGCGCTGGGGCAAGGGCAAGGAGGGCGGCGAGGCGTGCGGGCTGCTCGCGGGGCCGCGGGGCGAGCTCTCGCTGCCCGCGAAGGGCTGCCCCGACTGGGTGATGCCGAAGGCGAAGGCGCTCGGCTACTACCGCGTGGCCTACGCCCCGAGCGACCTCGACGCGCTGCTCCGGCGCGACCGGGGGCTCGCGCTGGTCGAGCGGGTCAGCGTCGTCGAGGACGCGCGGGCGCTGGTCGCGGCCGGCAAGCTGCCGGTCGCCGAGCTGCTCGCGCGCGCGCCCGAGCTCGCGAAGGCGCCCGAGCCCGAGCTCCTGCGCGCCGCGCTGTACGTGGCGGTCACGGCGCGCCCGCCCGACGAGCTGCGGGCGAACTACGCGCGCTTCGTCGACCGCGCCTTCTCGGGCCGCGCCCGGGCGTACGGCTTTCGCTCGCGGCCGAACGAGGCGCCCGAAGAGAAGACGCTGCGCCCCGTCCTGCTCGGGGTCGCGACCAACCGCGGCGAGAACGCCGCCCTCGTCGCCGAGGCCCAGCGGCTGGCGCTCAAGTGGCTCGACGACCCGCGCGCCGTCGAGCCCGACATGGTCGACGCGGTGCTGACGGCCGCGACCGCGCACGGCGACCGCAAGCTCTTCGAGCGGCTGCGCGCCGAGGCGAAGAAGGCGACCGAGGCGCGGCGGCGCTCGGACATCCTCGACGCGCTCTCGTCCTTCCGCGACCCGGCCGTGCTGCGCGACGTCTACGGGCTGACGCTGGCCGACGAGTTCGACATCCGCGACACGATCTGGCTGCTCCGCTACTCGAACGTCCACAACGAGGGCGCGCAGTGGGCCTTCGTGAAGGAGAACTTCGACCGGCTCTTCGAGCGCCTGCCGGCCGAGAGCCGGACGACGCTCGTCGACGTCGGCAACGGCTTCTGCGACGAGGCGCGCCGGGCCGACTACGCCGCCTTCTTCAAGGACCGCGCGGCCACGATCACGGGCGGCCCGCGCCGCGTCGCGCAGACGCTCGAGAACATCTCGCTCTGCGTCGCGCGCCGCCGGGCCCACGACGAGGGCCTGGCGGCGTTCTTGAAGAAGTACTGAGCCGGCGGCGCGCGGCGGGGTTCGCCCGCGCGCGCAGGCGCCGTTCGGGCCGTTCTGCCGCCGCCCGTCCTTAGGATACATTACGCGGTCATGTCTCGCCCCCCCGACGGCGACCCGAACGCTGACACCATCGCCGACATCGGCCCCTTCGCCGGCCCGACCCTCGAATTCGGCCCGGACGTGGCGGCGCGGGGCGCCGTCGGCCAGGCGACGCTGCCGATCCAGCGGGGGCGCTTCGAGGGGGTGAAGAGCTCGGGGGGGCCCGGGGCGGTCGCCGTCGACGTCGCCGCCCCGCTGCCGGCCGAGGCCGCCGGCTTCGAGCAGCGCTACGAGGCGCGCGGGCTGCTGGGCGAGGGGGGCATGGGCGAGGTGCGCCTCTTCAAAGATCGGCTGATCGGCCGCGAGGTCGCGCTCAAGGTGCTGCGCCCGGGCGGCTCGAGCCTCGCCGAGCTGCGCGAGCGCTTCGTGCGCGAGGCGCGGGTGCAGGGCCAGCTCGAGCACCCGGCGCTCGTGCCCGTCTACGACCTCGGCGTCACGCCCGGGGGCGAGGCGTACTTCACGATGAAGCGCGTGCGGGGCAAGACGCTCGACGAGATCGTGCGCCTGCTCGCCGCGGGCGACCGCGCCGCGGCCGAGAAGTACACGCGCCGGCGCCTGCTGACGGCGCTACGGAGCGTGTGCCTGGCGGTCGACTTCGCGCACCGGCGCGGCGTCTTGCACCGCGACCTGAAGCCGGCCAACGTCATTCTCGGCGACTTCGGCGAGGTGTACGTGCTCGACTGGGGCCTCGCCAAGGTCGCCGGCGCCGACGACCCCGCGTTCGAGCCGCTCGATCAGCCCGCGCCGGGCCCCGCCGGCCGCACGCTCGAGGGGGCGATGCTGGGCACGCCGGGCTACATGGCGCCCGAGCAGGTGCGCGGCGACAACGCGCGGCTCGGCCCGCCGGCCGACATCTACGCGCTCGGGGCCATCTTGTTCGAGGCGGTGGCGCTCGAGCGGCTGCACGACGGCCTGAACGTGCACGCGGTGCTCGGCTCGACGCTGCTCGGGGTCGAGGCGCGCGCCTCGGCGCGGGGCCGCTTCGACGTGCCGCCCGAGCTCGAGGCGATCTGCGTGCGGGCGACGGCGCTCGACCCGGCCGAGCGCTACCCGAGCGCGCGGGCGCTGTCCGACGACCTCGAGCGCTTCCTCGACGGCGACCGCAACGAGGCGCTGCGGCGCGATCTGGCGGCCCGGCACGTCGCGGCGGCGCGGGCGGCGCTCGACCGGGCGGCGGGCGGCGGGGGCGAGGCGCGGGCCGAGCGGGCGGTGGCGCTGCGCGAGGCGGCGAGCGCGCTGGCGCTCGAGCCGAGCCAGGCCGAGGCGCTGGCGACGATGGCGCGGCTCTTGGTCGAGGTGCCCGACGAGGTGCCGCGCGAGGCGCAGGCCGGCCTCGACGCGGCGGCGGCCGAGGCCCTGCGCGACACCGCCCGGCTCGTGTCGGGCCGGCTCATGATGTGGAGCGCCTTCCTGCCGCTCGCCCTCTGGATGGGCGTCCGCTCGTACGCCGCCACCCTGAGCGCCGTCTTCGCGGTCGTCGCCTGCAGCGTCGCCTCGTGGTGGCTCTCGCGGCAGGAGGCCGTCAGCCCGCGGCAGGGCTTCACCCTGCTCGCCCTCAGCTCGGCCGCGGTGGCGATGACGAGCGCGCTCTTCGGCCCCTTCATCTTGGTGCCGGGCCTGGCGGCGACCAACACGATGTTCTTCGCCATGAGCGCCGGGCGCCGCGCCCGCCGCTTCGCCCTGCTCGCCGGCGCGCTGGCCGTCCTCGCGCCCATCGCGCTCGAGCTGCTCGGGCTCGTGCCGCGCTCGTACGCGTTCGGCGGCGGGATCATGCGGGTGCTGCCGCGCGCCACCGAGCTGCCCCCGCTCCAGACGACCGTGTGCCTCTCGCTCACGAGCGTCAGCATGGTGCTCGTGCCGAGCCTGGTCGTGGGCCGGATGCGCGACCGGCTGAACGCGGCCGAGCGGCGCCTGTACCTGCAAGCGTGGAACCTGAGCCAGCTCGTGCCCAGCGCCGCGCGCCAGGGCCTCGGCGGCCGGGCGCCGAAGTAGGGCGCCGCCCGCGGGCGGGGCGGGGCCGGCGGGGCCGGGGCGGCGGGGTGGCCATTGCCCTGCGGCGCGCGCCGTGCGAGGTTCTCACACCCCGGCCGCGAGGTGCAGGCGCTTGACGCCAGCCCCCGCGCCCGGAAAAGTGGGCGTCCGCATGGCCGACGGCCTCGACCTCTATCTGCAGCGCATCGGCACCACGTTGCGCGACAAGTGGACGCTCGAGCGCCTCATCGCCGTCGGCGGCATGGCCGCGGTCTACGTGGCGGTGCACAAGATCGGGCGGCGCGACGCGGTCAAGATCTTGCGCCCCGAGGCGATGAACTCGCGCGAGCTGGTCGAGCGCTTCGAGCAGGAGGCGCACGCGGTCAACCGCTTCCACCACCCGGGCGTGGTCGAGGTGCGCGACTTCGACCGCGACGAGAACGGCGTGCCCTTCCTCGTGATGGAGCTGCTCGAGGGCGAGCCGCTCGTCGACAGCGCGCACCGGCAGCGGCCGCCGATCGACGAGGCGCTGCGCTACCTCGACGAGCTGCTCGACGTGCTCGCGGCCGCGCACGCGCAGGGCATCATTCACCGCGACATCAAGCCCGACAACCTCTTCGTCACGCGCGAGGGCCGGCTCAAGGTGCTCGACTTCGGCATCGCCCGCATGATGGAGGGCTCGCCGCGCCAGCACCGCACCGCGGCCGGCATGGTCATCGGCACGCCCGAGTACATGTCGCCCGAGCAGGTGCTCGGCCACAAGGCTGACGCCCGCGCCGACCTCTACTCGGTCGGGGCCACGTTCTTCTGGCTGCTCGCCGGGCGCCACGCGCACGAGGCCAAGAACGAGATGGAGGTCATGGTCAAGGTGATGACCGAGCGCGCGCCGCCGCTCCGCTCGGTCGCGCCCCAGGTGCCCGCGTCCGTCGGCCTCGTCGTCGACCGCGCCCTCGCCTTCCGCGCCGACGACCGCTACCCGGACGCGCAGACGATGCAGCAGGACGTGCGGGCCGTGCGCCGGGGCGAGGCGCCGCCCTACGCGACGCTCATGATCGACTCCTCGCGCGTCGCCGACGCGCCCGGCGCCGTCGTGCCCCTGCCCCCCGGCGGGCTGGCCGCGCAGATGGCCCCGCCGGCCGCCGTGCCCGCGCCCGCGCCCGCCCCCCTCGCCCCGCTGGCCGCGGCGCCCGCCCACGCCGAAGGTCGCCCGCAGAGCACGCTGCCCATGACCTCGGTGGGCGCGTCGGTCGGGCCGAACGCCGCGGCGGGGCCGCCCGGCGCCACCACCGCGGTCATGCCCACGCATGTCAGCACGGCCGCCACCTTCGCGTCGGCCGCCCAGGCCGGGGCGTTCGGGCCGGTCCAGCCCGTCCCCGTTCAGGCCGCGCCGGCCCCGCTCGTTCACCCCCCGCCGGCCGCCCCGGCGCCGCCCGCAATGGCCGGAGCCCCCCAGGCCGCGCTCGCCTCGGCGGCCGGCGCATTCGATGGCCGGCCGATGGCCCCGCCGGTGCCCTCCGAGGCCGCGGCGCCGCGACGCGCCGAAGCGGTCGACCCTCACGCCGTGACGGCGCCCGGCATCGCCGTCGTGCCCCGCCCGCCGCCGCACCGGCAGGCGGCCCGAAACGCCGGCGCCGACGATCTCGACGTGGACATCCCGGGCGTCGGACGCCCCGGGCGGCGGGGCGCCGGCGTATTTGTAGTCTCGGCCCTCGCCGTGATCGCGCTGGGCCTCGGGGGCGCGTGGTTCTTCCGCGAAGAGCTCGGCATCGTGCGCGCCTTCTCTCCGACCCCGAGCGCACCGCCCCCGCTGCCCAGCCCGGCCACCGCCAGCGCGCCCCCCGTGCGCACCGCGCCGACGGTGACGGCGCCGAAGACGGCGCCGACCGCGCCCAAGCCGCCGCCGCCACCGGTAGGGTCCAAGGGAGACAAGAAGAAAGGCAACTGAGCCGCGGGCGGCGCCGGCGCCCCCGCCGCTTCGGCCGCCGCGGCGGCCCTTCGCCGATACCACATAGCCCGCTCGCACGAGCGCCGCGATTCGCACTGCGGTTCGCCCACGGCGCCCGCGAGGCCGCGCGAGATCGCGGCGCCCGGCCCCCTGCCCCGGTTCTCGAGCGGGTCTGCGCGCTCGTGCGTGCCTTTTGCGGTTGACGCTACCCTGTCTGGTTTCGCCCCCGGGGGCCTCTTGACCCGGCGCATCAAAGGCGCATCTACCCGGCCGCGAGAAGAGCCTTCCGCGATCGAAGGGCCTACAAAGGCCCCCCAGGGCGCAGGGCAATGAGGACATCTTTTCGAGCAGAGATCGAAGGGCTGAGGGCATAAAGATCGATACCCCCCCGAAGGTCGCGGGCCCCTTGGCGACGTAGACGGGTGAAAGGGCCGCCGCCAGGGGGGCCCGCGGCCAGGCAGGAGGTCTCCCCCCATGCGTACCCATGTTCTCACCGCCACGCTGTTCACGGCTCTTCTTTCAGGGTGGGCGGCCTCAGGGTGCTCGGACTCGGGCGCGGTCGTCGAGGTCGGCGTCAGCTCGAACGCGCAGGCGATCACGACCTCAGCGGCGGGGGTGCCCGCCGAAGCGGCGGGCGGCAACCTGGTCGTCACGATCACCAAGGTCTCGGTCCACGTCGCGGGCGATGGCGACGACGGCGACGAGGGCAAGGGTCGCGATCCGGCCAAGGGCCCGGCGGAGGGCGAGCCCGGCGACGACGCCGACGGCGGCGGCTGGGAGGTCATCTTCGAGGGCTCGAAACGCGTGAACCTGCGCGACGCGGCCGCGAGCGAGGCCTTCCTCGCGGAGGAACGCATCCCCGCGGGCAAGATCACGCAAATTCGGTTGCTGTTGGCCGAGGACGCGGCCGTCGAAGACGGCGAGCGCTCGGCGCCCGTCACTTGCTCGTCCTGCTCGACCACGGGCCTCAAGATCGTGACGACGGGCAAGCTCGTGGCGCCCGAAGGTGGCAGGGTGCACCTCACGCTCGACTTCGACCAACAGGCCTCGTTGTCGGGCGACGCGGCGACGGGCTACCGCCTCGCGCCGGTCGTGCACCTAAAGAATTAGGCCGTCCGGGGCGGCGCTCGAGGCGCGCCGTGCGGCGGGGCCCCGCCGGCCTCTGCGCGCGCCCGGGGGTGATCGGGCGGTGGGGGCGCCGCGGCCGAGGCGACGGCGCGGCGCGCGAAGGCTACAAGTCGCCGTCCGCCGGCACCCGCTGTGGCACCGCGAGGCGGCGGTCGCGCCTTCGACTTCGCCCCGCCCGCAGGGGCCCGGCCCCCTCGTCGTCTTCGTCGTCGCCCGGCGGGCCATCGTAGTCGAGGGCGGCCATCGGCCAGGGGTCGGCGAGCTCGTCGTCGTCCTCGCGCTCGGCGCCGTCGGCGGCCGCGAGGGGGCGGCCGTCGGCCTCGCCGTCGAGCTCGCCGTCGGGCTCACCGTCGGCGGTGTCGGCCCCGTCGACCCCGTCGCCGCCCCGGAGCGAGGTGAGCACGACGGCCGCGTCGAGCAGGCCCTCGATGTCGTCGCCCCCGTCGTCGTCGGGCGCCGGCCCGCCGAGCGGGTCGGGGCGGCCGCCGCGCGCGAGCAGCGCCTTCTCGCGCACGAACTCGCTGTCGCTCGCGTCGTCGTGCTCGTAGACGTCGCGTTGCTCGCCCGCGAGCAGCTCGACGCCGCGCCCGAAGCCCGCGGCGAGGGCGGCGATGGCGTCGTCGGGCAGGGCGTTGCGCGCGACGTCGAGCGCGCGCAGGCGGGGGAGGCGGTGCCGGTGTCGGAGCAGGGCCTCGGCGCCCTCGGCCGTCATCTCGCCGCGCACGATCTCGAGCGAGACGAGCGAGCCGGCGAGCGCCGAGCGGCCGAGCGCGTCGCAGAGCTCGTCGGTGAGCGGCACCCGCTCGAGCCGGAGGTGCCGCAGCTCGGGCGCGCGCCCGCTGTCGGCGAGGGCGGCCACGCGGGCGGCGACGTCGGAGGCGTGCTCGGGCCGGGCGAGATCGCCGATCGAGAGCCGCAGCGAGCGCAGCCGGCGCCACTCGGCGCCCGCGACGACGTCGAGCGCGCCCTCGTCGGGCCGCGCGAACTCGAACGCGGCGTGCCGCAGGTGCCCGAGGTCGACGCCGCCGAGGTCGATGCCGCGGCCCGCCGCCGACAGGTGGGCGAGCCGGGGGAACGCGCGCGAGACGGCGCGGAGCTCGCCGAGCAAGGGCGCGGCCTCGCGCCGCCAGCCCTCGGGCGGGGCGAAGTCGGGCTCGTCGTCGTCGTCTTCGAGCCAGGCGCCGAGCGAGAGCGAGACGACCGAGGGGAAGGCGCGCCCGGCGAGCGAATCGCGCACGAAGGCCTCGTCGGTGAACGAGGGCTCGTCGGGCGAGTCGGCGGGCGTCGCGACGTCGACCACGCGCGCGAAGCGCGAGGCCGGCAGGCGCAGCGCCCGGCGCAGGGCCGCGCGCAGGGCGGCCGCGTCGGCCTCGTCGCCCGAGTGCTCGAGGTGCACGACCTCGATGAACCCGAGCCGCCAGCCGAAGCGGAGCGCCTCGTCGCCCGGCGCGGCCCGCCCGAGCACGTGCCGCCCGTGGCGCTCGAGCAGCTCGCGGTGGCGCCCGGCGCGGGGGCCGGCCGGGTCGAGCGCGAGCAGCGTCTCGGCCGCGGGCCACCAGGGCGGCCGGTCGGGCGGCGCGCGCCGGCTCGGCCGCCGGAACCACGCGGCGTTCGCGTCGCAGGCGGGGCAGCCGCTCGCGACCACGCCGCCCGCCTCGACCGCCGCGGCGTCGGCCGCCACCAGGGCCCCCCGCGGGTCGCCCTGCGCCCGCAGCCACTCGCCGTACGCGACGAGGGCCGAGGCCGCGTCGCGGGCGCGGCGCAGCGCGCGCTCGTGGGCGGCCGACGAGGCCACGGTGGGCCGCCGCCGGGCGGGCCAGCCCGCCGGCCGGGCCACGGGCCGGAACCCCGCCTCGAGCTTGGCGGCCACCGCCCGCGCCATCAGCTCGCGCGCCCGCGGCACGCTCGCGCAGCGGCGCAGCGTCACCCGCGCCCGCCCGGACGCCGGGCCGCCGAGCCGCGTGACGCGCGTGCCGCGGCGCTCGATCGACCACAGCGTCGCGCCGCGCGCGAGCGTGAACGATTCGTCGGGGGTCGGGTTGCTCGATTCGCGGACGATTCGCTTTATCATGCGGCGCTCACCACGGAAGGAGCAGGGTGATGAAAAACGAGCCCCTCGGCAAGGCGCGCCTGCCCTCGCGGGCCGCATGAATGCCCTTTCTTTTCGTTGAGCTCGGGCTCGACGCGATTCGCACTCAGACTTTCTCACTTCGGCACGAAACCCGCATTCGCCGACCCCTGAACCTCGCCCGAGCCTGACGCGACGCGTTCCGATCGGCCCCGGCCGGGTACGCCTTCACGGCGCCGCCGGGGCACCTGGGGCCCGGCGGCGCGCGGCCCCGACCCGCGAAAAACCCCCGCGCCGACGCCGCTCGCGCCCCCCCGAAGCCTTCGCGCTTGCCTCGGGGCGTCAAAGCACGGCACCGTCAGCCCCGCGCATGATTCAATACGACCCCCACCGCTGGTGGCGCCAGTTCTTCGACCTCCGCGGCTCGATGGTCCGCGAGATCGTGGGCCGGGTGACGGCCTGCGTCGTGTGGTCCGCCCTCATCACGGGCGTGCACCTCTACGTCCGGCCGATGAGCGTGCCGAGCACCGTGCACAGCCTGGCCGGCACGGCCCTGAGCCTGCTGCTCGTCTTCCGCACGAACTCCTCCTATGACCGGTTCTGGGAGGGCCGAAAGCTCTGGGGTGGCATCGTCAACGAGACGCGCAACCTCGTGCGCGCCGCGGGCATCTTCTTGCAAGACGCGCCCGACCTACACCGCCTGCTCGGCCGCTGGACGGCCACCTTCCCCTACGCCGCGGCGGCCGGGCTGCGCGGCGAGGTCGACCTCGGCCCCCTCGCCGACGCGCTACCCGCCGACCGCGCCGACCGGGTGCGGGCCTCGCGGCACGCCGCGCTCGCCGTTTCGGTCGAAATGAGCAAAGTGCTCGACGAGGGCCGCCGGCGCGGCCTCTACCCCGAGTACGTGCAGGTCCAGCTGGACCAGAACGTGCAGCTTCTCGTCGACTATCTCGGCGGCTGCGAGCGCATTCACAAGACGCCCCTGCCCTTCGCGTACATGGTGCACCTGCGCCGCGCCCTCGTGCTCTACTTCTTCACCCTGCCCTTCGCCATCGTCGACCAGTTCAAGGGCCTGACCATTCTCGCGACCGCGGTCGTCAGCTACGTCTTCTTCGGCATCGAAGAGATCGGCGTCGAGATCGAAGACCCCTTCGGCTACGACGCCAACGATCTGCCGCTCGAGGCCATCTGCGACACCATCCGCGCGAACGTGGCGGCCCTCGTGCCCCCCGACGACGCCCCCGCCGGCGCCGGCGAGCGCCGGGCCTGATACGAGCGGCGGGTGACCTTGCACGCCCTGCGGGCACCCTGAACTCGCCTCCGGCTCCGACGGCAGGGCACCCGCCCTCCGGGCGTGCAAGGTCATCCGCC
Source organism: Polyangiaceae bacterium (assembly GCA_035762175.1). GTDB lineage: Bacteria > Myxococcota_A > Polyangia > Polyangiales > Polyangiaceae > DASTPP01. Next base: position 18,115 of record DASTPP010000100.1, on the reverse strand, counting down.
GCTCGGATGAGGCGGCGGGGCCGCGAGGCAGCGATGGACGAGCCCCCCCGGCGCCGCGCACCGGCGCCCGGCGCCGCACCGCCTGGCTCGGGGCGCCGCGGCCCTGCTCCGAGCGGCGCGGCGCCCGGCGGCGCCGGGGGCGCCGAAGCGCGGGCCTACGCCGCCGCGCGCTCGGGCCCGGACGCCGCCCCGAGGCGCCGCAGGCCCTCTCCTACGCTGATGACGGGCGCGTAGCCGAGCTCGGCGCGCGCCCGGTCGGTGCGCACCGTGACGGTCGAGGACATCATGTCGATCGCGAAGCGCGTCAGCGGCGGCGTGCGGCGCGCGCCGGCGAGCCGGAAGGCGCCCTCGACCGCGCGGGCGAGGGGCCGCGCGACGGCGGAGGGCACGCTGCGCGGGCCGAGCTCGACGCCCTGCGTCCGGGCGAGCGCGGTCAGAAAGTCGCGCACCGTGCGCTCGCCGTCGTCGGCCACGAAGTACGCCCGCCCCGGCCCGCCGCGGCCGAGCGCGAGCACGAGCGCGTGCACGAGGTTGTCGACGTGCGTCGTCGAGGTGCGCGCCCGGCCCCCGTCGACCCAGGCGAAGCTGCCCTCTCTCGCCATGCGCAAGATCGCCGGCAGCACGGTCGCGTCCCGCGGGCCCCAGACGAACCGCGGCCGGATCGACAGCGTCGCGAAGCCGGGCGAGGCCGCCGCGAGCACGAGCCGCTCGGCCTCGGCCTTCGTCTCCGAGTAGAGATAGTGGTGGCGCAACGGGTACGGGGCCGACTCGTCGACCCCGACGAGGTCGCGCCCCTCGAAGAGCGCCGCCTCGGTGCCCACGTGCACGAAGCGGCCGACCCCCGCCTCGCGCGCCGCCTCGAGCATGTTCGCCGTGCCCTCGACGTTGCCCCAGTGGAACTGCTCGCGCGTGCCCCACTCTTCGACGAAGGCCGCGGCGTGCACCACCGCCTCGGCCCCGCGCAGCTGCCCCGGCCCCACGGCCCCGAGCTCGCCCCGCACCGGCCTCGCCCCGTAGCCGGCCACCGCCGCGGCCGCCCGGTCGGACCGGGCGAGCGCCCAAACCTCGTGCCCCCGCGCCACCAGCGCCTCGATCAGGTGCCCGCCCACGAAGCCCGAACCGCCGCTCACGAAGATGCGCATGAATGCCTCCGCTTTCGAGGCCCAGCGTGCGCCCCCTTTGGCCATGCGTCCAATCGATGTACTCTAATCGACCATGCGCGCCGTCGATATATCCCAGGTCGACCTGAACCTGCTCGTCGTGCTCGACGCCCTGCTCGAGCGGGGCAGCGTCACCGGCGCCGCCGCCTCGCTCGGCCTGACCCAGCCGACGGTGAGCCACGCGCTCGCGCGGCTGCGCGATCTGCTCGGCGATCCGATCCTGGTGCGCGCGGGCCGGGGCATGGTGCGCACGCCGCGCGCCGAGGCGCTCGGGCCCGCCCTCCGGCGCGTGCTCGGCGACGTGCGCCGCGTGCTCGCGCACGATCTCGACTTCGACCCGAAGGCCTCGGCCCGCGCCTTCGTCGTCGCCTGCCCCGACCTGCTCGTCGCCTTCCTGCCCGAGGTGCTCGGCCGCTTCGCCCGCGAGGCGCCCCGCGCCAGCCTCGAGATCCGGGCGCCGCCGGCCGAGCTCGGCGCCCGGCTCGCCGAGGGCGCGCTCGACCTCGCCGTCCTGCCCGCCCAGGGCGAGGGGCCGGGCCTCGTGCAGCGCCTGGTCGGCTCGGTGCACTGGTGCGTGCTGGCGCGCACGTGCCACCCCGCCCTGCGGCGGGGCCGCCTCGACCTCGCCGCCTGGCTCGGCTCGCCGCACGTCGTCGTGCGCACGGGCGAGGGGTCGGGCGCCATCGGGCGCGAGCTCGCGCGCCGGGGCCTCGAGCGCCGCGTCGCCTTCGCCGCCCCGAGCTCGCTCGCCGCCGCGCACGCCGTCGCCCATACCGACTGGTTCTTCGCGGCCCCGCGCGAGCTGGTCCGGCGCCTCGCCGACGATCTCGATCTTGCCGTGCTCGACCCGCCGGTCGCGATGCCGCCGGTGCGCGTCGGGCTCGTCTGGCACGAGCGAATGCAGGCCGACCCCGGCCACCGCTGGCTGCGCCAGCTCTTCACCCGCTTCGCCGCCCGGACGCTCGCCGAGGGGCGGCCGGCGGCCGGACGCGCGACTCAGCCGACCCGGGGCGAGCCCAAGACCAGGCGCTCGACCTCGCCGACGAGGCGCCCGGTGTCGACCGGCTTAACGAGCACGCAGTGAAAGAGCGCCACGAGGGCGCCGACGCTCTCGGACGAGGTCGTGACCGCGACGCGCGCGGCGCGCGCCGTCGTCGCGTCGGCGCGCAGGCGGCGGCCGAGCTCGTCGCTGAGCTCGGGCGGGTCGGCGCCGACGATGACCACGTGGGGCGCGTCGCTCGCGGCGGCGGCGAAGCCCTCGTGGGCCGCCGCGAAGGCGCGGACGTCGAAGCCCTCGTGGGCCAGCGTCATCGCGAGCACGTCGCGCAGATCGTCATGGCCCTCGACGAGCACCACGCGCAGGGGGCGCGGGGGCGAAGCGAGCACGTTGACGACCTCGGCGAACACCCCGAAAGACTACCCTATATCTTGAGGCCAGGTCGACGATAAGTCGACCTCGCCGCATATCTCTCGGGCCCCCCGAACGGTGCCTCGCAGTGCATCGTTCGGGGGGTCGACTCAGCCGCAAGGGGGCAGCCCCGCGCGAGGTCTCTCGTAACCTCAGAACGAACGTCGATGACGCACCCGGAGCGGGGGCGTGGCAAAGCACCCCGCCCCCGCCTGCGACACCCTCGCAGGGCCGCCGTTGCCCTCGCACGAACTGCCCTGGCAGCTCGAACCCATCGGTTCGAACCGCTCGGAGGGCCTGTCGACGCGGGCATCGACGAACTCGGCCCATGGCAGCGCCTGAACTCGACGAAACGTCGGCCCGGGCGGGCGTACGGACGAGCACCGGCCGCGGCGTCCGGGGCGCGCCGGCACGAAGGGTGCTTTCTCGTGGGCTCGCCCTGCCGGGCAAAAAGTTGCCGGCGCGGGTGGTTCGCACACAGGGTGGCATCAATCGGCATGGCAAAGCAGGACACGTTCGATTGGGTGGGCCGAGTCATCGACGGCAAGTACCGCGTCGACCGGGCGGTCGACGAGGGCACGTTCGGGGTCGTCTACCAGGCCCACCACCTCAAGTTCGACGAGAAGGTGGCCCTCAAGTGCCTGAAGCTGCCCAAGGGGCTGCAGGGCCCGATGCTCGAAGAGTTCTGCCGCCGCTTCGTGGCCGAGGGGCGCTTCCTGCACCGGCTGTCGCGCACGAACGTCAACATCGTCCAGGCGCTCGACGTCGGGGCTGAGCTCGCGCCCGGCGGGGGCTGGGTGCCGTACCTCGTGCTCGAGTGGCTCGAGGGCGTCTCGCTCGCCGAAGATCTCGAGCAGCGCGCGGCCCGGGGCGAAGGCGGGCGCGGGCTCGAGGCCGCGATCGGGCTGCTCGAGCCGGCGGCGTTGGCGCTCGCGGCGGCCCACGAGCAGCGCGTCTTGCACTGCGACGTCAAGCCCGCCAACCTCTTTCTGACCGAGGTGGCCGGGCGCCCCACGCTGAAGGTGCTCGACTTCGGCATCGCGAAGTTCGCCGACGAGCAGGCCGGCCGCGATCTCGGCGAAGGCGGCAGCGAGGCGCTCTGCGCGTTCTCTCCCTTTTACGCGGCCCCCGAGCAGTTCGACCGCGACCGCGGCCCGACCGGCCCCTGGACGGACGTGTACTCGCTCGCGCTCGTGCTGCTCGAAGTCGCCTCCGGGCGCCCCGCGCGCGACGGTCAGAGCCTCGCCCAGCTCTTCCAGGCCGCCGTCGACGACGGTCGTGGCCCAGGGCCGCGAGCCCTTGGCGTCGTCTGCCCCGACGCCGTTGACGAGGTCGTGCTCCGGGCCCTCTCGCCCCGCCCCGAAGCCCGCTATGCCACTGCGTTCGCGTTCTGGCGGGCCCTCACCGAGGCCGCGGGCCTCGGCGCCCCGAAGCCGCTCGAGGCGGCGCACTCGAGCCCGAGCCTGCGCCGCTTGGCCGGCGCCGACCCCGAGCTCCGGGTGAGCCCCGAGGGCGATGACGCGCCCGCCGAAGGCGCGGCGGCCTCGACCGGCGCGCACCCCGCGAGCGACGAGTCGCCCCCGCCCCCCCAGGCCGCGCCGGCCGCCGCAGAGGCCCCCCGGCGCGCTCGCAAGCTCGGCTCGTTGGTCGCCCTGGCGTCGGGCGCCGTGCTCGCCCTGACCGCGACGTACCGCGGCCCCCTGCCCGGCCTCTCGGCGGCCTCAGGGGCCCCGCCGGCGGGCCTCGTGCCCCTCGGCTCTCGCCTCGAGAGCTCGGCCATGGCGGGCCTCGTCTCGCCCGTGCTCTCCCGCCTCGACGCCGCGTTGCCCGACGGCACGCTCGCGGCCCTCACCTCGGGGCTGCGCTCCGCCGGCGCCGCGCCCGAAGCGACCCGGCCGGCGGGCGCGCCCGAAGCGACCCGGCCGGCGGGCGCGCCCGCCCGCGCCGCGGGCCCCGAGGTCGAAGGCGCCGGCGACTTCACCCTGCGCACGCTCGGCCGCGAAGCGCTGCTCGATTACGTGGGCGCGGCCCGCGAGTGCGCCAAGACCGGCATGGCGCTTTGCACCGAAACCCAGTGGCAGCTCGCGTGCGACGCCAACTCACCCGTCGGCGCCTCCGAGAGCTGGCTGGCCTCGCCCGAACGCAGCGCGGGCGCGATCGTGCGGGGCGGCTCCGCGGGCTGCGGCGCGCGCCAGACCCGCCCCGTCACCAAGGCGCTGCGGACGGGGGGGCAGGCCTGCTGCGCCCCCGCGCTGGTCGGCGATCTGCACCCCCAGTTCACGCCCGCTTCGCTCCCGACGCCCGTCCGCTGAGCGCCGCCCACCACCCCGGCGGGCGCCGGCGGGCCGCGCTCAGAAGGCCTTGCCGGGGTTCAAGATGCCGTTCGGGTCGAAGGCGGCCTTGATGCGGCGCATGAGCGCGCGCTCGGCCTCGCCGACCATCGCCCCGACGTAGTCGCGCTTGAGCGAGCCGACGCCGTGCTCGCCGGTGATGGTGCCGCCGAGCTCGATCGCGGCGCGCAAGATGTCGTCGAAGGCGCGGTAGGCCGCCTCTTTCGCGGCGGGGTCGCGGTCGAAGACGACGGTGGGGTGCAGGTTGCCGTCGCCCGCGTGGCCGAAGGTGCCGATGACGACGCCGCGGCGCGCGGCGATCTCTTGGACGCGCGCGACCATCGCCGGCAGCGCGGGGCGCGGGACCGCGACGTCGTCGAGCAACGTGGCGCCGAGCCGCTCGAGCGAGGGCAAGGCCATGCGGCGCGCGGCGAGCAGCAGCCTGCCCTCGGCCGGGTCGTCGGTGCGGGCGACGTCGCGCGCGCCCTTCGCCCGGCAGAGGGCCTCGCAGCGCGCGACGACCCCCGCGGCGTCCGGCGCGTCGCTCTGCGCGAACAGCACGGCCTCGGCCGAGACGTCGAGGCCCATGTTCGTCACCGCCTCGACCGCGCGGATGGTCACCCCGTCCATCACCTCGAGCAGCGACAGGTCGGCCTCGGCCATCATCGCGACGACCGCGTCGGCCGCCGCCCCGAGCGCGCCGAAGAACGCGACGAGCGTCGCGGCGGGGGGCGGCGGGCGGAGCAGCCGCATGGTCGCCTCGACGATGACCCCGAGCGTGCCCTCGGACCCGACGAGCAGGCGCGTCAGGTCGAGCCCCGCCACGTTCTTCGCCGCCACCGAGCCCGTGCGGATCAGCGTGCCGTCGGCCGTCACCACCTTGAGCGCCGCCACGTGGTCGCCGGTGACGCCGTACTTGAGGCAGCAGCCCCCGCCGGCGTTGGTGGCGATGTTGCCGCCGATGGTCGAGATGTCGCGGCTCGCCGGGTCGGGCGCGTAAAAGAGCCCGTGCGCGGCCGCCTCGGCGGCGAGCGCCGCGTTCAAGACCCCCGGGCCGACCACGGCCGTGCGCGTCGCGGCGTCGACGCCGACGATGCGATCGAGCTTGGCGACCGAGAGCACGATGCACCCGTCGACCGCGTTCGCCCCCCCCGCCAGGCCCGTGCCCGCCGCGCGCGTGACCACCGGCACGCGCCGGCCGTCGGCGAAGCGCAGCGCCGCGACCACGTCGTCGACCGAGCGGGCGCGCACCAGCGCGGCGGGCGCCCCCGAAGGCGCGAAGGGCGCCTGGTCGCGCGCGTAGGGCGCGAGCACGTCGGCGTCGGTCTCGACCGGGCAGCCCCCGAGCGCGAACCGAAGGGCCTCGACCCACCCCTCGCCGCCCCCGGGGCTCACGCGCCCCCGCGCGGCGCACAGATCGACGACGCTGCCATGACGCCGAGGCTAGCAGCTTTGACCGCCCTTCGGACAAGCTGCTACCTTCGGCCCCCACCCGAGGGAGGCCGCCATGACCATCGACCCGACCAGCACCGCGCTCGTCCTCATCGAGTACCAGAACGAGTTCACGTCCGAGGGCGGCGTCTTGCACGATGCCGTCGCCGCCGTCATGGCCGAGACGAACATGCTCGCCAACACCGCGAAGGTCGTGCGCGAGGCGCGGCGCCGGGGCGCCGCCGTCATGCACACGCCCATCACCTTCGCCGAGGGCTACGGCGAGCTCACCAAGCACCCCTACGGCATCTTGAAGGGCGTCGTCGACGGCAAGGCCTTCGTCAAGGGCTCCTGGGGCGCCGCCATCGTCGACGAGCTCAAGCCCGAGCCCGGCGACATCGTCATCGAGGGCAAGCGCGGGCTCGACGCCTTCGCCAGCACCAACATCGACTTCATCCTCCGCAGCAAGGGCATCAAGACCGTCGCCCTCGGGGGCTTTCTGACCAACTGCTGCGTCGAGTCGACGATGCGCACCGCCTACGAACACGGCTTCGACGTCGTCACCCTCGTCGACTGCGTCGCCGCCACCTCCGCCGAGGCGCACAAGAACGCCATCAAGTACGACTTTCCGATGTTCTCGCGGCCCATGCCCGCGTCCGAGTTCCTCGCGCACCTCGGCGCGTAGGCCCCCGCCCCCGGGCGCCGGTCTCCCGCGCCCCCCGGCGCGGGCGAGTCAGCCGCCGCGGTCGGCCTTCCACGTCTGCAAGAGCGCGCGCAGCGCCTCGGGCGGGTTCTGCGGCTCGGGGCGCCCGAGCTGGTCGCTCGTGTTGACCCCGTGGCACGAGGGGCAGACCCGCACCTCGCCCGGCGCGAAGCTCACCCAGGTGCGCTCGCGCACCACGGGCCCGCCCTCGGGGCCGACGAGCTGCCAGCTCATCGCGCGCCGCGCCGGCACGAAGCTCGCGACCGAGCCGTCGGGCGCCACCCGCGCCGAGCCGGCGGCGGCGCCCCCGAGGTAGCCCGCCGCGCCCTCGTCGTGCAGCGGGCGGGCGAGCGAGCGCCGCCCCTCGCGCCCCTCGTAACCCCGCACCTGGTCGGCCTGAAAGAGCTGCAGCGCCGCGACGTCGTAGATGCGGCCCCCCGTCGCGACGCTCTCGACGCCGCCGGGCACGCGCAGGTTGAAGGGCTGCTGCACGTCGGCGCGGTCCCGGCTGGTCACGTCGCGGCTGACGACGAGCGCGAGCGACCGCTCGGCGAGCCAGGCGCGCAGGGCCCGATCGTCGACCCCCTCCTGCTCGAAGATCGCGCGCTCGGGCGCCGGCAGCGCCTGCGCCGGGGCCGCGGGGCGAGGCCGCGCCCGGATCTCGACCGCGTCGAGCTCCCACAGCTCGCCCTCCCAGGACGCGAGCTCGTCCGGCGTCCACCACGAGAGCGACTCGCGGATGCCCGCCGTCAGCGGCGCGCCGGCGGCGAAGACCCCGCCCCCCCGGTCTTCGAGCACCCTCAGCCGGAAGGCGTAGCGCACCGCCGGCGAGCGGTCGTCGCCGTCGTCGGCGTTCGCGCGCACCTCGCGCGTGTGCGAGACCACGACCCGGCCGCTCGCGAGCGGCAGCGGGTCGCGGTAGTGCCCCGTGTGCGCCGGGTCGCCCCGCCCGTCGAGCGCGTTGCGGGTGACGGCGGGCGTCAGCTCGGTGACGACCATGCGCTCGGGGTTCAGCTCGAGCCCGCCCGTGAAGCGCACGATTTGCCCCGCCGTCTCGGTGGCGAACTCGGGGGCGTTGGTGGCGTAGAAGGTGCCGGGCGCGTTCGGGTCTTCGGCCAGCTGAAAGAGGCCGCCGGCGTCGCGAATGTAGACGCGGTTCTCGTGCGCGTCGTCGGGCGTCAGGTACGTCAAATTCGGGTCGGAGGGCACGCTGCCCTCGGAGTAGGTGCCGCCGAACTCGTGCCGCCCGACGTGGTTGAGCGTCTCTTCGCCGGACCCGTCTTCGGCCACCTGCCAGGGGAAGAACTGGTTGAAGAGGTGCGGCGACTGGTCGTCGCCGAGCCGCGGGTCTTCGGCCGCCCGCGGCTCGGGGAAGCTCTCGGCCGCCTCGCCCCGCGAAGCCCCCGCCGACTCGTCGGCCCAGTTGAACGCGCCGAAGGAGGCGCCGTCGAGCCGGTCGGCCTCTTCTTGCTGATCGCGCTGCAGGTGGTCCCACTTGGTGTAGACGACGCGCCCGGCCGAGTCGATGAAGGGCGAGAAGACGCCGCTCGGCGCGTGGTTGACGAGGAACAGGTCGCCCGTCGAAGGCTCGAGGCTGTAGAGGCCCACCGTCGTCGGCGCGCTCTCGTACTCGTCGAGCTGCGGGTAGAGGTGCGCCTCGCCCGTGCGCGGGCGCGTCGAGGCGAAGAGCACGCGGTCGTCGGCGCCGTAAAAGGGCGCGACGTTGTCGTAGTCGGCCGGCTGGTTCGGCACCTTGGTGATGCGCGCCCGCTCGCCCCGCCCGAGCCCCTCGACCTCGTAGATCTGCCAGCGGTAGCCGCCCGCCGCGCCGTAGCGCTCGGTCGGCGCGCCGATCACCATCGAAAAGAGCGCCTTCTGCCCGCCCCAGTGCACGCTCGGCTCGCGCACCGCGATCGCCTTCGCGCCCTGCCGCCCCTCTTCGCCGAAGCCCGCCTCGGCCGTCAGGTTGCGCAGCGTGCCGTCGTCGTAGCGCACCCACAGGTCGCCGCCGCGCGGGGCGCGCCCGACGTCGGCGATGTGGTTGCCGAAGGCGCTCGTCACCACGTTGAAGCCCGCCACCGGCACCTGCGTGACGAAGAGAATGCCGCCGGGCGCCACCTCGCCCGTGACGGGTGGCGCGCCCGCCACGTCGTAGCCCTCGCCTTCGTCTCCCCCGACGCAGGTTGCCGCCGCGGCCATGCCGAGCAGGGACGAGAGCGCCCCCCCCAGCCTACCCAAGCCGCCGATGCACTTCGCCATGAACCTCTCCCACCCTATTTGGCGTGAACGAAGCAAAATTTCTTCGGCGTGCAGCTTATCAAGGTAGCGACGCCTCGCAACGACCGACCGCACCGCGGGCGCACGCCGCGGCGCCCCTGTCGCCCGCCTTGCGCCGGCCCACGAGGGTCGCGCCCATGCGCGCACCCCGCCCGAGCGCCCACGACGCCCCGCTAAAGAAGACGCCCATCGCCACGTTCATGCGCGCCAACGTCGAGGCGCCCGAACCCGACCGCATCGTCGAACGCGAGCACGTCGTCGGCGAGCTGACCGACGCTGACGTCGCTTCCGCTGCGACAGCGCGTGCACTCGCAGCCCCCGACCCGCACCCCCGCAGCCCCAGCGCATAGAGCGCATACTCGCTCGCCATGCGCTCTCTCACGGCGCCGGCCAGCGCGCCGACGCGACGTTGCCGTACAACAACACGATCGCCGTACGGCACTCGCCCTTCGGCTCGTCATGAGCGTTGAGCTGCCCGACATCGACCTGAGGCACGTGAATACCCTATCATGAAGCAGTGCATCATAATCGATGCGTCAAAACCAGAGAAGGCAATTTACGCGGTAAGAAACAGCGCAGCGAGGCATGCGCACATTGACGCACACACCTCAGGGGGCCCCGAACGCCCTCCTCGGGGGCGAACCCTCTTTGGCGGGACGGCGTGGCTCGGCGTGACGCCCCGAACGCCCTCCTCGGGGGCGAGAACCTGCCCGACGACGGCAAGGCCCGACGTTCGTCGCGTCAGCTCGCCGAACGCCTACCGTGGCGCGCCGCCCTCACCACTCTCGGCACACGCAAAGACTGCGCCTCGCGCAAGAGTAGCGCCCGCGTGCGGCGGCGGCGGCGAGAGCGTTTTTGCCACAGCGCCCCCACCCGGCCCGCGCCTTCTGTCCGAAGTTGCGCCGCCGCCCGGGGGAAACGCGACGGGGCATATGGATTGCACATATGCCGCACGGAACGCGCCGAGGGGCCACGCCGCGCAGGGCCTCGAGGCGCAGAGGACGAGCCATGGAAACCTACGCACGAGCACTTCTCCTCGCAGGCCTCGTTGCCCTCTTGCCCGCCTGCACCGCTCCCGGCGGCGGTCGCGGCCCCGATCCGGCGCTAGGCTCGAACGCGGCCGTGACGCCCGGGGGCTCCGAGCTCGGCACGAGCGGGTCGTCGAACGATCTGCGCCCCGGCGAGCGCGCCCCTATGGCGCGCCCGCTCAACGCCCCGCGGGGCGTCGCCGTCGACGTCGTGCCGCCGCGGGGGCCCTCCGTGCAGGGGCCCACCGAGTCGGCGCCCTCGCGGCTGTCGCGCCCGCCCTCGAGCTCGTCGACGGCGCCCGCCGCGCGCTCGCCCGGGCCTCGCGCCTACTGAGCCCCGGCCGACCCAGCCTGGCACACCCCGGCGCGAGCGGCCTCGCGGGCCTCGGTCTGGCGACGGGGGCCCCGGCAGACCAGCCTAGAGCGCCGACCGGACCATGCCCAGCCTTGGGCATGGTCCGGTCGAGCGGCTCTAGCGTTGAAGCAATTTCTCGAGCGCCGACCGGATTGGACGGTCGGCGCTCGAGAGCGGGGCGCGCCCATCGACGGGCCCAAAACGGCGCTTCAGCAGCCAAAATTGGCTGGCAAAGCCTTGCGCTTGGCACACCCGCACGCGCGCCCCGCTCTAGGCCGACGAGCGCCGCAGCTCGCGCGGCGACTGCCCGAAGCGCTCTCGGAAGGCGCGGCTGAAGTGGGCGACGCTGCTGAAGCCCCAGCCGTAGGCGATCTCGCCGATCGAGCGCGAGCGCAGCGCCGGCGTCGCCAGATCGGCGCGGGCCCGGTCGAGCCGCTGGCCCCAGACCCACTTCATCAAGGTCACCGGCTCGTCGTCGAAGAGCCGGTGCACGTAGCGCGGCGACAGGCCCGCCCCCTCGGCGATCATGTTCGCGTCGAGCTCGGGCTCGCCGAGGTGCTCGAGCGCAAACCGCCGGATGCGCTGCTTGTGCAAGAGCTTGAGCGCCGAGGGCACCGCCCCCTGCCCGCCCTCGAGCGTGCCGAGCGCGGCGGCGAACACGTGCGGCAGCGCGTCGACGATGCGGTCGGCCACGGCCTCGGTCAGCTGCGGCGCGATCGCGAAGAGCTCGTCGAACATCGAGCCGAAGAGCGCGCCCGCGCCGTCGTGCGCCTTGAACGGCGTCGCCGTGAGCGCGTCGAACTGGGGCACCAGCGCGCGCAGGGGCTCGGGGGGCAAGAACAGCAGGTTCGCGCGGATCGCCTCGGTCTCGATGCGGAAGGGGCTCGCCGGGTCGATGAAGTAGATGTCGCCCGGGCCCACCCGCCGCTCGCGCCCGCCCTGCGCGACGACCAGCTCGCCCGCCTTGTGCAGACTGATGAGCAGGCGCGACCGCCGCCGCGACGCGCCCACCGGCAGCGTCGTGTGCGGCGAGAAGCGCAGGGCGCCGAACTCGATCCGGCGGCCCCGGTAGCCGGCGAACTCGGCGTCGGTCGGGCGCGTTCCGGTCGACCGGAACGCGAGATCGACCGAGAAGTTCTCGACGAACTCGCGCTCGAAGAGGCCGATGCGCTCGCGCTCGGGCGCCCCCACGGTCGAGAGCGTCCGGGCGCTGATGGGCGAGTCAAGGGTCATGACGCTGCGTTGCGAGTAGTACCCCGGCGATCGCTGTCGCAAGCGCCGTGCCGCCGCGCCGACGCGCGCCGCGCGCGCCATCAACGAGCCGGCCGCTCTCGGGCAAGCGCCGTCGCCCCCCTACCGACGAGCTCGCGCTCGCGTCGCGGGGCCCGCCTTCGTGCGCCTGGCGCGGAAGCGGAGGGTGGTCCGTGGGTCTACAAACAACCTCACTTCTTACCATGTCATCAAATGCACTTAACCCCCGGTTCTGAGGCCAATTGTCAAACCTCTTGTAGATCACGATCCGTTTTGACACCAACGGAAAATTCGCCCCCCAAAACGCGCGAAGATTCTGTAAGAATGCCATTCTCGGGCGCAAACCACCGATGGATTACCTAACCTGGCGCCTGATGGTAGGGTGGTTCCGTGCCCCTTAGCCCGCCAGCATGACTAGCCTCGAGGACCCATGTTGGAATCGCTCCGTGCGAGACTCGCGCGAGGTTCGAAGGTCAAGCTGCTCTACGCCGGCGAAGAGCATGCCGCCGCGCTCGTCGGCCCCTGCCTCGCCGTCATCGCCCGGCGCGAGCCGGGCCCGAACATCTTCCAGGAGGCGCCGCGCTGGGTCGACGGCCTGCTCGAGGCGTACCCGCACAAGGGCGGCGTCATCGTCATCGTGCAGGCGAACGCGCCGCCGCCGAGCGACGCGAGCCGCTCGCGCATCGACCGCGCGTACAGCGAGTACGGCCGCGGCGTGGTGGCCGGCGCGATGGTGATCGAGGGCCGGGGCTTCGTCGCGGCCTCCATCCGCAGCGTGCTCTCGCTGATGATGCTGACCTCGAAGTACAGCTACCCCATCAAGACCTTCAGCAACGTCGACGACGGCGCCGCCTTCTTGGCCAACAAGCTGCCCGACGCGTCGGCCGCGCCCGCGCCCTTCATCGCGAGCGGCGTCGAAGAGCTGCGGGCCGCCTACGAGGGGGAGATGGGGGCCTTCACCGCCGGCCCCTCGCGCGCCAACATCTGAGCGGCGCGCGCCCGCGCCCCGCTCAGGCCCCGGGCGCGGTGCAGCCGCAGCCACACTCGTTCGAGAAGCCGTGCTGGCCGAGCGGGCAGCCGGGCGGCTCGGCCGGGCAGCGCGAGGGGTCGGTGCTGTGCCAGGTGATGGCCGGGTCGAAGGGGGTGGGGCAGAGCGCGGGGCCCTTCTCGATGCAGCCGCAGCCGCAGGCGTTCTGAAAGCCGGTCTGGCCCTCGTCGCACTCGAGCGACACGCCGAGGCACGCGTTCGGATCTTCGCTCAGGTAGTGCACGCGGGGCTCGTCGGCCGGGGGGCAGAAGTCGTGCGGCCCGATCGCGCCGCCGCCCTCGCCCCCCGCGCCGCCCTCGCCCGTGCCGCCCTCGGGCCCGGCCCCCTCGCCCAGACAGCCAGCGGCCGAGAGGCCGAGCAAGGCCCCGAGGGCGAACGTCACGGCGGCGCGGAGGGCGCGCGGGGGCCGCGCCCGGGGCGCGTCAGAGCGCGAAGTGGACACGGTCCCGCACCGCGTTGCCGACGCAGACGCCCATGTCGCGGCCCTCGGCGTTGCCGACGGGGTAGTGAATGCCGCCGTACTGGCGCGAGGCCGAGGCCTCGAAGGCCGCGTCGGTGAAGCTCGCGAACGAGCGCGGCCCGAACCCACGGCGGAGCTTGGTGTTGTCGGTGAAGGGGCCGGCGCCGAACGTGTCGGTGAAGAGCACGGCCGCGGCCATCGACTGGGCCGAGTGGCCCGAGACATACTCGGGGAACTGCGGCGTCGGCAGGAGCGGCCGCCAGAAGGGGTCGATGTGCCGCCGGATGTACGTCTCGGGCCGGAGCAGGCTGTACTTGTACTTCGTGTGCCAGACGGAGACGAACGCGTCGAGGTAGCCGAGCGAGGTCTGGGCGTAGCCGGTGACGGCCTCCGCGAGGGTCTTCGGGCGCAGAAACTGGGTGGCGATGGCGACCCAGTGGCCGGCCGGGGTGGCGGTGTCCCGCGGGCCATCGGCCCAGAAGCGCGCGATCTCGATCTGCGGGTCGGTCAGGTTGACGTCGGTCTGGTAGACGGCGTTCGCCTCGGCGTACATCGCCGACGAGGGGTCGGTCGAGAAGGGCGGCGGCGGGGGCGCCTCGCACTCTTCGGGGCCCGCGAGCACCAGCGTGCGCACCTTGCCGAAGTTGGGCTCGTCGGGGTTGGCCACCTTGTCGGCGTCGCTGAACCCGGTCGGCGCCCAGTACTGCGGCCCCTCGGGCGGGATGTACCCCTTGTAGCGGACGGCGAAGTAGCCGTCGGCCAGGACCCACGGGATGAGCGCGTCGGCGAGCTGGTCGGCGTACGCGATCGAATTGTCGATGACGGCCGGGGGCACGCCGGCCGCGCGGCGGTAGCCGATCTGGGTCGGGCCGAGGATCCACAGCGAGGCCTGCGTGAACGTCGTGAATTCGAAGAAGAGCCGGTTGGGGAAGACGAACACGGTGCCCGGCAGCTCGTGGCGCACCAATCGGTCCATCGTGTGGGCGAGCACCGTGGGCCAGTCGTACGCGAGCCCCGCGGCGGGCAGGGGCAGCGCGTCGAGCCCGTTCAGCTGCCCCGCGAGCGAGCGCGCGCCGGGGATGCCGTGCACGACCGATTCGTACAAGGCGACGGACGTGTACGTGTAGGCGCGCGCGGCGACCGGCGGCGAGATGCCGTCGTACTTCACCGAGTTGGCGACGTTGGTCATCCACTGTCGCGCGTAATGTGCGGGGAACTCGGTCGCGTCGAGCGAGTGGGATACTTCGTTCGCGCGCTCCACCTCTCCCCCTCCCTCGCCAGGCTCGCACCCGGGCGCCGCGGCGGACAGGGTGAGCGCGAGCAGAGGGACGAGAGCCCTCGAGCGGTCGGCGATGGCCATGAGTGAACCTCCCGCGGCGGTGGTTTGCCATCGGCGTGCCACGCCCCCCGCGCCCCGGCGCCGGGGCCGAAATCGCGGGGCGGGCGCGCGCGCCGACCGACGCCCACACCGCGCGCGGCGCCCGGAGTGTTGCAGAAGAATCAGATCGCGATGGATATGCAACAACCGCGGGGCGAACTCGCCGAAATCGTCGTCGAGATCGGGCGCCGCGGGGGGCGCGGCGGCGGGGGGTTTGATGCAAAGCAGCCAGCCGAGATTTTCGACCGCTCGCGCCGGGGCCGCGGGGGCCGGCGCGATTTCCGGCCGGCCGCCGGGCGGGCCGACGGCGCCGCGGCGGTGGCACGCCGCTCGCACGACGGTGGCCGGAGGAGGGCGGTCATGAAAATCTCTGTTGCGCGCCAGCTACCCCTGCTCGGACGTGTCGGGGCCGCGGCCCTCGCGGTGAGCACTTCGGCAGGTGCGGCGCCGATCACCTACCACGACTTCGCGGCCGACGCCGCCTCGGGCGTCACCTACCGCCGCAAAGAGTCGACCATCAACGCGGGGCTCGAGGCCGCCAAGCTCCTGCCGTTTATCTCGTTGAAAGAGCTCTTCGCCATTCCGATCAAGGGGCACGGCCAGCCGGGCGTCGCGGTCTGGGACTACGACAACGACGGCGACGAGGACGTCTTCGTCTCGAACGGCCCCGGCCGCCCGCACAGCCTCTACCAGAACCAGCGCGTCCCGCTCGGCGCCTTCACCTTCGTCGACGTCGCCGCCGCGGCGGGCGTCGGGGCCGCCGACCAGGACGGCACGGGCGTCTGCTACGGCGACATCGACAACGACGGCGACGAAGACCTGCTCGTGCTCGGCCGGATGGAGCCGAACCGGCTCTTCCGCAACGAGGGCAACGGGGCCTTCGCCGACATCACCGCGAGCGCCGGCGTCGGCGGCGGCGCCCGGGGCCACACCTCGTGCACCATGGGCGACGTCGACAACGACGGCCTGCTCGACATCTTCGTCGCCAACACCTTCGACTGGGCGCGCTACGAGCCCATCTTCAACGACTCGTTCGCCTGGAACCAAGCGAACCAGTTCTACCGCAACCTGGGCGGCAACGCCTTCGCCGAGGCCTCGGCGGCGGCCGGCTTTCAGCAGCTCTTCAACGTGCCCGCCGGCGACGCCACCATCAGCTGGGGCGCCGCCTTCGTCGACTTCGACCAGGACGGCGACGTCGACCTGATGCACGCCGACGACCAGGGCGCCATGCCGAGCAGCGCCTTCGCCGGCGTCGACCGCGGGTTCAACCAGACCTTCAAGAACGACGGCGCCGGCCACTTCACCAACGTCAACGCCACGACCGGCGGCCTGCGCGAGGTCTCGGCCTGGATGGGCCTGTCGTACGGCGACTTCAACTGCGACGGCAGCATGGACTTCTTCGCCACCAGCCAGGGCGACTACATCGCCCCCTTCGACGGCGCCGCCGAGCCGCCCGGCACGCAGTCGAGCCGCTGGCTGCTCGGCAGCCCGAGCGGCGACTTCGTCGACTCGAAGACCGTCGGCCTGGGCGTCCAGGGCCTCGGCGCCACGCCCTTCGGCTGGGGCACGGGCGCCGCCGACTACGACAACGACGGCGACACCGACGTCGCCTTCTTCGGCGGCCTGACGGTCGGCGTCTACCAGATGGCCGACAACCCCGGCGTCATTCTGAAGAACAACGGCTGCAAGGCCGAGTTCACCTGGGACGAGGCCGCGACCGCCGAGGCCGCGCCCCGGGTCCTCCGGCAGGACGTCGAGAGCCTGGCGCTCGGCGACCTGAACGACGACGGCTTCGTCGACCTCGTGTACGCCTCGGGCGCGTACGTGCCCGAGACCATCCCCCTCGTGCAGACCACCAGCCTCTTCGGCGGCGTCTTCGACAAGACCGCGTTCGTGCTGCCGCAGTTCATCCAGATCGGGCCGACCGAATACGAGTGGTCGGGCCAGCCCACCGAGACCGACGGCTACCTCGGCATGCAGATCAGCAGCGCGAGCAACGGCAACCACTGGGTCAAGGTCAAGGTCAAGGGCACCAAGGGGCTCACCGCCCAGGGCAAAGTCAACCGCGACGGCATCGGCGCCGTCGTCAAATTCCGCCCGCTCTCCGGCAAGCAGGTGCTCTCCCCCGTGCTCGGCGGCTCGAGCGCCGCCTCGCAGCACTCGCTGACCCAGATGTTCGGCCTGAAGGGCGCGCCCTACGGTACGCTCGAAATCCTCTGGCCCGGCGGCACGCGAAACCGCCTCTACGGGGTCTGGCACGGCGAGCGGCTCACCGTGCCCGAGATCCCTTGCAACTTCGCGGGCAGCTGGCCGAGCCGCAGCGCCTACGGCGCCTGCGTCTCCGGCGCGCTGAACGAGCTCGTCGCCGGGGGGACGATCACCTCGGCGATGCGATACCGGCTGCTGGACAGCGCGTACTGGGCCTACGACGAAACGCACTAATGCCAATTGCGGCCGGGGGGCCCGTGGCAGCGGGGGCGTAAGTCTTTGCCCTCGCTGCCGCGCGGCCCGCCCCGCGCGCGTACGCGAGGGCGCTTGCACCGCCCGCGGCGCAGACCCGTGAGGGCGCCCGCCCCGCGCGCGTACGCGAGGGCGCTGCTGCGCCCGGGCGAAGAGGCGTCGCTTTCGGCCCGCCCCGCGCGCGTACGCGAGGGCGCAGCGGCCACACGCCATGCGCCGCCGAGACCTCGCTCGCCCTGCGCGCGTACGCGAGGGCGCCTTCCCCCCCGGCTTATGGCGATTGGGTAGAGCGAGGTGCGATGGGTGCGCCCCCGGCGGGGCGGCCCGCCGGGGCGATGTTCGATTAGGTAGTTTCTTGTTCAAATCGCGCCGATCGCCGGCGCGCGGTCGCGCGGTCGGCCGGGCGGCGGCGGGCGTGAACGAAAAAAGATCGCGCCTTGTTGGTTTTAGACCGGACAGGGAATACTTGCGAAATCATGACGGGTTTAGGGTACTATAAAGTGGTGGCCGCTCTCGGCGGCCCCACGAAACCGTTGGCCCCTGAACCCCTTCCCATCCTGGTCATTGCCGCCGACCGGGCGGCGCGCCAAACGATCGGCGAAGCGCTGTCCCGGCGGGGCTACGAGCCCACCCTGTGCGCGACGGCCGCCGCGGGCCTCGAGCGCTGTGAGGCCCCGCCGCGCCGGGCGCGGGCGCCGGGCGGGCGGGCGGCGCCGGCGGGCGGGCGGCCGTGGTGGTCGTCGTCGTGGCCGGCGGCCCGGGCGCCGCGGTGGTGCTCGTCGTCGTCGGTGCCGTCGGCACGATCGAGGTCGTCGTCGTGCTCGTC
>DASTPP010000099.1:0-21258 GCA_035762175.1 Polyangiaceae bacterium | reverse complement strand
TCGGGCAACCGTAAGCCTGCTTTAGCGAGATAGAGCTGATGGAGTCATCGCAAAAAGTCGCCGTCGCCCGCCCGTCCTCCGCCGACCCGATGATCGGCAAGGTCATCGCCGGCCGCTACCGGCTCGAAACGCGCCTGGGCGAGGGGGGTATGGGGGTCGTCTACCGCGCCCGCCACGTGCTCATCGACCGGGTCGTGGCGCTCAAGCTGATCCGGCCCGACCTGCGGGGCGAGACGCATCTAAGGGCGTGGATGTTGCGCGAAGCCCGGGCCGCCAACCGCGTCGACCACGCGCACATCATCGACATCCACGACATCGGCGAGACCGAAGACGGCGAGCTGTACCTCGTGATGGAGTACATCGTCGGCACGCCGCTCTCGGCCGAGCTGGCGAAGGGCCCGATGCCGCTGTCGCGCTCGGTCGACGTGCTCGAGCAGATGTGCGCCGCGCTCGCCCGCGCCCACGACCTCGGCGTCGTGCACCGCGATCTGAAGAGCGACAACATCCAGCTCACGACGCGGGGCGGCCGCAAAGACTTCGTCAAGATCCTCGATTTTGGGCTCGCCGCCCTGGCGCGCGACCCGCGCCTCGCCCCCCGCGGCGCGGTCTTCGGCACGCCCGAGTACATGAGCCCCGAGCAGGCCCGCGGCGAAGAGGCCGGCGCCCAGAGCGACCTGTACGCCCTCGGCGTGCTCTTCTACGAGATGCTCACCGGGCAGCTGCCCTTCCGCAGCAGCGACCGCGAGACGCTGCTCGAGATGCAGCGCTCGACGCCGGCGACGCGCCCGAGCCAGATCCGCTCCGACGTGCACCCGGTGGCCGAGGCGATCTGCCTGCGCCTGCTCGAGAAAGAGCCCCGCCGCCGCTACCAGGACGCGCACCACCTCCAAGAAGAGCTGAAGGCGCTGCAGCGCAGCCTGCCCTCCCAAGCCTGGGACGTGAACGGCGCCGAGGCCCTCGCCGCGCCCCCGCCCCCGCCGCCGACGCAGTCGCCCGGCGTCATCGAGTGGGCGAGCCGCGCCGCGCTCTTCGCCCGCATGCTCTCGCGCGTCTACCCGGGCAACAACGCGCCGGCCGAGCTGCAGGGCGCCGTCGTCAAATCTTGGGACTTGGCCGCCCGCGCCAACCGCCTCGAGGGCGAGGTCGCCAGCCACACCCGCAAGCTCGAGCAGCTCGAGCGCCGCGGCCGCGCGCTGCGCGCCGAGATCGGCCGCAAGGTCGAAGAGCTGGCCCACGAAGAGTCGCGCGTGCTGCGCGAGGTGTCGGCCGACCAAGAAGAGGTCGACCGGCTGCGGCAAGACCTCTCGGTGCTCGAGCGCAACGCGGCGCAGGCGCGCGCGTACGCCGAGCAGTCCGAGCGCCAGGGCACCGGCTCGCGCGCCGTCTACGAGCGCGCCGGCGCCGCCCAGGCCCTCGTCGAGGCCAAGCGCGAGCAGCTCGCCGCGCGCGAGGGCAAGCGCGCCGCGCGCGAGGCCGTCGCGCGCGACCTGCGCCGCCAGATCGAGCAGCTGCGCGCGCAGCTCGCCCGCTACGCCGAAGCGCTCGAAGAAGATCTGGCCGCCGGCCGCGAGAAGGTCACCGCGCGCACGCGCGAGGGCGTCACGCTCGAGAAGACCTTCAGCGACGTCACCACGCAGCTCTTGCAGCACTTCAAGGGCCGCCAAGAGTGCCGCGACCTCTTCGCCGAGCTCTTGCACTCGGTCGGCCTGCCCTCGGGCCAGAACGCCCCGCCGGGCCCGCCCGCCCGCGCCTACCCCGGGCCGCCCCCGCCGCCCGAGAGCGGCCGGCACCCGATGATCCCCTGAGCGCCCGGGCCCCGGCGCCCCTCCGCCGTGTGGGGCCGCGCCCCCGCCGGGTCGCCCTGCTCAGGCGCCCGGCGACGAGGCGAGGCGCGTCTCGAGAAACGAACGCAGCTTGAGCAGCGCCATCGGGTCCTGGGGCGGCGAGGGCGCCTCGTACACCGACGCCCACGCGTCGATGTCGGCCACGAAGCCCCGGCGGGCCTCGTCGTTGACGACCAGGTCGGCGATGGGGCGCCCGCGGGCCATGCTCTTGGCGAGCGCCCGGGTGTACTCGACCAGGCGCGGGTAGACCGGCCCCAAGAAGGCGCGCACCGCCTCGGCGTCGGCCGCCAGGCGCCGAATGAGCGCGCCGAACTCGGCGTCGGCCCAGGCGCCGGGGGTGAAGGTGGCGAGCGAGGCGGCGATGCGCAAGACGAACGCGTCGTCGAGCAGGCCGATGTCTTGCGCGCCGTCGGGCACGAGATCGAGCGACTTCAAGAGGTAGCTGAGGCCGCCCGCGACGAGAATGCGCACCGGCGCGGGCACGGCCGGGTTGTCGAGGCAGCGCGCGAGCTCGCGCGCGTCCTCGCCGAGCGAGGCGAGCCAAGGGGCGAACGTGGCGAGGTAGGGGCGTTCGGCTTCGGCCATCGGGCGCCACGCTACGCCCGCGCTCGAGGCCCGTAAAGCGGGGCGTGGGCGCGGGGCGGCATGGTTTGTTGCGCCGCGTCGTTGCTCTTGCCGCGCTGCGAAATTGCCGGTACTGCGCCGGCCCGTCGTCGGCCCCTGCGGAGGTGAACGTGCGCCACTTTCTGTCGACCCTCGATTGGTCCCGCGGCGAGCTCGAGGCGCTGCTCGACGACGCGCGCGCCCTGCGCGGCGGCGCCCGGCGGCGCGAGCTCGAGGGCAAGACGGTGGCGCTCGTCTTCTTCAACCCTTCGCTGCGCACGCGCACGTCCTTCGAGGTGGGCGCCTTTCAGCTCGGCGCGCACGCGGTGGTGCTCGAGCCGGGCAAGGGCGCCTGGCCGATCGAGTTCCGCGAGGGCACGGTGATGGACGGCGAGGCCGAAGAGCACGTCGAAGAAGTGGCGCGCGTGCTCTCGCGCTACTGCGACCTCATCGCGGTGCGCGCCTTTCCGAAGTTCGTCTCCTGGGAAGAAGACCGCGAAGACCTGGTGATTCGCGCCTTCGCCCGGCACGCGACGGTGCCGGTCATCAACCTGGAGACCATCACGCACCCCTGCCAAGAGCTCGCGCTGATGATGGCGCTGCAAGACCGGCTGGGGCGCGTCGAGGGCAAGAAGTTCGTCTTGACGTGGACGTACCACCCGCGGCCGCTCAACACCGCGGTGGCCAACTCGGCGCTCATCATCGCGGCCAAGTTCGGCTTCGACGTCACGCTGCTCTGCCCGACGCCCGAGTACGCGCTCGACGCGCGCTACCTCGACGCGGCGCGGGCGATGGCGGCCGAGGGCGGGCGCTCGGTCACGATCGCGCACGATATCGCGGCGGCGTACGCGGGGGCGCACGTGGTCTACGCCAAGAGCTGGGGCGCCTTGCCGTACTTCGGGCGCTGGGCCGACGAGAAGCCGATTCGCGACGCGCACCGGCACTTCATCGTCGACGGGGCGAAGATGGCGCTGACCGACGGGGCGGTGTTCAGCCACTGCCTGCCCTTGCGGCGCAACGTCAAGGCGACCGACGAGGTGGTGCGCTCGCCCGCCTCGCTCGTCATCGACGAGGCGGAGAACCGCCTGCACGTGCAGAAGGCGCTGATGTGCCGCCTCGTCGGCGGGGCGTGAGCGGCGCGCGGCGCCGAGAAAGAAGGGCCGAAGGCCATGGCAGACAAGACGGCGGTGCTGGCGTTCTCGGGCGGCCTCGACACGAGCTTCTGCGTGCCCTACCTGCGCGAGAAGGGCTTCGAGGTCGTCACGCTCTTCGTCGACACGGGCGGGGTCGACGCGGCCGAGCGCGCGTCGATCGAGCGGCGGGCGCGCGCGCTCGGGGCGCGCGAGCACGTGACGGCCGACGGCGGCGACGAGGTCTGGCGCGAGGTGGTGGTGCCGCTCGTGATGGGCGGGCAGCTCTACCAGGGGCAGTACCCGCTGCTCGTGTCCGACCGCTACGTCATCGTGCGCCGGTCGCTCGAGCTCGCCCGGTCGCTCGGCACGCGCTACTTCGCCCACGGCTGCACGGGCATGGGCAACGATCAGGTGCGCTTCGACCTGTCGGTGCGGGCGCTCGGCGACTTCGAGATCGTGGCGCCCATTCGCGACATCCAGCGCGAGCACAAGGCCGTGCGGGCGTACGAGGCGGCGTTCTTGCGCGAGCGGGGCTTCGAGGTGCCCGAGAAGTCGTCGCGCTACACGGTGAACGAGAACCTGCTCGGCGTGACGATGTCGGGCGCCGAGATCGACGAGTGGCGCGCGCCGGGCGAGGGCACCTACGCCCTGACGGCGCCGCCCGCGCGCTGGCCCTCGGCGCCCCTGCGCCTGCGCCTCGGCTTCGAGCGCGGCGTCGCCGCCTCGCTCGACGGCGAGCGGCTCGCCGGGCCCGAGCTGCTCGCGCGCCTGAACCGCGCCCTCGGCGCCTACGGCGTCGGCCGCGGCATCTACACGGGCGACACGGTGGTGGGGCTCAAGGGCCGCATCGTCTTCGAGGCGCCCGGCCTCGCGGGGCTCGTCGCCGCGCACCGGGCGCTCGAAGAGGCCGTCTTGAGCCGCGAGCAGAACGCCTTCAAGCCGCTCGTCGCCTCGAAGTGGGTCGAGCTCGTCTACCGGGGCTTCTTCTACGAGCCGCTCAAGCGCGATCTCGAGCGCTTCTTGGCGAGCTCGCAGCGCGCGGTGACGGGCGAGGTGACGATCGAGGCGGCGGGCGGCGCGCTCGCGGCGGTCGAGGTCGAGAGCCCGCACATCTTGCGCGCCGCGGGGGCGGTCTACGCGCAGTCGGCCGACTGGGGCGCGGCCGAGGCCGAGGGGTTCATCCGGCTACTGGGGCAGAGCACGACGCTCTCGGCGCGCCTCAACCCCCCGGGCGACGATGGCGACTGAGCTCGGGGCGCGGGCGCTCGGGCACCTCGGCTGGCTCGTCGCCTGCGACTCGCAGAACCCGCCGCGACGGCCGGGCGGGCTCGTGGCGCGGCTCGTCGAGGCGCTGCGCCCCGGGCTCGAGGTCGAGGTGAGCGATCTCGGCGAGGGCTGCGTGTGCGTCTACGCGCGGAGGGGGCGGCCGCGCTTGCTCTTCAACGTGCACGTCGACACCGTGCCGGCGGCGCCGGGCTGGCAGGGCGACCCCTTCGCGCTGCGCGTCGAGGGCGGGCGCGCGATCGGGCTCGGGGCCTGCGACGTCAAGGGGGCGGCGGCGGCGCTGCTCGCGGCGCTCGAGGCCTCGGCGCCGCGCGACGTGGCCCTGCTCTTCACGACCGACGAGGAGGCGGGGCAGGGCCGCTGCGTGGCCGAATTTTGCGCGCGGGGGCTGCCCTTCGAGGCGGTCGTCGTCGCCGAGCCGACCTCGCTGCGGGCGGTGGTCGAGCACCGGGGCGTGGGCACGGCGACGGGGGTCTTTCGGGGCGTGGCGGGGCACTCGTCGGCGGCCTCGCCCGGCCAGAGCGCGCTGCACGCGATGGTGCGCTGGGCGCACGGGGCGCTCGGGCACGCCGAGGCGGCCGAGGGGCGCGGCGGCGTGCGCTTCAACCTGGGCGTGGTCGAGGGCGGGCAGAAGCCGAACGTCGTGGCGGCCGAGGCGAGGGTGCGCTTCGGCGTGCGCCCGCCGCCCGGCGTCGATCCGGCCGCGGTGCTGGGCGAGTTCGCGGCGCTGCCGGGCGGCGAGGGCGCGGCGTTCGCGACGAACTTCGTCGGGCCGCCGCTGCCGCCGGCCGGGGCCGCGGGGCTCGCCGGGCGGGCGCGCCGCGCGGCAGAGGCGCTCGGGCTGCCGGCCGGGGGGCCGGTCGACTTCTGGACGGAAGCCGCGCTCTTCGCGCGGGCGGGCTACGCGGCGATGGTCTTCGGCCCGGGCGACATCGGCCGGGCGCACGCGCCGGGCGAGTGGGTCGGGCTCGACGAGCTCGCGGGCGCGGCCGAAACCTACGCGCGACTCTTGCGCCACGAGGGGCCCCTTTCATGAGCGAGACGCGCGACGTCATCGTCAAGCTTCTGACCAACATCGGCAGCCGCAAGGAGGTCGAGCAGTACCTGCGGCACTACGCCGGCGAGGGCGGGCCGCGGTCGGCCGTGGTGCGCGTCTCGGGCGATCTGCTCGGCCGGCCGCTCGACGCGCTCGCCTCGTCGCTCGCGTTCCTGCACCGCGTGGGGCTCTGCCCGGTCGTGGTGCACGGCGGCGGCTCGCCGCTCGCGCGGGCGCTCGCCGAGGGGGGCTTCGAGCCGCCGCCGTCGGGGGCGCGGGGGGTGCCGCCGGGCGCGCTCGATCTCGCGCGGCGCACGCACCTGCGGCTCAACCTGCGCCTGGTCGAGGCGCTCGAGGCGCTCGGCGTGCGGGCGCGGCCCTTCACCTCGGGCGTGTTCGAGGCCGAGGCGGCGGCCGGGGGCGACGCGTCCGAGGGGGCGGTGGCGCGGGTGCATGCCGGGGCGCTCGAGGCGACGGTGCGGGCGGGGCACCTGCCGGTCGTGGCGCCGCTCGGCGAGACGGCGCGGGGGCAGATCGTCATCGTGGCGGCCGACGCGGCGTCGCTCGCGCTCGCCCGCGTCATCTCGCCCCACAAGATCATCTTCTTGAGCGCGGCCGGCGGCCTCCTCGACGGTGAGGGCGCGGTCGTCTCGGCGGTCAACCTCGCCGAAGACTACGCCGCGCTCGTCGCGCAGCCCTGGCTGACGGCCGGCGCGCGGCAGCGGCTCGACGAGATCGCGGCGTTGCTCGGAGAGCTGCCGCCGACCTCGTCGGTGTCGATCACCTCGCCCGAGCACCTGGCCCGAGAGCTCTTCACCCACGGCGGCGCCGGCACCCTCTTGCGGCGCGGCGAGCGGGTGGGGCGCTACGAGGGCTTCGAGGGCGTCGACCGGGCGCGGCTGCGGGCGCTGCTCGAGGCCTGCTTCGGCCGGGCGCTCGACCCGGCGTACTTCGAGAAGAAGCGGCCCTTGCGCGTCTACCTCGCCGACTCGTACCGGGCGACGGCGATCCTGACGAGTGAGGGGGGCGTGCCTTACCTCGACAAGTTCGCCGTGACGAGCGAGGCGCAGGGCGAGGGCATCGGCGGCTCGATTTGGCGGCGGCTGCGGGCCGAGACCCCGGCCTTCTTCTGGCGCGCCCGGGCCTCGAACCCGATCAACGCCTGGTACGCGCAGCAGGCCGACGGCCTCGTCAAGTCGCGCGCCTGGTGGGTGTTCTGGTGCGGGCTCGGCTCGTTCGACGAGATCGGCGCCTGCGTCGGGCGGGCGCTCGCGATGCCCGAATCGCTGCGCGACCACGGGAGCGCCGACGTCGGCGGGCGCTTGCGGCGCGAGCAGGGGGGGGCCGATGGCGGCGGCCCCTTACGCCCTCGGCCTGGTCGGCGCCCGGGGCTACGTCGGCGCCGAGCTGCTCGCCTTGCTCGCCTCGCACCCCGACTTCGCGATCGCGCTCGCCACCTCGCGCGAGCGCGCCGGGCAGCCCGCCGCCTCGGTCGCGCCGGGGCTGCCGCCGGGGCTCGTCTTCGAGTCGCTCGACGCCGAGGGCTGCGCGGCGCGGCGGCTCGACGGCTACGTGCTGGCGCTGCCGAACGGCCGGGCGGCCGAGTACGCGGACGCCGTCGCGCGGGCGCGCCCCGACGCGGTCGTCGTCGATCTGAGCGCCGACCACCGCTTCGACCCGGCCTGGCGCTACGGCCAGCCCGAGCGGCGGCGCCGCGAGCTCGCGGGCGCGCGCCGCGTGGCCAACCCGGGCTGCTACGCGACGGCGCTGCAGCTCGCGCTCGCCCCGCTCGTGCCCCGGCTCGCGGGCCCCCCGCACGCCTTCGGCGTCAGCGGCTACAGCGGCGCCGGCAGCGAGCCCTCGCCCCGCAACGATCCCGCGCGGCTGCGCGACAACCTGCTGCCCTACGCGCTCGTCGACCACGTGCACGAGCGCGAGGTCTCGCACCAGCTCGGCGTGCCCCTGTCGTTCTCGCCCCACGTCGCGCCCTTCTTCCGCGGCCTGAGCGTGACGGTGCAGGCGCCACTCGCGCCGGGCGAGTCGCTCGCGTCGCTCGACGCGGCCTTCCGCGAGGCGTACGGCGGCGAGCCGCTCGTGCGCTACTTCGGCCCCGGCGAGCCGCCCTCGCCCCGCGACGCCGCGGGCCGCCACGACGTCACCCTCGGGGGCCTCGCGCTCTCGCGCGACGGGCGGCGCGCGGGGCTCGTCGCCGCGCTCGACAACCTGCTCGCGGGGGCCGCGACGCAGGCCCTGCGCAACCTCAACCTCGCCTTCGGCCTGCCCGAGAACCGCGGGGTGCCGGCGTGAGCGCGCCGCTCTGGGCGAAGGGGGGCGACGAGCTCGACCCCGAGATCATGCGGTTCCTCGCCGGCGAAGACGTGGTGGCCGACCGCGCCCTCTTGCCCTACGACATCGAGGCGACGGCCGCGCACGCCGCGGGCCTCGCCCGCGTCGGGCTCGTCGCCGAGGCCGACGCCGCGCGCCTGCGCGACGAGCTCGCCCGCCTCGCCGACGACGTCGCCGCGGGGCGCTTCGTGCTCGACGAGCGCTACGAAGACGGCCACACCGCCATCGAGGCGCGCCTGACCGAGCGGCTCGGCGAGCTCGGCAAGCGCGTGCACGCCGGGCGCAGCCGCAACGATCAGGTGCAGGCGGCGCTGCGCCTCTACATGCGCGCGCGCCTCGCCGAGCTCGGGCGCCGCTGCCTCGACGCGGCCGAGGCGCTGCTCGACCGCGCCGAAGGGTCGGCGCTCGTGCCGATGCCGGGCTACACGCACCTGCAGCGCGCCATGCCCTCCTCGGTCGGGCACTGGCTCGCCGGCTACGCCGAGGCCTTCGTCGACGACGCCGGGTACGCCTCGCTCACCGCGCGCTGGCTCGCCCAGAGCCCGCTCGGCACCGCCTCGGGCTTCGGCGTCAACTTGCCGCTCGACCGCGAGGGCGTCGCGCGCGAGCTCGGCCTCGGGCGCCTGCAGCTCAACCCCGGCTACGTGCAGAACAGCCGCGGCAAGTTCGAGCTCGCCGCCCTCGGCGCCCTCGCCCAGGCCCTGCTCGATCTGCGCCGCCTCGCCTGGGACGTGAGCCTCTACTCGACCGCCGAATTCGGCTTCGTGCGCACGCCCGACCGCTACACGACGGGCTCGTCGCTGATGCCCAACAAGCGCAACCCCGACGTCGTCGAGCTCCTGCGGGCGGCGTACGCGCGCTGCGCCGGCGCGCAAGCCGAGATCGCGTCGGTGCTCTCGCTGCCCGGCGGCTACCACCGCGATCTGCAGGCGACCAAGCCCCCGCTCGTCGGCGCGCTCGCCCAGGGCCTCGCCGCGCTCGCCCTCGTGCCGCGGCTCGTGCGCGATCTCGCGTTCGACGAGGCGGCGATGCGCGCCGCCCTCACGCCCGAGATGTACGCGACCGACCGGGCCATCGAGCTCAGCGCCGCGGGCGTGCCCTTCCGCGAGGCGTACCGGCAGATCGCCGCCGACCTCACGTCGGGCGCGGGCCGCACGCCCGAAGAGAGCCTGCGGGCGCGCGTCTCGGCCGGCGCCCCCGGCAACCTGGGCCTCGCGCTGCTGCGCCGGCGCCTCGACGAGGCCCGGGCCGAGGTCGGGGGGGCTGCCGTCGCCCGCCCGTGACGGGGCCGCGAGCCCGGGGCGGGGGCGCGGCGATCGGCGTCAGAGGTAGGCGATGAGCAGGCCGATGACGACGCCCAGCACGACGCAAGTGACGGCGAAGGCGATGACCCAGCTCAGTTTGATCTGCAGGCCCCGCGACGGCGGCACCGGCGGCGCCGGCACGACGCGCACCTGGTCGGGCTGCAGGGGCGGCATCGGGGTCGGCGCGCCCATGGGGCGGAGCTGCGAGAGCTGCGTGACGAGCTCGGGCCGGTCGTGGGGCCTGCCCTGGGGCGCGCCGCCCGCGTGCGGGTACGGGGCGCCGGCGGGTTGGCCGTGGACGGCGCCCGGCGGCGGGTGCTGCAGGCTCGGCGGCACGCCGGCCGAGGGCTTGGTGGGGGCGACGACGGGGTAGGGGGCCGCGAGCTGCGCGGTGCCGCCCGCGCCCGGGCGGGGCGTCGGGGGCTGGGGGCGGGGCCCGGCCGTGGGGGGCGCCATGTGCTGCGACATCGCGACGGTGCCGCCGGGGGCGGCCGGCGGGGGCGGAGGCGGGGCGGCCGCCGGCATCGCCTGCATCGACGTGACGGCCGCGCGGAAGGCGGCGCTCATCTCGGTGGCGCTCTGGAAGCGGTGGGCGGGGTCGCGCGCGAGGGCGCGGGCGAAGAAGGGCTCGAGCGCCGCGAGGTCGGGCCGCACCGTGCGCAGGGCGGGCGGGTCGTTCGAGAGCACCTTCATCAGCTTGGCGAAGGGGTCGTCGGCCGGGAAGGGGTCGACGCCGCTGACCATCTCGTAGGTCATGACGCCGACGCTCCAGAGGTCGCTGCGCGGGTCGGTCAGCTTGGCGTTGCGCATCTGCTCGGGGCTCATGTAGCCCGGGGTGCCGAGCATCATGCCGGTGCGCGTCTTCGAGCCCATGCCGCCGGCGGCGTCCATGACCTTGGCGATGCCGAAGTCGACGATCTTGATGGCGCTGCCGGCGCCGCCGGGCTGGGGCACGACGAAGAGGTTCTCGGGCTTCAGATCGCGGTGCACGACGCCCGACTGGTGCGCGTACTGCAGCGTGTCGAGCAGCCGCTCGAGCACGTAGGCGACCTGCGCGAGCGGCAGCGGCTTGCCGGGCTCGACGTAGCGGTCGAGCGACTTGCCCTCGAGGAGCTCCATCACGAGGTAGGGCGTGCCGTCTTCGGCCGTCGCCGCGCCGTCGACGCGCACGATGCCGGGGTGGGTGAGCCGCGCGCTGGTCTGGGCCTCGGCGAAGAAGCGCTCGACGATCGACGGCTCTTTGCGAAACTCGGGGTGCAAGAGCTTGACGGCCCGCGCGCCCTGGCCCTGCAGGCCCTCGGCCGCGTAGACCGCGCCCATGCCGCCCTGGCCGAGCATGCGCTGAAGGCGCCAGCTGCCGTTGAGCACGGCGCCGACCAGCCGGCTCGGTTCGCTCGGATCGATCGAGGTCATCGCGCCTGTCAGGGGCTGCCGGCGAGCGACGACGGGGTCTCGGCCGAGGTCGTCGCGGCGGGCGGGGGGGGCGTCGGGGCGGCCGCGACGCGCCCGGCGGCGCGCCCGGGCAGCTGCAGGGCGAGGGCGACCGAGCCGCGATCGTAGAGGTAGGTGTACGTCGCGTAGCTCGCGAGCACGCGCTTCGTATAGTTGCGCGTCTCTTCGTAGGGCATCGCCTCGACGAAGAGGTCGAAGGGCTCGTCGGGGCGGCTCTGATCGAGCCAGCGCTTGGGGGCGCCGGGGCCGGCGTTGTAGGCGGGCACGGCGAGGGCGGGGTTCTGCGCGAAGCGCGCGCGCAGGTCGCCGAGGAAGCGGCAGCCGAGCGCGATGTTGACCGGGGGCTGCTTGAGCGACTCTTCGCTCACGGCGATGTTGAGCTTTTTGCCGAGGATCTGGGCGGTGGGCAAGATGAGCTGCATCAGGCCGTAGGCGTGGGCGTGCGAGACGACGGCCGGCTCGAAGCCGCTCTCTTCGCGCATGATGGCGTAGGCGAGCGCGGGGGGCGTGCCGCTCGCGGCCGCCTCGCGCTCGACCACGTCGAGGTAGGGCCGGGGGTAGGCGACGGCCCAGGGGCCGTACCAGCGGCCCTGCGGGTAGTGCTCGAGCCAGTCGCCGAGCTTGCGCTGCAGCGCCTGGGCCTGGGCGAAGGCGCCCGCGCGGCCGAGCAGGAGGGCGAGCGCCCGCGTCACCTCGGGCGGCAGCTCGGTGCCGGCGCCGAGGGCCGAGAGCTCGCCCTGCGCGCCCTCGTTGTCGCCCTGCGCGAGCAGCTCGCGGGCGCGCAAAAAGCCCTCGGACGAGAAGACCTCGTGCTCGGGCGCGCGGAAGTAGTCGTCGCCGTCGCCCTCGCCCGGCGTCGGCTCGAGCAGGCGGGCGGCGCCCTGCGGATCGAGCTCGGCGAGGCGCGAGTAGGCCTGCACCATGTAGTACGAGAGCGGGTAGTTCTGCACGACCTCGCGCAGCGCCTCGACCCCCCGCTCGCGCTCGCCGAGCGCGACGAGCGCCCGCGCCCGGAAGTAGGCCGCCCGGCCCGCCGCGCTCGCCGCCTTCTCGCGCGGGCGGGCGCGCGCCGCCTCGAGCGGGCCGAGCGCCGTGCGCCAGTCGCCGCGGCCGACGTGGTAGAGCGCGAGGCGCACGAGCGCCTCGGACACCATGTCGCCCTCGGGGTAGTCGTCGGCGAAGGGCCCGAGCAGCGCGGCGAAGCGGGCGCCGTCGCCGCGGTCGAGCGCGAGCTCGGCGCGCTTGAGGCGGGCGTCGTCGGCGAGCCGGTGCTGCGGCAGCTCGCGCTCGAGCCGCTCGAAGCGCGCCTCGGCCTCGGGGCCGCGCCCGGCCGAGGCCGACGCCTTGCCGCCCGCGTAGAGCGCCGTCGCGAGCGCGTCGCCGCGGCAGCGGTCGATCGCCTGCTCGAAGCGGTCGGCGGCCTCGGGCTTCTCTTTCTTGCGCGCCTTCGCCTGGCCCGAGAGCGTCGCCACCTTGCAGCCGAGCTCCGACGAGCGCTGCGCCGGCGTCAGCGCGGCCTCGAGCGCCTTGAGGGCGGCGTCGGCCTCCTTCCATTTTTGCGCGTCGTAGAGGGCCTGCGCCCGCGCGAGCCGGTCGGTGAGCGGCGTCGGCGCGTTCGCCTTGCGCTCGTCGGGGCCCATCTGCTCGAGCGCCTGGCGCTCGATCTCTTGGGCGCGGGCGTTGAGCGGGCCCGTCGGCACCTCGCGCGCCACGCCGCGCGCGAGCGAGAGCGCCTCGAGCGCGGCGCCCGCCTCGCCGGCCGCCGCGAGGCGCGCGCGGGCGAGGCGCAGCGAGATGTCGGCCCAGCGGGCCGGCCGCTTCGGGCCCTGCAGGTACGCCCGCCAGAGGGCCGCGGCGGCGGCGAAGTCGCCCTGCCGCTCGTGCGCCTCGGCGACGACCAGGCGGGCCGCGGGCGCGATCGGCAGCCCCTCGGGCACCCGCTCGGCGAGCGGGCGCGCCTCTTCGATGCGCCCGAGGCGGGCGAGCGCCTGCGCCGCGTGGTGGGCGGCGTAGGGGGCGAGGGGCCAGCTCGTGTAGGCCCCGTCGGCGAACGACTTCGCCGCCGCCTCGTCTTGCTTGGCCGCGGCCTGCAGGCGGCCGAGCTGGTAGCGCCAGCGCAGGGCCTCGGGCGCGCCCGCGGGCAGCGCGGCGAGCGCCGCCTCGAGCGCCGCCGCGGCCGCCGCCGGGTCGCCGCCCCGGGCCGCCGTCGCCGCCGCGGCGAGGCGCGGGTCGTCGAGCAGGGGCCGGACGTCGAGCCGCGGATCGAGCCCCGCGAGCGCGGGCCGCGCGGGCGACGGGGGCTGGGCCGGGGCGGAGGCCGAGGCGCTCGGGGCCCGCACGACCTTGCGGCTGTCGCAGCCGTTGCACGCGCCCAAGGCCGTCAGGGCGATCAACCACGCGAGCCCGCGAGTCTCGCCACCAAACCCTCGTCGCATCGATCTCGTCACCCTTTCTGGCCGCCGGGCCCGCGCTCGGCGTGCCGCCGGGCCCGGAAGGCATCTTCGGCCGCCTCCTCGAGCGCGGCAACCTCGCGGGCCTCGCGCGCGGCGCGCTCCTTGGCGAGCAGGCGCTTGACCACGTCCACGTCCGCCTTGGCCGCTGCCACAGCTTGGCGCAGGCGGCCAACTTCTTCGCGCGCCCTCTCGGCCCCGTCGGCCGCCTTGTCTTGCGCCCGCGCGGCCTGCTCTTGCCGCATTCTCGCGCCCGCCGCCCACGCCGCGCCCTGCGCCAGGTCGGCCGCCCGCAGCGCCCCCGCCTCGAGCCGCGCCCGCTCGCCCGCGCCGAGCTCGGCCGCCTCGCGCTCGAGCGCCCGGCGCCTCGCCTCGGCCTGGGCGAGCTCGCGCTCGGCCCGCTCGACCTCGTCGAGCGCGCGGCCGAGCTCGCGCACGCGCTGATCTTCGCGCTCTTGCCGGAGCCTTTCGAGCGGCACGAGAGGCGGGGGCTTCGGGCGCACGATGGACAAGCGTGCGCGAAGTGCGCCCCGGACGCTAGATGCCCCGACAGGGGCCTCGGGCCGGCCTCAGCGGCCCTCGCGGGCCCGGGGGCGGGGAGGGTAGCCTCGCGCCCCGCCACGGCCCGCAAGCCGGCCCTGCGCGCCCGGAACGGCCCCCGGGCTCGGAACGGCCCCCGGGCTCGGAACGGCCCCCGAGCTCGGAACGGCCCCCGAGCTCGGAGCGGTCCTCCGCCCGAAGCGCCTCTCCGCTCGGGGCGGCGCTCGTTGTCCGTCTGGAGGCCCTCCGCGCTACCCGGCCATCGGGGCCCGGGAGACGGCGCTCGTCGCCCGTCCGGAGCGGCCTCCGCGCCCGGCGCGGGCCCCGCGGCGCTTGGGCCGTCTCAGCGCCCGGCGCGGGCCCCGCGGCGCTTGGGCCGCTTCGGCCCCTCGGCGGCCGCCTTGGCGCCCTTCGCCGCACGCCCGGCCTTCGGCGCCTCGCCGGCCGCGCGGCGGCCCTTCGGGGGGCGCTCGCCGGCGGCCTCGCCGAGCGGGAAGCGCAAGGTGGCGCTGAGCGCCGCGCGCCGCTTGTCGACCTGCCGCTGCAGCTCGTTCACCGAGGCGCCGAAGTGGTCGATGAGCCGCGAGGGCGGGCGCTTGAGCGCCGGGTCGCTGAGCAGCGCGTGCGTCAGCCAGGGGAAGACGGCCGTCACGTCGGCGTGCACGTACACGCTGCCGCGCTCGGCGCTCTCGGCCGAGACCTTGCCCCAGGTGTGCCCCTCGCCGGCCGGGCAGCTCGAGAGCGCGCCGTTGTCGACCGGGTCGACGCAGAACTGCACGTCGATGTCGAAGCCCTGCGTCGGCACGCCCAAGATCTGGTCGAGCAGGGGCTCGCCCTGCAGCGTGTAGTTCTTCGGCACGCCGCCGCCCAAGATCCAGATCGCCATCGGGCGCTGGAGGGTGCCGAAGCAGTGGTACTGCACCGCGCCCATGGCGAAGACGTCCTCGTTGACGTCGACCTCGAGCTTGAACGACTCGCCGAGCAGCCGCTTCAGCTTGACGATGTTCAAGAAGATCGAGCCGTCTTGCACCGCGCCGACGAAGATCGGCACGCCGTACTTGTACGCGGTCGAGAGCAGCGAGGGCCGCTCGACCTTGAGCGCGCGCTCGAGCGCGTACAGCTCGCGGCCGAGCAAGAAGTGTAGCTCGGGCGTCGTCATGCGCCGCTGGAACTCGGGCTTCTGCAAGATCGCGCTGAAGAGCCGGTCGGTCTCGAGCAGCGTCTTCTCGGAGAAGCCGAGGTCGTAGATGCGAATGATGCGCGAGAGGCGCAGGAGCACGTCGCCCGCGTTCGGGTCGATCTCGCGGATGCTATGGCCGATGATGCGGTGGGCGTCGTGGTAGAGGTTGGCGCCCGTCGTGGTGATGCAGTCGACGAGGCCCCGCTCGATGAGCGGAATGAGGCACGACTGGTGCAGGCCCGCCGGGGTCATCGCGCCGCTCAGGGTCAAGAAGACGGCGGCGTTGTCGGTCACGCTCCGGCGCATCAGCTCGTAGGCGGTGCGCTCTTGGCGGCCGACGTAGGCGGGGAAGGCGTTCGCCAGGAGGTCATGCGGGCGCTCTTTGCCCGTGATGGCCGTCGGGCGCACCTCGCGGGCGCGCCGGAAGTCGCGCTGCAGAGTTTCGGAGGGCTTGGTCATGGTCGGCGGCCGCGCGGGGGTGCCCGACTCGCGCGGGCGAGTCAAGTCTCAGCTCGTGCCGCCCGCCTCGCGCCCCGCCGCGCCGGCCGCTCCGAGCAGCCGGGCGAGCGCCCGCTCGTCGCCCGCGCGCGAGCCGGGCGCCTCGCGGGCGGGGAAGGCGAGCCGCGGGCCCCCCGCGCCCACGACGACGTGCTCGCCGTCGAGCCCGCCGTGGGCGCCGCCGGCCTCGTGCAGCGCCGCGACCGCCGCCCGCAGCCTCGCCGCCTCGCGCGCGTCGAGCGGGCGGCCGAGCGCGGCGAGGGGGCGGCCGCGCGGCGCCTCGACCCAGAGGGCGGCGGCGGCGCGGTCGAGCCGGTAGACGGACGCGAGGGCGGGGTGGCCGGCACGCACGAAGGCGCGCGCGAGCGCGAGCCGGGCCGGGGTGGCCTCGAGCACGAGCAGGGGCCGCTCGAGGGTCGCGTCCCAGAAGGTGCCCTCGGGGTCGGGCCGCAGCCGCGGCGCCCCGTCGGGGGCGGGCACCGAGGGGGCCTTCGGCAGCGAGGGGCGCGCCGGCGTGAGCGCGCGCCAGGGCAGGGCGCGCAGCTCTTCGAGCGCCTCGCTCGCGCCCTCGGGCCGCAGGGCGTGGTCTTGCGCGAGCAGGCGCCCGACGAAGGCGTCGTGCCGCGCGTCGAGGTCGTCGTGCGAAAGGCTCGGCAGCGCCCCCGGGCCGAACGAGTCGGGCGGCGAGCCCGTCAGCGACTCGTACAGGAGGGCCCCGACGCCGTAGACGTCCGAGCGCCGCGTCGCCGGCCGCCCCGCCCGCTGCTCGGGCGCCATGTACGCGAGCGAGCCGACCAGCCCCGCGGTCACCGTCGCGGCCGTGTCGCTGACGTGGGCGGCGCCGAAGTCGGCCAGGTAGGCGGCGCCCGCCTCGTCGAAGAGCACGTTCGAGGGCTTGACGTCGCGGTGCAGGACCCCGAGCCGGTGCGCCTCGGCGAGCGCCTCGAGCACCGCCGCGGCCACCTCGGCGGCGAGGTCGGGCCGCAAGGGCCCCGCGCGCAGCCGGTCCGAGAGCGAGCCGCCCGCCATCCAGGGCATGATGGCGGCGGGCCCCTCGGGCACGAAGGCGAGCAGGGGCACGACGTGCGGGTGGCGCAGCGAGGCGAGCGTCTTCGCCTCGCGCTCGAAGCGCGCGAGCGCGTCGCGGCCGGCGAGGCCGAGCGCGCCGGTGTGCAGCACCTTGACCGCGACGGGGGCGTCGGTCAGCCGATCGCGCGCGGCGAAGACGCGCGACGAGGGCGTCGTCGCCACCGAGCGCTCGACCGTGTAGCGGCCGAAGAGCACCCGCGCGCCGCCCGCGCCGCCGAGCGGCGTCAGCTCGACCGCGGGCGCCGGCCCCAGGCTCGCGCTCGCCTCGCGCAGGCCGAGCTTGTCGAGCACGTGGGCGAGCAGCGCCCGCGCCTCGGCCGCCTCGGGGCGATCGCCCTCGACGCTCTGCAGGACGCGCGCCGCCGCCTCGTAGCGCCCGCCCCGCGCGAGCAGCGTGCCGAGCGCGAGCGCGACCGGCGCCTCGCCCGGCCGCTGCCGGTGCGCCGCCGTCAGCACCCGCGCCGCCCCCGTCGCGTCGCCCGCCGCCTCGAAGCACGCCCCCGCCCGCAGCGCCTCGCCCGCGCGCGACCACGCCTCGGCCGCCCGCGCCGGCAGCCCCCCCCGCTCGAAGGCGAGCGCCGCCGCCTTCCAGAGGCGGCGCGCCTCGAGCCCCTCGGCCACGCGCCGCCCCTCGGACGGCTCGACGAGCTCGGCCGCCCGCTCGAGCAGCGCGTCGTCGCCCGCGAAGGCCGCGAGCGAGAGGGCGCGCGCGCCCTGGCCGAGCGAGAGCGCGCACGCGGCCGCCTCGGCGAAGAGCGCCGCCCGCTCGAAGAGCGCGAGCGCGCGCGAAGGGTCGCCGTGCTGCACGCAGAGCTCGGCCGCCTCGCGCAGCCGCTCTTGCGCCTCGAGCTCGGCCACCTGCGCGGGCCAGGTCCCGCCGCCGACGCCGCCGCCCCGCCGCATCGCCCCCTCAGCCGCCCGCCTCGCCCGGCGCTTCGTCTTCTTCGTGCTCGGGCCCCTCGTCGGCCGCGGCGGCCTGGCCCCGCCCCTGCCACACCTCGCTCACCGAGCCCGAGGGCAGCACGAAGGGCGGCACGCCCCGCGGGTGCTGCCGCGCCGCCTCGGCGTCGACCTTGGCCCACTCTTTCTTGCCGACCGGCACCTCGCGGCGCCGCTGGCCGGGGCCGCTCCGGTCGACCCACGAGTAGCTCTTGGCTCGCACGTCGAGGTGGCAGAAGCCGCTCGTCGGGTAGAGCCCCACGCCGAGGAAGCCCACCGTGCGCGCCCACGCGCTGAGGGCGTCGTCTTTCACCCCGGGCAAGATGACGTCGGCCGCGCGGCCCTTGCCGTGGTTGCTGCGCCCGCGGCCCGAGGGCGCGCGGTAGCCCGAGATGACCCGCACCTCGGGCGCGTCGAAGTGCCGCTGCGCCCGGTACAGGACGTCGACCAAGGTGGGGTCGACCGGGTGCTCGAGATCGCGGTGCGTGTCGCGCAGCACGTGCGCGGCGAGGTCGAGCGCCCGCGCGTCGAAGCCGCCCCCGTCGGTCGGCGCCTCGAGCTCGACGCGCTCGGCGCTGTTCAGCGACACGAGCACGAGCTTCGGGCGCCCCCCCGCGTCGCGCGGCGCCCCCGCGCCCGGCGGCGCCTGGTGCCAGCGCCGCGACGAGGCCTGGTAATTCGCCGTCACCCGCGGCGCCTTCGCCGCGGCCTTGCCCCCGCCCTTGCCCGGGGCGGCCTTCGGCGCGGGCGGCGGGGCCGCGAGCGCGAGCGACGATGCCAGGAGGGCCCAGCCCCCGAGGGCCGCGGCGCTGCGACGCGTGGGCGCCCCGGCGCTCACTCACCCCCGTCGGCCAGCGGCAGCCGGCCCGAGGTCGTCGTGTCGAACTGCACCTGGCCGCCCGCCAGCGCCTCGGCCTGGAACGGCGACACCGTCAGGTGGTGCGCCGTCACCTCGAGCGCCGACGCCGTCAGCGCGATCGACGCCGGCAGCGCGAGCGCGCCCTCGCGGTCGCCGACGCAGCGCCAGCGCGTCGCCGCGCCCCCCGCCTCGACCGCCGCGACGTCGAGGAAGGTCTTGCCCTCGTCGTTCGACCACGTGAACGTGATCGGCGCGCGCCCGAGCGCCGTGGCCACCGCCGCGCGCAAGGGCATGCCGTTGACGCGCAGGTCGTCGACGCCCCGGGGCATCGGCACCGTCACCCGCAGCGCCGGCACCCGCTCGCCCGCCGCCACCTGGAAGGTGATCGACGTCGCGTCGGCCGGCACGTCGGAGGCGACCTCGGGCGAGGTGTACACGACGCCCGAGACCAAATGCGCCACGTCGGGGTAGGCCCGCGCCGTCAGGTGCGTCGGCCGGTTCGACGACTCGACCGCCACGTCGCCCGCGCGCGCCAGCTCGACCGGCGTCAGGCCGCCCAGCGCGAGCCGCGAGCCCGAGGCCCCGAGCGGCTGACAGCCCGCGCGCGAGGGCGGCTCGGTGATCGCCCCCACCAGCTCGGCCGCCACGCGCGGGTCGGACCCCTCTTGCAGCCGCAGAAAGCGCGCCGAGACCTGCGTGCGCACCCCGTCGTCGTCGGCGTCGCGCGCGCGCTCGACCGTGAAGTAGGCGTGCGTCGCCGCCGGCGCCTCGTCGCCGGGCGCCCCCTCGGCCTCGGGCGAACACGCCGCGACGCCGAGCGCCAGGCACGCCGACGCCCAGGCGCCCCAACACGAACGGAGACGTACGGGCGTGTCGGCCATTGAACGGTAACCCAGCCTAAGGCCACCGCCGCCCGGGAGCAAGCACCCGCAGACGGCGCGCGGCGTCGTCAAAACCTTTCGCCAGCAGCGCCCCCCCGCTACCCCTACGCCCGCCCCCATGCCCCCCTTCCTCATCGTCTCGGCTTTCGGCCCTGAGCTTACCCCCTTCCGGCCCGACGGCCAGGGCAGGGTCGAGCTTGACGCACAGCGTCGCGAAGCCCTCTGTGTCGCCGTCGGCATCGGCCCCGTCGACGCCGCCCTCGGCTCGGCCCGCGCCCTCGCCCGCGTCGGCCCCTCGTTCGTCGTCTTCAGCGGCACTTGCGGCGCCTACCCGGGCTCGGGCGTGGCGGTGGGCGAGGTCGTCGTCGCCCGCTCGGTGCACTTCGGTGACGGGGCGCGCGCCCTCGGCCTCGGCGCCATGCCCGACGCGCAGAGGCGGCGGCTCGAGCCCGAGGGGGGCTGGGCCGAGCCCTTCCGCCGCGCCGGCGCGCGCCCCGCCGACGTGCTCACGCTCGCGGCAATCACCACCGACGCCCGCCTCGCCGCCGAGCTCGCCCGCGAGAGCGGCTGCGCCTGCGAGCACCTCGAGGCCTTCGCCGTCGCGGCCGCGTGCGACGCGGCGGCCGTACCCTGGGCCTGCGTGCTCGGGGTCGCCAACCTCGTCGGCCCGGGCGCGCGCGCCGAGTGGCTGCGCCACCACCACGACGCCTCCCGCCTCGCCGCCGACGTCGTGCGCGCGGGCCTCGCCGCGATGGCGGCGCGCGACGGGGGCGCGTAGCGACCGGCGCACGCCGGAGGGGCCGAGCGACCGGCGCGCGACGGGGGCGCGTAGCGACCGGCGCGACCTCAGAAGCGCCCGAGCAGCGCGCCGCCCGGCGCGAGCGTCAGGCCCTCGAGCTCGAGGCCCCGCTCGTCGCCGAGGCGGCCCTCGGCGCGGTGGTAGGCCGCGTCGAGCTCGAGCGCGACGTAGACGTGGCGGAAGCCCATGGCGAGCCCGACGAGGCCGCCGCCCCACGCGCGCCAGGCCGAAAGCGAGACCGGGTCGGGCTCGCCGAGGCCGACGCGCCCGCCGAGCCGCTCGTAGCCGAGGCGCAGCCCGCCCCAGGCCCGGATGAGCCCGGCGTCGCTCTGCCAGCCGGCGATCAGCGGCAGGTCGAAGCCGTAGCCGCTCACCTCGTTCAGATCGAGGCCGCTCAGCCCGGGGTCGTCTTCGCGCTGGCGCAGCACGCCGTGCGCGCCGGCGCCGGCCGAGAAGGCCCAGCGTTCGTCGCCGAAGGCGTGCCGGGCGTCGACGCGGAGCGAGCGGCCGGTGTACGCGAGCCCCGCCTCGTTCTGGCCGCCGAGCCCGACGCGGGCGCCGACCCAGGGCGCGACGCCCGGCGCGAACGACGCGAGCGCGACGGCGCCGCGGCGGTAGGTGCGGGGGTCGGCCGCGGGCGCCCCCCCGGGCGAGGCGGCGCGCGCGTCGAGCACCGCCTGCTCGGCCCCGCCGAGCGTGATCTGCCCGCTCACGCCCGCGCCGGCGACGACCACCCCTTCGGGCTCGACGTGCGCCGGGTGCAGCAGGGGCGACGAGCCGCCGCACGCGCCGAGCGAGGCCGACGCGATCAGCGCGCCCCAGCGGGCAGGGGCGCGAGCGCGCGCGCGGCGACGCCGGCGGACGGGCGCCATGGCCTCTCGCTAACTTGCGGAAGCGGGAGGGGTAGTTGTTGGCGGCGGCGCGCTTCTGCAGCTCGCCGTCGTCGGGGTGCAGCTGCAGGGCGCGCGCGATGAGCGCGTCCTCGCCCTCCTTGTGGTTGGGGTCGGGCAGGCAGCACTCG